>JAGXFR010000027.1 GCA_024637155.1 Burkholderiaceae bacterium | reverse complement strand
GTACCTGAGCTTCGACATCGACGGCATCGACCCCGCGTTCGCCGGCGGCACCGGCACCCCCGAGATCGGCGGGCTCACCGTGCCCCAGGCGCTCGAGATCGTGCGCGGCTGCGCCAGTCTGAACCTGATCGGCGCCGACCTTGTGGAGGTCGCGCCGCCCTACGATCCGTCGGGCAACACCGCGCTCCTGGGCGCCAACCTGCTCTACGAGATGCTGTGCGTGCTGCCGGGGGTGACGACGCGCTGAGTGGGCCTCAGGCCTTCTGCCCGATCTCGAAGTTCGACATCATCTCCAGCGCGCGCACCATCCCCGAGTGATCCCACTCGCGCCCGCCGTGGGCCGCGCACATGTTGAAGAGCTCCTGCGCCATCGCGGTGTTGGGCAGCGCCACACCCAACGCGCGTCCGGCCGAGAGCGCGAGGTTCAGGTCCTTCTGGTGCAGTTCCACGCGAAAGCCCGGCTTGAAGGTGCGCTGGATCATGCGCTCGCCGTGCACTTCGAGAATCCGCGAAGCGGCGAATCCGCCCATCAGCGCCTGGCGCACCTTTGCCGGGTCCGCCCCCGCCTTGGACGCGAAGAGCAGCGCTTCGCCCACCGCCTCGATGGTGAGCGCCACGATGATCTGGTTGGCCACCTTGGCCGTCTGCCCGTCGCCGTTGCCGCCGACCAGCGTGATGTTCTTGCCCATCAGTTCGAAGAGCGGCTTCACCTTCTCGAAAACCTTCGCCTTGCCGCCGACCATGATCGTCAGCGAAGCGGCGACCGCGCCCACCTGACCGCCCGACACCGGCGCGTCCAGGTACTCGCACTCGAGCGCGCGAATGCGCTTCGCGAAGGCCTTCGTTTCGATCGGCGAGATGGAACTCATGTCCACCACGATCTTCCCCTTCGAGAGTCCCGCGGCGACGCCGTTGTCGTCGAACAATGCCGCCGCCACGTGCGGCGTGTCCGGCACCATGATGAAGATGATGTCGCCCTTCTGCGCGACTTCCTTGCTCGACTTGCAGGCCTTGCCGCCGGCGGCGATGGTGGACTTCGGGATGCTCGTGATGCTGAACAGGAAGACCTCGTGCCCGGCCTTGATCAGGTGCTCGGCCATCGGCGTGCCCATGATGCCGAGTCCAACGAATCCAATCTTGCTCATTGCTTCTCTCCTGGTTGTGGCGGCGCGCGGCGCCGCGCGTTTCATCTTCTGGTCACGCAGATCAGGCCGCGGCAAGCTTGAGCTTGCCGACCCGCTGCAAGTCGACATGTTTCCGCGCCACCCAAAGGTCATGGGCGTCCTGCATCGCCAGCCAACTCTCGGGAGAGCGGCCCACCGCCTTGGATAGGCGGAGCGCCATCTCCGGCGTCACCCGGCTCGTGCCCTTGAGAATACGGCTCAGCGTGGAGGCGGCCACGTCCAGCTTCTCCGCGAGCTCGCGGCCGCTGATCCCGTTGGGCTCGAGGTAGATGTCAGCGATGAATTCGCCGGGGTGGGGAGGGTTGTGCATGGCCATTCGCGCAACAAACGGCGGGAAAAGTCTGGAGCGGGTGAAGGGAATCGAACCCTCGTATGCAGCTTGGGAAGCTGCCGTTCTACCATTGAACTACACCCGCAGGAGGTCCGTATTCTAGTCCACCAGCGCCGCCTCCGCCCGCAGCTTGAGCCCTAGCGCGGTCGCCACCTTCAATACCGTTGCGAAGCTCGGGTTCCCTTCCGCGCTGAGCGCTCGATAGAGGCTCTCCCTGCTCACGCCCGCGTCCCTGGCGACCTGGGTCATTCCCTTGGCCCGGGCAATGTCACCGAGCGCCCGGGCAATACCGGCTGCGTCGTTCGGCGCCTCTTCAAGCCAGGCATCGAAATAGGCAGCCATTTCATCGGGAGTACGAAGGTGCTCCGCAACGTCGTACGACGTGGTCCTCGTGCGGACCGGCTTCTTCGCGGCGCTCTTTGCGCTCTTTGGCATGCTTCGTTACTCCTCAAAGCCCCGGGCCAGTTCCATCGCCACCGCGATGTCTTTGCGCTGCGTGGACTTGTCGCCGCCCGCGAGGAGCAGCAGAAGCCGAGTACCTCGGCGCGCGTAATAGACGCGATATCCAGGTCCGAAATCGATCTTCAATTCAGAAACGCCATCCTTCAGGTCTCTGTGCCGACCGGGATTCCCGTGGATCAGGCGATCAACGCGCATGAGGATCCGCGCCCGTCCCGCGCGATCTCTCAGCGCGTCGATCCAATCGCGAAAGACGTCGGTCTTTTCAACGCGGACAAAACAAGTGTAGCTCATAGGCTACGTCTGTCAAGAACTACTTCCGGAGATTCGGCGGCCGTCGAACGAGCCGATGAGTGCCCTGTATCATATGAACGCGGCGGCGGACGCAGGGCGGATTGGATTCGACAACGTGCATACACCTGCGGGTCGGCCGGAGGACAGAGGGATGCGGATGAGGGATGCAGACGGGCGGATTTTCATCGGACTTGCTGCGCTCGCGGCGCTACTCGCTTCGGGACCCGCAACGGGGGTGGGTCACTCCTTGGACCGGCTTCGCCCGCCCGCAGCTTTGGCCGATTCCTCGCGTTCCGTGAGCTTTCCCGTCACGTACTTGTGCAGCACGCTCGCGATCAGCGTCTGGTAGGGCAGCCCTTCCTCGAGTGCCCGCACCTGAATGTCCTGCAGGTCACCCGAGGACAGCCGGATGTTTACCCGGCGATCCTTGATGGCGGTCGCGCGCGCTGCCGCCCGGATTCGCGCCAGCTCCGCTTTCGTCGCAACTGATTTCAGCACCCCTTCTCGAATGCGGAGAGCACCTCGGCTTCGGTTCGGTCAGTTTTCGGCATCCTGTTCATCCTGATTCAGATTCAGGCGGCCAGCGACCGCACTGTATCGGCAAGTTGCGCGCCCTGATTGCGCTGGATCACCTCGATGTCGTACTGCGCCTGGAGATTCAGCCAGAACTGCGGATCGATGCCCAACGCGAGGCCCAACCGCACCGCGGTGTCGGCGCTGATGCCGCGCTCGCCGGCGCAGATCTCGTCGATGCGGCGCTGCTGCACACCGATCGCCTTCGCCACGCGGTAGCGCGTGATCCCCATCGGCTCGATGAAATCGGCGAGAAGCACGGAGCCGGGGTGCACCGGTGCGAGCCTGCGGCCGGTCGTGATGCCCTTGAAGGATTCGTTCTTCAGTTGTTTGCGTGCGATGCTCATCAGACTGCTCCATTGACTGCCGACCTGCCGGAATCAGTGATAGTCGACGATCTCCACCTCGAGCGCGGAACCGTTCTTCCAGCGGAAGCAGATGCGCCACTGCTCGTTGACCCGGATGCTCCACTGCCCTTTGCGATCGCCCTTGAGGAACTCAAGCCGGTTGCCGGGTGGCACCCGCAGCGCCGCGAGGGACGGTGCAGCGTCGATGATCTTCAGCTTGCGGCGCGCCGTGTCCTGGATCTCGCGTGGCGTTCCGCGCACCTCCAGGCCCAGGAAGATCGCGGCGGTTCGCTTGCCCGCGAAGCTCTCGATCATGACCGATAGTATCGCTAAGGGATATTAGTATTGTCAAGCAATACTATCACCGTGTTTCAGACACACCCGTGAGGGTCGCGAACTGCGATGGAGACAGGCCCGTATCATAGGGGCCACGCAGCGGAGCGGAGCGCGGATTGCAGCCGATGGAGACAGTCGACACAGTCGTCGTAGGCGCCGGCGTGGTGGGCCTTGCCGTCGCGCGTGAGCTCGCGCTGCGCGGCCGCGAGGTGTGGGTGCTCGAGGCCGAAGGCGCGATCGGCACGCAGACCAGTTCGCGCAACAGCGAAGTGATCCACGCGGGACTCTACTATCCGCCGGGCTCGATCAAGGGCCGGCTGTGCGTGGCGGGCAAGGAACAGCTCTACGCATACTGCGCAGAGCGCGGCATCGGGCACAAGCGCTGCGGCAAGCTGATCGTCGCCACCACCACCGAGCAGATCGCCAATCTCGAGGCGCTGATCGCGCGCGCGGCGGGCAACGGCGTCGGCGACCTGGTGCGGCTGGGGCGCACCGAAGCACACGAACTGGAGCCGGCGCTCTCGTGCGTGGCGGCGGTGCTCTCGCCCTCGACCGGCATCGTCGACAGCCACGAGCTGATGACCGCGCTGCAGGGCGATCTGGAGAACGCCGGTGGACTGGTCGCGCTGCGCGCGCCCCTGCTGGCCGCGCACGCCGAGCGCGCCGGGCTGCGCGAGGATGGCGCGTTCCGGCTCGAGGTCGGCGGCGCGGAGCCGATCGAACTGCGCGCGCGCACGCTGATCAATTCGGCGGGTCTCGGCGCGGTCGCGCTCGCGCGCGCCGTCGCGGGGCTGAACCCCGCCTGCGTGCCGCCGGCCTACCTCGCCAAGGGCAACTACTATGCGCTCAGCGGGCGCGCGCCTTTCTCGCGGCTGATCTACCCGGTGCCCGAAGCGGCGGGCCTGGGCGTGCACCTGACGCTCGACCTGGCCGGGCAGGCGCGTTTCGGCCCCGACGTGGAGTGGGTCGACGCGATCGACTACCGGGTCGACCCGGCACGGGCCAAGGGTTTCTACGCTTCCATCCGCGAGTACTGGCCGGCACTGCCCGATGATTCGCTCGTCCCGGCCTACTCGGGCATTCGCCCCAAGATCCAGGCGCCCGGCGAACCGGCGCGCGATTTCCTGTTCCAGGGGCCCTCCGAGCACGGCGTCGCGGGGCTGGTGAACCTCTTCGGGATCGAGTCCCCGGGGCTCACCGCGTGCCTTGCGATCGGCACGCACGTGGCGGATCTGCTCGAGGGGCGCTGAGGCGCGCCGCGGCCCCGCGCCGCCCAAATTCCCGGGCGGGCGCAGCCGCGCGCTGCTCGTGCGAAAATCGTGCTTTCGATCGCCCGCCCGAGCGCACCCATGATCCAGGTCACCATCAACGGCCAGCCCCGCGAAATTCCCGTCGGGATGTCGGTGGCCGCACTGGTGGAGGAACTCGGCTTCGCCGGCAAGCGCGTCGCCGTCGAGCGCAACGGCGCGATCGTGCCGCGCTCGCAGCACGCGCAGGCGCGGCTCGAGGCGGCCGATTCGATCGAGATCGTCGTCGCAGTGGGCGGCGGCTGAGCGGCGCATGCGCGGAGATTCCCGCGGGGCAACGGTTTTCAGGGAGAACGGGTGATGGAAGTGAAATTCGAGGGGGAACTGCAATGGATCGGGCAGCCGGTGTCTCCGGTCGACGGCGCGGCCTACGAGCGCACCACCGAAGTGCGCTTCGGCACCAGCAGCTATCACGCCTCGGCGCCGGGACAATACGGCGGCAACGACGCGCTGCCCAACCCCGAGACGTTGATGATCGCCTCGCTGATGCAGTGCCACTTCCTGACCTTCATGGCGCTTGCGCACAAGCGCGGCTACGCGGTGCGCGCCTATGCGGATCGGGCCGAAGGCACGCTGGGCGTGCGCGACGGCAAGACGCGCCTGCTGGAAGTGCAACTGCACCCCGTGATCGAGTTCGTCGACCCCGCGCACGCCGAGCACCTGCCGATGCTGCACCAGCGCGCGCACGCCAACTGCTTCATGGCCAATTCCGTGAACTTCCCGGTGACGGTCGAGGGCGCGGCGCACTGAGGCGTCGCCACCACCAAGGATCCCCACGATGTCCGTCCCCACCGTCACTCCCGCCAGCGACCCCTTTCGCGTCGGCACGCGCAGCTTCGCTTCGCGGCTGCTGATCGGCACCGGCAAGTACCGCGACTTCGCGCAGACCCGCGACGCGATCGAGGCGAGCGGCGCGGAGATCGTCACCGTGGCGATCCGGCGCACCAACATCGGCCAGAGCGCCGGCGAACCGAGCCTGCTCGAGTACATCTCGCCCAAGCGCTTCACGCTGCTGCCGAACACCGCCGGCTGCTACAGTGCCGACGACGCGATCCGCACGCTGCGCCTGGCGCGCGAACTGCTCGACGGCCACACGCTGGTCAAGCTCGAGGTGCTCGGCGACCCGCACAACCTCTACCCGAACATGCCCGAGACGCTCGCCGCCGCCAAGGTGCTGGTGGCCGAGGGCTTCGACGTGATGGTCTACTGCAGCGACGACCCGATCCAGGCGCGCATGCTCGAGGAGATCGGCTGCGTGGCGGTGATGCCGCTCGCCTCGCTGATCGGCTCCGGGATGGGCATCCTGAATCCCTGGAACATTCAGCTGATTCTCGAGAAGGCCACCGTGCCGGTGATCGTCGACGCGGGCGTGGGCACTGCGTCGGACGCGGCGATCGCGATGGAACTGGGCTGCGACGCGGTGCTGATGAACACCGCCGTGGCCGCCGCGCGCGATCCCATCGCGATGGCCGGCGCGATGAAGAAGGCCGTCGAGGCCGGGCGCGAAGCCTTCCTCGCGGGCCGCATGCCGCGCAAGCTCTACAGCGCCGCGCCCTCCTCGCCCACCGGCGGGATGATCGGCTCCGGTCGCGCCGGCTGATCGATGGTCGAGGACGAGGGGAAGCCCGCCGCCGGCGATGAGGCCGCCCGCCCGGCCCACCCCCACATCCGCAGTTTCGGAACGCGCCGCGCGCACCGCACGCCCGGCCAGCGCGAGGCGTGGGAACGGTTGCTGCCGGTGTGGGGCGTGGCCTATGCGCCGGCGCCGCTGGACTTCGCGCAGATCTTCGGACGCGAGGCGTCGGTGGTGCTCGAGATCGGCTGCGGCATGGGCGAGACCACCGCCACGATTGCGGCGGCGCAGCCGGAGACGAACTTCCTCGGCGTTGAGGTCTACCCGGCCGGCGTGGGCGCGCTGCTCAAGCGCATTGACGAGCAGGGGCTGACCAACCTGCGCGTGATCGCGCACGACGCGGTGGAAGTGGTGCGCGACATGATCCCGCCCGGCGCGCTCGCCGCGGTGCACGTGTTCTTCCCCGACCCGTGGCCCAAGGCGCGCCACCACAAGCGCCGGCTGATCCAGCCGGCCTTCGTCGCGCTGCTCGCCACGCGGCTAGCGAGCGGCGGCACCCTGAACTGCGCCACCGACTGGGAACCCTACGCCGCGCAGATGCTCGGGGTGCTCGCGGCCGAGCCGCTGCTCGCGAACACGTCACCAGACTACGCGCCACGCCCCGCAGTGCGCCCGCTCACCAAGTTCGAGCGCCGCGGCCTCACGCTCGGTCATGAGGTGCGCGATCTGGTGTTTGTAAAGCGCTGAGACCGCCTCGCGGCCTAGGCAGCGAGGCCGATTCTCACCCCCTCGAAGGTTCAGGTTCCGAACTCGTTGCGCCACGTTAAGCTCCACCATCGCTGCGCCGACATCGCAGCCGGCGCTCGCTCCCCTTGCAACCTGTAACTATACGCTATACACTCTGCCGTGATTCGGTCATTCGCACACAAGGGACTCGCAGCCTTTTTCCGAAATGGCAGCAAGGCCGGCATCCAGCCGGCCCATGCCCCCCGGCTACGACGTCAGCTCGCGCATCTGGATCAGGCGGCGAGCGCGCGGGACATGAGAACGTGCCTGGCTGGAGTTTGCACCCGCTCAAGGGCGACCTGGGAGGCTTCTGGTCGGTGTCGGTGAGCGGGAACTGGCGATTGACCTTCCGTTTCGAAGAAAGCGATGCGGTGGTTGTCGACTATCGCGACTATCACTGAAGCAGGGAATGAAGATGACCCGCATGCACAACCCGCCGCACCCCGGAGAGACGCTGCGCGAAGACGTGCTGCCCGCGCTGGGGCTGAGCGTCACGGATGCTGCGCGGGAACTGGGCGTCACGCGCGTCGCCCTGTCGCGCGTGCTCAACGGTCGGGCCGGAATCTCGCCGGAAATGGCGCTGCGCCTCGAACGATGGCTCGGCGTCGAGCATGGGGGACGCGCCGACGTCTGGTTGCGTTTGCAGGCGAGTCACGACCTCTACGCAGCCGAGAAGCGCGCGAAGGCCGTGCTCAGGAAGATCAAGCCCATCGAGCCGGCGAGGTTTGCAGCGGCAGCCTGAGGACGAGTGGTCAAATGACGCGCGACGTAGTCCAGGCAGCGTTCGTCTTGCCTATGTAGCACTTTAGTGCTACAGTCGATTTCGCACGTCAGGGGGACGCATGAGCACCACGACCATCCGCATCGAAGAGGACTTGAAGGCACGCATCGCGGCCGCCGCCGAGAATACCGGCCAGACGCCTCACGCGTTCATGCTCGAGGCGATCGCCCGAACCGTCGAGCAAGTGGAGCTCGATGAGGAGTTCCACCGTGTCGCGGACGAGCGTTGGGCGAAGCTTCTGGCCACCGGGAAGACAGTTTCCTGGGATCGGGCGCGGGAGTATCTCGAAGCACGCGCACGCGGCGAACGACCCCGCAAACCGGTGGCCCGCAGGCCCGGAAGCTGACGGTTCGCATGGCTCGGATCGAGCTGGCGCCGGAAGTCTTCGAGGACTTCGAGCGATTTCTGGACCACATGGCGCAGTTCGAGGTTGCCGATGCGCCGGAGCGTATCCGCGAAATCATCGGCGCGATTCAGATCCTGGCTCAACACCCGCTCATCGGCCGCCAGGTCAGGGGCGGCAAGCGCGAGTTGGTCATCGGGCAGGAAGCACGCGGCTACGTCGCGCTCTACCGCTTCGTTACAGACCTTGACACGGTCTTCGTGCTTGCGATTCGCAGCCCTTACGCCGCCCACACCACCAGCCCGCTCCACGCCGTGCCCAGCACCACCACCCCGAAGGCGATGCGGTACCACGCGAAGGGCACGAAGTCGTGGGTGGCGACGTAGCGGATCAGCCAGTGCACGCAGGCGAGCGCGCTGAAGAACGCGAACGCGGTGCCCACCCCGAAGAGCCACAGGTCGTCCGCGCCGAGCAGGGCCCGATACTTCCAGGTGTCGTAGACGCCGGCGCCGATCAGCGTGGGGATCGCGAGGAAAAACGAGAACTCGGTCGCGGCCTGGCGCGACAGCCCGAAGATCATCCCGCCGATGATCGTCGCGCCCGAGCGGCTGGTGCCCGGGATCAGCGCGAAGGCCTGCGCGAAGCCGAGCTTGAGCGCGTCGGCGGCCTGCAGATCGTCGACGCTGCGGATGCGGGGCACGGCGCCCGCGCGGCGCGTGCTGCGCTCGACCCACAGGATCACCAGCGCGCCGACGATGAAGGCGATGGCCACCGGCACGGGGCTGAACAGATACGCCTTGATCCGGCTGGCGAAGGCCAGGCCGAGCACGGCGGCGGGCAGGAAGGCGATGAGGATGTTGCGCGCGAAGCGCCACGCCATCCGGCGCTGCGCGCCGGGGCGCGCGAAGAGGCCGCGCGTCACCGAGGCGATGCGCGCACGGAAGTACCAGATCACCGCGAAGATCGCGCCGGTCTGGATCGCGATGGAGAAGATCTTTTCCTTCTCGCCGGAGAAGCCGAGCAGGCTCGAGGCGAGGATCAGGTGCCCGGTGCTCGAGATCGGCAGGAACTCGGTCAGGCCCTCGACGACGCCGAGGATGGCGGCCTTGACGAGCAGCGGGAGCGCCGCGAGGACTTCGAGCATGCTCAGTTCCCGGTTCCGCGCGGATGGCCCGACGCGGCGCCCCACAGTGCGTGAAAGTGATGCACCGGGCCGTGACCGCCGCCCACCGCCAGTTCGCCGGAGCGGCGGATGGCCTCGGTGAGCCAGCTCTTGGCCTCGCGCACCGCGGCGACGACGTCGTCGCGCTGCGGGATCAGCGCCGCGATCGCCGCCGAGAGCGTGCAGCCGGTTCCATGGGTGTTCGCCGTGTCGATCCGCCGCCCGGGCAGTTCGATCATCCGTTCCCCGTCGTGCAGCAGGTCGAGCGGATCACCGTCGAGGTGCCCGCCCTTGACGAGCACCCAGCGCTCGCGACCGGGGCCGAGCAATCGGCGCAGATCCTCCGCGGCGCGGATCATGGTCGCGCGATCGGTGGGCGCCGCGCGGCGCAGCAGTACGCCGGCTTCGGGCAGATTGGGGGTGAGCACCGTGGCGAGCGGCAACATGCGCGCGATCAGCGCTTCGACCGCGTCGTCGGCGAGCAGCGCGTCGCCGCTCTTGGCGATCATCACCGGGTCGACGACCAGCGCCGGCAGCGTGCCCGCCGCGCGGCGCGGCGCCAGCACGTCAGCCACCGCGCAGACGATCGGCGCGGAGGCGAGCATGCCGGTCTTGGCGGCCGCGACGCGCACGTCGGCGAAAACGGTTTCCACCTGCAGGCGCACGAACTGCGGGCTGACTTTCTCGATGCCGGTCACCGCCCGCGTGTTCTGCGCGGTCAGCGCGGCGACCGCCGCCATCCCGTAGGCGCCCAGCGCCGAAAAGGTCTTCAGATCGGCGAGGATGCCGGCGCCGCCCGATGGGTCGAGGCCCGCGATCGTCAACACATTGGGAATGCGCGCTTCCGGCATGGCGCCTATTGGAACACAGCGTCAGCCCCCGCTCGGCCCCGCGTGCATCGCGCTCAGCGACTCGCCTGCCACCCCTGCACCCCGGCGCCAGCGAACATCCCGACCGCGGCCGCGAGCAGCGCCCAGTTGCCGCCGCCCAGCCCGGCCAGCGCCGGCGCGGGACACACGCCCGAGAGTCCCCAGCCGATGCCGAAGATCGCTGCGCCCAGCAGCGTGGCGCGGTTCATCGCGGATGGGTGCACGTGGAACGTCTTGCCGAACA
The DNA here is from genome assembly GCA_024637155.1 of Burkholderiaceae bacterium. Taxonomy (GTDB): domain Bacteria; phylum Pseudomonadota; class Gammaproteobacteria; order Burkholderiales; family Burkholderiaceae_E; genus JAGXFR01. Next base: position 744 of record JAGXFR010000027.1, on the reverse strand, counting down.
GCGGCCGGGTCATCATGCGCGGCGCGATCGCGTAGACGAGCGCGGTGACGAGAGCCGCGCCACCGAGCACGAGCAGCAATCCGAAATCCTCGAAGCGCAGGAACTGCAGCACCACTTCGGGCCGCACCATCGTCGAGAGCGAGAGCCCGTAGCCGAACACGATGCCGGCGACGAGCACGGCGAGCAATGCGCGCGGCGTCATCACGCACCTCCCAGCGCGCGCACCACGTTCGCCGTGACGATCGCGGTCGCGAGAAAGATCAGCACCGAGAGGATGGAGGGCATCTGCAACGACGCCATCCCGCAGATGCCGTGCCCGGAGGTGCAGCCGTTGGACATCCGCGCGCCGTAGCCCGCGATGAAGCCGCCGATGCCCAGTTGCCACCACGGCACCGCAGTCTGGAAGGCCGGGCCCTGCCATCCGCCCGTCGTGAACGCGTAGAGCGCCGCGCCCAGCAGGAGCCCGACGACGAGCACCAGGCGCCACTGGCGCGAGGCGAGGAAGCGTTCCTGTTGGAAGTACGACAGCTGCGAGAAGTACGACCAGGTCGAACTGAACACCGTGCTCATGCCGGTGACCAGACCCGCGAACACGAAAGCGATGCTGACGGCAACTCCCAGCAGCACCCCGCCGACGAGGTAGTGCTGCATGCCCACCGGAAATAACTGTTCCATGTCTCCCCCCTGAAATCACGACGGCCGCGCGCGGGCCGCTTGCTGTCGCGTCACGCGCGAATTTACCTG
>JAGXFR010000026.1 GCA_024637155.1 Burkholderiaceae bacterium | reverse complement strand
GCGCGGCACCGGGTGGCGGCGCGGCACCGGGTGGCGGCATGTACGGGGTCATCAGCGGGGGCAGGGCGCCGGGAGGCCGGGCCGGGGCGCCGGGAGTGGCGGCAGGGTCCCGACCACGTGTGAGCACCGCCAGATCCGCGGTGGGTGGCGCGGGTGCGCGCAGCTTCACGCCGTTTCGATCGAGGACCACTTCCTTGGCGCTCACCGAGTCGAGCCGCAGCCCTGTCGCGACGATATCGCCGATGGCGTAGGCACGCGGTGCGCTGCCGTCCACCGAGAGAATGGCCGAACCCAGCCGCGAGCCCGAGACGATGCCGAGGACCTGGACGTTCGCGGGCGGCAGTTCGGCGACGCTCGCGGACGCGCCGGCCATCTGACCGAAGAGCCGCTGCACGGGGCCGAGGTCGCTGGGCGCTGCGCTCTCCACGAGCGTCTCGGCGGGTGCGATCGTGACGCGCGGCGCAAGGAGCACCATCGCCCAGTAGGCAAGCACGCCGCAGAGCGCGGCGGCCGCCAGCGCCGACGCGGCCAGCGGCGCCCATCGGCTTCGATCGACCAGTCGTAGTGCAGGCATCGTTTCTGAAATTCTGGGCTGCGGGGACGCTGCTATCATAGCTCGGTTCTGGAGAAATGCTTTGGGGAAACCGATGCGCCGCAGGGCGAAGGCACAGCGCGGCTTCACGCTGATCGAAATCATGGTCGTGATCGTGATTCTCGGAGTGCTCGCGGCACTGATCGTGCCGCGCGTGATGACCAAGCCCGACGAGGCACGCGCCACCGCGGCGCGTTTCGACATCGCCAGCGTTCTCCAGGCGCTCGACACGTACCGCCTCGACAATCAGCGCTACCCGACTGCCGAGCAGGGCCTGCAGGCGCTGGTCACCCGGCCAAGCGTCTCGCCCGAGCCACCCAACTGGAAGCCCTACCTCAAGTCGACGCCGACGGACCCGTGGGGGCGACCCTACCAGTACCTGAACCCGGGACTGAAGGGCGAAATCGACGTCTTCAGCTACGGCGCCGACGGCAAGGTCGGGGGCGAGGGCGTGGACGCGGACGTCGGGTCCTGGCAACTGAACCGATAGGGGCGATGGTGCGGCGATCGGCCGGCTTCACGCTGATCGAGCTGATGGTTGCACTCGTGATCGTCGGCGTGATCATCGGCGCGGTGGGGTTTTCGATGCGCAGCGCGGACCGCGGCCTGCATTTCGAGGCGGAGCGGCTCGTGCAACTGCTCGCGCTGGCGCGCGAGGAAGCTCAGGTGCGCGGCGCACCGATTCGCTTCGAGTCCGACGACGAGAACTACCGCTTCATGATCCGCCGCGGCGCGCGGTGGCAGCCGATCCTGGACGACCGGGACCTGCGCGAGCGCACCTGGGGCGGCACGACGCTCCTGCAGGTGATTCGCCCGGACGGCGACGCAAAGATCGAATTCGGCCGCGAGCAGGTCGATGCGCCCTTCGTGCTGCGCCTCAGCCGGGACGGCAACACGGTGTCGATCGCCGCCAACGGCCTCGGCGCCTTCGGACTCCAGTGAACCGCGGCTTCACGCTGATCGAGGTGCTGGTCGCGCTGACCATCGCGTCGGTCGCATTGATGGCGGCGACGCGGGCCACCACCTCGCTGCAGAGCAGCGGTGCGGAGCTGCGCGAACGCACGCTCGCGCAGTGGAGCGCCGAGAACCGGCTCGCGCAGATCCGCGTGCAGGGCGAATATCCCAACGTCGGCCAGCGCGAGTTCGACTGCGCGCAGGGGCGCGTCGTGCTGCGCTGCCGGGAAGAGGTCTTCGCGACACCGAACGCCGCGTTTCGGCGTGTCGAACTGAGCGTGTTCGGCGCCGACGGCCACCGCCGCGCGCGCCTCGTCGGTTTCGCGACCTACCTGCCATGACGCGCGTCGCCCAGGCGCGCGGCACCGCGCGGCACACGGGGGGGTTCACGCTCCTGGAACTGCTCGTCGCGGTGGCGCTGATGGCGATTCTCGCGGTGCTCAGCTGGCGCGGACTGGAATCGGTGCTGCGCAGTCGGGATAACATCACGGGGCGCTCGGAGCAGCTGCGCTCGCTCGTGGTGGCCTTCTCGCAGATGGACGACGATCTGCGCCGGACGTGGCCCGTGCGGCTGATGGCGCTGCAGCAGCCCGGGATCAGCTTCGCGCGCGAATCCGATGCCGAAGGCTATTCGCTCGTGCTGCTGCGCGAGGCGGGCAGCGTGCTGGGACTGCAGCGCGTAATCTACCGCTTGCGCGGCGGGGTGCTCGAGAGAGGATTCGGGCCCTGGAGCCGGGCCGGCGTGCAGGGGGGGGTCGACCTGTCCTTGCAGTCGCTGACCTGGCAACCGATCCTCACGGACGTGGAGTCGCTCGAGTATCGCGCCTGGGTGCCGTTTCGCGGCTGGATCGCCGGCGGCGGTCCGGTCGCCGGCACCGAACCGGTCAGCGGGCTGGAAGTCATCGTGCAGCACAAGGGCGAACGCCTGGTGCGGGTCTTCGCGGTGAAGGACTGAGATGATACGGGGGCCTGCGCTCGAGCGCCGAAGCTGCCGCGGCGTGGCCATCGTCAGCGTGCTGCTGGTCGTGGCGCTGGTGACGCTGATCGTCAGCAGCCTGTTCTTTCGGGAGCACGTGAGCGTGCGCTCGGTGCAAAACCGGCTCTCGCTCGCGCAGGCGCGCTGGATCGAACGCGCGGCGCTCGACTGGGCGCGGGTGATCCTGCTGGCCGACGCGCGCTCCGGAGCGACCGATCATCTGCAGGAGCCGTGGGCGGTGCCGGTTGCCGACACGCAGCTCGACGAAACCGTGACCGCCGGCGCGTCGCTGAGCGACGACGGGCGCTCGGCGATGCTCGCCGGCCAGATGTTCGACGCGCAGTCGCGGATGAACCTGTCGAACCTGGAACTCGGCGGGAAGCCCTCGGAGATCCACGTCGAGGCGCTGCGCCGGCTGCTCGAGATCCTGCGGCTGCCCACCAAGCTCGCCGACACGGTCGCCGAGCGGGTCGTGCTGTCCCACCAGCACCGGGTCGCCGAACAGTGGGTGCCCCCGGTCGAGCTGCCGCTGATGCGCCCCGCGGACCTGCTGGGCCTGCCCGGCTTCGACGCGGATATCGTCGAAACGCTCGCCCCGTTCGTGGTATTTCTGCCACGCATGACGACGGTCAACGTGAATACCGCACCTGCCGAGGTGCTCGCGGCGCTGGTTCCGGGCAGCGACCTGGCGGGCGCGCGGCGCTTCGTCGCCAAGCGCGAAAGGACCTTCCACCGCGACCTCGAGGCCGCACGCGCGCAGTTCGACGGGAATCCAGTCCTGCGCACGGATCTCTTTTCTGTAGGATCAGGCTACTTTCTGGTGCACGGGATGGTACGCTTCGGCCGCGTCGAGTCGGTCAGCGAGACGCTGCTCGAGCGCTCCGCGCAGCGGGTCGATGTCGTCTGGCAACGACGCGACTGAACGGAAATGATGGGAAGCGCGCCTACCGGGCAATGCACGGAAACACAATGACATGACAGCGACGAACATTCGAAAGGGCGAGGCGTTCATCTGGCTGCCGCCGCGCTCCGTCGGCGAACGCGCCTTCGCCACCGAGCCGCGTCTCGTGGCGCTGCTCAGCGACGAACTGGGCCCGAACTACCGGCTGGTCAGCATCGACGCGCTCCCGGAACTGCGCGCGGTCACGCTGCTCTTCGACGCGCGCGACGTTTCGCTGCTGCGCGCCAAGGTGCCGCCGCTGGCCGGCGCCAAGCTGCGCAAGGCGCTGCCGCATCTGGTCGAGGATCAGCTGCTGCAGGATGCGAACTCGTGCGCCTTCGCGATCGGACCGGGCGTTGCGGCGGGTGCCGAACGACTGATCGCGGTGATCGATCGCAACTGGCTGGAATTCGTGGTCGGCGCCTTCGAACGGCGCGGCGTGCGCGTGCAGGCCGCGTGGCCCGCGCAGCTGGCCCTGCCGCTCGCGCGCGGCGAGAGCTGGTCGCTGCTGTGCCTGCACGACGGGCTGGCGTTGCGCAGCGGACCCGGCAGCGGCATCGGCTGGCCGGCCTCCACGGAGCGCGCCGAACGCGAAGAGGCGATCGCAAGCCTCTTTGCCGCTGCCGCGCAGGGCGCGGAAAGCGCGCGCCGCGTGGTCGTCTTCGCAGTCGATGAAAGCTGGGACGCACCGGTCGCGAGCGCGCTCGGCGCACTCGGCGTGACGCTCGACGGCAAGGTGCACGGCATGCCGGCCCCGCAACCGGCACCGGTCGACCTGCTCTCGGCGCGCACGCACCGCGGACGCATGCGCTGGCTCTCCGATCTGGACTGGCGCGCGTGGCGCTGGCCGGCGGCGCTGGCCGCGGCGGCGGTCGTTGCGGGACTGATCGGGATCAACCTGCACTGGGCGCAGCTCGCGCAGGAACGCGACGCGCTGCGCATCACGCTCGAGCGCAACTTCCGCCAGGCGTTCCCGGATACCCAGGTGGTCGTCGATCCGGTGCTGCAGATGCAGCGCGAGGTCGCGGCGCTGCGCACCCGTGCCGGGCAGAGCGGACCCGGGGATTTCGTGCCGCTGCTGGCGCGCTTTGGCCAGGCGCTGGGCCCGCAGGCGCTCGATGCGCTCGCGTCGGTCGACTACCGCGACGCCACGCTGCGGGTGAAATTCCGTCCGGCCGTGGTGCAGTCGCGGGCGGCGCGCGACAATCTGCTGGACGCATGTCGCCGGGTGGGGCTGCGCCTGCAGTTCGACGAGCCGCGCGAGTCTTCGCTCGCGGCCAGCGTCACGGCGATGTAGGGAACGGACCATGATCGAACTGTTGCTCCAAAGATGGCGAGGCATGGCGCCGCGCGAGCGCCGGATGGTGGCGGGCGGCGCGGCCGTCATCGCGCTCGCGCTGGTCTATCTGCTGCTCTTCGAGCCCGCGGCCGTGGGACGACGACAGATCGCCGCCGAACTTCCCGCGCTGCGCGCGCAAGTCGCGCGAATGGACGTGCTGGTCGCCGAGGCGGCGCGGCTTGCGAACGCACCGGCAGGCACCGACTCGCCCGAGCAGTTGCGGGTCCGCATCGAGCAGTCGGCGGCGAGCGCCGGGCTCTCGGAGCGCGCACAGGTGCAGCTGGTCGGGGAGCGCATCGAGGTGCGTGCGAAGGATGTGCCCTTTGTGCTGCTCACCGGGTGGATCGACACCGTGCTGCGCGAGACGCGGGTGCGGGTCGTCGATGCCACCGTGACCCGCGAACTCCAGCCCGGGCTGGTCACCGCCCGTTTGGCGCTCGAGGCCGCGCGCCGGGATCGGCGCCCGTGACGGGGAAGCGACGCTCATGATGTGCAGCGGCATCGTCCGGGAGCGCGCGCGGTGACGAGCGGCCGCTGGATCTTCGTTGCCGTCGCAGGCATCTTGGGCGCCGTGCTGGCCGCCGCGGCGCTGGCGCCCGCCAGCCTCGCGGACGCGGCACTGCGGCGCGCGACGCTGGGGCGCATCGCCCTCGCCGAGACGCAGGGTTCGGTGTGGCGCGGCAGCGGTCGGATCGTGCTGATCGACGTGGCGCGGGCAAACCCGCAGGCGAGCGGCCCGGCTTCGCCGGTGCTCGCGGGGGTGGCGATACCGGGCCGTCTGGTGTGGCAACTGCGGGCGCTGCCGCTGCTCGTCGGGGTGGTCGACGCGACCCTGCAACTCGAGGGAATGGCGCAGCCGGTGCGTCTCGCCGGGGGTCCGAGCGAGGTGCGGATCAGCGCCGGAGAGTTCGCGCTGCCCTCGGTCGAACTGGGGCGCCTGGGCTCGCCATGGAACACCTTCCGGCCGGTCGCGGCGCTGGGCCTGCGCTGGGAAGGGCTGGCGTTTCGCGAGGCCGGCTTTGAAGGCCGGGCGCAGATTCAGCTCGACAATGTCGCCTCGGCGCTCAGCCCAGTGCGACCGCTCGGCAGCTATCGCATCGAGCTCGTCGGCAGCGGCCGCCAGACCGCGGTCACGATGGCGACAATGACCGGTCCGCTGCGCATCGAGGGCGCGGGTAGCTGGGATGCGCGTGCCGGGCTGCGTTTTCGCGGTGTCGCACGCGCGGAGCCGGTGGAGGAAGCGCGGATTCGGTCCTTCCTGAGCCTGCTCGGGAAACGCGTCGGTGACGATACGGTCATTACAATAGGACCAGATACAGGAGCATGACAGTGGATACGCAGCGCGAACACGTCCCCGGACGTTCCCCCCGTTGGTTCCGGGCCGCGACATCGGCTGGCGTCGTGGCTCTGGGAGTGCTTTTCGTTCCCTGGGCGATGGACGCCGGCACGCATGCGGTGGCGGCGACCCACGGCAAGACCGGGGAAGCCAAGGCGCCGGCGAAGGCGAAGGCGCGTGCCGCTGCGCCGACCCGGGCGTCGAGCACGAAACCCATCACGCTGAATTTCCGCGACGCCGACATCCAGTCGGTGGTCGGCGCCTTCGGGCACCTGCTCAATCGCACCTTCGTGATCGACCAGCGTGTCGTGGGCAAGATCAACCTCGAGACGCCGAAGCCGGTTTCGCCGCAGCAGGCCTACGCGCTGCTGCAGTCCACCCTGCGGCTGCACGGTTTCGCGATCGTCGACGCGGGCGGCTTCTGGAAGGTGATTCCCGAGGCGGACGCCAAGCTGCAGTACGGGCCGGTCACGGTCGGCGAGCGCCCGCCCACGAGCGGCGACCAGATCGTCACCCAGATCTTCCGGATCAATTACGAGTCGGCCACCAACCTGCTCCCGGTGTTGCGTCCGCTGATCACCGCCAACAACACGATCACCGCCTACGCGAACAACAACTCGCTGGTGGTCACCGACTACGCGTCGAACCTGCAGCGCATCGCGCGGATCATCGCGACGATCGACAGCCCGTCGACGAGCGAAGTGGAAGTGGTGGCGCTCAAGCATGCGCTGGCCACCGATGTCGCCGTCTCGGTGTCCAAGCTGCTCGACGAGTCGGCGCGCGGCGGCGCGGCGGGTGCGCCAGCCGATTCCGGACAACGCGTGACGGTGCTCGCCGATCCGCGCGTGAACTCGATCCTGATCCGTTCGTCGAGCGTGGCGAAGGTCAACCTCGCCAAGACGCTGATCGCGCGGCTCGACCAGCAGGGCGACGACAACGGCAAGACGCACGTCGTGTACCTGCGCAACGCCGAGGCGATCAAGCTCGTGGAGACGCTGCGCGCGGTGCTGGGCGGCGCAGGGGGCAGTTCGGCGAGCGCTTCGCCCACCCCGTCTTCTTCGGGCTCGAGCCTGCAATCCCCGGCCATGGCCGGCTCCAGCACGGGCGCGACGGCATCGGCACTGCAGGCCTCATCGCGCACTCCGGTGACGGTGAGCGGCGGCGGCGCGGTGATCGCGGCCGACCCGACGACGAACTCGCTGATCATCACGGCTCCGGAACCGGTCTACCGCAATCTGCGCGCGGTGATCGAGAAACTCGATTCGCGCCGGGCGCAGGTGTTCATCGAGTCGCTGATCGTCGAAGTCTCGGCCGAGAAAGCGGCTGAACTCGGCATCCAGTGGCAGTTCCTCAACGCTCCGGAAGGCTCCACGCGCGTGATCGGCGGCACCAACCTGCAGGGCCGGGGCGCGGGGAGCAACATCCTCGACGCGACGACGAACCTCGGCGCCGTCGGGCAGGGACTGAACCTGGGCATCGTGCGAGGCACGACGACGCTGCCGGGCATCGGCACGGTGCTCAACCTCAGCGTGCTGGCGCGCGCGCTGGAATCGCAGGCGAACGCGAATATTCTCGCGACCCCGACGCTGCTGACGCTCGACAACGAAGAAGCGCGGATCATCATCGGACAGAACGTCCCGTTCATCACCGGGCAGTTCACCGCGACGGGGACGGGCGGCGCTTCGGTGAGCCCGTTCCAGACCATCGAGCGGCGCGACGTCGGCACCACGCTGCGCGTCAAGCCGCAGGTCTCGGAAGGCGGCGCGGTGAAGATGGCGATCTTCCAGGAGGTATCCAGCGTGCAGGACACGTCGCTGGCTGCGGGGATCATCACCAAGCAGCGTTCGATCGAGTCGCACGTGCTCGTCGACGACGGGCAGATCGTCGTGCTCGGCGGCCTGATCGAGGAGAAAATCGAGGACGGCCAGCAGGCCGTCCCGGGACTGGGCGCGATTCCCGTTCTCGGCCAGCTGTTCCGCTACGACACGCGCAAGCGGGTGAAGACGAACCTGCTGGTGTTCCTGCGCCCGGTGGTCATTCGCGACGCGAACGCCGCCTACACGGTCACGGCGGATCGCTATGACTACATCCGCCAGCTGCGCGGCGACTCGCGCGCGGCGCCGCACTGGCTGCTGCCGGACCTGCCGCCCGCGGACATGCCGGATCTGCCGGCGCCACCCGGGGGCAAGGCACCCATCGAGATGAGGCCTTCGGGGGGCACGCAGGGCAGGGCGCCGGTGCTGCCGCCGCCGATGATCGAGGCGATTCCGGGTGTTCTCCCCGGAACGCGCGCGGGCATCGCGGGCGCGGCCGGGGCACCCGTGTTGCGTCAGCCGGCGCCAGCCCTGGCTGCGCCGACTCCGACGACTGCGGTGATGCCGACGACTGCGGTGATGCCGGCACGAGCGGCCCCGTTGCAGCCGACGATTCCGCCCGACCTGTACATGAACTAGGCGTACCCCGACCAAGGCGTTTAACTCTGCGATGGCACACGTTTCCCCCGCGCGTTTCGTCACCTACGGCTTCGCCCGCGCGAATCACTTGCTGGTGACCGCTGCCTCGGTCGATGCGATCGAGGTCTGGATCAGCGCGAACACGCCGCCGGCCGCGCTCGCCGAGCTCTCGCGCACCGTCCCGCGCCGGGTGGTGACGCGCGTCAAGCCGGCGCTCGAGCTGGAAGCGGCGATCTCGCGCGCGTACGCCCAGCACGAGGGCTCGGCGGCCTCGGTGGTCGACGAGGTGGCGAGCGATCTGGACCTGTCGCGCCTGATGCAGGACATGCCCAAGATCGAGGACCTGCTCGAGACCGAGGACGACGCGCCGATCATCCGGATGATCAATGCGCTGCTGACCCAGGCCAGCCGAGACGGGGCTTCGGACATCCACATTGAGCCCTTCGAGGGCCACTCGCTGGTGCGCTTTCGCGTCGACGGAACGCTGCGCGATGTGGTGCGCCCGCGGCGCGAACTGCACGCCGCGCTGATTTCGCGCATCAAGATCATGGCCATACTCGACATCGCCGAGAAGCGCCTGCCGCAGGACGGGCGCATCACGCTGCGCATCGGCGGCAAGCAGCTCGACGTGCGCGTTTCGACGCTGCCCACCGGGCACGGCGAGCGCGCGGTGCTGCGCCTGCTCGATAAGCAAGCGGGCCGCCTCGACCTGACCCACCTGGGCATGAACACCGAGACGCTGCGCCGCTTTGACGTGATGGTTCACCAGCCGCACGGGATCGTGCTGGTGACCGGACCGACCGGATCGGGCAAGACCACGACGCTCTACGCGGCGCTGGGCCGCATCGACACGTCGACCACCAACGTGCTCACCGTCGAGGATCCGATCGAATACGACATCGACGGAATCGGGCAGACGCAGGTCAACGCGCGCATCGACATGAGCTTCGCGCGGGCGCTGCGCTCGATCCTGCGCCAGGATCCCGACGTGATCATGATCGGCGAGATCCGCGACCTGGAAACCGCGCAGATCGCCGTGCAGGCGTCGCTGACCGGGCACCTGGTGCTCGCGACCCTGCACACCAACGATTCGGTCGCGGCGGTCACGCGGCTGATCGACATGGGCGTCGAGCCGTTCCTGCTGGCCTCGTCGCTGGTTGGCGTGGCGGGGCAGCGCCTGGTGCGCAAGCTCTGCCTGGAATGCCGCAAGCCGGATCCGGTGGCGGGTGGCTGGCGCGCGGTAGGCTGCGTCGCCTGCGGCCGAACCGGTTTCCAGGGGCGCACCGGCATCTACGAATTGCTCGCGGTCGACGACGAGATTCGCGCACAGATCCATCGCGGCTCCTCCGAGGCCGAGATCCGGGCCGGCGCGCTGGCGCACGGTCTGGTGCCGATGCGCGCGGACGGCAGGCGCTGGGTCGCCTCCGGCATTACCTCCGAGGACGAGGTCATCCGGGTCACGCGGGACTGAGACGGCGATGCCGGCATACAAGTTCGAAGCCGCGACCGAGACCGGCGTTCTGGAGCGCGGCGTGCTGGACGCGGACTCGCCGCGCCATGCGCGCAACCTGCTGCGCCAGCGCGGGCTGGTGCCGGTGCAGGTGGCGCCGGTGCACGAGGGCACGGAAGCGCTCACGGGATTGCGCACACGCCTGCGTCGCTCCGAACTGGCGATGGTGACGCGTCAGCTCGCCAGCCTGCTGCTCGCGCGCGTGCCGCTCGAGCGCGCGCTGGGCGCGGTGATCGAGCAGGCCGAGCGCGCCGCGGTGCGCGACCGCTTCGCGGCGGTGCGCGCCGAGGTCGTCGGCGGCCAGACCTTCGCGCACGCGCTGGCGCGCCATCCGCAGGATTTCCCCGAGGTCTACCGCGCACTGGTGGGAGCGGGCGAGCAGTCGGGCGATCTGGGCCTGGTGATGGGCAAGCTCGCCGACTACATCGAGACGCGCACCGCGCTTACGCAGAAGCTGATCCTTGCCTTCACCTACCCGATGATCGTCACCGTGGTGGCGCTGCTGGTGATCATCGCGATGCTCACCTACGTGGTGCCGCAGGTGGTGAGCGTGTTCGAACAGACGCGCCAGGGCCTGCCGGCGCTCACCGTGGGCATGATCGCGATTTCGGATTTCGTGCGCGGCTACGGGTTGTGGCTGGCCGTGGCGCTGGCGCTGGCCGTGGGGGCCTTTCGCCTGACGCTGCGCGCCCCGACGGCGCGTCTCGCCTGGCACCGGCGGCTGCTCGGCATGCCGCTCTTCGGGCGGATGATCCGCGGGATGAACACCGCGCGCTTCGCCTCGACGCTGGCGATTCTCTCGGGCGCCGGCGTGCCGCTGATCCGCGCGATCGAGGCGGGCGCGCAGACCCTCACCAACGAGGCCTTGCGCGCGGGCGCGCTCGACGCGCTCGAACGCGTGCGCGAGGGGGCGCCGCTGTCGCGGGCGCTCGCGGCGCAGGGCGAATTCCCGCCGATGATGATCCAGATGATCGCCAGCGGCGAGGCGACCGGTGACGTGGCGCCAATGCTCGATCGTGCCGCGGCGACGCTCTCCTCGGAAACGGAGCGCCGGGCGCTGACGCTCACCAGCCTGCTCGAGCCCCTGCTGATTCTGGCGATGGGCGCGATCGTGCTGATGATCGTGCTGGCGGTGCTGCTGCCGATCATCGAGATCAACCAGCTGGTGCGCTGATTCCGTGGCGGGAGCCGTGACGGCGGACGGGATCGACCGCTACCCGCTGCTCAGCCGCGCGGCGATGGGGGCGGTGGCCACCGTCGGCGCGACGATCTTCGCGATCTCGCCGCTGCTCCCCGACATCGCCGCGTCCTTCGACGTCGCCCCCGGGCAGGCCGGGCTGCTGCTCACCGTCTACAGCGTGGCGCTCGCGGTGGCCGCGCCGATCGTCGGACTGAGCGCGCAGCACCTGCCGCGCGCGCGCGTCATCGCCGCCGGGCTCGTGGTGTTCGCGCTGGCGTGGCTCGCCGCCGGGCAGGTGCAGGGTTTCGCGGCGCTGCTCATGCTGGGTGCCAGCGCGGGCGCCGCCACCGGCACCGTGCTGCCGGCCGCCTACGCGCTCGCCGGGGACCTGTCGAGCTACGCGCAGCGCGGCCGCGCGGTGGGACGCATCGTCAGCGGCTGGTCGGTCGCGATCCTGCTGGTGGTGCCGACCATGGCCTTCGCGGCGCAGGCGCTCGATTGGCGCACCGCCTTCGCCGGACTGGCGTTCGCCGCGCTGGGTTGCGCGGTGGCGATCGTCATCGCGCCCAAGCCGCCGCGCGTTCCCGCGCCAGGGCGCCCCGCCGTGGCGGCGCTCGGGGCGGACCTGCGCACGGTGCTCGCCGACGCCGGCGCGCGACGGGTGCTCACCGTCAATCTGATCAACATGGGCGCGTTCTACGGCGTGTACGCGTTCCTGGGCAGCGAACTGCGCCAGGTCCACGGCTGGGAGGCCGGTCCCGCCGGTCTGGTGATCGCCGTCTACGGAGTCGGGCTGCTGATCGTGACGCGCAACGCGCACTGGGTCGATCGTTTCGGCAAGGAGCGCAGCGGCGTGGCGGCGCTGGCGGCGCTGGGGGTGATGCTGGCGGCGCTGCCGCTGCTCGTCGCACTGCCGGTGACCGCCGTGGCCGGGCTGCTCGTCTGGGGCCTGATCCAGGGCACCTTCTTCACCGCGATCACCGCGCTCGCGACCGAACAGGTCGCCCGATTGCGCGGGGTGATGACGGCGCTGCTCAGCTGCTCCACCTACGTCGGCGTCACGCTCTTCACGCCGGTGACGGCCTGGCTCTACGAGCACTCGGGCTATCTGGCGGTGGGCATTGCGTGTGCCCTGGCGAGCATCGGCGGGGCGCTGCTGCTGGCGCGGCTGAAAACCGTCGCGCACGGCGCGTAGCCGCGACGCGCGAGGCGACGCGCGATGCGTTGCCGGCGCCTAGACGGGCGGCCGTCCCGCGTAGCCGGTCAGTTCCAGGTAGCCGCGGCCGACCTCGCGGCCATTCTCGAGCACGGTGACCGCGCCCTCCCAGTAGATCGTCCCCACGCTCATGCGCGCGTCGAGTTCCTGGTCGTCAAAGAGCGGCTGCAGTTCGAGGCTGCGCCCCCCGCTGCGCACGCGCATCGCCACGGGATAGGTGGCGCCGCTGCGCGGCGAGCGCCAGGAGCGCAGGGGCTCGAAGAGGACTTCCGGAGTGGTCGGGGCAGGGCCGGCAGGGGCGCCGCGCAATTCCGCGGCGCCGATCCAGCGCGCGTGCGCGAACAGCGTCGAGTTGTCGGCACGGCGGATCCGAAAGGCCATCAGCGCGCTGCCATCGTCGAAATTCAGCCCGATCCAGTCCCAACCCACGGCATCGGCGGCGAGCAGTTCGCTGGACCACTCATGGTCGAGCCAGGCGACGCCGTCCACCGCGCGCGCCGGCGCGTCGGCCCCGTTCCCGGCAATGCGCAGCGAGCCGGCGAGGGCGAGCTGCGGACGGCTGTAGTAGTGGCTCGCCTGTTCGGGAAGCGGTCCCTTGCGCGAGTAGCCGCCGTCGCCCTGGGGCAGCGGCGGCCCCGGCGGCGTGAAGGCCAGATCGAGCGTGAACTCCGGCGTCGGGATCCGCGCCTGATACCGGTCGTCAGCCCCCCGGCGCAATGACCAGTTGTCGATGTGCACGTCGGTGTCGGCGGCACTGGCCTCGGCGAGCCCGAAGCCCGCGCGCGCGGCGCGCTGGGCGTGGCGCAGCCGGCCGCGTCCGGGAATCGCCAGCGCGGCGTGCGCGACCAGCAGCTGGCGCGGGGCGAAACGGCTCGGGTTGGCTTCGGCGTGCGCGGTGCGGGCGCGAAAGAAGGTCAGCTGGAAACCGATGCGCTGCGTCGCGTCACGCAGCCAGCCGGTCACATACCACCACTCGGTGCGAAACGTCGGGTGCGCGCCGAAGTCGCGCGGGAAGACGAGCGGCACGTCGGGACGCACCGCGGCGTAGCGGGGAGGGAGCGTGGCGTTCGGGGCGGCTGGCGCGTCGCCGCCTGGCGCTTGCGTGCGGCCCGTGCCCGGCAACGCCCCCGCGGCCAGCGCGGCGCCGCCCACGCGCAGCACACGACGTCGCGACGGATTCACCAGTCCTCCCGCACGGCGCGCACCGGCGCCGCTCCAGTGGCCGAACGCGCGGCGAACACGGCCGCCGCGACGCCCGTGGCAACCAGTGCCGCTGCCGTGCCGGCCAGCAACGGCCAGGGCCAGGTGGTGTCCATCGTCCAGTGAAAGGACTGGGGGTTGACGCGGTGGATCAGCACCAGCGCGATGGCCGCGCCGAGCACTGCGCCCCACGCGACCCCGATCGCCACCATCGCGCCCGCCTCGAACGCGAAGATCCGCGCAACCTGGCCGCGGGTCACCCCGAGGTGGCGCAGCATGCCGAATTCGCGGGACCGCGCGAGCGCCTCGCCCGCGTACGCGGCGGCCACCCCGAAGAGACCCACCAGGATGGCGACGGCGACGAGCAGGTAGCTCACGGCAAAGCTCCGGTCGAAGATGCCCAGCGAGATCGCGCGGATCTCGCCGGCGCTGCGCCAGTCGAGCGCCTCGAACACGGGCGACATCTGCCGGACGGCGGCGATCGCGCTTTCCGGCGCCGTGCCGGGCGTCAGCCAGATGGCGACGTCGTTGCTGGTCGCGTCGCCGGTGAGCCGCCGGTAGTCGTCGTGCGCGATCGTCACCGCTCCGTGCTGGCGGGCGTAGTCGCGCCACACGGCGGCGACGAAGAAACGTGTCCCGGGCTCGCCCAGCGGCAGCGACACCTCGCGCCCCAGGCGGAAATCGTAGAGATCCACCATCGCCTCGCTGACGTAGATCGGCACCGTGCCTGGCGGCGGTGCGAGCACCGCGCCGGTCACCGGGACGGTGCGCTGGGGCGCCTGCGCGTCGAGACTGCGCGCGAGGAGCAGAATCCCGGGGCGCGTCGGGTCGAGGGTGAGCGTGAGCGCGCGCAGGAATTCCAGGCGCGCGACCCCGGGCGCGCCGGCCAGCTGCGCGCGCAGCTCCGGCGTGAGTCCGGCGTTCGCGGCGCCCGAGGCGGTGCGCGTGTAGAGGTCCGCGGGCAGCACCGCGTCGAGCCAGTTGTCCACCGACACGCGAAAGCTGTGCACCATGATCGCCATCGAACTGGCGAGCGCGAAGCTCGCGACGACCCCGGCCAGCGCGGCGGCGGCGCTCGCGGGGGTGTGGCGCACGCGCTGGAGCGCGAGCCAGAGCGCGGGTTGGCGCCAGGCCGTGCGCCCGGAGCCGGCGGCCACGCGCACCACCACGCGCACCAGCGGGCGCACACAGGCGATCCCGGCGATCAGCCAGCAGCCGATCGCCACGTAGGCGCCGATCGGGAGTCCTCCCAGCGGCGGAAGGGTGAGCAGCGCTGCGCCGGCGAGCGCCAGGGCGAGCGCCACGCGCAGGTCCGCGCCGCGCCCGAGGGTTTCCTCACCGCTGCCGGCGCGCAGCGCACGGGCCGGCGCCATCGCCGCGATGCGCAGCGCCGGCACCAGCGAGCCGGCCAGTCCCACTGCGACGCCGAGCGCGGCGAAGACGCCGATCGCGATCGGCTCGAGAGCCAGCGCCGGCCGGCTGCCCGCGAAGAAACCCCCACCCAGGTCACCGCCGACGGCGGCGAGCACGCCCGTGGCCAGCGCGATCCCGCCGGCCACGCCCAGCGCCGCACCCAGGAGCCCCAGAACGAGGCCCTGGCCGAGCACGGCGGCAAACAGCGTGCGTGCGGGCGCACCCAGCACGCCGAGCAGTGCGAGCTCGCGCTGCTGGCGCACCACGCCCAGCCCGATGCTGGTGTAGACGATGAAGGCGCCGGTGAACAGCGCCACGAGCGCCAGCACGTTGAGGTTGACCCGGTAGGCCTGCGAGAGATTCGACATGCGCTGCTCGTCGGCGCGCGGCGCGCTCCAGACCAGCTGCGGGTGCGCCTTGACGAGGTCGGCGCGCAACACCTCGGCATCCGTGCCGCGCGCGAGCCGCAGGTCGATCCGCGAGATCCGTCCCAGCCAGCCCAGCCGCCACTGCGCGGCGCCGATGTCCATCACCGCGATGCGCTGCCCGGCGGCAGCGCCCGCGACACGGCCCGCGACCCGCAGGTCGACCGGCGCCAGCCCCACGCGCGCGTGCAGCGTGTCGCCGGCCCGCAGGCCGAGCACGCCGGAGGCGGCGCTCGAGAGAAAGATCGCGTCGTCGGCAAAGAGCGCGCCGGCGCCACCCGACCCGGCATCGGGGATTGGGACGAGCGCCGGCGTGACGGTCGCGGCACGCAGCGGATCGATCGCGATCACCCGCAGCGAGCGCGGCAGACCGGCCGTGGCGGCGCTCGCGCCAGCGTCGCGCGCGACACCCGGCGGTGGAACGAGCGAAATGTCCGTTTCGATCACCGGGCTGGCCACCTCGATGCGGGGGTCGCGGGCCACCTGCGCGAAGATCTCCTCGTCGATCGTCCCCACTGCCGCGCGCAGCTGCGCCTGCGCCTCGCCGTTGACCATCGCGAGCGCCGAGCCGAATTCGGCCAGCGCCGAGCGGTTCACCAGGTGGATCGCCAGGGCGAGCGCGACGCCCACCGCGATCGCCACGATCGAGACGACCCCCGAGGCCGGCTGGGCGCGCACATGGCCCTGCCAGAACCAGCGCAGCAGCGTCGCGTGGGCGCGTGCGGTGCTCATGCCGGCACGATCGAGCCGTCGACAATCCGGTAGCGGGTGTCGGCGATTGCCGCTGCGTGCTCCGAGTGGGTGGCCATCAGCAGCGCCGCGCCGGTCTCGCGCACCTGCTCGGCCATCAGCCTGAGCGCCCGGTCGGCGGTGCCCGGGTCGAGGTTTCCGGTCGGCTCATCGGCGAGCACCAGCGCCGGTCGATGCACCAGTGCGCGGGCGAGCGCGACGCGCTGTTGCTCGCCGCCCGAGAGCTCGCGCGGCAGGCTCGCGCCGCGCTCACCGAGCCCGAGGCGTTCGAGCATGGCCTGGCTGCGCGCGCGCGCCTCCTCGGCGGGACAGCCGATGAGCAGCAGCGGCACCGCGACGTTCTGGATCAGATCCAGGTGCGGCAGCAGATGAAATGCCTGGAACACGAAGCCGAGTCTCTCGCGGCGGAAGGTCGCGGCGTCGTCCGGGTCGGCTGCGCCGATGGTGCAGCCGGCGGCAAGTATCGTTCCGGTGTCCGGCGCTTCGAGTCCGGCGATCAGGTTGAGCAGCGTCGACTTGCCCGCGCCGGACTCGCCGAGCAGCGCGACGCGCTCTCCGGCACCGATCTCGAGATTCGCGTCGCGCAGGATCCAGCGCTCGCCGTAGCGCTTGCTCACCGCGCGAATGCTCAAGACCGCAGCGCTCATCGCGACAGACGCCGGCGCGCCCAGTAGCTCGCCGCGTCGACCAGCCCGACGAGCACCAGCATCGCGATAATCACGGTCGCCGCCTCGCGCATCTGGAACAGGCTCAGGTGAAAATAGAGCAGTTGCCCGAGCCCGCCGGCGCCGACCACCCCGAGCACCGTCGCGGCACGGATGTTGTTTTCCCAGCGATACAGCGTGTACGAGAGCAACTGGGGCAGCGCCTGCGGCAGCGTCGCGTAGAGCCATGCGGCGAGCGGATGCGCGCCGTTTTCGCGCAGCGTGCGCGCGGGCTCGGGCGGGAGATTTTCGAAGGTGTCGGCAAAGAGCCGACCCAGCACCCCGAGCGTGTGCGCGGCCAGCGCCAGCGTGCCGGTGAAGGGGCCGAGCCCGGCGGCGATCACCCACATCGCGGCCCAGACGAGTTCCGGAATCGAACGCAGCCCGTTCAACGCGAGCCGCGTCGTACCACGCAGCAGCGCCGTGCCCGCGCTCGTCGGCACGCGGGAAGCCGGCACGGCAAGCACCACCGCCAACACCACCGCGAGCACGGTACCCAGCGCCGACATCGCGAGCGTCTCGCCGGTCGCGGTGCCGACGCGCGCCAGAAAGCGCGCGTCAGCCGCCGGCGGGAAGAAGCCGGCGATGAATTCGGCCATCTTGCCCAGCGCGTCCGCAGCCAGGAAGTCTCCCCAGCGCAGCTCCAGCGTCCAGAAGCTGGCTCCGATCAACGCGCCGAGCGCGCCGAGCACCAGCACGGCGGGCAGGTGCGAGGGGGGTTGCGCGGACTCGTGGGCGGGCGGCGGCGCGTCGCCGGCCCAGCGCTGTTCGGGATCGCCGCTCATCGCGACTCCAGCATCCCGCGCAGCACGCGGCTCACGCCGTCGGCCAGCGCCACCAGCACCATGAACATCACCAGCAGCGTCGCCACTTCGCCGCCGTCGAGCATCTTCATCGACATGTCCATCTGCTGCCCGAGCCCGCCGGCGCCGACGAAGCCCATGATCACCGACGAGCGCACCGCGCACTCCCAGCGAAACACCGTGTACGAGACCAGTTCGGTGGCGTTCTGCGGCAGCGTGCCGTAGAGGAAGGCGCCGAGCCGGGAGGAGCCGTTGACCAGCAGCGCGCGGGTCGCCGCGGCGTCCCCCGATTCGAGAATTTCGGCGTAGACCTTGCCGAGCATGCCGCAGTACGTGAGCGCGATCGCCAGCACGCCGGCGGTCGGACCGAGCCCCACCACGCGCACGAACAGCAGCGCCCACACCAGTTCGGGAACGCTGCGCAGGAACACGAGTACGGCGCGCACCGCCTGGCGGCCGAGCGACGGCGCGCGCAGCATCGGTCGCCCCAGCGCGGATTGCGACAGGCTCGCGGTGGCGAGCAGGGTGAGGGGAACCGCCCCGAGCCAGCCGAGCGCGAGACCCGCGGTCGCGATCGCGATCGTGACCCAGACTGCGCGCGCGACGAGGGCGAGGAATTCCGCGTCATGGGCCGGGGGCAGGAAGCTCGCGAGAAAACGACCCGTTGCGTCGAGCGAGTGCGGCTCGAAGAGCGTCCACGGCCGGAACTCGCTGGCGACGATCATCGGCCAGAGCAGCACCAGCGCGAGGATCGTGTACGCGATCCGGGCGCGCCACGCGGGGTCGCGCAGCGCCGCCGCGTCGCGCGTTCGCGAAAGGGGGCGTGCGTTCGGTTCGCTGGGCGCAGTCATCCGGGCCCCGGTTGCGCTAGAAGCAGCGCGCGGGCCGCGCCTCGCGGCGCTCGCCTGGGCCGGCCGTGTCGCCGGCATCCTGCGACCCATCGGGCTGATCGCGGTCGCGGTAGAGCCGCTCGATGTCGGAGGCGGAAATCTGCGCCGGGGCGCGATCGAAGAGCGCGGAGCCGTCGCGCAATCCGACGATGCGCCCGAAGTTCTCCAGCGCGAATTCGACATGGTGCAGGCTGCACACCAGCGTCGCACCGCTCTCGCGCGCCGCATCGATCAGCGCGCGCAGCGCCTGGCGTCCGAGCGCCGGGTCGAGCGCCGAGAGGGGTTCGTCGATCAGGAGCAACTCGGCCTGCGCCACCAGCGCCCGCGCCAGTCCCACCCGCTGGCGCTCGCCGCCCGAGAGGCGGTCGACATGCGACCAGAGCTTGTGCTCGAGCGAGAAGGTCGAGAGCGCGTCACGGGCGAGCCGCGCCTCGCCCGGGTGCACCAGCGATCCGAGCGCCTTGCCGAGCGACCATTGCGGCACGCGTCCGGCGAGCACCGCGTGGACGACGCGCTGGCGCGGCGGCAGCGGCGGCGCCTGCGGGCCGATGAACAGGCGGCGGCGCAGCCGGCGCAGTGCGGCGGTGGACAGCGCCCACGGGTCGTGGCCATCGATGGACACTGACCCGGGTTCCGGTCGCTGCGCGGCGCCCATCACCGCGAGCAGCGTGGTCTTGCCCGCGCCACTCGGGCCGATCAGTGCGATCTGTTCGCCGGGCGCCACGTCGAGCGTGAGATCGCACAGCGCGCAGCGCGCCCCGCCGTGGCGCACGAACGCGCGCTGCACCGAGATGGACAGACCGCCGGGCATTCCGCGGCTACTTGAGCAGGCCGGCGCTGCGGGCCGCCGTCTCGATCGCCGCGTAGTTCTCGGCGCGGGTCGGAACGAAGCGGGTCGCGCGCTGCAGTTCGAGGATCTCGCGACCCTGTGCGGTGTCCGGTGTCAGCGTGACGAAAGCCTGCTGGAGCTTTGCGCGCAGGGCGGCATCGACGTCCCGGTGCACCGTCCAGTTGTAGTCGTGATAGGGGGGCGTCGTGTAGAACACGCGGACCCGCGCGCCATCGACGCGGCCCTCGGCAAGCAGCTTCTCCCACACGGAGATGTTGAGCGCGCCGGCGGTGACCTTGCCGCCGGCCACCGCGAGCGCGGTTGCATCGTGCGCGCCGGAGAAGGAGACGCGCAGGTCGCGATCCGGGTCGACCCCGGCCTGCAGCAGGAACGAGCGCGGCATCAGGTGGCCGGAGGTTGACGAGGGGGAGCCGAAGCTCAGGGTCTTGCCCTTGAGGTCTTCGAGGCGCTGGATGCTCGGGTCGGCGGTGACGAACACGGAACGGAATTTCTCGTCCTCGACGCGCTGCACCAGCGGAATCACCGCGTCGTTCGAGCGGATGCGCGCCTGTACGAAGGTGAAGCCGCCGAACCAGGCCATTTCGACCTTGCGGTTCACCAGTGCCTCGACGGCGGCGGCGTAGTCGGTGACGGGAATGAACTCCACGCGCATCCCGAGCGCCTTTTCGAGGTGCGCGCCGAGCGGCTTGAACTTGCGCTGCAGCTCGGTGGGCGCCTCGTCCGGGATCGCGGTCACCCGAAAGACGGGCTGTGCCGCCGCCGGCAGCGCGAGCACGAGTGCGGCCGCCACCGCGATTGCGCAGCGTGCGGCGAAACGCGCGGTGCGCGCAGTGATTCCTGCAGGACTGACATCCGAAATGCCCATGTGATGGCCCCCTGGCATGGGTTGCGGGATAGGCTACTATCATACGGGGGCTTGCCGCGACCATGCAGGATTCGTGGGCTTCGCGCGCCGTCAGCCGTCTCCAGGAGGGAACGAGTCGAGATGCAGGATACAGAACCTTCCTGGCCCGGGGATCCGCGCACCGAACTCGCGGCCGGGCTGTCCGCGCCCGCGGCGCAAATCGCCCCGAAATATTTCTACGATCGCCTCGGCTCGGCACTCTTCGCGGCGATCTGTCAGCTCGACGAGTACTATCCGACGCGCACCGAACGCCTGGTCCTCGCAGCCTGCCTCGAGGCACTGGCCGAGCTGGCCGGCACGCAGCGCACGCTGGTGGATCTGGGCGCGGGCGACTGCGTGAAGGCCGAGCGGCTCTTTGCGCGACTGCAGCCGCGCGGCTACGTCGCGCTCGACATTTCCGCGGACTTCCTCGCCGCCGCGCTCGCACGCCTGCGCCGCGAGCACCCCGAACTGGCGCTCGGCGGTTACGGCTGCGACCTCACGACGCGCTGGTCTCTGCCCGACGAGGTGCCGCGCGACGGCCGCCTCTTCCTGTATCCGGGTTCGAGCATCGGCAATTTCTCGCCCGACGACGCGTGTGCCTTCCTCGAGCGGGTGCGCGCCAACGCCGAGGCCGATGGCCAACTGCTGATCGGGGTCGACCTCGTCAAGGATTCGGCGACGCTGGCGGCCGCCTATGACGACGCGCTCGGCGTGACGGCGGCGTTCAACCGCAACATCCTCCTGCACGTCAACCGGCTGCTGGGCGCCGACTTCGCGATCGCCGACTGGCGCCACGTGGCGTTCTTCGACGTGGCGCACAGCCGCATCGAGATGCATCTCGAGGCACTGCGGCCGCTCGCCGTGTCGTGGCCCGGGGGCGAGCGGAAGTTCGCCGCCGGCGAGCGGATTCACACCGAGAATTCCTACAAGTACCGCGAGAAGGAGTTCGCGGCGCTGCTCACGCGCGCCGGCTGGCGCAGCGTGCGCTGCTGGACCGATCCGCGGCGCTGGTTCGCCGTGATGCTCGCTCGCGCCGACTGAGCGCGGAATCATTCGGGAGGGACGGGGATGGCCCAGGTACGCAAGCGCAGGCGCCGGTCGCGCATCGCAACCACGCTGCGCTGGATCGGGTGGGGGGTGGCGGCCATTCTCGTGCTGGTCGTGGGCGTGCTGCTCGGCTATCGCGTGGTGACGTTGCCGCAGCACGCCGGAAGCGTCGAACTGAGCGGATTGAAGGCCCCGGTGCAGGTGCTGCGCGATCGACACGGCGTCGTCCACATCCGCGCCGAACACGATCTCGACGCCTTCTTCGCGCTCGGGCATGCGCACGCGCAGGACCGGCTGTGGCAACTCGAGATGAATCGCCGCATCGTGGCGGGACGGCTCGCCGAGGTGCTCGGTCCGGCGGCGCTCACCACCGACCGGGTGCTGCGCGTGCTGGGTGTGCGACAGCAGGCGGCGCAGGTCCTGGAAGCCCTCGACCCGCTCACTCGCTCGGTGCTGCAGGCTTATGTCGACGGCATCAATGCGGGCGTTGAGCAGGCGCTCGAAAAGCCCTGGAAGCTCTCGCCCGAGTTCCTGATTCTCGGGGTGCGCCCCGGGCGCTGGGAGCCGGTCGACGCGATCGGCTGGGCGACGATGATGGCGTGGGATCTCTCGGCCAACCTCAACACCGAGTTGCTGCGCGCCGCGCTGTGGCCGAAGCTGGGCTCGCAGCGGCTGGGCCAGCTGATGGACACCGATCCGGCGATCGAGCTTCCCGACCGGGATGCGGTGTACGCGCAGAATTGGAGCGTGGCGCGCGCCGACGCTCCGGGCGGGCCGGCGGGCGCGGCGGCCGCGGCGCTGGGCGCCGCGCTGCACGCGACGCTGCAGGCTGCGTTTCCGTCGGCCGGCAACGAGGGAATCGGGTCGAACAACTGGGTTCTCGACGCTTCGCACACCCTGACCGGCGGGGCGCTGCTCGCCAACGACCCGCACCTGGCGCTGGGCGCGCCCGCGCTGTGGTATCTCGCGCACCTCTCGGCGCCGGGGCTCGAAGTCATCGGCGCCACGCTGCCCGGACTTCCCTACGTGGTGCTCGGCCGCACCGAGCGCACCGCGTGGGGCTTCACCAACACCAGTCCGGACAGCCAGGACCTCTACCTCGAGCGCGTCGACCCGGCCGACGCGACCCGCTACCGCACCCCCGAGGGGTGGGCCTCGTTCGAGACGCGCAACGAGACGATCGCGGTGCGCGGACAGCGTGACGTGTCCCTGACGGTGCGCAGCACGCGCCACGGGCCGGTGCTCTCGGACGTGCTTCCGCCGGCGCAGCAGGCGCTCGCGGCCGCCGGGCAGGACAAGGGCTATGTGCTCGCGCTGCGCTGGAGCGCGCTGGATCCGGGAGATCGGACGATCAGCGCCGGGATCGGCATCAACCGCGCGCAGGACTGGGCCGCCTTCGATGCCGCGCTGCGTGATTTCCATTCGCCGCAGCAGAACATCGTGTTCGCCGATCGCGAAGGCACGATCGCGATGGTCGCTCCCGGCCGCGTGCCCGTGCGCAAGCCCGGCAACGCCCTGTCGGGAATCGCCCCGGCGCCGGGCTGGGACGCGCGCTACGACTGGGACGGCTACCTTGCCTGGGAGCAGCTGCCGCGGGTGGTGCGCCCGGCGAACGGCGTGATCGTCACCGCCAACCAGAAGGTGCTCGGCGCCGATCCGCAGAGCTTCATCGGCGCCGAATTCTCCCAACCCCATCGTTACGACCGCATCCAGAAGCTGCTCGCGGCGAAGCCGCGTCACGACCTCGCGAGCTTCGCGGCGATCCAGGCCGACCTGGCCTCGGGCACCGTCGCGGAGCTGTTGCCGGTGCTGATCGACACGCCGCCGCGCAGCGCGCTCGGGCATCGCGCCATGGAGATGCTGCGGGCCTGGCAGGCGGAAGGCGAACGCGGCGCCCCGTGGATGGACCCCGCGCGCGCGGAGCCGTTGATCGCGATCGCCTGGATCGACCGGCTGCGCAGCGCGATGTTCGCCGACGAGGTCGGTGAGCAGGTCTTCGCGCAACTCGACGCGCAGCGCTCGCGCTACCGCGCGCAACTGCGCGCACTGACCCTGCCCGAAGAAGCGCACTGGTGCGACGATGTGCGCACCCCGGCGGTGGAGACCTGCGCGCAGCTCGCGGTCGACTCTCTGGAGGCGACGCTCGTCGAATTGCAGGGGCGCTTCGGCGACGACCCGGCACGCTGGCGCTGGGGCGAGGCGCACGTGGCAGTCTCCGAGCACCGCCCCTTCGGCAAGCATCCGCTGCTCTCACGCGTCTTCGACCTGCGCGTGCCCACCGGCGGGGATGCCGCGAGCGTGAACGCGGGCAAGCACAATCCCTGGGACACCGTGGCGCCGTTCGCCAACCGCTGGGGCCCGAGCCTGCGCGCGCTCTACGATCTCGTCGAGCCGGATCGCTCGCTGTTCATGATCTCGAGCGGGCAGAGCGGGCACGTGCTCTCGCCGCAGTACCGCGATCTGGCGTTGCCCTGGGCGGCGGGAGAGTACCTGCCGATGGTGAGCAGCCGGGCGGCAGTGGATCGCGCGACCGTCGAGCGACTCGAACTGCGCCCGCGGCGCTGAAGCCGCGCGCGGCGCGCCTCAGTCGACGCGGACCCGCGGCGCGCCGGCGCCGAGGCTGCCGATCACGCGCGCGTGCGCGAAGCCGTCGCGCGCGAAGGTGGCGAGCACCTCTGCGACCGCTTCCGGGGTGCAGGCGACCAGCAGCCCTCCCGAGGTCTGCGGGTCGGTCAGCAGCGCGCGCCCCGTCTCGCCGATCGAATCCGCGAGGTCCACCTCGGCGCCGAAGCCCGCCCAGTTGCGCGCCGAGGCGCCCGTGATGAAACCCCGGGCGGCGAGATCCGGAACGCCGTCGAGCCAGGGCAGGTCGGCCATGCGCAGCGCAGCGGCGAGCCGCGCCCCGCGGCACAGTTCGAGTGTGTGACCGAGGATGCCGAAGCCCGTGATGTCGGTGAGCGCGTGCACGCCCGCGATCTCGGCGAGCGCCGGACCCGACACGTTGAGCTGGGTGGTGCTGTCGATCAGCGCCGCGTAGCCCGCCGCGCCGAGCTCGTTCTTCTTGAGCGCTGCCGAGAGCACGCCGACGCCCAGCGGCTTGCCCAGCACCAGCTGGTCACCGGCGCGTGCGCTCGAGTTCTTCAGCAGACGCTTGGGGTGCACCAGCCCCAGCGCGACCAGCCCGTAGATCGGCTCGACCGAATCGATCGTGTGACCGCCCGCGATCGGGATTCCGGCCTGCGCGCACACCGATTTGCCGCCCTCGATGATCTGGCGAATGGTCTCCAGCGGCAGGCGGTCGATCGGCATCGCGACGATGGCCAGCGCGAAGATCGGCGTGCCGCCCATCGCGTAGACGTCCGAGAGCGCATTGGTGGCGGCGATGCGGCCGAAGTCGAAAGGGTCGTCGACGATCGGCATGAAGAAGTCCGTGGTCGCGATCAAGGCCTGTTCGTCGTTGAGAAGATAGACCGCCGCATCGTCCGCGGTCTCGATCCCCACCAGCAACTCGGGCGGAATCGGCAGGCCGCGGGTTTCGCGCAGGATCTCGGCGAGCACGCCCGGGGCGATCTTGCAGCCGCAGCCGCCGCCGTGCGAGAAGGAGGTCAGCCGGACGGCGCCGGCTGGATCGTTGCTTGGTGTCATCGTCGAGGCTGCTCCGTGGTAATCGGGCTCCCGGCGCGCGCGCCGAGAAGCAGCAAATTATGCCCGAGCGCGCGCACCGCATCCCGTTCGCGCGCAGGGTCAAAGAGTGGGGCATGACGCGCGCCATGCGCACGCAGATCGTCGAGAAATCCCGGCTCGTCGCGCGCACGCCGGATCAGATCGGCGAGCGCCGCATCGTCGCCGACGGGAAAGAGACCCGGATAGTGCGCGCCGAGCAATCCGATCGACCCGCCGATTCGCGAAGCGATCACCGGGACGCCGCACATGAGCGCCTCGATGAGCACATTGGCGCCGCCCTCCATGCGCGAGGGCAGCAGCAGCACGCGTGCGCGCCGGATCGCCTGGCGGGTGGCCGCGTGCGGCAGCGCGCCGCGCAATTCGATGCGGGCGTCGGCCGTGGCCGCGCGAACGAAGGCGGCGCCCACGGGATCGCGCGCTGCCGTGTCGGGGCCGCTACCCGTGTCGCCGACGTGAACCAGCCGCAGGGTCGGGTCCTCCAGTCGCGCGAGCGCGCGCGCCGCCGTGAGCGGATCCTTCTCCGCGCGCAGGTGCGCGACGAGCAGCAGGTCGAAGCTGCGCCGCCGCGGCCTTCCCGGGCGCAGCCGACGCGCGGACTGGTAGATCACTGCGGTCTTGGCCCGATGCAAGGGCGCGAGTTCGGCGAGGCCGGCGCTCTGGAGCACCACCAGCCGGTGGGCCAGGTCCAGCGAGCGCTGCGCGGCGGTGTCGACCCGGATGTCCCGATAAAGATCCGTGCCGGTGAGCACGACCGCCAGGCCGGCGCCGCTCGCGGCGAAGCGCGCGATCGAATCCGCGGAGCGGCGCGCGTGCAGTGCGATCATCGCGTCGCACGCGGTTCCGTCCCAGGTGCGCCCGATCGTCACGCGCGCCTGCGCGCGCAGGAAGCCCGCCCAGCGCCGTGCGGTCTGCCAGTTGCCGTTGTTCGCGTCGGCGAGCGCCGGGGAGATAATGACGATATGTGGCTTCACGGGCTTTGCGGCTTGCGCCGGTTGGCGCACAGGGTTCGGCGCAGGGTTCGGATAGGGCCGACCTAACTATAGACCACGGAGGAAGCCGTGCGCTCAGCCGACCGTTCCGAACTGGCCGCCGCGTTGGGCGCGGTTCGCGCCCAACTGCTGGGCCTGGTCGAATCGCTCGACGAAGGGCAGTGGCGCGTGCCGCTGCTCGAGACGATCAACCTGCCGCTCTGGGAGATCGGGCACGTCGCCTGGTTCCAGGAGCACTGGTGCCTGCGCACGCGCGATGGCGCCTCGCCCCACGCCTCGCTCCTGCCCGGGAGCGATGCGCTGTACGACTCGGCCGCGGTCGCGCACGCCACCCGCTGGGAGATCCCGCTGCCGCGGCGCGCGGCGACCGAAGCGTACCTGCGCGACGTGCTCGACGCGTGCCTCGCGCGGCTCGCGAGCGCGCCCGAAACGCACGATGGGCTGTACTTCTTCCGGCTCGCGCTCTTTCACGAAATGATGCATGTCGAGGCGCTCGCCTACACCTGGCAGACGCTCTCGATTCGCGCGCCACTGCTGCCCGCGCCCGTGGTCGTTGTCGGGCCGGCTGCAGACCTGGCGATTGCCGGCGGCGAGGTGGAGTTCGGCGCGCAGCCCGGCGCAGGCTTTTGCTTCGACAACGAAAAGTGGCTCCACCGCGCACGGGTCGCGCCCTTTCGCATCGCGGCGCGGCCGGTGAGCAATGCCGCGTTTCGTGCCTTCGTCGATGACGGCGCTTATCGGGATGCGCGCTGGTGGGACGCCGGCGCGTTCGCGGCGCTGCGCGCAGCGGGCCGGGAGCGGCCGCGTTACTGGCGTGCGATCGGCAGCGAGATGTACGCGCGGCGCTTCGAGCACTGGCTGCTGCTCGACCCGGAGGCGCCGGTCGTGCACGTCGACGCGTACGAAGCGGATGCCTACTGCCGTTGGGCCGGGCGGCGCCTGCCCACCGAGCAGGAGTGGGAACTCGCGGCGCGCACGCGCGGCGAGATGGAGTGGGGCGAGAGGGTCTGGGAATGGACCGCCTCGCCCTTTGTGCCGTACCCCGGCTTCGCGCCGGACCCCTACGCGGAGTACTCGGCCCCGTGGTTCGGAACGCATCGGGCGGTCCGTGGAGCGTCCTTCGCCACGCCGCGCGGCATGGTCGATACGCGGTTCCGGAACTTCTACCTGCCCGAGCGCAGCGACGTTTTCGTGGGCTTTCGGACTTGCGCCGCTCAATGAGCGCGGCGTCGAACCGGGCGCGCGTATCGCCGGGTTGCGCTCGCCGGCGCGGGTCTCAGGCCAACTCGGCCATGCCCCCGATCACCCGGCTGAAGCCGCCGTCGACCATGGTGATCTCGCCGGTGACCCCGGCGGCGAGATCCGAGAGCAGGAACGCCGCCACGTTGCCGACGTCGTCGATCGTCACGTTGCGCCGCAGCGGGGCGTTGCGTTCGACAAAGGAAAAGATCTTGCCGAAATCCTTGATTCCCGCGGCCGCCAGCGTGCGAATCGGCCCGGCTGAGATGCCGTTGACGCGGATTCCCTGCGGCCCGAGGTTGTCGGCAAGGTAACGCACCCCCGACTCCAGGCTCGCCTTGGCCAGCCCCATCACGTTGTAGTGCGGCAGCACCATGTTGGCGCCGAGATAGCTCATCGTCAGCAGCGAGGCATGGCGTCCGGCCATCATCGGCAGGGCCGCGCGGGTGAGCGCGACGAAGCTGTAGGAAGAGATGTCGTGGGCGGCCCGAAACCCCTCGCGGTCCAGGCCCTCGAGAAACTTGCCGGCAAGCGCCTCGCGCGGCGCATAGGCGATCGCGTGAACCAGCCCGTCCAACCCGTCCCACGACTCGGCCAATGCGGCGAAGAGCGCGTCGATCTGCGCGTCCTCGACGACGTCGCAGGGGAGCACGAGCGTGGAACCGAAGCCCGCCGCCATCTCCGCCACGCGTTCGCGAAACCGCTCCGACTGGTAGGTGAATGCCAGTTCTGCGCCCTGGTCGTGGCACGATTTGGCCACGCCGTAAGCGATCGAGCGGGTCGACAGCAGACCGGTGATCAGGATGCGTTTGCCCGCGAGGAATCCCATCAGTGCCACTCCGCTAGAATCAAAGCCAATGAGGATTCTCGCATGGCGCAGTGCAGGTTCGGCGCGCAGCCCGCTGCGGGTGCGCGGAATCCGCGCATGTGTGTTGTCAATTGCCCTACATCTGGCGATGCCGCAGCCCGCACTGGCCGTGCCGGCGCTCGCCTGGGGCACCACTCCCAAGTACCCGGCGGACTTCACGCACTTCGATTACGTGAACCCGCTCGCCCCGAAGGGGGGCTCGGTCAACCTCGACGGGTTCGGATCCTTCGACAAGCTCAATCCCTACACCTTGAAGGGCACCGCGGCGGCCGGCCTCGGACAGCTGATGTTCGAGACGCTGGCGGAGGGGAGCGAGGACGAGCCCTTCTCGATGTACGCGCTGATCGCCCGCGACATGGAGCTGGCCCCGGACGAGCTTTCCATCACCTTCCGGATCGACCCGCGCGCCCGCTTCTGGAACGGCGATCCGGTGCTCGCGACGGACGTCAAGCACTCCTTCGACACGCTCACCAGCAAGCTCGGGCACCCGGCGATGCGCCAGTACTACGCCGACGTCGCCCGTGCGGTGGTCGTCGACCCGCTGACCGTGCGCTTCGAGTTCAAGCGCCGCAACCACGAACTGCACCTGATCCTGGGCATGCAGCTGCCCATCTTCTCGCACAAGTGGGGCGCGCCGCGTCCGTTCAACGAGGTGGTGCTCGACGAGCCCATTACCAGCGGACCATATCGCGTCGAGCGCTTCGATCTGGGCCGCTCGATCCGCTTCCGGCGCAACCCGCAATACTGGGCGCGCGATCTCCCGACGCGCCGCGGCATGTTCAATTTCGACTGGATCACCTACAAGTACTTCCGCGACGAGACGGCGCGGCTCGAAGGCTTCAAGGCGGGCGTCTTCGACTGGATCGCCGAGAACTCGGCGCGCAACTGGGCACGCGGGCATACCGGCCGGCGCTACGCGAGCGGCGAGCTGGTCAAGCGCGAATTCAAGCACTCCAACGGCGCCGGGCTGCAGGGCTTTGCGCTGAACACGCGCCGGGCGCAATTTGCCGATCGGCGCGTGCGACAGGCCCTCGGGCTGGCGTTCGACTTCGAGTGGATGAACCGGCAGATCTTCTACGGCCAGTACGTGCGCAGCCGCAGCTACTTCACCAACAGCGAAATGGAGGCGAAGGGCCTGCCGTCCGAGGCGGAGCTCGCGCTGCTCGAGCCGCTGCGCGCGAAGCTCGACCCGGCGGTGTTCGGGGAAGCGCCGCTGCCCGCCGACACGGTGCCGCCTCACAGCCTGCGCGCCAACCTGCGCCAGGCGCGCGAACTGCTGCAGCAGGCCGGGTGGCGCGTGGCCGATGACGGCATATTGCGCAACGCCGCGGGCGCGCCCTTCGAATTCGAGATCCTCAACTACTCGAAGGCCTTCGAACGGGTCGCGGAGCCCTGGGCGCGCAATCTCGAGAAACTGGGGATTCGCGCGCGACTGCGCGTCACCGATCTCGCGCTCTACCAGAAGCGCATCGACGCCTTCGACTTCGACGTCGTGGTGCATGCCTACGGGGCGAGCCAGACGCCGGGCAACGAACTGCTCGACCGGTTCAGCGCGCACGCGGCCACCGAGACCGGCTCCGAGAACGTCGCGGGCGTGCGCGATCCGGCGGTCGACACCTTGATCGCGCGGCTGCTCGAAAGCCGGACCCGAGCCGAACTGGTCGCCGCCGCGCGCGCGCTCGACCGGGTGCTGCGCCACGGCTACTATCTGGTGCCGCACTTCTACTCGACGACGCACCGCGTGGCCTATTGGCGCGGGCTCGCCTACCCGGAGAAGCTCCCGCTGTACTACGGCGCGGCCGCCTGGATGGTCAAGACCTGGTGGATGCGGCCCGGAGTGGCGCCGCGGTGATCGAGCGCAACTTCATCCCTGCCGTCGCGGCGGCGCGCACGAAATGATCGCGTACATCGTCAAACGCCTCGCGCTGATGATCCCGACGCTGTTCGGGATCCTGCTGGTCGCGTTCGCGGTCATCCAGTTCGTTCCCGGCGGGCCGGTCGAACAACTGGTTCAGGAACTGCGGGGCCGCGGTGGGTCGGGCGAGGTCGTCGCGACGGCGTCGGGCTATCGGGGTGCGCAGGGCGTGGATCCGGAGAAACTCCAGGAGATCCGCAAGCTCTACGGTTTCGACAAGCCCGCGCACGAGCGCTTCTGGGACATGCTCCAGCGCTACGCGCGTTTCGATCTGGGCACCAGCTACTTCCATCACAAGAGCGTCTGGGAACTGATCATCTCCAAGCTCCCCGTTTCGATGAGTCTCGGGATCTGGAGCTTTCTGCTGACCTACCTGGTCTCGATTCCGCTGGGTATTGCCAAGGCGGTGCGCGACGGTTCGCGCTTCGACCTGTGGACCAGCAGCGCGATCCTGACCGGCTATGCGATCCCCGGCTTCGTGCTCGGGGTGGCGCTGCTCGTGCTGCTGGGTGGCGGCACCTTTTTGCAGGTGTTCCCGCTGCGAGGGCTGACTTCGGACGGATTTGCCGAGCTCTCGCTGATCGGCAAGGTGCTCGACTATTTCTGGCATCTGACGCTGCCGCTGACCTGCCTGGTGGTGGGCAGCTTCGCGGTGACCACGATGCTCACGAAGAACACCTTTCTCGAGGAGATCCGCAAGCAGTACGTGCTGACCGCCCGCGCGAAGGGCCTGTCCCAGCGCACGGTGTTCTACAAGCACATCTTTCGCAACGCGCTGATCCCGCTGGTCACCGGTTTCCCGGCGGCCTTCGTCGGGGCGTTCTTCACCGGGTCGCTGCTCATCGAGACCCTCTTTTCGCTCGACGGGCTGGGCCTGCTGTCCTACGAGGCGATCATCCGGCGCGACTACCCGGTTGTCATGGGCTCGCTCTACGTGTTCTCGCTCATCGGCCTGCTCACCAAGCTGGTGACCGATCTCGCCTACACGTGGGTGGATCCGCGCGTGAAGTTCGGGGCCGTGTCGTGAGCGCGCGAGGGTCCTCGCTCTCGCCGGGGCAGCGCGCCTGGCGGCGCTTCCGGGCGAACCGGCGCGGCTTTGTGAGCCTGTGGATCTTCATCGTCGTTTTCGGCACCAGCCTGTTCGCCGAAATCCTCTCGAACGACCGGCCGATTCTGGTGCGCTATGAGGGTGAGTTCTACGCGCCGCTGCTGCGCGACTACCCGGAGACGACCTTCGGCGGCGACTTCCGCACATTGACCGACTATCACGACCCCTTCATCCGCGAGCAGTTTGCGCGGCCCGGCAACTGGGCCGTCTACCCGCCGAATCATTACCGCTTCGACACGATCAACTACTTCGCGCCCAGCCCGAACCCGGCCCCCCCGTCGCGCGAGAACCTGTTCGGCACCGACGATCGGGGGCGCGACGTGCTCGCGCGACTCCTCTACGGTTTCCGCATCTCGGTGCTCTTCGGGCTCGCGCTCACCGTGCTGGGGCTGGCGATTGGCGTGCTCACGGGCGCGCTGCAGGGTTACTTCGGCGGTCGCGTCGATCTGGGTTTCCAGCGCTTCATCGAGGTCTGGGGATCGATTCCCGAGCTCTACCTGCTGCTGATTCTCGCCTCGGTGTTCGAGCCGAGCATCTGGATCCTGCTGGCGATCCTGTCGCTGTTCGGCTGGATGGGGCTGTCCGACTACACCCGCGCCGAGTTCCTGCGCAACCGCACCCTCGAGTATGTGACCGCCGCCCGCGCGCTGGGGCTCGCCAACCGCACGATCATCTGGCGTCATCTGCTGCCCAACTCGCTCACCCCGGTGATCGCGTTCCTGCCCTTTCGCATGAGTGCCGCGATCGTCGCGTTGACCAGCCTGGACTTCCTCGGTCTCGGCGTCCCCCCCTCGACGCCGAGCCTCGGTGAACTGCTCGCACAGGGCAAGGCGAATCTGGATGCGTGGTGGATCTCGCTGGGGACCTTCGGGGTGCTGGTCGCCACCCTGCTGCTGCTCATTTTCGTGGGCGAGGCGTTGCGTGACGCGCTCGACACGCGCAAGGGCTGAGGCGGCGATGGCCGGACATCCGCCGCCCATCGTCGCCCCGACGAGCGCCGTGGCGGGCACGCCGGTGCTCGCGGTGCGCAATCTCTCGGTCGAATTCAGCACCGCGAGCGGCAGCACGCGCGTGCTCCACGACGTCGACTTCGAACTCGCCGCGGGCGAGAAGCTCGCCATCGTCGGCGAATCGGGCTCCGGCAAGACTGTCACCGCGCTGGCCGTGCTGCAACTCAACGCCGACGCGCACTACGGCGGCGAGGTGCGCTTCGGCGGGCAGAATCTGCTCGCGTGCAGCGAGCGGCAGATGCGCGGGGTGCGTGGCCGGGAGATCGCGATGATCTTCCAGGAGCCGATGACCGCGCTCAACCCGCTCTACTCGGTCGGGGAGCAGATTTGCGAGGCGATCGAACTGCATGAGGGGCTTACCCGCGCGCAGGCGCGGCGCAAGGCGATCGAACTGCTCGGGCGAACCCGCATCCAGGAACCCGAGCGCCGGGTCGACTCGTATCCGCACGAGCTCTCGGGCGGCCAGCGCCAGCGCGCGACGATCGCGATGGCGCTCGCCTGCAATCCCACGGTGCTGATCGCCGACGAGCCGACCACCGCGCTCGACGTGACGATCCGCAAGCGCATCGTCGCTCTGCTCGACGAATTGCAGCGCGAACTCGGCCTGTCGGTGCTGCTGATCACCCACGATCTGCCGATGGTGCGGGCCTTCGCTGACCGGGTTGCCGTGATGCAGGACGGCAGGCTGATCGAGACGGCCGAGACCGAGCAGCTGTTCAGCGCGCCGGCGCACGCCTATACGCGACAGTTGATCGACAGCCGCCCGCAGCGCGCAATCGAGGCACTGCCCGACGACGCGGCGCCTTTGGTGCGCGCCCGCGGCGTGGGCGTGCGCTTCACCTCGCGCAAGGGATGGTTCGGGCGAGCGACCTTCGAGGCCGTGCGCGATGTCGATCTCGAGGTGCGCCGCGGCGAGACGCTCGGCGTCGTCGGGGAGTCCGGCTCCGGCAAGACCACGCTCGGGATGGCCCTGTGGCGGCTCAACGCCGGCGAGGCGCGCGGCGAGATCGAATTCGACGGGCAGCGCATCGATGCGCTCTCGGGAGCGCGGATGCGGCCGTTGCGCCGGCGCATGCAGGTGATCTTCCAGGATCCCTACAATTCGCTCTCACCGCGGCTGACCGTCGAGGCGCTGGTGGGCGAGGGGCTGGCGCTGCACCGCCCGGAACTGAGCGCAGCGCAGCGCCGCGACGAAATCGTGGCGATGCTCGAGGAAGTGGATCTTCAGGCGAACATGCTGCAGCGCTATCCCCACGAATTCTCGGGCGGCCAGCGCCAGCGCATCGCGATCGCGCGCGCGCTGGTGGTGCGGCCCGAACTCCTGCTCCTGGACGAGCCGACTTCGGCGCTCGACGTTTCGGTGGGCAAGCAGGTGCTCGATCTGCTCACGCAGCTGCAGAAGAGCCATGCGCTGAGCTACCTGTTCATCACCCATGATCTGGCCGTGATCCGGGCGATGGCGCACCGGGTCGTTGTGATGAAGGAAGGGCGGGTCGTCGAACGCGGCGAGACGCTCGCGCTCTTCGCCGCGCCGCGCGAGGCCTACACGCGGGAACTGCTCGCCGCAGCGTTCGACAGCTGAGCCGGGCACCCGCGCGGGTGCCGCCGGCGTGACGCTACATCGCGCGGCGCGGACCGGGCGACTTCGCCTTCGGCGTGGGCTCGTGGCTGACCTTGCGCACCTTGGCCGCGGGCTGACCCGCACCGCTGGCCGCAGCGGAGCGCGCCGGGCTGCGCGCCTTGGGGGAGCTCTTCGCCCCCGTCTTGCGCCGCGCCGCGGCGCCACGCTCCGGCGTGGCGGCGGGGGAGTTGGCAATCACCTGCTTGCCGCCGTTCTCGTCGGTGAGCAGCGTCTGAGTTCCGCCCTTGCGAATCAGCAGCCGCATGCCGCGGCGCACGCCGTTGCGCAGGTCGTTCAAGCTGTTGAGCATCGCTTCCGAGATCTTGTAGCGTGCGGCGATGGAAGGCGCCGAATCGCGCTTGCCGACGGTGTGATAGAGCGGCGAACGGGACACCGATTCGTAGACGCGCGGCGCGACGAAGCGCTCGACCGACAACTCGTCGGTGACCGCCGGATGCGGTGCGATGATCCGGGTGCCCGCGAGGATGCGCTGGCTCGGCGCCAGGCTGTTGGCGCGGCGCAGTTCCGACTCCGACACGCCGCCGCGCGCCGCGACCGTGGCGAGCGTTTCCGCGGGTCCGATCGTGTGCGGCTGCCAACTGGCGAACACGCGATTCGCCTCGCCGTGCTGCTCGACTGCCGCCAGGAACGCGTCGACCCGGTCGGCGGGCAGCTTGATCTCGTTGTTCTTGGTCGCCGAAATCACCGGTCGGTTGTGCGCCGGGTTGAGCGCGACGAATTCCTCGACGCTCATGCCGGCAAACTTCGCGGCGAGCTTCAGGTCGATCGGCCGCGTCTTCTCGATGGTCGCGAAATAGGGGCGGTTCGGCAGCGCCGGCAGCGTCAACTTCAGCTCGTCCGCGCGCTGGATGACGTTCTTGAGCGCGATCAGCTTGGGGATGTAGTTCCTCGTCTCCGCGGGCATGTTCAGGTCGAGATAATGGGTCCCGAGGCCCTTCGCCTGATTCTTCTTCACCGCCCGTCCGACCGCGCCTTCCCCCCAGTTGTAGGAGGCCAGCGCGAGGAACCAGTCGTTGCCGTGCATCGCGTAGATCTTCTGCAGGTAGTCCAGCGCCGCGTGCGTCGACTTCACGACGTCGCGGCGGTTGTCGACCCACCAGTTCTGGTTCAGGTTGTAGGCCTTGCCCGTGGACGGGATGAACTGCCAGAGGCCCGCGGCCTGCGCCGAAGAAAGCGCGCCCGGATTCATCGCGCTCTCGACGAAAGGCAGCAGTGCGATCTCGGTGGGCATGCCGCGCCGCTCGATCTCCTCGACGATGTAGTGCAGATAGCGCCCGCCGCGCTGCATCATGCGCTGCAGATACTCCGGTTTCGAGAGGTAGAAACGCTCCTTCTCGGCGACCAGCGGCGTGTTCAACTCGGGCAGCGCGAAGCCGGCCCGGATCCGGTCCCACAGATCGTCCGGGGGCGGAGGAACAACCGGCGCCGCCACGACGTCGGGCCGGGGGGTGCTTTCGGTTCGGGCCGCGGAAGCGTCCGCCGCCGGGGCGGGCTTGAGGGCGCCGGCCGCGACGGGTGCGGCGGGTCGCGTCGGCCCGTCAGCGCGGGTCGCGGTCGGTGCGGAGGCGCCCGAAGTGATGGGCGCGCGTGCTTCGCGCGCGGCCGGCGCGGGTGCCGCGGCTGCGGATGCGCCGGCGGACGGTGTCCCGGCCGCTGGCGCATCCGCGCGCTGTGCTTCCTGCGCGACCTCGGGACGGCCGGCGCTGCCGTCCGGGGTGCCGCGCCCGGACTGGCCCGGGAGCGTGTCTGGGGCCGCGGCAATCGTGCCGGGAGCAGTCTGGTTCGGGGCGCCCGCACGCTGTCCGGATTCGGGCGCGTTGACGACGGCGGTGGGGGGCGCGATGGGTGTCGTGCTGCACCCCGCGATGGCCGCAACGAGGAACAGCACGCAGGCAACCCCGGTTCGGCGCGAGGACGTTGCTCGAAGATTCCGCAACGGGGTCTCCCAAGATATTGATTCGGTTCAGAAACTTGCCCGGATGCTACGCAGAGATCCATCCCGGGTCAAGAGTCGGAAGGCAAAGTGTGGAAGGCAAAGCAGGCAGTGTACTACGCGAATTCGTCCTTCCAGCGACGAAGTGCGGCGAACGCCTCCACGCGATTACCGGGCGTGCGGCCGAGCCGCGCGGCGAGCGTGGCGAGGATTTCCGGAGAGTCGCAGCGCAGGAACGGGTTGGTGGCGCGCTCGATGCCAATGCTGGTGGGGACGGTGGCGACGCCCGCGGCGCGCACGCCCAGCGCCTCCTCGTAGCGTTGGGCGAGCGCCGGGGAAGCCGGGTCCGCGGCGCGCGCGAAGCGCAGGTTCGACACGGTGTACTCGTGGGCGCAGTAGGCGAGGGTCTCGGGCGGCAGCGCGGCGAGGCGGTCCAGCGAGCGGACCATCTGCTCGGGCGTGCCCTCGAACAGGCGACCGCAGCCTGCGGCGAAAAGGGTGTCGCCGCAAAACAGCACAGGGCGCGGATCCTCGCCGTGGGCGCTCGCGAAGTACGCAATGTGCCCGCGCGTATGGCCCGGGACCTCGATCACCTCGAAGGACGTCGTAAAGCCGGCGGGGACGATGCGCTCACCGGCGGAAACGGGCTGCGTCACCCCCGCGATCTCCTCGGTGGCCGGGCCGAAGACTTCGCAACCCCACTGGCGGGCGAGCTGCGCAACACCGCCGACGTGGTCCCCGTGGTGGTGGGTGAGTAGAATCGCGCGTAGAGTCCGGCCTCGCGCCGCGAGTGCCGCCTGGACCGGGGCCGCTTCGCCCGGATCCACCACTGCCGCCGCGTCCGGATCGGAACCGGCGAGGAGCCAGAAGTAATTGTCGCGCAGCGCCGGGATCGCTTCGATCAGCGGGTGAGGGGGCGGGCAGTGCAGCCAGGGATGTCGTTCAGGCATGGGAGATGATGAAGCGCAGTGAGCACGACGCGGATTCCGTACCCGGCGGGGACGGAGCGCCCGAGGCCCCGATTATAGGCGTCCCGCAATGGCGGCCATGGTCGGCGACTCCGGCCGGGCGCTACCTGCTCGCCTGGGAGCGGGAGCAGTGCGACGCTGCCGTCGCGGACGTGTTCGGCTACATCGCGCTGCAATGCGGATTGTCCGAACTCGACGCGCTCGCGGCCAATCGCATGCCGACCCGCGTACGCGCGCTGCTCGGCGCGGCCGCCACGCAGCCCGAGGAGGATCGCGGCGTCGTGCTCGTCGAGCATTTCGAGGACTTGCCCTTCGATACGCAGTCGCTCGATCTTGTCGTGCTGCCCCATGTGCTGGAATGCGCGCCGGATCCGCACCAGATCCTGCGCGAAGTCGATCGGGTGCTGCGCCCGGAAGGGCGCGTCGTGGTGCTCGGTTTCAACCCAGTGAGTTTCTGGGGTGCACGCCAGCTGCTTCCGCGGGCGCTGCGCCCGGCGTTCCTGCCATGCCCCGGCCCGTTCATCGCCGTGCCGCGGCTGCGCGACTGGCTCAAGCTGCTGGGCTACGGCATCGAGCGCGGCCGCTACGGCTGCTACCGGCCGCCCTGCCGGACGCAGCGCTGGCTCGATCGCTGGGCTTTTCTCGAAAAGGCGGGCGACCGGTGGTGGCCGATCCTCGGCTCGGTCTACACCATCTCCGCGGTCAAGCGCGTGCGCGGCATGCGACTGGTGGGCCCGGCATGGAAGAAACCGGCGACGGCCGCGGGAACCGTGCCGGCCGGCGCACCGCGCTTCGCACCGCTCGACGCGGGCGCCGAGACCGCGCCGCGCACGCGGGATGCCGCGTGCGTCGACGGCGCGGAGGCGATTCAGCGGTAGATGTAGTCGCGCGACAGCGGCAGCGGGCTGTGGACGCCCGCGGCATCCGTGCGGGGCCGGATCGCCAGCAACTGGTAGATGTTGATCCAGCTGTGGGCAAACGCGTGGGCGCAGCCGCCGAGGTAGATGCGCCAGATCCGCGCGCGCCGCTGGCCGACCATGTCGGTGATCTCGTCCAGACGGTCCTCGAAGGCCTGCGACCAGAAGGTCAGCGTCTTCGCGTAGTGGCGGCGCAGCGACTCGGCGTCGACGAGTTCGAGTCCCGCGGCCGAAAGTTCCCGAACGGC
Organism: Burkholderiaceae bacterium; assembly: GCA_024637155.1. Taxonomy (GTDB): domain Bacteria; phylum Pseudomonadota; class Gammaproteobacteria; order Burkholderiales; family Burkholderiaceae_E; genus JAGXFR01. Next base: position 34,933 of record JAGXFR010000026.1, on the reverse strand, counting down.
CAGCGAGACGTGGGGCAGTTCACCGTCGGGGAAGACATAGCGGTCGATGAACTCGCCCACACCGCGCCCGACGCCGGCGCTGTCGGGGTTGCAGGAGGTGATCCCGTGGTTCATGACCACCCCGCCGGGTTTGAGCAGTTCGTGCAGCCGCGCGAAGTAGGAACCGAGCTTGCGCAGTCCGACGTGCTCGAACATCCCCACCGAGGCGATGCGGTCAAAACCCGCTTCGCGGGGCACGTCGCGATAGTCCTGCAGGCGAATCTCCACCTGGTCCGCGAGACCGGCCTCGGCCACGCGCCGGGACGCCAGCTCGTACTGGTTCTCCGAGAGCGTGATCCCCGTAACCTGCGCACCGAAGTGGCGCGCGGCATGGATCGCCAGGGCGCCCCAGCCGCAGCCGACGTCGAGCAGCGTGTGGCCGGGCTCGAGCATCAGCTTGCGGCAGATGTGGTCGAGTTTCTGCGTCTGCGCCGTCGCGAGGTCCTCGTCGCCCGTGCGGAAGTACGCACACGAGTACACCATCGCCGGATCCAGCCACATCGCATAGAACTCGTTCGAGGCATCGTAGTGGTAGGTGATCGCCTGCCGGTCCGAGGCCCGCGTATGGCGGGCGAGCCAGCTGCTCAGCCGCGCCGAGCGGCCCGGGCGGGCGCTGTCCGAGGCAAGCGCCTCGGCGATCCGGACGATCTCGCCGATCGGCCCGCGCACGTCGAGGCGGCCTTCGATGTAGGCTTCCGCGAGGGAAGCCATCGTCGCGCGCAGCAGGTCGCGCGCCGCGGCGGGCTCGCGCAGTGCGATCGAGACCACCGGCTCGTGACCCAGCGCCACGCGCTCGCCGTTCCACAGCGCAACCTCGACGGGCAGCGGGCGACGGTTGCCGAGCCGCTCCAGGTAGCGGGTGATATGGGTCTCGAACATGGAGGGCATTCCTCCCTGAGAGCAAGGGTAGAATCCCGTGGCACCGGGTGCACCGCGCCGAACTCGCTGTTTCGGCCCCGGTGGCCTTGTGCCGCAGGCCCGCTGACGGCCATCGCGCAGACACCCGAAACGCCAGGAGATGCCCGAAGATGGCCGATACGGTCGAAATCTACACTGATGGCGCCTGCAAGGGAAACCCCGGCCCGGGCGGCTGGGGCGCGCTGCTGATCGCCGGATCCCTCGAAAAGGAGCTCTGCGGGGGCGCTCCCGAGACGACCAACAACCGCATGGAGCTGACCGCCGTGATCCGGGCGCTGCAGGCGCTCAAGCGGCGCAGCCGGGTGCGCGTCCACACCGATTCGCAGTACGTGCAGAAGGGCGTCACCGAGTGGCTGGCCGGCTGGAAGGCGCGCGGCTGGCGGACCGCCAGCCGTCAGCCGGTGCGCAACCTCGACCTGTGGCAGGAGCTCGAACCGCTGCTCGCCGAGCACGACCTGAGCTGGCACTGGGTGCGCGGCCACGCGGGCAATCCGGGCAACGAGCGCGCCGACGAACTCGCCAATCAGGGAGTCGCGTCGCATCTGCGGAGCACCCCCGCATCCGGGAACGCGGCCGCAAATTCCTGATCGCGTCTAGCTGGTCGCGAGGAAGCGGCGCAGCCGCTCGGCCCCGTCGCGCAGCTGCTCGACCGGCCGCGCAAAGCACCAGCGCAGGAAACCCTCGCCCTCCGGCCCGAACGCGCTTCCCGGCGCCAGCCCGAGCCCGGCCTCGGACACCAGGCGCTTGGCCAGATCGAGGCTGTCGCGTTGTCCCGCGAGGCGAAAGAACAGGTACATGGCGCCCGGGGGCGCGCCCATCTCGACCCCGTCGAGCGGCGCGAGCGCCGCCACCAGCGCGTCCCGGCGCAGCGCCAGTTCGGCGACGAAGCGGCGCACCGAATCCTCGCCATCGCGCAGCGCCACGAGGGCCGCCTGCTGAATGAAACCCGGCGCGCACGAGGTGTTGTATTCGATCAGCTTGCCGAGCTCAGGCGCGCTCGATGCGGGAGCGACGAGCCAGCCGAGCCGCCATCCGGTCATCTGCCAGGCCTTCGAGAAGGTGTTGGCGACCATCAGGGCGTCGTCGGGTTCGGCGATGTCGAGAAAGGAGGGCGCCTGCGTGCTTCCATCAAAGACGAGCCGCTCGTAGGCCTCGTCCGAGACGATCCAGATCCCGTGTTCCCGGCAGTGCGCGAGCAGTGTCACCTGGTCCTTGCGCGACATCGTCCAGCCGGTCGGGTTGTTCGGGGAGTTGATGATCACGGCGCGGGTGCCGGGGGTGAGCGCGGCCAGCAGGCGCTCGAGATCGAGTTCCCAGAGTCCCGACGCCGCCTCGAAGTCGAGCGCGACGCGCACGACCTCGGCGCCCAGGATGCGCGGGATCTCCGTCACGTTGGGCCACAGCGGCACGATGGCGACGACGCGATCGCCCGGCCCGAAAAGGGCCTGTGCCGCGATCATCAGCGCGTTGACACCGGCGCTGGTGACGGCAATCCGGGACACATCGATTGCGCGGTGGGGTGCCGACAGATAGGCCGCAAGTCCCTCGCGCAGCGGGAGGATTCCCAGGTTGTGGTGGTAGAAGGTGTCGCCCGCGAGCATGGCGGCGATCGCGGCGTCCCGGATGAACGCGGGGGTGACCGCGTCGGGCTCACCGAACCAGAAGGGCAGGACCCCGGGGCGTCCGAGCGCGGAATTGGCCACCTCGCGGATGCGCGACGCACCCAGCGTGCGAATCGATTCGCGAAGCGCCGGCGGCGCGGGCCGTGCAGTCATGATGGGTGGTCGGTGTCGGGTCGCGGGGACGAGGCAATGGTAGCGTTTCCAGAGGGAGCATGCTTGCGCCGCGCCGGGGCTATGCTAGATTGCAGCACCCCAATCGGAATCCCTCCCGCGCACCCATGAGAAGACTCGTCTACTACGCGCTCGCGCTGGCCGGACTGGCGGCCCTCGGCTGGTGGGCGTACGGCTGGCACCGGCCCCCGGCAGTCGACCCGAATGCCGCGCAGGCGGCGGCCGGCGGCCCGGCGACCGGGCCTGCGGGCGTCGCGCCGGGCAAGGGTCAAGACGGCGCCAAGGGCGGCGAGGCCGGCAAGGGCGGCGGTCCCCGGGGTCCGACGAGCGTCGAAGCGGCACTGGTGCGCGAGATGCCGCTGCGTGACGAGGCCACCGCGGTGGGTGCATTGCGCGCCAACGAGACCGTCATGCTCAAGCCGGAGATCGCGGGCCGGATTGCGGCCGTGCACTTTCGCGACGGCGAGCGGGTGGCGCGCGGCGCGCTGCTCGTCGCGCTGGATGCCAGCGTGCCGCGTGCCGAGGCCGAGCAAGCGCGCGCGGAACTGGGGCTGGCACGCGCGAACTACCAGCGCACGGCGGATCTCGCGCAGAAGAATTTCGTCAGTGAGCGGGCGCGCGACGAAGCTGCGGCCACCATGCAGGTGCTCGAGGCCAAACTCAAGCTGGCGGAAGCGCGGCTGGCGCGCTATGAGATCCGCGCGCCCTTCGCGGGTGTGCTCGGACTGCGCAACGTCAGTGTCGGCGACTACGTGAAGGAAGGAGCCGATCTGGTGGTGCTCGACGACTTCTCCAGCGTGCTCGTCGACGTGCGCCTCCCGGAACGGCTGCTGGGTCAATTGCGGCGTGGCCAGCGGATCCGCCTGAGCGTGGACACCTATCCGGAGAAGGATTTCGCGGCCGTGCTCGAGGCGACCGAGGCGCAGGTGGACGCCAACGGGCGTTTCGTGATCGCGCGTGGGCGCGTTTCCAACCCGCAGGGCCTGCTGCGCGGCGGGATGTTCGTGCGGGCACGGCTGGTGCTCGCCGAGCGGGCCAAGGCGCTGGTGATCCCCGAGGAGGCCCTGGTGCCGGCCGGGGACGAGCAGTTCGTCTATCGCATCGAGGCCGGCAAGGCGCTGCGCACGAAGGTGGCGACCGGCATCCGGCGCGACGGGTTGGTGGAAATCGTGCAGGGGCTGGCCGCCGGAAACCAGGTGGTCACCGCCGGGCAGATGCGGCTGCAGCGCGACGGCACGGAGGTCAAGGTGATCGACCCCCCGACGAGCGGAGCCGGAGCCGCAACGGGCGTCAAGTAGCGCCCATGTTCGACCGATGATTCTCTCCGACATCTGCATCCGCCGGCCGGTCTTCGCGACGGTTCTCTCACTCGTCGTCACGCTGGTGGGGGCGGTCAGTTACTCGCGACTGCAGGTACGCGAGTATCCGAAGATCGACGAGCCGGTGGTGACCGTGAACACGCGCTACACCGGCGCGTCTGCGGACATCATCGAATCCCAGGTCACCAAGACGCTGGAGGACTCGATCGCCGGGATCGAGGGGGTCGAAGTGCTGACCTCGATTTCGCGTGCGGAGCAAAGCCAGATCAGCGTGCGCTTCCGCCTGAATCGCGAGCCCGACGGGGCGGCGGCCGACGTGCGCGATCGCGTGTCGCGGGTGCGCGCCAAACTGCCGCCGGCGATCGATGAACCGGTGATCGCCAAGGTCGAGGCGGACGCCAATCCGGTGATCTGGCTCTCGTTCGCCAGCGACACCCTGTCGCCGCTCGAGGTCTCGGACATCGCCAATCGGATCGTCAAGCCGCGGCTGCAGACGCTGCCCGGCGCGGCCGACGTGCGCATCTTCGGCGAGCGGCGGCTGTCGATGCGCATCTGGCTCGACCCCGAGCGGCTGCTCTCGTACCGCCTGACGCCGGCCGATGTCGAGGACGCGCTGCGCCGCCAGAACGTCGAGGTGCCGACGGGGCGCATCGAGAGCAGCACGCGCGAATTCAACGTGGTCTCGCAGTCCGACCTGCAGCGGGTCGCCGAATTCGAGCAGGTGGTGGTCAAGAACGTGTCCGGCTACGCGGTGCGGCTGCGTGACGTCGCGCGCATCGAGGCGGCGCCGGAAAACGAGCGCACCATCGTGCGCTTCAACGGCCGCCCGTCGATCTCGATGGGCGTGATCAAGCAGGCGACGGCCAATCCGCTCACCCTCTCCCAGGCGCTGCGCGCGGACCTGCCCAAGCTCCAGGCGGACCTGCCGCCCGGCTTGTCGGTGAATGTCGCCTACGACACTTCGCTCTTCATCGACCGATCGATCGCGTCGGTGTACACGACGATCGGCGAGGCCGTGCTGCTCGTGGCGCTGGTGATCTTCGTGTTCCTCGGCACCGCGCGTGCCGCGATCATCCCGCTGATCACGATTCCGGTGTGCCTGATCTCGAGCTTCGCGCTGATGCTGGTGGCCGGTTTCTCGGTGAACACGCTCACATTGCTCGCACTCGTGCTGGCGATCGGCCTCGTGGTCGATGATGCGATCGTCGTCCTCGAGAACATCTATCGGCATATCGAGGACGGGATGGAGCCGATGGCGGCCGCCTTCAAGGGTGCGCGCGAGGTCGGCTTCGCGGTGATCGCGATGACGCTCACGCTCGCCGCCGTCTACGCGCCGGTGGCGTTCACCACCGGACGCACCGGGCGGCTGTTCATCGAGTTCGCCCTGACGCTCGCCGGCGCCGTGCTGGTGTCGGGCTTCGTCGCGCTGACCCTCTCGCCGATGATGTGCAGCCGGCTGCTGCGCCACGACCCGCAGCCGGGCTGGTTCGCGCGCAACGTCGAGCGCGCGCTCGCCGCGCTCACCCGCCGTTACGCCGTCGCGTTGCGTTGGTCGCTCACCAAGCGCTGGCTGGTGCTGCTGCTCGGCGCCGCGGTTGCGGTGTCGAGCTATTTCCTGTGGACGGGGATGAAGAAGGAACTCTCGCCGATCGAAGACCGCGGCGTGATCGTGGCGATGTTCTCGGCTCCGGAGGGGTCATCGATCGGCTATACGGATCGGTATGCCCGGTCGATCGAGCGCATCGTCACGGCGGCACCCGAGGCCGAGCGCGTGTTCATCGTCGCAGGCAACCCGACGGTCACGCAGGGCATCTCGTTCATCCGCCTGAGCGACTGGAGCGCGCGCGCGCGCAAGGTTCCGGAGATCCTGCGCGAGATTCAGCCCAAGCTGCTCGGCATTCCGGGGGTGCAGGCTTTCGCGGTCGCGCCGCCGTCGCTCGGCCAGTCGCCGCGTTCGCGCCCGATCAATTTCGTCGTGCTCAGTTCCGACTCCTACGAGAAGATGCAGGAGACCGTCGCGCCGCTGCTCGCCGAACTGCAGAGCTATCCCGGCCTGCAGGGGGTGGATACGGACCTGCGGCTCAACAAGCCCGAGATCCGGCTGGTCATCGACCGGGAGCGGGCCGCGGACGCGGGCGTGCAGGTCGAGTCGATCGGTCGCGCGCTGGAAACGATGCTGGGCGGGCGACAGGTCACGCGCTTCAAGCGCGACGGCGAGCAGTACGACGTGATCGTCCAGATCGAGGCCGACAGCCGCCGCTCGCCGGGCGACATCAGCGGCATCTTCGTGCGCGGTCGCGCGGAGACGATGCAGCCGCTCTCCGGTCTGGTGCGCGTCGAGGAAAACGTCGCGGCACGCGAACTCAACCACTTCGCCCAGCGCCGCGCCGTGACGATCACCGCCAACCTCGCGCCGGGCACCTCGCTGGGCGAGGCGCTCGAGTTCACGGAGCAGGCAGCGAGCCGCCATCTCAAGCTCGGCTACGTGGTCGACTACAACGGCGAGACGCGCGAATTCAAACAGTCGTCGTCCGCACTGCTGGTCACTTTCGCGCTCGCGCTGGCTTTCATCTACCTGGTGCTCGCCGCGCAGTTCGAGAGCTTCATCGACCCGTTCATCATCATGCTCACCGTGCCGCTGTCGATGACCGGGGCGCTCGCGCTGTTACAGTGGACCGGGGGAACCATGAACGTCTACAGCCAGATCGGACTGATCACCCTGGTCGGGCTGATCACCAAGCACGGAATCCTGATCGTCGAATTCACGAATCAACTGCGCAATACCGGCAAGGACGTGCTCGAGGCCACGATCGAGGCGGCGACGCTGCGTCTGCGCCCGATCCTGATGACCACCGGGGCAATGGTGCTCGGCGCGGTGCCGCTCGCGCTCGCCACCGGCGCCGGCGCCGAGAGCCGCGTGCAGATCGGGATGGTCGTCGTGGGCGGGATGAGTTTCGGGACGCTGCTCACGCTCTTCGTGGTGCCCACCGTCTACACGCTGATTGCGCGGCGGAGGCACGCGTGAGCGCGCTGCGCCAGGTGGTGCTCGACACCGAGACTACCGGACTCTACGTTCACGACGGACATCGGATCGTCGAGATCGGCTGCGTCGAGATCGTCAACCGGCGCCTTTCCGGACGCACGCTACACCAGTACCTCAACCCCGAGCGTGACGTCGAGGCGCGCGCGCAGGAGATTCACGGGCTGAGCCGGGAGCGCCTCGAGAGCGAGCCGCGCTTTGCGGACGTGGCCGATCGGATCCTCGCGTTCGTCGCCGATGCCGAGGTCGTGATTCACAACGCGCCCTTTGATCTCGGCTTTCTCGATTCTGAACTCGCGCGCGCGGGCCGGGGGCCGTTTCGGGACGCCTGCGCCGGCGTGCTCGACACGCTCGCGTTCGCGCGCGAGCTGCATCCGGGAAAGCGCAATTCGCTCGACATGCTGTGCGAGCGCTACGGCGTTTCGAATGCGCACCGGAAATTGCACGGAGCGCTGCTCGACGCGGAATTGCTGGCCGATGTCTACCTGGCGATGACCCGCGGACAGGAAAGCCTGGAGATGATCGCGGCGCAGCCCGCCGGTGCGGGTGATGCGCCGGGCGCCAGCGGCGGCTGGCCGCCGGCGCGGCAGCTGCGGATCACCGCGAGCCCCGACGAACTCGCCGCGCACGAGCGGCTGCTCAGCGAGATCGAGCGCGAGGCGCGCGAGCCCTCCGTCTGGCGCACCCCTGACGGCTCGAAGTGACCCGAGCCTCGGCGGCGCCCGGTTCGGAGGTCAAGTCCCCGGATTCGCTAGAATGACGGGTTATCCAACGGATCTGACATGAAGGAATCCCGTCTCCCCCGCACCCGCGGCGAGCGCAAGCCGCACCTCTCTCCGGACGCCGAGCGACTGGTCGCCGCGGCGCTGGGCCTCGCCAATTCCGGCAGTCGCGTCGAAGACCGCTACTGGGAAGAGGCCATCACGACCCGCGTCGAGCGCCTGCTCGACGGGGGGCACCCGCAGGCGGTCTACGACGCGCTCGAGCGACTGACCAAGGCGGACGGCGAGGCCTACGGGGCGCTGATCGAGGCCGTGGAGGAATCGGCGGAATCGCTTACGCTCACCGTGCAGGGGGCGGCCTGGCAGGTGTTGCTGGTGGCCGCGCCGGTCATCGCCTGGACGCGTTTCCGAATTCCCAGCGGGCCGATTCCCGCGGCCGACGTGCGCACGCTCAGCACCCATCTGCAGGCGCACGCGCTGGCAGCCGGGGCCCGGGTCGCGATCGTTCCGGCGCTCTACAGCGTGGATCAGCTGCCGCGCGATTTCTGCGAACTGCGCCGGCTGGGCAAGCGGCTGGGCCTGGCGGCTATCGCAGGGAGCGCGGTGCGGATCGACGCGAAGTCCTTTCCCGAGACGGCTGACATGCTCGCCGACGCGCGCTTTCTGGTCGGTGCCGTGGCGGTTCCCGTCGGAAGCCCGGTGTTTCGCTGGCAGGACCTCGAAGCGAAAGACCATGCCACCCGTGTCCAGTGCCTCGAGCAGTGGATCGCGCAGGGTCGGCCGACGCTCGAGCCGCTGCTTCAGGGCTGCGGATTCGAGTGCCTGCTGCCGGACGCGTATCACATCAACATGCGCGAGGCCGATCGGCGCGTGCGCCCCTACGCGATCCGTGCCGCGGTTCATTTCCTGACCCACGCGCTCAACATCGACGCCAGCGACATCCGCGCGACGGTGGCCGCGTTCGGCGAGGATCGGGTCGACGAGTACCGCATCGGGCTGTCGGTCGACGACGAAGGCGAGGAGATCGTGCAGGGCATGGTCTGGCCCCTGCTCGGGTCCGAGAGCGAGTCGGACGAGGTCGCGCCGATCGAGGCGATCCGCGAGACCTTGCGCGAGGTGGGTGTTTCGGACATCCGGCTCTGGCCGGATATGAACGAACCGGATTACTGTGAGGATTGCGGCGCGCCGCTGTACCCCAACGGCAAGGGCGAGGTGGTGCACGCGGAGATGCCGGGCGACGTCGAGCCGGAGTCGACCCACTTCCACTAGCCGCGACGGGTTCGTCGCCTTCGGCGCCGCAGATTCGACTTGCGTAACTCGCGTACGGCATGGCTTGGCGCGGCGCGCCGCCGCCGGTCAGCCCTAGCGCAGCCGCGCCGGCGAGAGCGATTCGATGGTGACGCCGCAGTCGGCGAGATGGGCGGGCAGGGGCACGCCGCGGGCGATCGCCGCGCACGCTGCGCCGGCGGCCGGGGACGTCTGGACCCCATAGCCACCCTGGCCGGCCAGCCAGAAGAACCCCGGCAGATCCGGATCGAACCCGCCCACCAGGTCGCCATCCGGGACGAAGGACCGCAGCCCCGCCCAGGTGCGCGTCGGCCGCCGAATCGACATCGTGGTGAGTCCCTCAATCCGTGCGATGCCCAGCGCGATGTCCGTTTCCTCGGGCTGGACGTCGTGCGGCTCGACCGGGTCGGCATTGGCCGGGCTCGCGAGCACCAGGCCCGCGTCAGGTTTGAAGTAGCAGCTGTGGTCGGTCGCGATCACCAGCGGCCAGGCGCCGACCTCGATTCCTTCGGGCGGCTTGAACAGGAAGGCGGAGCGGCGCATCGGCTGCAGTCCGAGCGCGCGCGCGCCGGCGAGTCGCCCGACCACGTCGCACCACGCGCCCGCTGCGTTGATGACCACCGGGGCGCGAAATTCCCCCGCGCCGGCGCCGGTGCCCGTATGCACGCGCCAGCCGGCGCCGTCGCGCTCGAGCGCGCTCACCTCGGCGTCGCAGACGATCGTTCCGCCATCGCGTCGCAGGCTGCGCAGGAAGCCCTGGTGCAGGGTGTGCACGTCGATGTCGCCGCCGTCGGGCTGGGTCACGGAACCCAGAATGCCCTCACGGCGCAGGACCGGAACGAGCGCGCAGGTGGCGTCGGCGTCGAGCCGCGGGGCGGCCGGAAAGACGGAGCGGATCAGGGCTTCCGCTTCGTCGAGCTGCTCTTCCTGGCCGGTCCGGGCAAGCATCATCCCAACGCGCGGCCCGATGACCGGATGCGCGACGAAGCCAGCGGGTGGCACGTTGAAAAAGGCCCGGCTGGCGATCGTCAGCCGGCGGATCTGCGGGGTCCCGTAGCTGGTCAGGTAGAAGGCGGCGGAGCGCCCGGTCGTGTGATAGCCGGGGTGCGACTCGCGCTCGAGCACCACCGTGCGAGCGTGCGGCGCGAGGAAGCAGGCGATCGAGGCGCCGGCGATCCCGGCGCCGATGACGATGAAGTCGGCCTCGACGATGTCTCCCACGCCGGGCAATTCCTAGCGGGTGACCCGGGTGCCGCGGGAACTGCTCACCAGCCGAACCCGGTCGCCCGGCTGGAAGCTCTCGTCGGCCTCCTGCGTGATGGCGCGCAGCTGGCGGTTCTCGAGCCGCACCGTGATTTCGAGTCCGCGCACGGTGTTGGTCTGTCGCTCGAGCGTTTGCCCGATTACGCCGCCGGCGACGGCGCCAAGCACGGTTCCGACCACGGAGCCGCGTCCGCCGCCGATATTGCTGCCGGCGACGCCGCCGATGACGGCACCGGCACCGGTGCCCACGCCGGACTCGCCGCGGTTGATGACGACCTCGCGCACGCTCTCGACGACAGCCATGCGCACGATCTGCTCGGTGCCGGTCTGGCCGGCGCGATAGACGCCGCTGGTGGCGGCCGGGCCGGCGCATCCGGCCGCGAGTGCCGCGATCGCGGCGAGCGCCGCAAGGGTGACTCGATTCGATTTCATGGCATTCCTCCGTTGAAAACGCCCTGGTGCCATTCTCTCATGGCGCGCCTGCCGTATCCCTGGCTCTTACGCTCACTTACGAGGGGTTACGGGCAGAAACCACCCGTTCATGGGGGCACGCAAGGCAAAAATCTGATATAAGAGTGGGTTCACGGAAAATCAGGGGAGTTCGAATTGAAATCCACGCCAAAACCCAGTTCCGAAATGAGTGCCACCCACCAGAAATCGGTGGTCAGCAAGCGGCAGGCGGAACGGATGCGCAAGGGTCGAGTCGAGTCCACCCCCGAGGATTACCGGAATATCGCCCCGTCCGAGCAAGCCAAGCGTCTGCACGAAGCCCGTGCTGAGCTCGAAGACCGGCGCATGATGCGCGAGCTCGGCCTGGCCGACTGAGGCCGAAGACCGCCCGGGGCGCGCTGTGCGGCGCGCCTTTTTTGCGTCCGCTCGCGGCGCTGGCCGGGCGCACCGCCGTTTCGCTATACTGGCCGTTGCATTCCTACAAGAAAACCTGGAGATATCAAATGAAGAGATTGATCGGCACCATCGCGCTTGCCGCGTTCAGCATGCTCGGGCTGTCAGCCGCGCACGCGCAGCAGCAGTTCATCAACGTCCTCACCGGGGGCACCAGCGGCGTGTACTTCCCGCTCGGCACCGCGCTCTCGACGATCTACAACCGGGCCATCCCCAACGCCAAGGCGACGGTCCAGTCGACCAAGGCCTCGGCCGAAAACATGAACCTGCTCGAAGCGGGACGCGGCGAGATCGCGTTTGCGCTGGCTGACGCAGTGAGTGGCGCCTACACGGGCGATGCGGAGATGGGCTTTCCCGCGCCGATGAAGAAGCTGCGCTCGATCGCCGCCATCTACCCGAACTACATCCAGATCGTCGCGAACGCCGAATCGGGCATCAAGACGCTGGCTGACCTCAAGGGCAAGCGCGTGTCGGTGGGTGCGCCCAAGTCGGGCACCGAGATCAACGCCCGCGCGATCTTCAAGGCCGCCGGCCTGAGCTACAAGGACCTGAGCAAGGTCGAGTTCCTGCCCTTTGGCGAATCGGTCGAACTGATCAAGAACCGTCAGCTCGACGCGACGCTGCAGTCGGCCGGACTCGGGGTTTCCTCGATCCGCGATCTGGCCACCTCGGTGAAGATCGTCGTGGTGTCCGTGCCTGCCGACGTCGTCGCCAAGGTCGGCGATGCCGCCTACCAGCCGGGCATCATTCCGGCCGGCACCTACGACGGGCAGACGGCCGACGTGCCGACCGCGACCATCTCCAACTACCTGGTCACGCACACGGGCGTCTCGAATGACCTCGCCTACGCGATGACCAAGCAGCTGTTCACCAACCTCGACGCGATGGTCGCCGCGCACAACGCCGCGAAGATGATCAACGTGACCAAGGCGCCGGTCGGCCTGTCGATTCCGCTGCATCCGGGCGCGGAAAAGTACTACAAGGAAGTGGGCGCGCTCAAGTAATTCTCGCGCGGACTCCGGCCCGGTCGGCGTCGAGCTTTGCTCGACCCCGCCGGGTTTTTCACACTTTCGAGAGGTAGGTCATGCAGCCAGGCGCCCCCGCCGCACCCGCCGCCGAGCCCGAGATGTTTGATTCGCCGCTGGGAACGAGTCGCTTCATCCTCGGCGCGGCGATCGCCTTCTCGACTTTTCAGATCATCACCGCGGCGTTCAGCCCGATCTCGAGCAGCATCGTGCGCGCGGTGCACGTCGGCTTCCTGCTGCTGCTGATCTTCTGCTCGACACGCACCACCAGCGCGCCGCTGCGCGTGGGCTCCTGGGCGCTCGGCATCCTCGGCTTCGTACTGGCCTTCTATCACTGGATTTTCGAGGGCGACCTGATCCAGCGTGCGGGCGCGCCGACGACCCTCGATATCGTGGTCGGCGTGACGATCATCGTGTTGGTCTTCGAAGGTGCACGGCGCGTGATGGGCTTCGCGCTGCCGTTCATCTGCGCGATGTTCATCGCCTACGCGCTCTTCGGGCAGTACCTGCCGGGCGACTGGGCGCATCGCGGCTACGCCTTCGAGCAGGTGGTCGATCAGCTCGCCTTCGGCACCGAGGGCATCTACGGCATCCCGACCTACGTGTCGTCCAGCTACATCTTTCTGTTCATCCTCTTTGGGAGCTTCCTCGAGCAGGCCGGGATGATCAAGCTCTTCACTGACTTCGCGATGGGCACCGTCGGGCACACGCGCGGCGGTCCGGCGAAGGTCTCGGTGATCTCCTCGGGGCTGATGGGCACGATCAACGGCTCGGGCGTCGCCAACGTGGTCACCACGGGGCAGTTCACCATCCCGCTGATGAAGCGCTTCGGCTACCGGGCCGAGTTCGCCGGGGGCGTCGAAGCCACCTCGAGCATGGGCGGGCAGATCATGCCGCCGGTGATGGGCGCGGTCGCGTTCATCATGGCCGAGACCATCGATGTGCCTTATGTCGAGATCGTCAAGGCGGCGTTGATTCCCGCGATCCTGTACTTCGTCACGGTGTTCTGGATGGTGCACCTGGAGGCCGGCCGGCGCGGCCTGCTCGGACTCCCGAAGGACGAGTGCCCGAACCCGTGGACGGCGGTGCGCGACCGCTGGTACCTGATCCTGCCGCTCGCCGCGCTGGTCTACCTGCTGTTCTCCGGATACACGCCGCTCTTCTCGGGCATGGTGGGCCTGGCGCTGACGTCGCTCCTGATTCTCGGGGTTGCCATCCTGAGCGGCGCCAACTCGCTCGTCCTGCGCATCGCGTTCTGGGTGGTGCTCGCGCTCCTGAGCTCAACCTTTTTCAAGTACGGGGTCGGCGTGTTCTTCGTGCTGGCTTTCGTGCTCGTGCTCATCGCCCTCGCGTTGGGCGGGCGGCGTCCGACGCTGGGCATGATGGTGACCGCGCTGCAGGACGGCGCGCGCCACGCGCTGCCGGTCGGCATTGCCTGTGCACTCGTGGGCGTGATCATCGGGGTCGTGACGCTGACCGGGATCGCGACGCTCTTCGCCGGCTATGTCATCGCGCTGGGGCAGCAGAGCCTGTTCCTGAGCCTGCTGCTCACGATGCTGGTCTGCCTGATCCTCGGGATGGGCATCCCGACGATTCCCAACTACATCATCACCAGTTCGCTCGCCGCGCCGGCGCTCCTCGCGCTCGGCGTGCCGCTCATCGTCTCGCACATGTTCGTGTTCTATTTCGGGATCATGGCCGACCTGACGCCGCCGGTGGCGCTCGCGGCGTTCGCGGCCTCGCCGATCGCCAAGGCGTCGGGCTTGCGCATCGGTATTCAGGCGATGCGGCTGGCGATCGCGGGGTTCGTCATTCCGTTCATGGCGGTCTACGCCCCGGCGCTGATGCTCCAGGGCGATGCCGGCGTCGCGGCGGTGGTCTACATCGTGCTCAAGGCGCTGATCTCGATCGGGCTGTGGGGCGCGGCGAGCATCGGCCACTTCCAGCAGCGGCTGGCGTGGTGGGAACGCATCCTCGCGATGGCCGCAGCCTTCTCGCTGGTGGTCGCGCTGCCGGCCACCGACGAGATCGGCTTCGCGCTGACCGCGCTCTTCGTCGCGCAACACTGGTGGCGCCACCGGGGCAAGGCGGTCGCGCCGCAGGCATGATCGCTGCCTGCATTCTGGCGGGGACCGTCGTCCTCGCCAGGATTCCCGGTGAGGCGTTCACCTTGCGCTGGATGCATTCCGTGGAGCACATCCTCTGGGAGGAGGACTACGAGGTGCAGGCGGCGGCCATCGTGCTCGTGGGCAGCCGCGTGCGCGGATCCGGCGCGGGGATGGAACCCGACGCGGGCGGGCGCTGGCAGGATGGTGCCTGGCAGAGCGACCGGAGAATGCGCCTTGCCTCGCTCTCGCTGACCCGTTCGCCCTTCGCCCGCGACTACGAGTGGTGCGTCGACGGCCGTTGCCGGCCGCTCGCGCACTGGCTCGGCGCCGCGGACGAGATTCAGTTCATCCGCGTCACGCCCTGCTGAGGCGCGTTTCCACGAGTCGGGTGAAGAAGGCGACGCCCATCGGCAGGATTTCGTCGTTGAAGTCGTAGCGCGGGTGGTGCAGCTCGAACTCCCCGTCGCCGCGCTGGTTGCCCAGATTCACGAAGCAGCCCGGGACGCGCTGGAGCATCAGGGAGAAATCCTCCGAGCCCATGATCAGCGGCGGATTGCGATCGACCTTGTCCGCCCCGACCAACTCGGTGCACACCTGTGCGGCAAAGTCGGCCTGGGCCGGATCATTGACGGTCGGCGGAAAGAGCACGCGGAAGTCCACCTCGGCCTGCGCGCCGAAGGCGTCGGCGACGCCGGCGACGATGCGGCGCATCGAGGCCTCGGCAAGCGCCATCATCTCGTTCGAGAAAGCGCGCACCGTACCCGCGAGCAGCGCACTTTGCGGGATCACGTTGTAGGCGTCACCGCCGGCAATCTTCGTCACCGACACGACCACGCTCTCGATCGGCGGCGTGTTGCGCGCGACGATGGTCTGCAGGGCGATCGAAATGTGGGAAGCGACCATCACCGGGTCGATGCCGGCCTCCGGGCGCGCGGCATGCGCGCCCTTGCCGGTGATGCGGATGTCGAAGAATGCGCCACCCGCCATCATCGGTCCGGCGCGCACCGCGAAGCGGTTGGCCTCGAGCGTGGGCATGTTGTGCATGCCGAACACCGCGTCGCAGGGAAATTTCTCGAACAAGCCGTCGGCGAGCATCGCGCCGGCCCCGCCGCGGCCTTCCTCGGCGGGCTGAAAGATGAAGTGCACCGTCCCGTCGAAGGAACGCGTCTGGGCAAGGTGCCGGGCCGCGCCGAGCAGCATCGTCGTGTGTCCGTCGTGCCCGCAGGCGTGCATCTTGCCGGCGGACGCCGAGCGATGCCCGAACTCGTTCTCCTCGGCGATCGGCAGCGCGTCCATGTCCGCGCGCAGGCCGACCGTGCCGCTGCCCGAGCCCACGCGCAGGGTGCCGATCACGCCGGTCTTGCCCAGTCCGCGATGCACCTCGATGCCGCCGAAAGCGGCCAGGCGCTCGGCGACCAGATCCGACGTGCGGGTCTCCTCGAAGCCCAGTTCCGGGTGCGCGTGGAAGTCGCGACGCCAGGCGGTGAGCTCATCGTGCATGCGAACGATCGGTTCCGGGAGTTTCACTTTTTGCCGCTCCAGTTTCTTTTGAGGGGGGGGGTGAGGATTCGCTGGAATTATGCCGCAGGCGCGTCCGGCTCCGCGCCGGAGGGCGCGCTCGGCGCCGGGATCACGACGCGCACCGCGCGCGGCACGACGCGGAAGGTGACCGGTGTGTGTCCCACCAGTTCGCCGTCGGCCTCGACGCCGAGCATCGCGGATGCCTCGATGCGCAGCGTGACGCAGGGCGCGGTGTCCACCTTGGGGTGTTCGGGGAGGGTGCCGTCGAAGAGCTTCCTGAGGTTCACCAGCACCTCGAGGCGGGACATCGCGTGCACCAGCACCGAGTCGAAGTTCCCGTCATCGGCAACTGCCTGCGGCGCGATCAGCATGCCGCCGCCGCAGTGGCGCCCCAGCGCCGCGAAGAGCACGAGAATGCGCGCGTCGCGTGGCGCGGCGCCGTCGTGCGAAATCCGCACGGGGACCGGACGGTAGGACCAGAGTGCGCCGAGCAGCCCGAGCACATAGGCGAGCGGGCCGAAACCACGCGCCATCTTGCGCTCGACGACCGCCGCGTCGAAGCCCAGCCCGGCAACGTTGAGAAACCAGCGGGAGGTGCCGTCGTCGAAATCGGCGACGCCCACGTCGTGCAGCGCGCTGTTGCCGCGGGCGGCCAGCGCGACGGCTGCCGGCCAGTCGCGCGGCACCCCGTGGCTGCGTGCCCAGTCGTTGCCGGTGCCCACCGGGAGCGTCGCCAGCAGCACCTGGTCGGCGGGAACCTCCTGCTGGCGCAGGATGCCGTTGAGCGCCTCGTTCAGACTGCCGTCGCCCCCGGCGACCAGCACGCGGCGACAGCCGGTGCGCACGGCGTCGGCGACCAGGTCGATTGCGTGTTCGTGGAACAGGCTCACCGCGAAGCGGTGGCGCATCCCCTGCGCGTCGAGCAGTCGCCCGATCTCGGGTTGCCGGCGCAGCGCCTGCCCGCGGCCCGAAACCGGGTTGACGACGACCAGCCACTCGTTGGGTTGCATCATTGCCGATACCGGGGGCGCGTGCAAAACGCATAGGGTAGCGCCCGGGCGGCCGGTCAGGGGCCCGAAATGCGCGACAATGTCCTTTTGGCTTGGCCCTGCGCGGTGCGCGCAGCGCAACGGCGAGACTGCCATGAGTAAAGACAGCGCAGACCGATCCCCGCCCGGGCAGCGCGACGATGTCGTCTGGCGCAAGCCCGACGGGACGCCGGTCGGCTGCCACGAGAAGATCAAGGTGCTCAACGAGAACTTCGTCGAGCTGCGCCAGATGCTGCAGGACGCGCTTGAAGACGCGGTGCTGCTCGGCTGCAGCGAGGCGCAGGTCCGCGCGGTCTTCGCCGAGATCATCGCGCAGCTCGAGAATCCCTACCGCGAAGCCGAGTAGGCGCGGGCGGACCGGACTGCGGATTCCGCCCGCTGTGTTAAGCGGGACACCCCCTGCGGGGTGCTCCGGTCACTTGCCCTTTTTCTCTTTCTTCGCCTGCTTCTTCTCTTTGGCCGTCTTCTGCGGCTCCTTCTTTTTGTCTTTCTTCGTGTCTTGGGACTTCGCCATCGTGCAATCCTCCGGGGTGTGCCGCGCGGGTGGGGAATTCGCGGGCAGGCGCATCTTGCCGCCGCTGCGGCGGTGAAGTCAAGAACGACGGCACCCGGGCGCCGACAGGATTGCGGTATGCTCCTACGCTGGGTTCGCAGTTCGGATATTTCCGCGCGGATTTGGTTCCGGAGTTTCGGCGGGATTATTCTTGCGTGCCGGGTTCCCGTTGTCCATAATCGCCGTTCACTCAGCGCACATCGCCCCTTCAGTGAAGGCGAGAGAAGAAAAAATGATCGAGGGAGACATGGTCCTGGAAACCCGAGGCCTGTGCATGGAGTTCAAGGGCTTCGCCGCGGTCAGCGACGTTGACCTCTCCGTGCGTCGTGGCGAAATTCACGCGCTGATCGGGCCCAACGGCGCCGGCAAGACGACGGTATTCAACCTGCTCACCAAATTCCTCGTGCCCACGCGTGGCAAGATCCTGTTCAACGGACACGACATCACGGCCGAGAAATCGGCGCAGATTGCCCGACGCGGAATCATCCGCTCGTTTCAAATATCGGCAACCTTCCCGCACCTGACGGTGCTCGAGAACGTGCGGATCGGCCTGCAACGCAAGCTCGGCACCTCGTTCCACTTCTGGCGCTCGGAGCGTTCGCTGGAACAGTTGACGCCGCGCGTGATGGAATTGCTCGAAACGGTGGACCTGACCGAATTCGCCTCCTCGGTGACTGCCGAGTTGCCTTACGGGCGCAAGCGCGCTCTCGAAATCGCCACGACGCTGGCGATGGATCCGGAGTTGATGCTGCTCGACGAGCCCACGCAGGGCATGGGTCACGAGGACGTCGAGCGCGTGACGCAACTGATCAAGCGCGTGGCGGCCAATCGCACGGTGCTGATGGTCGAGCACAACATGAACGTGGTGGCGGAGATCGCCGACACGATCACGGTCCTGGCGCGCGGCGAAGTCATCGCCGAAGGTCCGTACGATCAGGTCTCGGGAAATCCGAGAGTGCTCGAAGCCTACATGGGCAGCGCCGAGGCCGAACTGCAGGGCGCCCATGGCTGACACCGAGTTCCTGCGCCTGACCGATGTACACTCGTTCTACGGCGAGTCGCACATCCTGCACGGGGTGAACCTCACGGTGAACCGCGGCGAGGTCGTGACCCTGCTCGGACGCAACGGCGCGGGCCGCACGACCACGCTGAAGTCGATTCTGGGCCTGGTCGGGAGGCGTACGGGATCGATCATGATCAACGGCGTCGAAGCGGTGAATCTGCCACCGCACAAGATCGCCCGCCTCGGAATCGGCTATTGCCCGGAAGAGCGGGGCATCTTCGCCAGCCTTACCTGCGAGGAGAACCTGCTGCTGCCGCCCGCCGTGGCCAGCGGCGGCATGACGCTCGACGAGATTTATGCGATGTTCCCCAACCTGGAGGAGCGCCGCATGAGCCCCGGAATGCGGCTCTCGGGCGGAGAGCAGCAGATGCTCTCGGTGGCGCGCATCCTGCGCACGGGCGCCACATTGCTGCTGCTCGACGAAATCTCGGAAGGGCTCGCGCCGGTGATCGTGCAGGCGCTGGCCAAGGCGATTCGCATGTTGCGCGAGAAGGGCCTGACCATCGTGATGGTCGAGCAGAACTTCCGCTTTGCCGCGCCGCTGGCCGACCGTTTCTACGTGATGGAGCACGGCTCGATCGTGGAGGATTTCACTGCAGTCGAACTCGACTCGAAAATGGGGATGCTGCACGAGTATCTCGGCGTTTGAACTTGAATTATCCGAAGACCTGATTGATCAACTTCCAAGGAGACAACATGAAACGCAAAGTCCTATCAACGATGGTCGCCGCCGCGTTCGCGCTGGGCGCCGGTGCCGCGCAAGCGCAACTTTCGGACGGCATGCTCAAGATCGGTGTGCTGACCGACATGTCGAGCCTGTATACCGACCTGGCCGGCAAGGGTTCTGAACTCGCGGCCAAGATGGCGGTCGAGGACTTCGGTGCCGCCAGGAAGGGGATCAAGGTCGAGATCATCTCGGCCGACCATCAGAACAAGCCGGACGTCGGCTCGACGATCGCCCGAACCTGGTATGACACTGAAAAAGTCGACGTCATCGTCGACTCCCCCAACTCCGGGGTCGCGCTGGCGGTGAACCAGATCACGCGGGACAAGGGCAAGGTTTTCCTGATGTCGGGCCCGGCGAGTTCGGACCTGACCGGCAAGTCCTGTTCGCCGAATTCGGTTCACTGGACCTACGACACCTGGATGCTGGCCAACGGCACGGGCAAGGCCATCGTCAAGACGGGCGGCGACACGTGGTTCTTCCTGACTTCCGACTACGCCTTCGGCCACGCGCTCGAGCGCGACACCGAGGCCGTGGTGCTCAAGAACGGCGGCAAGGTTCTGGGCAAGGTCCGTCATCCGCTCAACACGCAGGACTTCTCGTCCTTCCTGCTCCAGGCCCAGGCATCCAAAGCCAAGATCATCGGGCTGGCGAATGCCGGCGGCGACACGACCAACGCGATCAAGCAGGCCGCGGAATTCGGCATCGTCAAGGCGGGGCAAAACCTTGCCGGCATGCTCGTCTTTCTGACCGACATCCATGGCCTGGGACTGCAGACCGCGCAGGGCCTGATCTTCACGACGACCTTCTACTGGGATCTGAACGACGGGACGCGTGCTTTTGCCAAGCGCTTTTCAGCGGCCAACGACGGCAAGTTCCCCACCATGGTGCAGGCCGGCGTGTACTCGGCCGTGACCCATTATCTCAAGGCCGTCGAAGCGCTCAAGAGCGATGACGGCACCAAGGTGGTCGCCAAGATGAAGGAAATGCCCACCGACGATCCGCTCTTCGGCAAGGGTTCGATCCGCGCCGACGGTCGCAAGCTTCATCCGGCGTACCTGGTCGAGGTCAAGAAGCCGTCCGAGTCCAAGGGACCGTACGACTACTACAAGATCCGCGCGACGATCCCGGCCGACGAGGCGTTCCGTCCCGTGGCGGAAGGCAACTGCCCGCTGGTGAAGTGATCCTGCCGGGCGCCTCGCAACAGCGCGGGGCGCCCGTCTCGAACGCATAGTCATGGACATCTTCGGCATTCCCAGCCAGGCGCTGTTCGGCCAACTGCTGATCGGGCTCATCAACGGCTCGTTCTATGCGCTGCTCTCGCTCGGGCTGGCGGTCATTTTCGGCCTGTTGAACATCATCAATTTCACGCACGGCGCGCTCTACATGATGGGAGCGTTCTGCGCCTATTTCCTGCTCAACTTGCTGGGCATCGGATATTGGTGGTCGCTGCTGATCGCGCCGATCGTGGTCGGCGCGCTGGGCGTCGTCGCCGAGCGCACGATGCTGGCACGGCTCTACAAGCTTGATCACCTCTACGGCCTGCTGCTGACCTTCGGCCTCGCACTGATCATCCAGGGCATCTTTCGCAACGAGTTCGGCTCGTCCGGACTGCCCTACCGGATGCCGGCGCAACTGAGCGGCGGCACGAACCTGGGCTTCATGTTCCTGCCCAACTATCGCGCCTGGGTGATCCTGGCGTCCGTCGTCGTCTGCCTGGCAACGTGGTATGTGATCGAGCGCACCAAGCTGGGCGCTTATCTGCGCGCCGCGACCGAGAATCCACAGTTGGTGCAGGCCTTCGGCATCAACGTGCCGCGCATGGTCACGCTGACCTACGGCTTTGGCGTTGCCCTGGCCGCATTCGCGGGGGTAATGGCCGCGCCGATCTATCAGGTGAATCCGCTGATGGGGGCGGACCTGATCATCGTCGTCTTCGCGGTCGTCGTGATCGGCGGAATGGGTTCGATCATGGGAGCGATCCTGACCGGTTTCGGACTGGGCGTGGTGGAAGGTCTGACGAAGGTCTTTTATCCCGAGGCCTCGAACATCGTGATCTTCGTGATCATGGTCATCGTCTTGATGATCAAGCCGGCAGGACTTTTCGGGACCCAGAAATGAGCGAACCCGCCGCGCTGGGCAAGGCGGCCGCGCCCGCCTCGAAAATGGCCGACGAGCTGCAGGTCCAGCGCATCGTGTTCTTTGCGATGGCGGCCCTGCTGCTGGTGGCGCCGGCTTTCATCTACCCCGTGTTCATGATGAAGGTGATGCTGTTCGCGCTGTTCGCGTGCGCCTTCAATCTGTTGCTGGGCTTCGGCGGGCTGCTGTCGTTCGGACACGCGATGTTTCTGGGGAGTGCCGGGTACGTGTCGGCCCATGCCGCCAAGGTCTGGGGACTGACGCCCGAACTGGCGATTCTTCTGGGAACGCTGGTGGCGGTGGTGCTGGGGCTGGCGGTCGGATTGCTGGCCATTCGCCGCCAGGGCATCTACCTGACCATGATCACCCTGGCGCTGGCGCAGATGGTCTACTTCTTCGCCCTGCAGGCGCCCTTCACGGGCGGCGAGGACGGCATTCAGGGGGTGCCGCGCGGCAAGCTCTTCGGACTCATCGACCTGAACGAGCCCCTGGCGATGTACGGCGTGGTGCTCGTCGTGTTTCTCGGCGGTTTCCTGCTGATCTATCGCGTGGTGCACTCGCCCTTCGGGCAGGTGCTCAAGGCGATTCGCGAAAATGAGAGTCGGGCGATCTCGCTGGGTTACGACGCCGAACGATTCAAGCTGATGGCCTTCGTGCTGTCGGCGGGGATTGCGGGGCTGGCGGGTGCGACCAAGTCGATCGTATTCCAGCTCGCGTCCCTCACCGACGTGCACTGGTCGATGTCGGGCGAGGTCGTCTTGATGACGCTCCTGGGTGGCCTGGGTACGCTGTTCGGGCCGGTGATCGGAGCCGCGATCATCATCACGATGGAAAGCTATCTGGCGCAGCTCGGCTCATGGGTGACCGTTGCGCAGGGCGTGGTCTTCGTGATCTGCGTGCTGGCTTTCCGACGCGGGATCGTGGGCGAAATCGCCAACTGGATCAAGAAGCCGCTGTAGCCGCCGGGGCCCGGGTTTTCCGGCGGCCCCTTGCGTCGCGCTCCCGAATCAATCGACGATCGTGCGCGACTGCTCGCGCAGGTACAGCGGCAGGTACCAGAACGAGCCGATCGCCTTGCCGGTGGAGCCGCTCGCCTTCCAGCCGCCGAAGGGCTGGTAGCCGGGCCAGGCACCGGTCGTCGCTCCCTGGGGACGGTTGATGTAGGTGACCCCGGCTTCGATGCGCGCGAGAAAATTCGGAACCTCGTCCGGGGCACCGTAGAACCCGGCGGTGAGGCCGTAATCGCTCGCGTTGGCGCGCGCGATTCCCGCATCGACCGACGCGATCTCGTCGAGGAGCACGAGCGGGGCGAAGAGTTCGTCGTGCCACAGCGGATCGTTTGCAGGCGCCGTGGCGACCGTGGGTGCCACGAAATGACCGCGCTCCAGGGCCCCGTCGGTGAGGCGCTCGCCGCCGGCGAAAATCTTGCCGCTCTCCCGCAGCCGTGCGACGGCGTCGAGGTAGCGCTTGACGGTCGCGGCACCGATCACCGGTCCCATCCAGTTCGAGCGCTCGGTCGGGTCACCGACCGCAATCGCGCTCGTCAGCGCGACGAGGCGCTCGCGCAATTCGGCCGCGACCGCACGCTCCACATACACGCGCGAGCAGGCCGAGCACTTCTGGCCCTGCAGTCCGAAGGCCGAACGCATGATGCCCAGCGCGGCGCGCTCGAGATCCGCGTGACGGCTGACGATCGCCGCGTTCTTGCCGCCCATCTCCGCGATGCAGGGGCGCGGCCAGCGCCCGGCGGCAAACGTGCGCACGATGCCCATCCCAACCTCGTAGGAGCCGGTGAAGGTGGCACCCGCGATTCCCGGGGCGCCGATCAGCGCGTTCCCCACCGTCGCCCCGGCGCCGGTGACCATCGAGAGCGTTCCGTCCGGCAGGCCCGCATCGCGGAACGCGGCCATCAGCAGCGCGCCGGACCACGCCGCGGCGCTCGCGACCTTGAAGACGACCGTGTTGCCGCAGACCAGCGCCGCGCCGATCGGCCCGCCGGCAAGCGCGAACGGGAAGTTGAAGGGTGCGATCACCGCCCAGACCCCGTACGGACGCAGTGCGGTGCGATTGCGGCTGACGAATCCGGTGAGCGGATCGTTGGGCAGTTCGCGCACGAAGCCGTCGTTCTCCTCCATCTGGTCGCAGTACCAGCGCACCAGTTCGGCGGTCTCCTGCACCTCGCCGAGCGCCTCCATCCGGTTCTTGCCGATCTCGAGCGCGACCGCGGCCGAGATCTCGTAGACGCGCTCCTCGATGAGCTCGGCCGCGCGGCGCAGCAGCGCGATGCGCCGCGCGACCGGGGTCGCCGACCAGACCGGGAACGCCGCGCGGGCCGCCGTCACGGCTTCGCGCACGTCCTCGGCGCTGCCTTGCGGAAAGCGGCCGAGCAGCCAGTCGCGATCGATCGGGGAGCGCACCTCGAAGTACTGCGCGGCGACGCGATCGCGTCCGCCGATCACCATTGGATGCTCGCGCCCGAACTGGGCGCGCGCCTTCGTGAGCGCCGCCTCGAAGCGCTCGTGCAGCGCGGGCGGCGGGTCGAACATCGTGGAGTAGGTGAGCTGGAAGTCCTGTGCGGCGGTCATCGTCGTTCCCCTTTCGCTACGGGCATGACGAGAATGTAGCAGGACGGCGATCATGCCGCTGTCGCGGCGAACACCCCCTGCGGGAACGAGGGAAAGCGCACCGGGCGAAGCGACAGCGGGTAGGGTCAGGTGCCGTGGATGCCGATCCATCCCGGGGATCAGGGCACATCCAGGCGTGATTCAGGGAGGGCATGTGCATGGGGGCGAGCCGAAGCGGAAGTTCCAAACGCCATGTCGCAGGCGCGCTGCTGGCCTGCCTGTTCGCGCTCTCCGCGCCGCTGTCCGCACAGACGCCGCCATCGACCGGTGAACTCGCGCAGTACCGCAACATGCACGCCGCCGCCCACCGGGGACAGGTCGCGGAAATCGCGCGGCTCGCCGCGACCGGCGCCCCGGTCAACGGGCGCGATCCACGCGGCCGCACGCCGCTGCATGTCGCGACCTTTGCCCGCCAGCACGAGGCGATTCGAGCCCTGATTCAGGCCGGGGCTGACGCCAACCTGCTGGAGAACGATCGCTACGATGCGGTCACGATCGCCGCGGTTGCCGGCGACGAGGAAACGCTGCGCCTGCTGCTCTCCCTGGGTGCCAGTGCCCGCCTGGTCACCAGCCGCTACGATGGCACCGCGCTGATCGCCGCAGCCCACCTCGGGCACGCGGGCGTCGTGCGCCAGCTGCTGGCTGCCGGCGCGCCCGCCGACCATGTCAACAACCTCCACTGGACTGCGGTCATCGAGGCGATTGTGCTGGGCGACGGCGGCCGGCGGCACCAGGAAACGCTCGCTGCGCTGATTCGCGCCGGGGCCAATCTGCAGCTCGGCGATCGGCAGGGCAGAACGCCCCTGGGCCTGGCGCGCGAGCGCGGCCATGCGGAGATGATTCGGATGCTGGAGGCGGCCGGGGCCCGGTAGCGCGTGGTTCGCGCCGAATCCGCTCGGCGATGGCGCACGAGGTCGGTTGGTGGGCGATACTGGGATCGAACCAGTGACCCCTCCCGTGTGAGGGGAGTGCTCTACCGCTGAGCTAATCGCCCGCTTGCTGCGGACCGAAATTCTACCGCAGTTTCTGCGGGCGGTTCGAGCGCGTGTGCCGCCGCGCCGCGCGGGGTGGGACAATGGCGGCGAGAGCCGATCGGCTAGAATCCGGCGCTTCGGCGCAGGCCGGGACGCGCCGCGCCGCATCGCGCAGCGAGCCTGCGGGCCGGCCCACCGAATCACAAGGCGAACATGTCAACAGCCCCGCAACCCGTCCGTACCCGCTTCGCACCCAGCCCGACCGGGTACCTGCACATCGGCGGCGCGCGCACCGCGCTCTTTGCCTGGGCCTACGCGCGGCATTTCGGGGGCCGCTTCGTGCTGCGGGTCGAGGACACGGATCTGGAGCGCTCGACGCCCGAGGCGGTGCAGGCGATTCTCGACGGCATGGCATGGCTCGGGCTCGACGCCGACGAGGGACCGTTCTACCAGACCGGTCACATGGCGCGCTATGGCGAGGTGATCGCGCGCATGCTCGCCGAGGGCAGCGCGTATCACTGCTACTGCACCAGCGCTGAACTCGATGCGATGCGCGATGCGCAGCGCGCGCGGGGCGAGAAGCCGCGTTACGACGGGCGCTGGCGTCCCGAGAACCGCGCGGGACGCGAAGCGCCGGACGGCGTCGCGCCGGCCGTGCGTTTTCGCAATCCGCAGGACGGCACCGTGGAGTGGGACGACCTCGTCAAGGGGACGATCCGGATCGCGAATGCCGAGCTCGACGACCTGGTGATCGCGCGCTCCGACGGGACGCCGACCTACAACTTCTGCGTGGTCGTCGACGATCACGACATGCGCATCACGCACGTGATCCGGGGCGATGATCACGTCAACAACACACCGCGCCAGATCAACATCCTGCGCGCGCTGGGCGCGCCGCTGCCGGCGTACGGGCACCTGCCGATGATCCACGGACCCGACGGGCTCAAGCTCTCCAAGCGCCACGGCGCGGTGTCGGTGCTCGACTACGATCGCCAGGGCTTCCTGCCGGAGGCCGTCGTCAATTACCTCGCGCGGCTCGGCTGGAGCCATGGGGACGAGGAGATTTTCTCGCGCGAGCAGTTCGTCGCCTGGTTCGATGGCGCGCATCTCTCCCAGTCGCCCGCGCAGCTCGATCCGGAGAAATTCCGCTGGGTCAACCACCACTACCTGAAGGCGACCCCGGACGCGGAACTGGCCGGGCTCGTGGCGCCGCGCCTGCGCGCGCGCGGCGTCGACGTCGATTCACCCGCCGTGGACCTGCCGGCGGCGTGCGCGCTGCTCAAGGAGCGCTGCACCACGCTCGAGGACATCGCCGACGAGGCGCTGATGTTCTACGCGGCGCCGGGTGCGCTCGCCGCCGATCTCGCGACGCTGCTCACGCCGGCGGCACGCGGCGTTCTGAGCGACTTCGCCGATACCTGCGCGGGCATCACGTGGGACCGCTCGGCGATCGCCGCCGCGATTCAACAGACGATCGCGAAGCACGCGCTCAAGATGCCCCAGTTCGGAGTTCCGCTGCGCATCGCGGTGTTCGGGCGGCGCCAGACGCCGGGGCTCGACGCGGTGCTGGCGGTGCTCGCGCGCGACGAGGTGATCCGGCGCCTGCGCTCGGCCTGAATCGCCCGCCGCGGCGGGCCGAGCGCGCGGCAGCGCGTGCGCAGCGCCGGTTGACTCAGCTCCCGATCGACGCCAGGAAAGCGGTGAGCAACTCGTTGAAGCGCGCGGGCTGCTCCAGGTTCGACAGGTGCGCCGCGTCGGCGATCACCTGCAGCTGCGAACCGCGGATTTCCCGATGGATGAGCTCTGCCTGCGCCACTGTGCAGGCCGGGTCCGATTCCCCGGCGATGATCAGCGTCGGCGTGGTGATCAGCGAGAGCGTGGCCGTCTGGTTGACGTCACGCACCGCGCTGGCGCAGGCGAGGTAGCCTTCCGATCCCGTCGTCGCGATCATCTCGCGCACGCGTCCGATCGTCGCCGGGTCGCGCGCGATGAAGCCCGCGGTGAACCAGCGCTGGATCGTGCCCTCGATGAGGGCGGCCACGCCACCGTTGCGCACCGCCTCGAAGCGCTCCTCCCACAGCGTCCGGTTGGGCATCTCGCTCGTGGTGTCGCACAGCGACAGCGACAGCAGCCGATTCCCGTTCTGCGCGCCGAGCTGCTGGCCGATCATGCCGCCCATCGACAGTCCGGCGAAGTGGACCTGCTTCAAGCCCAGCGCGTCGAGCATCGCGATCACGTCCTCGGTCAGCGACGCGATCGTGTATGGCCCCGGGGTGGTGTCGCTCGCGCCGTGGCCGCGGGTGTCGTGGCGCAGCACGCGGAAGTTGCGCGTGAGCGCCGCCATCTGCGGCTCCCACATCGCCATCGTCGACATCAGGCTGTTGGAAAGGACGACCACCGGGGCGCCGGCGGGTCCGTCGAAGCGGTACGCGAGGCGCGCACCATCTTTCATTGGGACGGTTTGCAGGGACAAGCGATTCTCCTCTGTTGAGCGCCGACGTTGTCGGGGGTGTCGGAATGGAGATGATATCCCCGCGGGCAGCGGCACGAAGATCCCGGGGTGTCCCGTCAGCGCAGCGCGCCGGGGCGGAGCTTTCGCTACACTGCAGTTTTCGGCAGGTGCGCCATGGCAGGCAACAGTTTCGGACAGCTCTTTCGGGTGACCACCTTCGGCGAGTCGCACGGGCCCGCGATCGGCTGCGTGGTCGACGGTTGCCCGCCGGGCATGGAGTTGGACGCGTCGGACATCCAGCCCGACCTGGACCGGCGCCGTCCGGGCACCTCGCGCCATGTCACCCAGCGCCAGGAGTCGGACCGCGTCGAAATCCTCTCCGGGGTTTTCGAGGGAAAGAGCACGGGCTCCCCGATCGCGCTGCTGATCCGCAACGAGGATGCGCGCAGTTCGGACTACGGCGACATCGCGCAGGTGTTTCGTCCCGGCCACGCCGACTACACCTACTGGCACAAGTACGGGTTGCGCGACCATCGCGGGGGCGGGCGCTCGTCGGCGCGGGTGACGGCACCGGCGGTGGCGGCCGGTGCGATCGCGCGCAAGTGGCTCGCGCGCGAATTCGGCACACGCATTCGCGGCTACCTCGCGCAGCTGGGCGAAATCGAAATCCCGTTCGTGGACTGGGACGAAGTGCGGCGCAATCCCTTCTTCGCGCCCAACGCGTCCGTCGTGCCCGCGCTCGAGGCGCACCTGGACGCGCTGCGGCGCGAGGGCGATTCGTGCGGCGCGCGGATCAACGTGGTCGCCGATTCGGTGCCGGTGGGGCTGGGCGAGCCGATCTACGACAAGCTCGACGCGGACATCGCCTACGCGATGATGGGCATCAACGCGGCCAAGGGCGTCGAGATCGGGGCGGGTTTTCGCGCAGTGGCGCAGCGTGGCAGCGAGCACGGCGACGAACTCACCCCGCAGGGTTTCCTCACCAACCACGCCGGGGGCACGCTCGGCGGGATCTCGTCGGGCCAGCCCCTGCTCGTGTCGATCGCGCTCAAGCCGACGTCGAGCATCCGCACGCCGCGCCGATCGATCGACACCCATGGCGCACCCGTGAGCGTCGAAACGCGCGGGCGCCACGACCCCTGCGTAGGCATCCGGGCGGCGCCGATCGCCGAGGCGATGCTCGCGCTGGTGCTGATGGACCACGCGCTGCGTCATCGCGCACAGTGCGCGCAGGTGCGCTGCGAAGTGGCGCCGATCCCGGGCGAGGCGCCGGGCACGGCCTGAGCCGCAGGCGACCCCGGGCGAGCGCTTCGTGTCCGAGCAGGCCGGGTCCGCCGGCGTCAAGGCGCTGTTCTTCAGCTATTTCGCGTTCGTCGGCGTCACGGCTCCGTATCTGAGCCTGTACTTCGCGGATCGCGGCTTCGCGGTCGCCCAGATCGGCGTGCTGATGACGGTGCCGCAGGTGCTGCGCATCATCGGACCGCCGTTCTGGGGGTGGCTCGCGGACCGCAGCGACCGGCGCGGCCGCCTGCTGCGCGTGAGCGCAGGCGCCGTCGTGCTGCTCGCGGCGCTGCTGCCGCTGGCGAGCGCGTCCGGCTACGCCGGGGCGCTCGCGCTCATTGCGCTGCTCTATTTCATGACCTCGGCACAGATGCCGATCGGCGAGGCGATGGCGCTCGAGCACGCGGCGGGCGATTTCGGGCGCTACGGCCGGATGCGGCTGTGGGGGTCGATCGGCTTCATCGTAGCGGTGGCCGCGATGGGGGGCGTGCTGGACCTCACCGGAGTCGGCACGCTGCCGCTGTGGATGACGGCCCTGGGGGTCGGGCTGTTTGCGGCGACCTGGCGGCTGGGCGCGGCGCCCGCGCTGCGCACCCGCGGCACAGGGGTGGGAACGATGCGGCTGCGACTGCGCGAGGCGCGGATTCAGTGGTTCTTCGCGGCCAACTTCCTGATGATCGTCGCGCACATGGGGCTCTATATCTTCTACTCGCTGTATCTGGCGCAACTCGGCTACTCGAAGACGGCAATCGGACTGCTGTGGGCGCTGGGCGTGCTCGCCGAGATCGCGCTGTTCCAGACGCAGCGGCCGCTGTTCGAGCGTTTCGGGACCTCGGCGCTGCTCGCGGCGAGCATCGGGGTCGCGGCGCTGCGTTTCGCGATGATCGGGTTCTCCGCAGGGTGGCTGCCCGTGCTGGTGCTCGCGCAATTGCTCCACGCCGTGACCTTCGGGCTGCACCACAGCGCGGCGATGTCGCGCCTGCACGAGTGGTTCGAGCCGAGCCGACAGGCGCGCGTGCAGGCGCTCTACGTGACGCTTTCCTACGGGTGCGGCGGCACGGTGGGCGGCGTGCTGGCGAGCGCGCTGTGGATCCGCATCTCGCCCGCAGCTGCGTTCATCGGGTGTGCGCTGGTTGCGCTGCTGGGCTGGGCTGCGGCGCTGGCCAGCGCGCAGTACGATCGCGATGGGGCACGCGATGTGCGCGTGGAAAGCGGGGGGTGAGGAAGCGATGGCAGTGATGACGAGGTTCTGCGCGGCACTGGCGCTGGCGCTGCTGGTGGCGGGATGTCAGTCGGTGCAGACGACGCGCTCCGGCGCGGTCGGGATCGATCGCACCCAGCGGATGTCGCAGCTGGTCTCGGAGAGCGATCTGCGCCAGGGGGCGGTGCAGGCGTACCGGGACGTGCTCGGCAAGGAACGCGCGAACGGGCAGTTGAACGCGGACGCGGCACTCACGGCGCGCGTGCGCGCGCTGGCCGCGCGCCTGATTCCCGCGACAGCCGCATTTCGTGCCGACGCCCCGGGCTGGCAGTGGGAAGTGAATGTGATCCAGTCCGACGAGTTGAACGCCTGGTGCATGCCGGGCGGGAAGATCGCCGTGTATTCGGGCCTGGTGACGCGACTGGGCCTGAACGATGCCGAAATCGCGGCGATTCTCGGGCACGAGATCGCGCATGCGCTGCGCGAGCACGCCCGCGAGCGCGCCTCGGAACGCCTGACCGCCGACCTGCTGCTCAGCGGCGCGGCGGCGATCATCGGCGGCGGGGCGATCGGGCGGGATCTCGCGGACCTGGCCTACAACGTGACCGTGTCGATGCCCAACAGCCGCGGCCACGAAATCGAGGCCGACCGGATGGGCGTCGAACTCGCGGCCCGTGCCGGCTACGACCCGCGGGCGGCGATCTCGGTCTGGCAGAAGATGGCGCGCGCCGGCGGATCCAGGCCCCCGGAGTTCCTGAGCACGCACCCCTCGGCCGATACCCGTCTGCGTGACCTGGAGATCTATGCGGCACGCGTGATGCCGCTCTACGAGGCGGCGCGGCGCTGACGCGCGCTGCCTGCGGAGCCCTTTCACCCCTATGGCATAATCGAAAATCGTGCCCGGCGCGGGCCGGACCGAAGCCGCTCGACAAGCACCGGGCACATCGGTCGCGTGCCGCGCACGCGATTCAGGTCCGCCTGCCAAATTCGGGGTTTTCGATGTCGCCGCGCACGCTCTACGACAAGCTATGGGATGAGCATCTGGTCCATCAGGACGAAGATGGCACCGCGCTCCTCTACATCGATCGGCACCTCGTCCACGAGGTGACCAGCCCGCAGGCTTTTTCGGGGCTTCGGCTGGCCGGCCGCAAGCCCTGGCGCATCGACGCGAACCTCGCGGTGGTCGACCACAATGTCCCGACGACCCATCGTGCGCGGGGGATCACGGACCCGATCGCGCGACTGCAGGTCGAAACGCTCCAGCGCAACGCGCATGAGCACGGGATCACGTATTTCGACATCGACGACCGGCGCCAGGGCATCGTTCACGTGATCGGGCCCGAGCAGGGCGCGACGCTTCCCGGCATGACCGTCGTGTGCGGCGACTCGCACACCAGCACGCACGGGGCCTTTGCCTGCCTCGCCTTCGGGATCGGCACCTCCGAGGTGGAGCACGTGCTCGCCGCGCAGACGCTGATGGCGCGCAAGATGCGCAACCTGCTGGTGCGCGTGGATGGCCGCGCGCCGCGCGGGGTAACGGCAAAGGACCTGATTCTCGCGGTGATCGGGCGCATCGGTACCGCCGGCGGCACCGGCCACGCGATCGAATTCGCGGGATCCGCGATTCAGGCGCTGTCGATGGAAGGCCGGATGACGGTGTGCAACATGGCGATCGAGGCGGGGGCCCGCACCGGCATGGTCGCCGTCGACGAACGCACGATCGCTTATCTCAAGGGCCGCCCGATGGCGCCCACCGGAGCGCTGTGGGACGCGGCGGTCGCACACTGGCGCACGCTGGTGAGCGACCCGGGTGCGCGCTTCGACACGACCGTCACGCTCGAAGCGGCACAGGTCGCCCCGCAGGTGACCTGGGGCACTTCGCCCGAGATGGTCGTCCCGGTCGACTCCCGCGTGCCCGACCCCGATCGGGAACGCGACGCGGTTCGGCGCGAGGGGATGGCGCGCGCACTGGAGTACATGGGACTCAAGCCCAACACGG
The DNA here is from genome assembly GCA_024637155.1 of Burkholderiaceae bacterium. Classification (GTDB taxonomy): domain Bacteria; phylum Pseudomonadota; class Gammaproteobacteria; order Burkholderiales; family Burkholderiaceae_E; genus JAGXFR01. Next base: position 2,936 of record JAGXFR010000026.1, on the reverse strand, counting down.
CGATCGTGGACATCGCGATCGACAAGGTGTTCATCGGCTCGTGCACGAATTCGCGCATCGAGGATCTGCGCGAGGCCGCGGCGGTCGTGCGCGGTCGACGCAAGGCCGCGAATGTCAAGCTGGCGATGGTCGTCCCGGGATCGGGGCTGATCAAGGAGCAGGCGCAGGCCGAGGGGCTGGACCGGATCTTTCTCGACGCCGGCTTCGAGTGGCGCGATCCGGGCTGCTCGATGTGCCTGGCGATGAACGACGATCGGCTGGAGCCCGGCGAGCGCTGCGCGTCGACGTCCAACCGCAATTTCGAAGGGCGCCAGGGCACGCAGGGGCGCACCCACCTGGTGAGCCCGGCGATGGCCGCCGCCGCCGGGATCGCGGGCCATTTCGTCGACATCCGGCGCTCCTGAGCGGCCTGCCGCCGGTGAAGTCGTCCCCTCCCAACCCATGTCCGACGGAATCGTGAACGGATGGAAAAGCTGACTCTCCACCGCGGCCTCGTGGCCGCCCTCGACCGGGCCAACGTCGACACGGACGCGATCATCCCGAAGCAGTTCCTCAAGTCGATCGAACGCACCGGATTCGGACCAAATCTGTTCGACGCGTGGCGCTACCTGGACGCCGGGGAACCGGGAATGGACAACAGCCGCCGGGCGCTGAACCCGGATTTCGCGCTGAATCAGCCGCGCTTCAAGGGGGCGAGCATCCTGCTGGCCCGCGAGAACTTCGGCTGCGGCTCGTCGCGCGAGCACGCACCGTGGGCGCTGCTCGACTACGGTTTCCGGGCGGTCATCGCGACCTCGTTTGCCGACATCTTCCACAACAACTGCTACAAGAACGGGCTGCTGCCCGTGGCGCTGCCGGCGGCCGCCGTCGATCGGCTGTTCCACGAGGTCGCGGCCTTTCCCGGCTTCGAACTGATCGTCGACCTGCCCGAGCAGGTGGTGCGCAGCGTGGACGGAGACCTGGCCTACGGTTTCGACATCTCGGAGTTCCGCAAGTACTGCCTGGTCAACGGTCTCGACGAGATCGGGCTGAGCCTGCGACATGCCGACGCGATTCGGGATTTCGAGGGGCAGCGCCTCGCGCGCTTTCCGTGGCTCGCCGGCGCGCGCAGCGGGGAGGGAAGGTCATGAAAGTTGCCGTGCTGGCGGGAGACGGAATCGGGCCCGAGATCACCGCGCAGGCGGTGCGCGTCCTCGCGGCGCTGGCGACCGACGGATTGGCGCTCGAGCTGGTTTACGGCGCGGTGGGCGGCGCCGGCTACGACGCGGCGGGCGACCCCTTGCCGGCAGAGACGCTCGCCTTGTGCGAGCAGTCCGACGCCATCCTCTTCGGGGCCGTCGGCGCGCCGCGCTACGACGGGCTCGAGCGCGCGCTGCGCCCCGAGCAGGGCCTGCTGCGTCTGCGCAAGCACTTCGATTTGTTTGCGAACTTGCGTCCGGCGCTCGTCTATCCGGAACTCGCGCACGCGTCTTCGCTGCGCCCGGAAGTGGTTGCGGGGCTCGACCTGCTGATCCTGCGCGAACTCACGAGCGACATCTATTTCGGCAAGCCGCGCGGCATCGTCGTGAACGAGGCGGGCCAACGCGAAGGCTTCGACACGATGCGCTACAACGAGGGCGAAATCCGGCGCATCGCGATCACCGCCTTCGAGGCGGCGCGCAAGCGCAGCCGGCGCGTCTGTTCGGTCGACAAGGCCAATGTGCTCGAGACGACGCAACTCTGGCGCGACGTGGTCACCGAAGTCCACGCCGACTATCCGGACGTCGAGCTCTCGCACATGTACGTGGACAACGCCGCGATGCAGCTGGTGCGCAATCCGCGCCAGTTCGACGTGATCGTCACCGGAAACATGTTTGGCGACATCCTCTCGGACGAGGCCTCGATGCTGACCGGTTCGATCGGCATGCTGCCCTCGGCATCCCTCAACGCCGCGGGTTTCGGGCTCTACGAACCGATCCACGGCTCGGCGCCCGACATCGCCGGGAAGGGCGTGGCCAATCCGCTGGGTGCGATCCTGTCGGCGGCGATGATGCTGCGCTATTCTCTGGGGCAGGACGCGGTCGCGACGCGCGTCGAGGACGCGGTGCGCGCGGCGCTGCGGGGCGGGGCGCGCACGGCGGACATCGCGCGCGAGGGCGAACCGACCCTGAGCAGCGAGGCGATGGGTGATGCGGTGCTTGCCGCACTCTGATCGGCGATGCAAACGTCCATAGACGGGACTTACGAGAGGAAGAGCTGAGATGGTGATGAAAGTGGGGATGGTGGGCTGGCGCGGCATGGTCGGTTCGGTGCTGATGCAGCGCATGGAGGAAGAGGGCGACTTCGCTTTGGTCGATCCGGTCTTCTTCAGCACCTCGGATGTCGGCGGCGACGCGCCGCTGGGCGGCGAGAAACTCCAGGACGCGATGTCGATCGACGCGCTGCGCGCGATGGATACGATCATCACCTGCCAGGGCGGCGACTATACGAGCGCGGTATTCGGCAAGCTGCGCGAAGCCGGCTGGAAGGGATATTGGATTGACGCCGCCTCGACGCTGCGCATGAAGGACCACGCCGTAATCATCCTCGACCCGCTCAACCGCAAGGTGATCGATGCCGCGCTGAAGGCCGGCACGCGGGATTTTGTCGGCGGCAACTGCACGGTCAGCCTGATGATGATGGGTCTGAACGGCCTGTTCAACGAGGGTCTGATCGAGTGGGCGACGGCGATGACCTACCAGGCCGCTTCGGGGGCGGGCGCGCAGAACATGCGCGAGTTGCTCGCGCAAATGGGCGCGGCGCACGCGGCGGTTGCGCCGCTGCTCGCGAACCCGCGCTCGGCGATTCTCGAGATCGATCGCAAGGTGGCGCAGGCCCTGCTTTCGCCGGAGTTCCCGGTCGAGAACTTCGGGGTTCCGCTGGCGGGCAGTCTGATCCCCTGGATCGACAAGGACCTG
>JAGXFR010000025.1 GCA_024637155.1 Burkholderiaceae bacterium | reverse complement strand
ATCGCCATGGGCTCGAAATCCTCCGTCATCGCGTCACTCGACGCTCAGTCGGGCAACGCCGGAGGGCGCGGCGGGCTGCAGCGTGACGGCCCGGCCGGCGCGTTCGAGCCGTACATGCGCCGCGTTGCCGATCACGAGGGAAAACGGCGCTTTTCCTTCCAGCGCGCTGCTGCTTCCGGCCGCCTGGACGCCTTGCAACAGGGGCACGCCCGCAACATCACGGACATCCACCCACGCGTCACGTTCGAACGCGAACTGCAGCGCCGGCACCGCCGGCGGCGCAGGGGCGATGGCGGCGCCGGGCGCCGGCACGGTCACGGGCGCCGTGCTGCCCGGTCCGGGAGGCGCGAGCGGGGGCTCCGGTGGCGGAGTCGGCTGCCCTTCGTTCACGCCGGGAATCGGCAGCGCTTCGATGACGGTCGGTGGGCGACCTGCGCTTTCCTCGGCCGGCGGGGTCGAAGTCGAAAGCCAGGAGGTCATGCCGGAAAGCCCCTGCCCCCCCGCAAAGAACATCGCCAGCGCGATCAGGCCGAGCGCGATGAGCACGCCCCATACCCAGCGGTTTCCCACGCCGCCGCCGCCAAAACCGATGGCACTGCCGCGCGGGCGCGCCGTGCCGAGCGACACCGACGGTCGCAGCTGCACGCCGGACTCCGAGGAACCCACCTGTTCGAGCAAGGGCGCCACGTCGGCGCCGAGCAATCGGCCATACGAGCGCAGCGCACCGCGCACGAACGCGACGCCCGGCAACGACTGCCAGTCGCCGTTCTCGAGCGCTTCGACCTGGCGCGGTGCCAGTCGCAGCGCTGCCGCAGCCTCTTCGCAGGTCATCCGCACCGCCTCGCGCCGCGCGCGCAACTGGGCCGGATCGGCGATCGTGCCGGGCGCCCCGTCATCGCCGGGACGATTGATTTCGAACCCCTCGCGCTCAACCACCGAAACGTCCTTCCGCAAGCCTGCGCGCCTCGTCGGACGCCGGGAAGCGCCGGCGCAGCTGGGCGGCGAGACTGGCCTCGCCGTCGCGCTCGCCGCGCGCCCGCTGTACCCGCAGCGCGAGCCACAGCGTCTGGGCGTTCGCCTCGTACAGGGTCAGCAGGCGCTGCGCATAGAAGTTCGCCCGCTCGAGTTCGCCCTGCTCCAGGTTGATCTCGGCGAGGTGAAACATCGCCACTGCGTTGCCCGCGTCGATCTGGAACGAACGCTGCAGATAGGCGAGCGCGCGCGGCAGGTCGCCCATGCGGCGCAGACAGACACCGGCGTTGTGCAGCGGACGCGCCGGGGTCGCATAGAGGCGGTCGGCCAGAGCACGGTCGAAGTACGCGAGCGAATCGCTCTCGCGTCCGGTCTGGCACAGGAACCAGCCGTAGTTGTTGTTGAGCTCGGCGTCGGTCGGTGCGAGCTGCAGCGCACGCTGGAAGCTCTGGTCGGCCTTGGGCCGATCGTCGAGATCCATGTAGAGCAGTCCCAGCAGCCCGAACGCGTCCGCGTAGTTCGGATCGGTCTTGAGCGCTTCGCGCAATTCCTCGAGCGCCGGACCGTAGAGCCGCTGCTGGTAGTAGTTGGCGGCGAGTTCGAGCCGGATGCGCGCGCGCCTCCGCACATCGGTATCGTCGGGTGCCACCGGGATGACATTGGCGGCCGAGGCCGCCGATGCCGAGCCGGGCCCGGTGGCCGCGCATCCGGCAAGTTGCGCGAGCGCGAACGCGCCCAGGAGCAGCGCCAGGACTTTCAGAAGTTTCATCGCACGGTCTCCACAATGGGGACGACGCGCGCCCGGGTGCGGTCACGCACCTCGCCGGCCAGTTGGCCGCAGGCGGCGTCGATATCGTCGCCACGCGTCTTGCGCACCGTCGTGATGATCCCCTCGTCGCCGAGCACCTGGGCGAATGCGAGCACCCGCTCGTTGGCAGACCGGCGCAGGCCCGAGCCCGCGACCGGGTTGAACGGGATCAGATTGAACTTGCAGGGCAAGTCGTCGACGAGCCGCAGCAAGGCGCGGGCCTGCTCGTCGGAATCGTTGACGCCCTCGAGCATGATGTACTCGAAGGTGACGAAATCGCGCGGCGCTTCGCTCAGGTAGCGCCGGCAGGCAGCCATCAGTTCGGCGAGCGGGTACTTGCGGTTCAGCGGCACCAGCCGGTCCCGCAACGCGTCATCCGGCGCGTGCAGCGAGATCGCCAACGACACCGGGCAATCCTCGCGCAGCCGGTCGATCATCGGCACCACACCCGAGGTCGATACCGTGACCCGGCGCCGGGACAGGCCATAGGCGTGATCGTCGAGCATCAGCCGCAGCGCTGCGAGCGTGGCCGCATAGTTCTGCAGCGGTTCGCCCATGCCCATGAACACGACGTTGCTGATCACGCGATCTTCCGAGCAGGTGCCGGCGCGTGCGTATTGCCCGAGCGCCCGATTGGCGTGCCAGAGCTGGCCGACAATCTCATCCGCGCGCAGATTGCGCGAAAATCCCTGCGCACCGGTTGCGCAGAACGGGCACTTGACCGCACATCCGGCCTGTGTCGAGACGCACAGCGTGCCCCTGCTCGTCTCCGGAATGAACACCGTCTCGACCGCGTTGCCCTCGCCGACATCGAAGAGCCACTTGCGCGTTCCATCCGCCGATTCGCCGTCAGCGATCACCACCGGCGCCTCGACCCGCGCCGTTTCCGCGAGCCGCGCGCGGAACGACTTTGCGAGGTTCGTCATTTCGGCGAAGTCCGCCGTCCCGCGCTGATGGATCCATTGGGCGAGCTGGAGCGCACGGAACGGCTTCTGCCCCCATGCCTCGCACTGGCGCGTCAGCGCCTCGAGATCCAGGCCGAGCAGATTGACGTTCGCGCTCATGGCCGCATCACGCTTGCGTTCCGGGGCACCCGCGCTCAGCGCGCGTGCAGATCCAAGGCGGGAAAGAAGAACGCGATCTCGACGGCGGCGGTCTCGGTCGCGTCGGAGCCGTGGACGGCGTTGGCGTCGATGCTGTCGGCGAAATCAGCGCGGATCGTGCCCGGCGCGGCCTTCTTCGGATCGGTGGCGCCCATCAGATCACGGTTCTTCTGGATCGCGCCCTCGCCCTCGAGCACCTGCACCATCACGGGGCCGGAACTCATGAACTCGACGAGCGGCGCGAAGAACGGGCGCTCGCGGTGCACGGCGTAGAAGCCGCCGGCCTCACGCGCCGAGAGATGCATCATGCGCGCGGCGATTACCGTGAGTCCGTTGGTCTCAAAGCGGGAATAGATCTTGCCGATCAGGTTCTTGGCGACGGCGTCGGGTTTGATGATCGAGAGGGTGCGTTCAATGGCCATGTTCGGGTTTCGTCAGAGAAGTGGTTTTTCTTGAAAAATGAGCAGCTTAGGCGCACTTTTCGGCGGCTTTCAAAACATTCTAGTTTATCATGTCGGATATGGGACGAGCCGTCGACAGCCGCGATCCGCGGCTAGCGCCGCCCCTTGAAAAAACGCCGTCGCGACCTTACATTGGGCGCAGCGACAACAACGGAGACTTTCCATGGCATTTGGCGACAACCGCGTCACCACCCGCGACTTCGGCACGACGACCACCGGCGCGCCCGGCGAGGTCGTGCGCAACCGCGTTCTGCGCAACACCTACCTGCTGCTCGCGATTTCGATGATTCCCACGGTGCTGGGCGCCTGGATCGGCGTGAGCACCGGCTTTTCGCTGATGGCCGGCAGCCCCTTCATGGGACTGATCCTGTTTCTGGCGATCGCCTTCGGCTTTTTCTTCGCCATCAATCGTTACCGCAACAGCCCGATCGGCGTCGTGCTGCTGCTGGGCTTCACCTTCTTCATGGGCCTGATGCTTTCGCGCCTGCTGGGGCACGTGTTGGGTTACTCGAACGGCGCGGGCCTGATCATGGCCGCCTTTGGCGGCACGGCGGGCATCTTCGCAGTGATGTCCACGATCGCGACGGTCACGAAGCGCGACTTCTCGGGGATGGGCAAGTGGCTCACCATCGGCGTGCTGGTCGTGCTGGCAGCGATGATCGCGAACATCTGGCTGCAGCTGCCCGCGTTGATGCTCACCATCTCGGTGCTCGTGATCGGGATCTTCTCGGCGTTCATCCTCTATGACGTGCAGCGGATCGTGAACGGCGGCGAGACCAACTACGTGACCGCGACGCTGGGAATCTACCTGAGCGTCTACAACATCTTCGCCCACCTGCTCTCGCTGCTCGGCATCTTCGGCGGCGAGGACTGAGCATCCGGCTGCCGGGCTTCAGGCGCCGGCAGCCGGTTCGAATACCGCGATCGATTCGACGTGCGAGGTGTGCGGGAACATGTTGACTGCGCCGGCCGACGCGAGCACGAATCCGCCCCGGTGCACCAGCACTTCGGCGTCGCGCGCGAGCGTGGCCGGATTGCACGACACGTAGACGATCCGACGCGGCTTGCGTGGGTTCTCCGCGAGGGCCAGCGCGACTTCGATCGCCCCTTCCCGCGGCGGATCGATCAGCAGCCGGTCGAAGTGCCCGAGCTGCGCCCAGCCCGCTTCGCCCAGCGCAAAGAGATTGGCGACCTGGAAGCGCACCCGATCAGACAGACCGTTGATCCGGGCGTTCTCGCTCGCGCGCTCGATCAGCGTCGCGGCGCCCTCCACGCCCAGCACCTGCGCGGCGCGCGTGGCGAGAGCCAGCGTGAAATTGCCGATTCCGCAGAACAGATCGCCGACCCGCTCGCCCGGTTGGGGGTCGAGCAACCGCACGGCGCGACCGACCAGTACCTCATTCACGCGGTGGTTGACCTGCGTGAAGTCGGTCGGCCGGTACGGCATCCACAAGCCGAACTCGGGAAGCCGGTAGCCGAGCGCCGAGGCGCCGGGCGCGCGTTGCGCCCCGGCCGCGAACAGGGTGATCGTTTCCGGCCCCTTGGTCTGCAGCCAGATCTCCAGATCGTGCTCGGCAGCGAACGCGGCGACCCGGTCCTCGTCGCCGCCAGTCAGCGGTTCAAGGATGCGCAGCACCAGAGCGACGACGCTGTCCGACGCGGCACCGGCGCCCACCGGCGCCGCCGCGTCGTGCCATCCCTCGGGCGCGTGCAGGTCGATCGGCGCGCGCTGCCCGACTGCGACCTCGATCTGGGGCAGTCGCGCCCGGATGCTCAGGCTCTCGACGAGCCCGCGCAGCGGCACGAGCAGCGCGCTCACCCGCGGCGGCAGCACGTGGCACTCGCGCATGTCGGCCACGAAGCTCGATCCCCGCTCGTGGAAACCGACCAGCACGCCGCCCTTGCCGGGCACATCGCGAACCGAGAGCCGTGCGCGAAACCGGTAACCCCAGGCGGGGCCCGCGATCGCACGCGCGCTCACCTGCGCGTGCAACTTGCCGATATGCCACAACTGGTCTTCGAGCGCGCGCTGCTTGGTGGCAAGCTGGCCCCGGGTGTGCATGTGCTGCATCGAGCAGCCGCCGCACACGCCGTAATGCGGGCAGCGCGGCACCACCCGCTGATTGCTCTCACGTTCGAGCGAAACCAGCTGTGCGACGTCGTAGCGCGGTTTCCGGCGCAGAATTTCCGCGACGCCCACCTCTCCCGGCAGCGCGCCGCGCACGAAGACGACCTTGCCGTCGTGGCGCGCGACCCCGTTGGCATCCAGGTCGAGCGACTCCACCTCGACGCGGATGCGCTCGCGCTCCCGGGCGGGGGCCCTCACGCCGGCCATGCCGCCAGGAACGCCTGCCAGTGCGGCTGCTCGCTGGCGGCGACGGTAGTGCGCAGCGATTCGATCTCGCGCTCGGTGGCCTGCGGGGTCCAGCCGCCACGGAACTGCTGGAAACGGCAGTACATCAGCCAGGTATTGGCCACGTCGGTCTCGCAGTAGCCTCGGATCTCGTCGATCCGGCCCTCCTGCCACGCGGGCCAGACCTGCGCGCCGTCCATTCCGACCTTGCCCGGAAACCCGCACAGGCGCGCCATGTCGTCGAGCGGCGCGGCGGCGCGCAGGTTATAGAGCGCGAGAAGGTCCATCAGGTCGAGGTGACGCGCGTGATAGCGGCTGATGTAATTGTTCCACTTGAATTCGCGGTCCTCTTCGCCCATCTCCCAGTAGCGCGGGGCGGCGATCCCGTGCCGCAGCGCCCGGTAGTGCAGGACCGGCAGGTCGAAGCCGCTGCCGTTCCACGAGACAATCTGCGGAGTGTCCCGCTCGATGAGCCCGAAGAACTGCCGCACCAGCTTGGCCTCCGGGTCGCCGGGCTCACCGAGGCAGCGCACCCGCAGCCCCTTCTCGTCGCGCAGCAGGCAACCGATCGCGACGATGCGATGCTGATGCAGCGGGAGAAAATCGCTGCCGGTCTTCTCGCGGCGCAGCGCAAACGCCTGCTCGGCCACCTCGGCTTCGGGAACTTCCGCGCCCAGCCCCAGGGTGGCGCGCAGGACGTCGATGTCCGGGACGGTTTCCAGGTCGAAGCACAGGACGGGCATCATCGCGTCGTTCTCGTGGTGAAGGAATGCCGTTGCGGCCCGCGCGCCGGCGACGGGCGTTGTGCACCCCGCTGCCGGCAACGCCCTAGGGCTCGCGCGGCGGCAGCAGGGGCAGCGGATCGATCGGACGTCCCTGCCGGCGAATCTCGAAGTGCAGCTTGGGCTTGTCGGTGCCGGTATCGCCGAGTTCGGCGACGCGCTGACCGCGCTTGACCGTCTGCCCTTCCTTCACGAGCAGCGCGCGATTGTGCGCGTAGACCGACAGCAGATCGTTGTCATGCTTGATGATCAGCAGGTTGCCGTAACTGCGCGGGCCGGCGCCGCTGAAGATCACCTTGCCATCGGCCGCCGCGTGCACCGGGTCGCCCGGCTTCCCGGCGATGGCGATGCCCATGCTGCGTGGCTCGGAAAATCTCTCGAGAACCTTCCCTGCGCTCGGCCAGCGGAAGGCGCCGGCGTCCGGACCTGATTTGGGTTCCCGCGCATCTCCCTTCGCTGCAGCCACCGGCGGCGCCTCGGGCGCAGTCGCGGTGGCCGGCACCACCGGCGTGCCGGCGGCCTGCAACCTGGCCAGCAACGCGTCCGAGTAGTGCTGCTTGACGGCGCTCGGCTCGGACTTGAGCGCGGCGGGCGCCGTCAGTGTCGGCAACGGGCGAGCGTCGACGCTTCCGGAACGCACGGGCGCGGCGTCGACCTGCGGCGGTGGCGCGGCAGGGACCGCCGGCGCGATCCCCGGCGGCTGGCCGGTGCGCGCCGAAGCGGTCGACGGAGAGACAATGGGTGCACCGGGCACGACCCCCGGCGTCAATCCGGGCGCCACGCCCGGCAAAACGGTCGCGGCCGGCCCGGTGACAGGCGCCGCAGGCGTGGCGCGATGCACGACCGGCGCTCCCGGCCGCGGCGACGCGCAGCCCACCAGCGCCGACACGACGCCGGCGAGCACGCACCCCTTCACCGCAGCGGCGCGCGCGCGCGCGGAAAAAACACCCCGAAACCGATCCTGCGCGATCTTGCTCAAAGCTCAGCCCTTCCCTGCCTGCAACGGTACGAATCGTACCGCATCGAGCACGGTCAGCCCCCATTCAAACTTGCCGGTGCGCTCCACCAGGTGCAACGCCTGGCGCGCGACGCCCACCGGCGCGATCAGACGGGAACCGACCTTCATCTGCGGGAGAAGTTCCTCGGGAACCTCGTCTCCCGCCGCAGCCGCCACGATGATTGCGTCATACGGCGCAGCCTGCGGGACCCCGGCGCGGCCGTCACCGTAAACGAGCCGCAGGTTTGGAATGCGCAGCGCCCGCAGGTTGGCGCGAGCCAGTTCGTGCAGCGCGCGCACCCGCTCGATCGAGACGACCTGCCCGCACAGTTGCGCCAGCACCGCGGCCTGGTATCCGCAACCGGTTCCGATTTCGAGGATGTTGGCGCTGCGCCGCCCTGGCGCGTCGAGATGAGCGAGCGCGATCTCGATCATCCGCGCGACCGTGCTGGGCTTGGAGATCGTCTGCCCGTGCCCGATGGGCAGGGAAACGTCCTCGTAGGCTCGGCTCGCCAGCGCCTGCTCGATGAACAGGTGCCGCGGCACGACCCCCATGATTTCCAGGACCACCGGACTGCGGATGCCGAGGCTGCGCAGCGCTTCCACCATGCGCGCCCGTGCACGCTCGGAGGCCATCCCCACGCCGCTGGGACTGGGTACCGCTGGGTGGCGCTGGGTGCTGCGCGGCGAATCTCCCGAGCCGTGACCGCTCACGTCGCGTCCGCGAGCCAGCGCGTAACCGAATCGATCTGCTGTTCGCCGGTCAGGTCGACGCGCAGCGGGGTCACCGATGCCCAGCCGTTCTCCACGGCATGAAAGTCGGTGCCCGGACCCGCCTCCTTGGCACCGCCCGCCGGGCCGATCCAGTAGATCGTGTCGCCGCGCGGACTGGTCGCCTTGACCACAGATTCGGCAAAATGGCGCTGCCCGAGCCGGGTCACGCGCATGCCGCGCAATTGCTCGGCGGCGACCCCCGGCACGTTGACGTTGAGCAGCACCCTGCCGGGAATCGGGTTGCGCACGAAACGCGCGAGCAGGTCGCGCGCCACGCGCGCCGCCGTATCGAGGTGAACATGGCCCTTTTGTGCGAGGGAGAATGCGATCGCCGGCACGCCGAGCAGGTAGCCCTCCATCGCGGCGGCGACCGTGCCCGAATAGAGCGTGTCATCGCCCATGTTGGCGCCGTCATTGATGCCCGATAGCACCAGGTCCGGGCGGTGCGCGATCAGACCGGTGATCGCGATGTGAACGCAATCGGTCGGCGTGCCGTTCACGTAGAGGTGGCCCGATTCCGCGGTGCGCACCGCCAGCGGCCGGTCGAGCGTCAGCGAGTTCGAAGCCCCGCTGCGATCCCGCTCCGGTGCGACCACGGTGACTTCGCCGAACTCGGCAGCAACCGCGGCAAGCGCAAGAATCCCCGGCGCGAAATAGCCGTCGTCATTGCTGATCAGGATCCGCATCGGCGCGTTGCCGCCTGAGTCGCGTCGTCGCGGAATCGGAATCTCAGGCCTCGGCCGGCCAGTCGCGGATGTACGCCTTGAGCATCTTGTTCTCGAAGCCCTGCTCGTCGAGCACAGCGCGCGCCACGTCGAGAAACGAGACCACGCCCAGCAGCGTCCCGTCTTCCACGACCGGCAGGTAGCGCTGGTGCGAGTCGATCATCACCTGGCGCAGGTCATTGAGCTCCATGCCGGGCGTGACGACCAGGGGTTCGTGTTGCATCACGTCCCCGACGCGGATTTCCGCGACCGGAGGGGTCGGACCCTTGCGCTGTTCCCGCTGACGCTTGGCGACGATCTGCACGACCTCGCGAAAGGTCAGCAAGCCGACCAGTCTGCCGCCCTCCATGACGACGAGCGAGCCCATGTCGGCGTCGGCCATCGTGACGACCGCTTCGGAGAGCAACGCGTCAGGTTTGCTCGTGAACAGAGTCGTGCTCTTGGTCCTGAGTATCTCTTTTACTTGCATGGAGGGCTCCGCTGGAATCCGGTTATGCTATCCGATTGGGCGCGCCCCCGACAAGCTCGGGCTGTCCCGGAAGACCGGTTTCAGCGCACGCGCCGGTGCATGGTGCCCGCGATCAGAGACGCAAGTTCGTCCTCGCCGTAGGGCTTGACGAGGAAGGCGTCGATGCCCGCGGCAACCGCCAGCTGGCGGTGCTTCTGCGTCGAACGCGACGTGATCATGATGATCGGGACCTCGGCGGTGCGCGCGTCCGAGCGCAGCGCCCGCGTCAGTTCGACCCCGTTCATGCGCGGCATCTCCAGGTCGACGATGAGCAGATCCGGAACCACGCGGTCCACCCTGCCCAGCGCCTCGATTCCGTCGGCGGCGTGCTCGACCTCGAACCCAAGGTCGCGCAGGAACAGTTCGAGCGTGCGGCGCACGCTCACCGAGTCGTCGACAACCAGGCACAGCGGACCGCGTGGCGCGGCACGGATGGCGCGCGCGCGCGCCACCGGGGCGTTGCGCCCACGCGTGGCGAGCAACTCGGGCAGATCGATCACCGGTGCCACGGCGCCGTCGCCGAGCACCGCGGCCCCTTCGATGGCGGGGATCGCCGGAAGATAGGCGGGCAGCGGTCGCACGACGACGTTGCGCGCCTGAGCGAGTTCGGGAGCGATGATCGCCACCGGTTCCTCGTCCCCGATGCCCACGAGGACGACGCTCTCGCGCGCCGGCCGATCGCCGCGCTCGGGCACGAAGGCGTCGGCGGGCAGCCCCAGTGCCTCCTCGAGGCGCAGCGCGCGCAGCGTGCCGGATCCGAAGGCGAAGCGCAGCTCGCCGTGCGCGTCGTGCGCCAGGCCGTCGGACGAGAGGATTTCGCGCACCCCGCGCACCGAAAGCGCAAGCACGTGCGTGGCGCTGCGCGCGACGAGCACCGGAAGTGCGGCAAGTTGCACCGGGAGCGTCAGCGTGAAGCACACGCCGGCGCCCGGCGTGCCGGCAACCTCGAGCCGCCCCCGCAGTTCGCGCACGGCTCCCTGCACCACGTCAAGCCCGATCCCGCGCCCCGAGAGCTGGGTCGACTCGGCGCGCGTGGAAAAACCCGGGCTGAGGATCCACTGCGCAAGCTGCTCGGCGCCGGGGGTCTCGTGTACGCCGGGCAGCGCGAGGGCCGAAGCCCGCTCGCGGATGCCCTGCGCATCCAGCCCGCGCCCGTCGTCGCGGCAGGTGATGATGATCTGCGGGCCAATGCGCTGAAAGGACAGCGCGATGACGCCCGCCGCCGGCTTGCCCGCGGCCTCGCGCTCGGCCGCGTGCTCGATGCCATGGTCGACGGCGTTGCGCAGCAGGTGGGCGAGCGGGTCGGCCAGCGCCTGCAGTACGCGCAGCTCGACGCTGGTCTCCCCTCCTTCGAGGTGCAGCTCGACTTCCTTGCCCGCCATGCGCGCTGCCTGTCGCACCACGCGGCGCAGCCGCGGAACGAGCGTGGCGGCGGCCACCATGCGGGTGCGCAGAGCCGTCTCGCGAATGTCCGCCTGGAGCCGCTCGACCTGCCCGAGCAGGTCGCGCAGCACGAGCATGCTGCGCGCGACCTGCTGCTCGACCAGCTTGCCGTCGGCCGCGGCCTCGTTGATGCGACGCGACACGGTGTGCAATTCCCCGTAAGTCTGCATCTCGAGCGGATCGAAGCCGGGAGCGTCGCTCGGCACGGGCATCGCGCCCGCGGGCGTCGCCGCGCTCGCGTCGACCAGGCGTTCCAGTTCGTCGGACAGCCCGACCAGGCGATCGCCCCCCGTCTGGATCGACCGGCGCGCGCCTTCGAGATCCGCGGCGCTTTCCTGCACCTGGGCGAGCAGGATCGTGGCCTCGTTGGCGTAGTTGAGCAGCGTGTCCATCAGCTGCGCCGGTACCCGCAACCACGCGCCCTCGCCCTGGGCGTCCGGCGGCGCGGATGTCGGTTCGGCATCGAGTGGCGGCGCGACCGTCGCCGCCGCGGTGGGCTCGGCCAATCCGTCGCCGGCGGGCTCCGCGAGTTCGTCGGCGCCGGCCCCCGTCTCCTCGCGGGCCAGCGCATCGGCCCACACCAGGATGCGCCCGAAAACCTCGGCGGCGTTCTCCGGCGGCGGGCCGTGCCCGGCGACGGCCTCGGCCATCTCGGCAAGGCAGTCGGCCGCGTCGGCCAGGTCGGCGCCGCGCATCGGTTCCGGCAGGGTTCCGCGTCGCGCCAGGATCTGCAGCACGTCCTCGAGGGAATGGGTCAGGTTGGCGATGCCGGCGATGCCGACGGTGTTGGCCGCGCCCTTGAGGGTATGGGCGATGCGCTGCGCCGCCGGAAGTCCCGTGCGGTCCCCCGCGAGAATGCCGGCGACGTGTTCGCCGAACTCCTGGGTCAGCGCCGGCAGCTCGGTGAGCAGGTTCGCCACCACGCTTTGCTCGGCGTCCGCCGGAATCTCGGTGGAGAGATCCATGTCCTCGGCGCTCAAGGTGCGCGGCAACACCTGCCGGGAGGCGATCAGGCGCAGTCCGGCGAGTGCACGGCGTGCCGCGTCCGCCGTGCCGGGCACGGGCCAGAACTGCGCCTCATGAAGGGCGAGCGCCGGTTCCGCCCAGGCCGGCTCGCCCGAGTCGAGCCAGTGCGCCCAGAGGGTCGGCCATTCCCGCAACGCCGCGCGCTGCGCCGGGTCCGGTGCACTGGTCCCGGCAGCCAGGACCGAGAGACTGCCCGCGACCCAGCCGCGCAGCAACTCGGCGACCGGCTCGATGCCCACGAAGCCCACGGCACTAGCGAAACCTTCGACGCGTTCGCAGTACCGTTCCAGCGCCTCCTGCCAGGCGGGGGCGGTGCGTGGGTCGTCCCGATCCGTCGGCAAGGAGCCGAGCACTTCGCCGAACTCCTCCGCCATGTCCTGACATGCCTGTGCCAGCATCGCCAGCTCATCACGCGCGACGGTCAGATCGGGCGCAACTCCCTCATCGGCGGGCGCATCGGCGCTCGCAACCGCTGCAGTATCGGAATCGGCGCCTCCTTCGGAATCGACAGCGCCGCCTGCATCCGCATCGAGCTCGAGCGCGTCCGGACTCACGGTCGCGATCAAATTGAGCTCGCCGGCTTCGTGCGCCACGCGTGCGACCAGTTCGCCACGGGCCACCGGGTCGATGTCGCCGGCCGTCTCCCACAGGCCGGACAGCCAGGGCTCGACCGCGGCGGCCTCCAGCGCACCGGCGCTGAACGTGACGGCCTCGCTCACCCAGTTCTCGGCGAAGAAACGTCCGCCCTGCCCGCCTTCGTCACCATCGCGGATGCGTTCCGCATACCTTTCGCAGGCCTCGGCGAAGCCGGGCAAGCCCGCGTCACGACTGGTGCGCGCGCACTGGAATGCGGCCGCCGCAAGCTCTACGCGCCAACCCGGGTCCTCGGAGGACCGCGCGAGCAGCACTTCGAGCATCGCCACCACGGCGCCCCCGATGCGGTGCGCCGTTTCGGCACGCGCTGCGTGTGCGGCACCCGAGCCGACGAACCGGTCGCTGTTCATGCCCTCATCCCGGTCGCCGCGGAAGCTTGAAGACGCTGACCTCGCGCAGCAGTGCGCGCGCGTACTCGACCAGGCGCCGCGTCTCCGCGGTCTGCGCCGTCAGCTGGCGCGCCGTCTCGTCGCTCGCTTCCCGGATCACCCGGGCGCGATCCTGCAGCTTGGAACTCACCTGGGCCTGCTCGAGCGAGGTCTGCGCGATGTCGCGGACGTTGCCGGCCAGCGCTTCGGTCTCGGCACGCGTGAGACGCATGCCCTCGGCGGCCTCGTCGGCCAGCTGGCTGATGTCGACCACCCGGGCAATGGCCTCGTTCATGGCCAGCACCGTCTCGCCGGTTTCCGTCTGGATCGACTGGATCATCCGGCCGATTTGTCCGGTGGCCTCGCGGGCCGATTCCGACAGCCGCTTCACCTCGTCGGAAACCACCGCAAAGCTGCGCCCGGCCTCGCCCGCGGCAGCGGCCTGCATCGACGCGTTGAGCGCCAGAATGCCGGTGCGTTCCGCAATGGCCTGGATGATGTTGACGACCTGTCCGATTTCCTGCGAACGCTCGCCGAGACGCTTGATGCGTTTCTCGGTTTCACGAATCAGTTCGCGCGACGCGACGATCGCGCCGAGTGTCCTGCCCACCGCCTCCATCGCGGCGCCGGAGGTCGCCACCGTACGGGCCGCAACCTCGTCCGCATCGGCGGCCACCCGCGCGACCGCGGTGAGCGCCGCAGCAGCCTGCGCGAGTTCGCGGGCCGCGAGTCCGACTTCCGCGCGCTCGCGCTCGGCGGCTTCGCTCGCCAGGTCGGACTGCCCGCGCACCGCGACCGTCGCGTGGGCGACTTCGCGCGACACGTCGGCGACGTTGCGCAACACGCGCCCGGTCTCCTCGGTGAGCAGATTCAGCGCGTCCGAAACCGCGCCGGTCACGTTTTCGGTTACCGGGACGCGCAGGCTCAGGTCCTTGGTTGTCGCAATGGTTCCGACGGCCTGCATGATCGCGATCACCGAATTGTTGAGTTCCTCGTTCTCCTGCGCCGAGCGCGCGAGGCTTGCGACGCGCTCATCGAGCAGCGCATCGAGGGCCGCGCCGAGCTGGCTGAACGCGTCGCGTCCCTTCATCCGCGTGCGTGCCTCGAAGTTGCCGGCCGAGAGCTGCTCCACGGTGTGACGCAACCGGGCCACCGGCTCGGTGATGCGCCGGACCAGCCCGTCGGCAAAGAAAGCGCTCGCGATCGCGGCCACGACTGCAACGGCGATCGCCGTCAGCGTCAGCCACAGGCGCCGCCCTTCGACCGTCGCGGCAGCGTCCCCCCCGCCGAATTCGAGCACCAGCCAGATCGCCACCGCGCTGCCGATCGCGCCGAGGACCGCGCCGGCGACGATGTTCGCGCGCAGGCGCGCCGCAAACCCGCCCGCGCGCCAGGCGCGACCGAACGACTGGGCCAGGCGAATCATCGCGCGTCCGCCGGACCGGAAAGGATTTGGAAGAGCCGTTGCGGCGCGAGCAGCCACCACGTGAGATCCGGCTCGGCAGGGTCCACGTGCGCGTCCGTCAACGCGTCGCCGAAGCAGCACTCGGGAGCTTCGCCCGGCGCGGCCACGGGCAGCGGGGAGATCGCGCGCGGCGGCGCGTCAACGGCGACGGCACCGGCCTCGGCGCCGGTGCCGATGAGGAGCACGTCGCGTCGCCCCAGCGCGGGCCAGTCGTCCGAGGCCAGCGGCGCCGCGTCGAAAACCGGAACCGGGTGTCCGCGCACCTGCATCAAACCCAGCAGCCGGGTGGGTGCGCGCGGCACCGGAAAGACCGGCGCCTGAGCCACGAACTCGGTGATCACGCCTGCGGGCAACAGCACGTTGACGCCGCCCAACGAGACCCCGAAACGAAGGCGCGGCTGCGTCGGCCCGCCCGCCGCGTCCGCACCGGCCGACGGGGCAGCCCCTTCAGGCGGCATGGCGCAGGGCGTCGATCAGCTGTTCGCCGCGGTATGGTTTGCCGATCAGTTCGCGGCAACCCAACGCGCGCGCCCAGACATGGTCGGCGCGCTGGCATTTGCTCGAGACGACGATCACGGGGATGCCGCGCGTCGCCGGGTCCGCGGCGAGTTGGCGACACGCCTGGAAACCGTCCATCTCCGGCATCACGATGTCCAGAAAGATGATGTCGGGGGCTTCGGCACGCGCGCGCTCGATGGCCTCCGCGCCGCTCGCGGCCTCGCTCACCGCCCACCCGGCCGCGCGCAGAATCTTGCCCATGCGCTCGCGCTCGGCAGCGATGTCGTCGACAACCAGTGCCCGGTTCATCGCTGCCCCTCTCCGCGCTGCGGCCCCGCGTCCCGCTGCGGCGTGCCGGACGATTCGGTCAATCGGGGAATGGGCCGCATCAGCGCCGCCAGGTCGTCGATCGCGAGTGACTTGCGCAGGATCTTGGTGACCGCCGCCTCGAGCTTGCGCAGCGGCACCGGCTTGACCAGATAGGCCTTGCATCCTGCCAGCGCGCCACGCGCGAGATCGAAGGGCGACGACTTGCTGGTCAGGATGATCACCGGAGTCGCGCGATGCGAGCGCCGAATGTCGCGGGTCAGTCGATAACCGTCCACGTCGCGCATCACGACGTCGACCAGGGCGAGGTCGTAGTGCGCTTCACGCAGTTTCTCGTGGGCCGCCGCGGCGCCGTCGACCGCATCGCAGGCGAGCCCCATCCGATTGAGCGCAATCGACAGCTGCTGGCGAACCGTGGGGCTGTCATCGACCACCAGCACCCGGATCCGCTGACCCGTCCACTCGGCGTTGCGCGGGAATTCGACCAGTTTCCCACCCGTTTGCGCGGGCGCGGGCGCGCGCTCCGGCTGGGTTTCTCGCGCCGGGGCGGCGGGCTCGTCCATGGCACGAAGCGGCGCAGCCAGGGGCGGGGCGGGGGGCGGTTGCGCCTGCTGCTGCGCCTGCTGCTGCGGCTGCGGCTGCTGCTGCGGCTGCGGCTGCGTCGGTTGCGTCGGTTGCGTCGGTTGCGTCGGTTGCGTCGGTTGCGTCGGTTGCGTCGGTTGCGGAAGCGGCTGCGTCGGTTGCGGCTGCGTCGGCTGCGGAAGCGGCGTCGATTGCAGATGCTGGTGTTGCGGCCATTGCGCAGCCGGGTCCGACATGGGCGTGCGCGCGGCCGGCGCGACGAGTTCGTGCTCGACCACCCGGTTGAGAATCGGCAGCAGTTGCAGCGTCAGGCGCTCGATCGAGAGCGAATACCGCGCCGAACTGGTGGCGCCGCGCGGAACCGCGGCGATGACGGGAATCTCGCTGTGCATCGCGCGCAGCCGCGCCACGGCCGCCAGCCCGTCGGGCGCGGTCGTATTGGCGACGAGCAGATCCATCCCATCCGGTTCGACCGTCTGGACCAGCCTGAACTGGAACCGGTTGTACTGGCTGTGCCGAAAGACGATCTCGATGAGCCGCGCGTCGCGCGGATCGAGTCCGGCGACGGCTACGCGAAAAGCGGCCTGAGCATTCATCCCGTTCATTCTCCCACGGACGCACCGCGACGTGCCACGCGCGATTTTCTCCGCTCCGCACCCGGAACGGAAGCGCCGGCCCTGCCCGGGCCGACCGGGAACCGGGCCATGCCGACGGACGGCGGCAGCAGCGGCCCACCGTCGCCCTCGCCGCCCGGGTGGCGGAGGCATCGAATCGGGACTCCGATCGCCTCGGACGCGTGCTAGGATCGCCCGATGGCCAAGAGCGACCCGCTGCGATTCGACAGTCTCTCGGTGCACGCCGGGGCACGCCCGGACGAGCAGCACGGGGCGCGCGCCACGCCCATCTACCTCTCGACGTCGTTTGTCTTCCGCGACTCGGACCAGGCCGCGGCGCTCTTCAACATGGAGCAGTCCGGCCACGTCTACTCGCGGATCAGCAATCCGACGGTCGCCGTCCTGGAAGAGCGCATTGCGGCGCTCGAAGCCGGCGTCGGCGCGGTGGCCACCGCCAGCGGTCAGGCGGCGCTGCACCTGGGCATCGCCACGATCGCAGGAGCCGGGTCGCACATCGTCGCGTCGCGTGCCCTCTATGGCGGCTCCCAGAACCTGCTGCACTTCACGCTGCGGCGCTTCGGCATCGAGACCACCTTCGTCGACCCGCGTGACCTGGATGCGTGGCGCGCGGCGTTGCGCCCGAACACGCGATTGCTCTTTGGCGAAACGCTGGGCAATCCCGGTCTCGACGTGCTGGACATTCCTGCCGTGGCCGAGATCGCGCACGCCCACCGCGTGCCGTTGATGGTCGATTCGACCTTCACCACGCCGTGGCTGATGCGCCCGGCCGAGTTCGGTGCCGACCTGATCCAGCATTCGGCCACCAAGTTCCTGTGCGGGCACGGCACGGTCGTGGGCGGGTTGCTCGTCGACACCGGGCGTTTCGACTGGGTTGGCTCGGGCAAGTTTCCCGAACTGACCGAACCCTACGATGGCTTCCACGGAATGGTCTTCGCCGAGGAGTCGACGGTGGCGCCCTTCCTGCTGCGGGCCCGGCGCGAGGGGTTGCGCGACTTCGGCGCGTGCATGAGCCCGATGAACGCGTTCCAGATCCTGCAGGGCATCGAGACGCTGCCGCTGCGCATGGCGCGCCACGGCGAGAGCGCGCAACGCATCGCCGAGCACCTCGCCGCGCACCCGATGGTGGCGAACGTCGCGTATCCCGGGCTGCCCAGCCATCCGGATTACGCGCTCGCGCAGCGCCTGCTGCCGCGCGGCTGCGGCGCGGTATTCAGCTTTGATCTCAAGGGCGACCGGGCCGCGGGGCGGCGCTTCGTCGAGGCGCTGCGGATCTTCTCGCATCTGGCCAACGTTGGTGACGCGCGCTCGCTGGTGATCCATCCCGCCTCGACGACGCACTTCCGCGTCGGCGCTGCCGAACTCGAGGCGGCGGGAATTCGCGAGGGCACGCTGCGGCTGTCCGTTGGGCTGGAAGATCCGGACGACCTGATCGAAGACCTCAACGCCGCCTTCAAGACGGCGCAACGCGGCTAGGCCCGGCCGGCGGCCCGGGACCGGCGGCGCCACAGGAAGGGAGCGAACGAAGCGATGTGGTTCGACGTCAACGCCCGGCGCGCCTACGCCTACACCGGAGGCCGCCCTTTCGATGCCGCGGTGCCGGTCGTCGTCTTCGTCCACGGTGCCCAGCACGACCACAGCGTCTGGATCCTGCAGTCACGCTATCTCGCACACCACGGTCGCGCGGTGCTCGCCGTCGACCTGCCCGGTCACGGCCGCAGCGCGGGGCCGGCGCTCGAAACCGTCGAGCAGATGGCCGACTGGCTGCTCGCCTTGCTCGGCGCCGCGGGCGTCGCGCAGGCGGCGCTGGTGGGCCACTCGATGGGCGCGCTGATCGCACTGGAAGCCACGGCGCGCGCGCCCGAACGGGTCACGCGCCTCGCACTGCTCGGCACCGCCTTCCCGATGAAGGTCTCGGACGTACTGCTCACGGCGGCGCGTGATGACGAGCCGTCCGCTTTCTCGATGATCAACGCCTGGTCGCACAGCTCGCTCACGCACCAACCGGGGACGCCGGGACCCGGCTTCTCGGTGTACTGGCAGAACCGCCGGCTGATGGAGCGTCAGGCGCCGGGCGTGCTGTTCACCGACTTCAATGCCTGCAACGCCTACGCGGGCGGCTTCGACGCCGCCGACGCGGTGCGCTGTCCGGCGCTCGTCGTTTCGGCGACCCGGGACATGATGACACCGCCCAAGGCGGCCCGGGAACTGGTCGCCCGGCTCACGGCAGCCGGATCGAGCGCGGGCGCGAACAGCGCCGCGTCGCCGCCGCCCCGGGTCGTCGCAGTGCCCGGAAGCGGACACGCGATGATGACCGAGCGCCCGGACGCCGTCCTCGCGGCCCTGCGCGACTTCGTCTGATTGGTCGTTGAGCCGGCGCGTCCGCGCCAACCCGCTCACGCGCCGACCTGCCCCGTTCCGAGCGTACGTCCCGCCCCCGCGGCCCACTTCCCGAGGGGCTCGTCGAGTTCGGCCAGTCCGGCCAGTCCGGCTGTGACGCTCGTGCCACCCCAGGTTGCGTCGAACACCGCCCGTAGCGTCAACTCGTGGGCGGGGCGCGCGAGCGCCCAGTGCTCGTCCCATACGTCGCCCGACCCGGTTTCGCCCGGCCCCTCGTTGCCCGACCCGGCAACTGCCGTGTGCCCATCACGGAAGGCCAGCATGCGCACCAGATAGCCGTGCTCTGCGAGCAACTCCGCGGCCTGCAGCGCACGCGCCGGATCGCCACCGAGGGTGACACGCCACAGTCCGGCGGTGCACCCCGCACCCTGTGCGTCGGGTGCCACCCGGGCAAGCTCCGCGAGCACGCTGGCCGCGTCGAGGAAGCGCACGCGCGGTGTGGCCACCGGCGGCACACCGCCACCGGGTTCCCGGAGCGGCAGCCGGGATGCGAGCAACGCACCGGCGAGTACCGCGCTCCACAGCAGGAACAGCCAGAGCAGGAAGATGGGCAGCGCCGCGAACGCCCCGTAGACGAAGGTGTAGGTCGGCAATCGAGCCACGTAAAAACCCAGGCCGCGGCGCAGTAACTCCATCAGCACCACCGCAATGAGCGCCCCCCAGATGGCGTCGCGCCAGCGCACGGGCACATTGGGCACGACCCGGTAGAGCAGCGTCAGCCCGACGCCGCTGATGGTCCAGCGCAGCACCATGAACCACGCGGCAGGCAGCTCACGCAGTTCCCCGCCCCGCAGCCATTCGCTGGCGAACATTCCGTTTACCGCGAGGCTCGCGCCTAGCAGGATCGGGGCGACGGTGAGCGTCGCCCAATAGAGCGTCAGGCGCTGTCCCAGCGGTCGCGGACGTGACGTCCCCCAGATCCGGTTGAGCGTCTGATCGATCGTCAGCAGCATCCCGAAAGCGGACGCGAAGAAGACCAGGGTCGCCGCCAGCGACAGTTCGTTGGCGCGCGCTGCAAAGCGCTGCAGGTACATGCTCAGCGTGTCACTGAAACCGGGCAGGAAGAGATTCGCCGCGAGAAAGCGCTGGAGTTCCCCGCGCAACTCGGCGAACACGGGCAGGGCGGTGAGCACCGCGAAAACCACAGAGACAATCGGCACGAGCGCCAGCAGCGACAGGAACGCAAGGCTCGCCGCAGTGTGCTCCAGTTGCAGCGCGACCGCCTGCTGGCCCATTGCGCGCAACAACCACGTACCGCGACGCAGCAATTCCGCTGCCGCGGGAAACCGGTTCTTCATCGCCCTATGATACGGCGCGCGGCGCGCCGCCGCGGTTTCAGTCCGCGACCGGCCGGGCAGGTTCCGACGCGCAGCCGCCGGCCACTGCCTGCCGGGCGGCGAGCGCCACATCGAACAGTTCGGGGCCGGCGTTCTGGAGCCGTTGCGCGTCGCTCAGCGTGCGCCGCCAGAGGCGTGCACCGGGCAGGCCGTTGAAGAGGCCCAGCATATGGCGAGCGATCGCGCGCAGCGGCACGCCCAGCGCCGCCTGCACCACCGCGTAATCCTGCATCCGCGCAACGACCTCTTCCCGGGTCCGTTCCTGCGGCGCCGCGCGCTCCGGGAAGTAGCGCGCATCGCATTCGCGGAGCAGCCACGGCTCCTCGTAGGCCGCGCGCCCAATCATCACGCCGTCGACCCCGACGCATTCGCGCCCGATCTGCTCGTGGGTGCACAACCCGCCGTTCAGCACGATCGTCAGATCCGGAAAATCGCGCTTGAGCCGCCGCACGTCCTCGTAGCGCAGCCGCGGCACCTCCCGATTCGCGCGGGGCTTGAGCCCGGAGAGCCACGCGTTGCGCGCATGCACGATGAACACCGTGCAACCGGCGCGCGCCACCGTGCCGACGAAATCGCGCACGAAGCCGTAATCCTCGCGCCGGTCGATCCCGAGCCGATGCTTGACGGTGACGGGGCAGTCGAGCGCATCGCGCAGCGCGGCCACACAGTCGGCGACGAGCGCCGGCTCGGCCATCAGGCAGGCGCCAAACGAGCCCTTCTGCACGCGTTCGCTCGGACACCCGCAGTTGAGGTTGATCTCGTCGTAGCCGTAGGCGCGTCCGATCCGCGCTGCCTGTGCGAGTTCAGCCGGGTCGCTGCCGGCAAGCTGGAGCGCGACCGGATGTTCACTCTCGTCGAACGCGAGCAGGCGCTGCGGATCCCCGCGGATCACCGCCGTGGCGGTGATCATCTCGGTATAGAGCCGGGCGTGGCGTGTAAGCAGCCGATGAAAGTGCCGACAGTGCCGGTCCGTCCAATCGACCATCGGGGCAACGCTGAATTGCCAGTCACTAACTATTTGATTTTGCAGCACTTTCTCACTTAGCTAAACCTTAGAAACACCCCTATGTGCAATAAAAGTGCACACGCGGTACACACGAGGTGCACGACAGGGGTATAATTAGCGCACGACTGGACGCACCGAAATTGCACACCGGGGAGAGTGCACATGGCTACATTCTCGCAGCTACCGAGCGGCAAGTGGCGAGCACAGGTTAGGCGCGGAGGGATTTACCGCGCTGCGTCCTTCCCAACAAAGCGAGAGGCGCGAGAGTGGGCCGCGATCATCGAGAGCCAGGCGCGGCACATTGCGGTCTCGGGATTCGCCCCGGTCCCGCGTGATGCGACCCTCGCCGATCTGATCGACCTCTACATAGAGGCTCTGCCACGCGAACCACAACGCACCAAGCGCGCCACCCTGGCCATGCTGAGGCGCGAGATAGGCTCCGGCAAGTTGTCGGCGCTCAGCGCGCTGACGTTGCGAGACTTCATCGAGAAACGCGCCGCCGCTGGTGCTGGTGGCGTGACTATCTCCGCTGATCTCTCGTTTCTTTCGTCGGTGTTGTCCTGGGGCCGACACGCGCGCCGCCTCGACATTCCCGAAGACCTGGCCCGCGATGCCCGTCGATCGCTCAAACACCGTGGGCTAGAAACCCGAAGCCAGGAGCGCGAGCGCGAGCCGACCACCTCCGAGTTAAACCTCCTCTACGCGCACTGGAAGGCCAACCCGCGACAGATTATTGATATGCCGACCCTGTGCAAGTTCGCGCTCGCCACCGGGATGCGCCAAAGCGAGATTTGCTCGCTGCTGGTTGAAGACGTGGATCGCAAGGAAAAGACCGTAGTGATCCGCGACCGCAAAGACCCGCGCGCAAAGATCGGCAACAATCAGACGGTGCCGCTGCTGCCGGACGCATGGAAGATCGTCGCCAAGGCTATCAAAGGCCGCACAGAGGGCCGAATCTTCGACGCAAGGGCCGCAAGCGTATCGACATCATTCACGCGCGCCTGTGACGATCTGGGGATTAGTGACCTCCACTTCCACGACCTTCGTCACAAGGCCACAGCCGAGTTTTTCCGCATGGGGTTGGACATACCACGCGTGGCGCTGCTGACCGGCCATAAGACTTGGGGGATGCTCCGCCGGTATACCGCCATTAAACCTTCTGACGTGCACGAAATGATTGCGCGGAGGGCCGCGTCATGAGCGCCACCGTGATGCTAGCTTGGGCGCAGAGGCAAGGCATCGACCGCAATTGCGCCAAGCCCCTGCGGTTTCACGTGTCAGTGATGCGATACACGGAGGAGGCGGAAAAAGCGGCGCGTCTCGCGCTTTCGGAATCCAGTGCGGACGACGCACGGCTGCGGTTCACAATCTGGTGCTACGCCGGAATGGCCCTCCAACTTCGGCGGCGGGATGGCGTACGGCAGGAGGCCTGGTTACGGCGTCACGTGCGGGAATGTATCGTCATGCTGCGCCGGGCTTGGTGGGCACACTGCGCTCAGAGGCCAGACTTGGCCCGCGCGGAACTTGCGGAGGCCCGCGAGGCTTGGCTCCACATAGTGCAGGCACCACTGTTCGCCGCAGCCGCGGAAGCGGAAATTGCGAAGATTCGGTGGCATTTTGAAGGGAAGCGAAACAAGGCCAAGGCCGAACGTGATCCGAACGGCTACCACGACGATTGGCTGCGCGAATATCGGCAGATACAAAGCAGGCGCCTTAATCTCTCCGACAACGCAATCTACACGATCATCGCGGGCCAGTGGCGCGGTAAAGACGACGACGACACGCGAACTGTAAGCGCCATTCATAAGGGCATCAAGGAGGCGCTGACCCGAGAAAAAGCCGGGAAAAGGCGCCACCGCAGCAAGTGACGCATTAGCACAACAACGTCCAGAAAATACCTCGGAACGAACCCCCCTTCTTTCCAAACCCCGCATGGGATTCTTGAGTCGCATAACCAATAGGAGTGCGACTCAATGGACCCAGACATTGCAATCGAGGAGCGGATTCGCAACATCGCCGAATCCCTCGACGCAATCACCGAGGATGATCTCCTCGCGCTTGCCGGAATCACGCACGGCACAGCATCGGCATGGCGTAAACGCGGCACCGGCCCGGCCTATGTGATTCTCGGAAACCGCGTCCTGTATCCGCGACCACAGCTCAAGGATTTCTTGGCTGATCTTATCCGTGAGCGGCGCAACGTGCCCGCGAAGGCGGTGCTATGAAAGCGCGTCTTCGCCCGCCCGCCTGGCGCAGCGCGACGCTGGCGATCAAGCCGAAGACCCCGATGCGGTCGCGCCGACCGACTCAATCCGAGGTGGCGAAGTCGTTACGCGACCTGAAAGCCTTGTGGGGGTCGCCACCAGACCCCAGACGCGACAACGCCCCGCGGGAACGGAGCGCTGATCGCAAAACTAAACCCTCTGATACCGCCGATGATACGCCGCCCGACCAGGATAAACAACGGGGGGGGCTTCGGCATGTCTGATGCCACTCTGCAATTCCGCGACGCGATGCGATCCGCCGGCCTGACGCCGCCGGAAACGATTGAAGGCGATGGAAGGTTGCGGCGGTTCGCCTCAAACGGAAAGCGGAGCGACGACGCCGGATGGTACGTGCTACACGACGGCGATCTTCCCGCCGGTGCTTTCGGAGACTGGCGCAGCGGCGTTTCGAGTGCCTGGCACGCCGATATTGGGCGACCGCTGAGCGCGGCGGAAGTGGCGGCGCAACGTTCAAGGATTGAAGCGGCAAAGCGTCAGCAGGAAGCCGACACAGCGAAGCGTCACGCCGACGCGCAGGAACATGCGAAACGGGTGCTTGCCAGAACGACAACCTGCCAGAGCCACGACTACCTGGCCCTAAAGGGTATCGAGGCGCACGGCGCGCGCTTGTACGGTGCGGTGTGTGTTGTCCCGATGACAACATCCGACGGCGAACTGCACTCGCTGCAATTCATCGGCGCGGACGGTGAAAAGAGGTTTCTTTCCGGCGGGCGCGTCAAGGGCTGTCACTACTTGATCGGCGAACTCGAAGGCGCGGCGGCGTTGTGCATCGCGGAAGGTTTCGCAACGGCAGCGAGCATTCACGAAGCGACCGGATACCCGGTTGCCGTGGCATTCAACGCCGGGAACCTGGGGCCGGTTGCGGCTGCCCTGCATGAACGCTTCCCGGCGCTGCCGCTGGTTGTCTGTGCCGACGACGACCACAAAACCGCCGGCAATCCAGGCTTGACCAAGGCCAAGGAAGCGGCGCGGGCCGTCGGCGCGGCGCTGGCAATCCCGAACTTTGATGCTGGCCGACCGGACCAGGCCACGGACTTCAACGACCAGGCGCAATTGCACGGCGCGGAATCCGTGCGGCGGGCCATTTCAAGCGCTGCAAAGGCGGCAATGAGCGGCGACAACGCCGGACCATCAGAAAGTGACGTAACAGGCGTAACTGCCGTGCAAGCAAGCAACGACGCGGGCTACGCTGTTACGGCAGACGCTACGGCAGGCGTAACAGGCGTAACGCCGACCGTTGCAATCCCCGATATGGGTAGGCGGCCAAGCTTCCAGGTATTCGACAACCCGACGCAGGACGGCGACCGCAAGTTGCGCGCTGGCGTTTGGTACTTCGGCATCAAGCACGGACGAAACGCAGACAACCCGCCGACGCTCACTGAACAATGGGTTTGCTCTCCGCTGCATATCGACGCGGTAACGCACGACAGCCAGCAACGGAACTTCGGCCGGATGCTGCGTTTCCGTAACACGAACGGGCGCTGGTGCGAATGGGCCATGCCGATGGAATTGTTGCGCGGCGACGGAACCGAGCTTCGTGGCGAGCTGCTGGCAATGGGCACGCTTATCGATCCGAACGGCCAGCGCTTGTTCGGCCAGTACCTGCAATCCCTGACGCCCAAGCGGCGCGTTGCTTGTGCGGTTCAAGTCGGCTGGTGCGGGGATTCCTTCGTGCTACCGGATACCGTAATCGGTGACGGCGCGGCGAGCGTCATCTTCCAAAGCGGCGAGCGGGGACACGACGAACACACAACCGCCGGAACGCTGGCCGGATGGAAGCAAGAAATCGCGGCGCGGGCCGTCGGCAACCCGCTGTTGCTGCTGGCGGTTTCTGCATCCTTTGCCGGGCCGCTACTTGCGAGAGTGAACGCCGAAAGCGGTGGATTGCACCTCATGGGCGATTCGTCTACCGGCAAAACGACGGCCATTGAAGTGGCGTGCGCGACCTGGGGCGGGCCAGGATTCCGCCGAAGCTGGCGCGCGACGGCGAACGGCATCGAAGGCGCAGCGGCGCTGTTCAACGACTGCCTGCTGGCGCTCGACGAAATCAGCGAATGCGATCCCAGGGAAGTGGGCGCGATCGTCTACGCCCTGGGAAACGGGCGCGGCAAGCAACGGGCAAGCCGGAGCGGTGCGGCGCGAGCGGTTACGCGGTGGCGTTGCTTCGTCCTGTCCAGCGGGGAACGATCCCTTGCCACGGCAATGGCGGAAGGCGGGCAGCGGGCAAAGGCCGGCCAGTCCGTGCGGCTGCTGGACATTCCATCGGCGCGCACCTTCGGCGCTTGGGATGACCTACACGGAATGCCGAACGGGACAGCATTCTCGGACGCGCTCAAACGGGCAGCGGTGACGCACCACGGCCATGCGGGACGCGCCTATCTCGAACGACTGACGCGCGATAAGCGGAACTACTCTGACACGCTTGAACGCATCAAGGCATTGCCGGCGTTTGCTGCTCCTGACGGCGAAGGCCAGCACAAGCGAGCCGCGGCACGGTTTGCCCTGCTGGCACTGGCCGGGGAACTGGCGACCGAATACGGGTTGACCGGGTGGCCGGAAGGCGCGGCGCTCGATGCTGCTGCGGAAGGATTCAATCTGTGGCAGGGACAGCGCGGACGCGGGAATGACGAGCGACGGCAGGTGCTGGAAAAAGTAGCCGACTTCATTGATCTGCACGGTGACTCCCGTTTCTCGGACGCCAAAGACGCAGGACTGAGCGAGCCGATGCGGATAAACCGCGCCGGCTGGTGGCGCGACGACGACGGGCGCGTCTACCTTTTCAACGCGGCCGGGATGCACGAAGCCGTCAAAGGATTCGACTTCAAGCGAGCGCTCGACGCCTTGCAGGAAGCCGGCGCGCTACCCCCAGGGAGCGAACGCTCAAAGCCGGAACGAATCGGGGGCCGCCTGCAACGCCTGTATCTAATTCGGCCAGAGAATTTGCGGGGTCAACATGGGACTTGAGGCGCTCTTGTCACGACTCGAACCCCAGGACGTTACGCCTGTTACGTCCGATACGTGGGCAGGCGTAACGCCGAAACCCGCGCCCGTATTGGTTTGCACGCCTGTTACGCCTGTTACGCCACAAAATGATGTTGCGGCAAACGCACCGTTTCTGAGCGCCGACGACGAGCGAGACATTCGCGCATGGCTTGATCGTATCGGGGAGACCGACCCGGTGTTGATAGCAGCCGCGCTTCGAGTGTGTGCCGAAGATGAACCTTCGCGGCAGTGGTGCCTGGCACTCGCACGCGGCCACGTCCTGCCGAGGCACTGATGGGCTCCTCCCGCGCCATTGCGAACACGAGCGCTGCCACCGGCGCACATGGGGAGGGCTATTTCCAAGTCGGGAGGTTAAGGCAAGGAAGGCGCGCTCTATAGGTTCATTTCTACTTCAACAATTCAAGGTGCGAGGAAACGACATGAACGCAACGAAAACGCAGAACGACCCGGCCGCCGAGGTTCAACTTGCAGCGGTACCCGTAGCACGGCTTCTATCGGGCTGGTTCGCTTCGATGGACGACGAGCATCGAGCCGAGGTTGCGAGCCTGCGGGAGGCCGGGCTTTCGTTTGGAGCGCTGATTGTCCTGGGGGCAGACGGCGAGCCGTCGGCGGCAATTGTCGGTGTCGATGCACATGGCCTGATTCGGCGCTTCGCGACGCTTGACCGCGTGCCGTCGGCGCAGCACTAGGCCGAATTCTCATGTCATTTGCACCCCCGGAAACCGTCGTGTATAATTCGCGCATCGAGTCGCGCGCGAGATGCCGCGCCTCGACCTTCACAAGCTGCGCGAGATGCCAGCCGAGGGTGGACACCAGATTTTCATCTGGCGTGTTTACTTCTGGCCGAGGCATTTTTTTATGAGCGCGCTACATCACTCAGTACCCAATCTCGAACTACGTTCGTCGCCGCAAGGTCTGGTGACGGGCTATGCGTCCGTCTTCAACGGCGTCGATTCCTACGGCGATTCCATCGCGCCTGGCGCGTTCACTCAGACGATTGCCAGAGGCAAACCGCTGATGCTCTGGGCGCACAAGGCCGACAAGCCTATCGGGCGTTGGGACCATCTCGCCGAAGACTCGCGCGGACTTTGCGTCGAGGGCCAATTGAATCTGAAGACGAGCGCCGGGCAAGAGGCTTTCGAGCACTTGCGCCAGCGCGACCTCGACGGATTGTCGATTGGCTTTCGCGTGCTGCCGGGCGGCGCGGAGCAGAAAGGCGATGTGCGAATGCTCAAGGCGCTCGACCTCGTAGAAGTCTCTGTCGTGTCTTTGCCTGCCGACCCTGGCGCGCGCGTGCTGAGCGTGAAGTCGGAACAACCGACGAACCTGCGCGCCTTCGAGCACGCATTGCAATCCATGGGCTTTTCACGCCGACACGCAATCGCCATCGCGGCGCGTGGCTTTGGTGGCATCGAGGAGTCCGACAACGAACAAATGGCGATTGCGGCCGCGCTGGCCGTGCTTCGCCAAACCTTTTAGGAATACCAAAATGGAAACGAAAGACTTTGTAGCAGCTGTGAGCGAGATCAAAACCGCCGCCGAGAACCGATTCGAGGAAATTGGCGTGAAGCAACGCGAACTGGCCGATGAGATCATGGGCCTCAAGCAACGCGGCACACAGCACTTCGACGCCAGGCCCGCCGACCCGACTGACGCCCTGGCCGGGAAAATCCGCGCCGGACTGGCCGCGGTTGCGGACGGCTCGGCCCAAACGGGCGGAATCTCGCTCAAGAGTGCCGACCTGCTCGGGTTGCAGCGGAAGTCGACGATTGTTAACGCCGGGACCACCATGTCAGAGCCTTCGCGCCTGGCTGGTGTGGTCGCCGCACCGCATCGCCGTAAGTGGGTGCGCGAACTGATGCCAGTCGTTCCGGTTGCGTCCGGCAGTTCGGCAGAATTCCTGCGCGCGACGAACGCGGCTCAGCTTGCTGGCAGCCAATACGACGCTACCCCGCAAACCGAGGGCGCGATCAAGAAAGAATCGAGCTTCACCTTCGAGCTTGTCCAGTTGCCAATTCCGACTATTGCGCACTGGACGAAAGCATCCCGCCAAGTGCTCAGCGACAACGCGGCCCTAAGCGCTTTCCTGGAAGGCGAACTGCTGCACGGATTGCAGCTCGAACTGGAGCGGCAAATCCTGGTCGGCGACGGCACATCAGGAGACATGGGCGGGCTGCTGAAATCGGGCAACTACACCGCTTACGCCGATGCCGTCGTTGGCGATACCTACATCGACGCGCTGCGCCGGGCGCTCGGGCAATTGACCGCCGCCGATCACCAGGCCGATGCGATCGTACTCAACCCGGCCGACTGGACGACGGTTGAACTGGCCAAGGAAGACACGACCGCCGCCTACATCGCAGGCCAGCCGCGTGGGGTCAACCCATCGGTCCTGTGGGGCGTGCCGGTGTTCACTTCCACGGCGATGACCGCCGGTGATTTCGTGGTCGCTGACCTCACTGGATCGGTTGCGCTGCATATGCGCGAGGATGCCCGGCTGCTGGTGTCGGAGGCGGACGGCACCGACTTCACGAAGAACGTTCTCACCCTGCTTGCCGAACTGCGGGCCGTGCTCGCGGTTCATCGGCCTGGCGGCGTGATCGTCGGTTCGTTCGCGTAACTCTCTCCCACCGGGCGACCTTGTGCCGCCCGGCCCGGCTTTACTGTGGGAGTCGCCGGGAATGAGCAAGCAACCTCACAGAGTCGGCAGCGCCCGCCGGGGCGCGTGGCCGGCACTTACAGGATTCACAATATGGCAAGGCCACGCAAACCGACGAACATGCTTGCGCTGACTGGCGCGTTCAAGATCAACCCGAAACGCGCGGTAGCGCGAAAGGACGAGCCCGCGCCAGTTGGAGAGATTGGCGAGGCGCCGGACCACCTGCTCGAGGCCGAGCGGAAGGCTTGGGCCGAGATTGTCGGGTTATGCCACAAGGGGACGCTCTGCGCGGCTGACAAGCTGGTGATTGAGCATGGTGCGCGGGTGCTGGCTGCGCTGCGTGCGATGACCGAGTACACGGACGTGCGGCTGATGGTCCGGCTCGAGGCCGTGCTTGGCAGATTGGGCCTGACCCCTGCCGATCGGTCGCGGGTGTCGGCCACCAAACCCAAGGCGCAGGACGATGGTTACGATGAGTTCCGCAGCGCCGGCTGAGCACGCCGCGCGCACCGGGGGGCACGCCCCAAGTCCAGAACCCACGCACGGATGCCGCGCTCCCATCATCAGCAAAGCTAAACGGCAAGGAACGGGGAAAAAATGAAGCAACGCGGCAGAAAATCGGTGGCGGCATTAGCGGTTGCCGGGGCCGTTGAACTAGTCCCGCGCCTTGGCCCGCCGAGCGGACTGACGCAGGTTGAGCGCACCCGTTGGCTGGCAATAGTGAACTCGCGCCCGGCCGACTGGTTCGGCGACGAGCACGCGCCGATCCTGCTGAACTACATCCGGTTGTTGAGCACGGCCGACAAGTTGGCCGAGCAACTGGCGAAGTTCGAGCCGGAATGGTTCGAGGCCGACGCCGGGCCGCAACGCTTCGCCAAGCTGACGAGTTCCTACACCAACGTCGTGGCCGGGATCAAGTCGCTGGCGACGGCCATGCGGCTCACGCAGCAAAGCGTATACGGCCCGCGAGGCGCAAGCACCGCGGCTGGTCGCGTTCGAGGCGGGCCGAAGCCCTGGCACGCGCTTGAAGGCTAAGGGGGCGCTATGTTGACCGGATACTCTGACACCCCGACGCCTGACGGCGACGAACCCGCGCTGGTGGAGATGGACGCCAACTTCGGGCCACGGCTGCGGACTGCGCGCAACTGGCACGGCTGGACCGCTGACGATCTGGCACTAAGGTCCGGGGTTGTACCGGCGGAGATTGCCCGGCTGGAAGCCGCCACAAGCCCGATTGCGTCGGGCGACGTGCTGGTGGACCTGGCTGATGCTCTCGGCGTCTCGCTCGAATGGCTGATGGTCGGCAGACTATCGGCGCGGGACGTTTCGGATCTGTACGCTGCGCTCGGCGACGAGCACGCGGCTATTGCTGCTGCGATCCTGAATCCGATGCGGCACTAGGTTCGCCGGGCTGCGTGGGGCGTGGCCCGGTTCCTTCCCCTGTTCCACCTGCGCCCGTTCCTTCGCCAGTTCCGCGACCAGCTCGCGGGCTGCGTCTTCGCTGATCTCCCAGTGCATGGCTACCTCCCGTTGTCGTTGCACCTATGGTGCGGGAGCAACAGGGAGCGCGCTATCGGACGGACGGTCTAGGCCGGGGAGACAGTAAGCAGCGCTGGCAGTTTTGCACACCTGGTGCACACGCCTACCCGTAGAGCCTTATTCTGTGGCTTTTTCGCACCAATCGACCATCGGCGCCACCGAGAAGCGGTGCTCGGCACTGCTCAATTCGTCATTCGCATGCATGCAATCGGCGCCCCGGCCTCGTCCATTCGTCTAGTTTACAGAGCACCCGCAAAGGCCTAGCGTGGAGCCTCGTACCGACTCCAGGCAGGGAGCACAACATGAACGCCGAAACGTCATCATCCGAATCCCGCACGGGCCGCCGATTCATGGTCGTCGACGACCATCCGATCATGCGCGACGCCATCGGGCAGACCCTGTCGATGCTGGCGCCGGGCTGCCACACCGAAATGACGGCCACCCTCGCGGAAACGCGCCGCCGACTGGCGACGGGCGCCAGCTACGACTGCGTGCTGCTCGACCTGCGGCTGCCCGACGCCGCAGGCTTCGACGGCCTCTCGAGCGTGCGCGAACTCCGCCCCGACCTGCCGATCGTCGTGATGTCGGGCGACATCGAGCGCGAAACCATCCTGCAATGCCTCGACCTGGGCGCCGTGGGCTACATTCCCAAGACGCTCCACGCGGACGTCATCATGAACGCCTTGCGCATGATCGTCTCCGGACATATCTATGTCCCGCACGAGCTGGTGACCGGCGGGCGGCTGCATGCCCACGATCCGATCCGTCCGCGCCGACCCGCCTGCCCGGATCCTCGCAAGCTGGGCCTGACCGAGCGCCAGATCGACGTGCTGCGCCTGATCCTGCGTGGTCTGCCCAACAAGCTAATCTGCCGTGAACTCGAACTCGCCGAGGGCACGGTGAAGGTGCACGTGAGCGCGGTGCTGCGCGCGCTGGGGGTGCGCAACCGCACCCAGGCGGTGATTGCCGCCAGCCAGATGGGGCTGCGGGTCAGCGACCCGGCGCGACTCGCCCTGGCCTGAAGAATCAGAATTTCTCGTCGGGCCGCAGGTAGCGCCACTGTCCGATGGGCAGCGCCCCCAGGGCGACGCTGCCGATGCGCACCCGCTTGAGGCCGATCACCTGCAGGCCGACGAGTTCGCACATCCTGCGGATCTGGCGCTTGCGCCCTTCGCGCAGCAGAAAGCGCAACTGGTGTTCGTTCTGCCAGGAAACGCGCGCCGGACGCAATTGGCGGCCGTCGAGCGCGAGCCCATGCTGGAGCAAACGCATTCCGTCGGCGGTGAGCGTGCCGGTGACGCGCACCAGATACTCCTTCTCGATCCTCGAATCCTCGCCGATCAGGTGCCGGGCAACCCGACCGTCCTGCGTGAGGACCAGCATTCCCGTCGAATCGATGTCGAGCCGCCCGGCCGGCGCGAGGCCGCGCAGGTGAACGGGCTGAAAGCGCAACGGCGCGTGGTCCTCCGCCCAGCGATTTTCCGGTCGCACCAGCACGATGGCCGGTTCGTAACCGTCCTCGGCCTGCCCCGACACGTAGCCGATCGGCTTGTTCACGAGTACCGTCACCCGACCCGCCTGGTGGCGCCGGGCTTCGGGATCGATCTCGATCCGGGCGTCGGGCGAGATGCGCGCGCCCAGGGTCGACACCACTTCGCCGTCGACGCGCACCCAGCCGTTGACGATCCACTCGTCGGCCTCACGGCGCGAGCAGATGCCCAGTTCGCTCATCCGTTTGGAGAGCCGAGGATCGGAGGGTGCGGACGGTTCCATGGAAAAAAAAGCCGGCCATCTGGCCGGCTGCAGGTGCGTGGCGTCCCGTAGGGGATTCGAACCCCTGTACCGACCGTGAAAGGGTCGTGTCCTAGGCCTCTAGACGAACGGGACCACAAAAAAGCGGGCAATCATACGGCACGATCGCCGGAAACCTGGTGGAGGTAAGCGGGATCGAACCGCTGACCTCTTGCATGCCATGCAAGCGCTCTCCCAGCTGAGCTATACCCCCAAGCAAGCCGGCAATTATAATCACGGGATCCGACACTGTAAAGCGCACCCGCCAGGCCGTGTGGGCAGTCAAGAAACCTCCCTCGCGCGCCCCCAGAATGCGACGCAGTGCCGGGCTCCAACCCGCCCACTTCTCTCAAGGTATCGCAATGACTGCCAAGATTCTCGATGGTGCCGCACTGGCCCGTACCATCCGCGCCCAATGCGCGGTCCGCGCTGCCGCGCTGACCAAGGCCGGCACGCAACCCGGACTTGCCGTGATCCTGGTCGGCGAAGACCCGGCGTCGTCGGTCTACGTGCGCCACAAGGTGAAAGACTGCGAAGAGTCGGGCATCCGATCGATCCTCGAGAGAATGCCTGCCGATACCACGGAGGCGGCCTTGCTGGCGCGCGTCGAAGCATTGAACGCCGACCCGAGCGTGCACGGAATTCTCGTGCAACTCCCCCTGCCGCCGCAGATCAACGAACGCCGCGTAATCGAAAGCATCTCGCCCGACAAGGATGTGGACGGGTTCCACGTCGTCAACGCCGGCGCGCTGATGACCGGTGAGCCGCGCTTCCTGCCCTGCACGCCCTACGGCGTGATGAAGATTCTCGAGGACGCGGGCGTCGAGCTCTCCGGCGCCGAGGTCGTGGTGGTGGGACGCAGCAACATCGTCGGCAAGCCGCAGGCGATGCTGCTCCTGCAACGCAACGCCACCGTCACCATCTGCCACAGCAGGACACGCGACCTGGCCGCGCATTGCCGGCGCGCCGACGTGCTGGTGGCCGCGGTGGGCAAGGCGAGAATGATCACCGCCGAGATGGTCAAGCCGGGCGCCGTGGTGATCGACGTGGGCATGAACCGGATCCCCGACGGGCCGAACGTCGGCAAGCTTTGCGGCGATGTCGATTTCGACGGCGTCTCGAAGGTGGCCGGCGCAATCACGCCGGTGCCGGGCGGCGTCGGCCCGATGACGCGCGCGATGCTGCTGGTCAATACGCTCGAGGCAGCCGAACGCGACCATGCCGCCGGGAACCCCCCTGTCGCGAAGGCGATATGACCCGATGACGAATCCGCTGCTCGATTTCTCGGATCTGCCGCGCTTCGACGCGTTCTCGCCCGATCACGTCGCCCCCGCGCTCGACGAACTGCTCGCTCGCTCGCGGGCGGCGCTTGCGGCCTGCGCCGCGCCCGACGCCCCGCTCACCTGGGAGGCGCTGGTGGCACCGCTCGAGGACGCGACCGAACAGCTCGGTCGCGCCTGGGGCATCGCTTCGCACCTGAATGGGGTCGCCGACTCTGCGCAACTGCGCGCCACCTACAACGCGCAGCTGCCGCGGATCGTGCAGTTCTGGACCGAGGTCGCGCAGCACGAGGGGCTGTTCACACGCTACCAGGCGCTCGCGGAGGCACCGGTTTTCGCCACGCTCAGCGCCGAGCGCCGGCGCGTCATCGAACACGCGCTGCGCGACTTCCGGCTGGGCGGCGCCAGCCTCGTCTCCCCGGCGCGCGAACGCTTCGCCCGGATTCAGGAGCGCGAGGCAGAACTCGCGCAGCGTTTCTCCGAGCACGTGCTCGATGCGACCAACGCTTTCACGCTCGAGATCGAGGACGCCGCTGAACTCGCGGGATTTCCCGCCGACGCGCTCGAGGCCGCGCAGGCCGAGGCAAAGCGGCGCGGCACGAAGGGATATCTGTTGACCCTGCAGCAGCCGACGGTGGTCGCGGTGATGCAGTATGCCGATCGGCGTGAACTGCGCGAACGCATCTATCGGGCGAACGCGACGCGTGCCTCGCTCGACGCCGCTGCGCCGGCGGAGGAAGCGGCGCGCATCGAGCTGGACAACGCACCGGTCATCGACGAACTGCTCGCGCTGCGCGCCGAGCACGCGGCACTGCTCGGTTACCCGAACTATGCGGCGGTCTCGCTCGTTCCCAAGATGGCCGAGTCCGCGCAGCAGGTGACCGCGTTCCTGCGGGATCTGGCACAACGCGCGCGGCCCTTTGCCGAGCGTGACCGCGCCGAACTCGAGCGCTTTGCGCGCGACGAACTCGGGCTGGATCCGCTGCAGGCGTGGGACCTGTCCTATGCGTCCGAGAAGCTGCGGGAATCGCGCTACGCTTTTTCCGGGCAGGAAGTCCGCCGGTACTTCCAGCTGCCGCGCGTGCTCGAAGGTCTTTTCGGACTGGTCGAAAAGCTCTTCGGCGTGCGCATCGCGCCGGACCAGGCCCCCGTCTGGCACCCGGATGTGCGTTTCCACCGCATCGAACGCGACGGCGCGCTGGTCGGACAGTTCTATCTGGACCTGTACGCGCGCGGCGACAAGCGCCCCGGGGCGTGGATGGATGATGCGCGGGCACGCCGCCGGCGCGGTCCGGGGGTGCAGAGTCCGGTCGCGTACCTGACCTGTAATTTCCAGCCGCCGCCCGCGGGGCAGTCCGCGCTGCTCACCCACGACGACGTCACGACCCTGTTTCACGAGTTCGGCCACGGTCTGCACCACCTGCTCACCCGAGTGGATGAACTCGCCATCTCGGGAATCACCGGGGTGGAATGGGATGCGGTCGAACTGCCCAGCCAGTTTCTCGAGAACTTCTGCTGGGAGTGGGAAATCGTGCGCGCGATGAGTGCGCATGTCGACACCGGGGAAGCTCTCCCCCGCGCGCTTTTCGACCGGATGCTCGCCGCGAAGAACTTCCAGAGCGGGTTGCAGACGCTGCGACAGGTGGAGTTCGCGCTCTTCGACATGCTGCTGCACGGCGAATTCGACCCGGCCGGCGGGCGCAGCGTCCAGGACCTGCTCGACGCGGTGCGCGCCGAAGTTGCCGTGTTCGTCCCGCCCCGCTTCAACCGGTTCCAGAACAGCTTCTCGCACATCTTCGGCGGCGGCTACGCCGCGGGCTACTACGGCTACAAATGGGCGGAGGTCCTCTCGGCTGATGCATACGCCGCCTTCGAGGAGGCGGGCGCCGCCCCCGAAGCCGACCGTCGGCTGGCCGAAACCGGTGAGCGATTCCTCATGGAAATCCTCTCAACCGGGGGTAGCCGACCGGCCATCGACTCATTTCGCGCGTTCAGAGGAAGAAGCCCCGATCTCGCGGCACTGCTGCGACATAATGGAATGGTCGAAAATCCGGGCAGGAACCACGCCGATGTCTGATCAACTCCGCCACCTCTCCCGCGTCGCGCTGCTTGCGCTCTTCGTCGCGGGAACCGCACACGCGCAGTACAAGTGGGCCGACCAGGACGGGGCGATCAACTATGGGGACCGATTGCCCCCGGCCGGCGCACGGGTCCTCGCCACGCCGCGCGGCCCGGTCGCGAGCGCCAGCGCCGATACGGTCGCGCTGCCCTACGCTTTGCGTGGCGCGGTCGAGCGCTATCCGGTAACCCTTTACACGACTCCGTCCTGCGCCCCCTGCGAACTGGGCCGCGCCCATCTGAACAAACGCGGCATCCCGTTCTCCGAGCGCACGATCACCCGTCAGGCCGACGCGGACGCGCTGCGCAAGCTGGGCCTGTCGGGAACGATCCTCCCCGGGCTGGTGGTCGGGCGCGAGGGCCTGGACGGCTTCGAGTCGGGGGCGTGGGATCGCATGCTCGACGCGGGCGGCTACCCGAAGACCTCCATGCTCCCCAGCGGTTACCAACGCCCGGCGGCGAACGTGCTCGCCGAGCGTGCGGCACCGCGCCCCGGCGCGGGCGCGGGCACTCCGGAGACCGCCTCGACGGCACCCGTCGAAACACCCAAGGTGACCCCGGACACAACTCCCCCGACAGCCTTCGCCAACTCTGCGGGCGCGCCCTTCCTGCTGCCGGCGATGCCGCGCACCGAGGCTCCCGCAACGTCGGTGCGCTTCTAGCAACGGACCTGCACGCGCGCCACGCAAGGACGAGCCAGGCCGCAGCGGCATGAAGATCGCCACCTGGAACGTCAATTCCCTGCGCGTGCGCCTGGGCCACGTGCTCGACTGGCTCGCGGCCAACGAGATCGACGCGCTCGCGCTGCAGGAAACCAAGCTCACCAACGACAAGTTCCCGGCGGCGGCGCTGGCCGAAGCGGGCTACGACGCCGTGTTTGCGGGGCAGCCGACCTACAACGGTGTCGCCATCCTCTCGCGCCGGGCCACCGTCGGAGCGCCCACTGCCGTCCTGCGCGGGAACCCGCTCTACGAAGACCCGCAGCAGCGCCTGATCAGCGCCGAGGTGGGCGGACTGCGCCTGGTCTGCGCCTACTTCCCCAACGGGCAGGAGGTCGGGTCGGACAAGTACGAATACAAGCTGGCGTGGATCGACGCGCTGCGCGCGTGGCTCGCGCAGCGCCCCGCCGCGGGTGCCGCGGCCGCGACGGTCCTGCTGGGCGACTTCAACATCGCGCCCGAGGACCGCGACGTCCATGACCCCGAGGCCTGGAGAGGGGCAATCCTGTGCTCCGAGCCCGAGCGGGAACGTTTCCGCTCTCTGCTGGCCGACGGCCGCGTGGACGCATTCCGGATGTTCGAGCAGGCGGAACGGAGCTACAGCTGGTGGGACTACCGTCAGCTCGGCTTTCGGCGCAACGCCGGATTGCGGATCGACCACGTGCTGGTCGATGCGTCACTCGCGCCGCGCGTGCGCGCCTGCGCGATCGATCGGGCCCCGCGCAAGCTGGAGAAGCCCTCGGATCACGCGCCCGTCATCGTCGAAATCGACTGACCGGCCGGCGCGGCGCTGCGGCGACCCGGCAGCGCCCCCGCCGGTTCACGGCGCGATTCCCCACTTCGCCCCGATTCACTCCGACTCGTCGAGCCCGAGATCGGCGATCTTGCGACTGATCGTGTTGCGGCCGATGCCGAGCAGCCGCGCCGCCTCGATGCGCCGCCCCGCCGTATGCGCGAGCGCGGCACGCAGCACGGCGGCCTCGAAATCGCGCGTCAGCGCAGCCATCAGTTCGCCCGCTTCGGTTTCCCCGTCCGGTGTCGCGAGGCGCCGGGCCACGGCGTCGCCCAGCATCGTGGACCAGTCCGCCGAGGGCGGCGGCGCCGCCGGAGCGGCCGGAACCGCGGCGCCCTCGTCACCGGATGCCGCGCTGCGAGCCGCCCGGCGGATCTCCGGCGGCAAATCCTTCGCGGTGACGACCTGCGCCGGCGCCATCACCGTGAGCCAATTGCAGACGTTCTCGAGCTGGCGGACGTTGCCGGGCCAGTCGAAACCCGTGAGCGCCGCCAGCGCGTCGTCCGCCAGCACCTTGGGCGCGATCCCGTTGTCCCGCGCGCTGCGCCGCATGAAGTGGCGCGCCAGCATCGTGATGTCTTCCCGGCGCTCGCACAGGCGCGGCAAGCGCAACCGGATCACATCGAGCCGGTGCAGCAGGTCTTCGCGGAACTCGCCCGCGCGCACCCGCTCCTCGAGATCCTGATGGGTGGCGGCGATCACCCGCACGTCGGCAGTCAGTGGCTCGTGTCCGCCCACCCGATAGAAGGGGTTGTTGGACAGCACCCGCAACAGGCGGGTCTGCAGCGCTGCCGGCATGTCACCGATCTCGTCGAGAAACAGCGTGCCGCCGGCCGCCTGCTCGAAGCGCCCGCGCCGCATCTGCAGCGCCCCGGTGAAAGCGCCGCGCTCGTGTCCGAAGAGCTCGGACTCGAGCAGGTCGCGCGGAATCGCCGAGGTGTTGAGCGCGACGAAGGGTCCTTCGGCGCGCGGGCTGTGCCGATGCAGCGCGCGCGCCACCAGTTCCTTGCCGGTGCCCGACGCGCCGGTGATCAGCACCGTCGCGCTCGAAGCCGAGAGCCGCCCGATCGCGCGGAACACCTCCTGCATCGCGCTGGCGCGCCCGAGCATTTCCACGTCACCCAAGGGCGCACCGTCCGCGGCCGGCTCGCGCCGGCTCTCTTCGAGCGCGCGGCGCACTAGATCGACCGCGGCCGGGAGGTCGAAGGGCTTGGGCAGGTACTCGAAGGCGCCATTCTGGAACGCGGCCACCGCGCTCTCGAGATCGGCATAGGCGGTCATGATGATCACGGGCGTCGCCGGGGCCCTTTCCCGGAAGCTTGCCAGCAGGTCGATGCCGCTGCCGCCGGGCATGCGGATGTCGGACACCAGCACGCGGGGCGGCCCCGCGCCGAGGGCTGCGAGACACTCGTCGGCACGGCCGAAGGCGCGCACCGCGATCGCCTCGCGCTGCAGCGCGCGCTCCAGCACCCAGCGAATCGAGTCGTCGTCGTCGACGATCCAGACTTCGTTGCTCACAAGTTGCCTCCGTGCATCGCAGTGGCCGGCCCGTTGGCGTCCGATTCCGACCCAAGCGGCAGCAGGATGCGGAAATCCGTGTGTCCGGGCTGGCTCTCGCATTCAATCACGCCGCCGTGGCGCAGGATCAGGTTCTGCGCGAGCGTGAGCCCCAAGCCGACACCGTCGGGGCGCGCGCTGACCATCGGAAAAAAGATGCGCTCGCGAATTTCAGGATCGACGCCGGGACCGTCGTCGATCACGTGAAGATCCAGCGCGAGCCGGTGCCGTCGCCGATCGATCGTCACCTGCCGTGCGATCCGCGTCACCAGCCGGATCGACCCCCGACCCGCGAGCGCTTGCGCCGCGTTGCGCACCAGGTTGAGCAGCGCCTGAATCAGTTGCTCCGGATCCCCGCGCACGCTCGGCAGGCTCGCGTCGTAGTCGCGCTCGATGCGCAGCCCCTGCGGCCACTCGGCCAGCACGAGCGCACAGACCCGTTCGCAGACCTCGTGGAGATTGACGTCCTCCAGATGCGACAGCCCGCGATGCGGTTCGAGCAGGCGGTCGAGAAGCGCACGCAGGCGATCCACCTCGCGCACGATCACCTGCGTGTACTCGCGCATTTCCGGCGCTTCCAATTCGGACTCGAGCAGCTGCGCGGCGCCGCGAATCCCGCCCAGGGGATTGCGGATCTCGTGGGCCAGCCCGCGCACCAGGTCGTGCCCCGCCTGCAGCGCGTCGCGGCGGCGCTCGTCGCGTTCGGCGCGCTGGCGCTGCAGATCCGGGCGAAACTCCAGCAGCAGAAAGCCGCGCGGATCGTCGAGCACGGTCGCGTCGGTGAGCAATGCCACGCCCTCGCGACCGGGGCGCTTGAGCGTGAGCTC
This sequence comes from Burkholderiaceae bacterium, assembly GCA_024637155.1. GTDB lineage: Bacteria > Pseudomonadota > Gammaproteobacteria > Burkholderiales > Burkholderiaceae_E > JAGXFR01. Next base: position 49,227 of record JAGXFR010000025.1, on the reverse strand, counting down.
GGTGCGCCGCTCGTCGAACTCGCGGACCATTGCCTTTGCGAGCAGAGCCTCCAGCGCGTCGCTCTCGACAAACAGCTCGCTGAACGCCTGGCCGCGCACGCGTCGCAGCGATACCTCGAAGAGCTCTTCGGCAGCATCGTTGAGAAAGACGGTGGCGCCCTGCGCGTCGAGCAGCGCCACGGCGCCCGTGAGCAGGTCGAGGCCGTCGAGGCCGCTCGCCTCCGGCGTGCGACGCAGGTTCGAAATTCGGGGGGGGCGCACGCCGCGCACGCTGCGTTCGTCGGCGCTAGTTGCGAATCGTGCCGAGCTCACGCTTGAGCGTGGCGATGTTGGCCTCGGTGCGACTGATCTCTTCCTTCAGGCGTTGCACCCGATCGAGGTACTTCTGGTAATTGCGCTCGCTACCGAGCCGGTCCGGCTCACCGTCCTTGTATTCTGCTTTGAGTTCGGCCAGCTTGGCCTCTTCCGTGCGCAGTTCATCCTCGATGATCCGGCGCCGATCGGTGTCGCGCGCCTTCTGCGTGGCGGCGCTGACGCGCGGGAAGTCACCCCCCTTGCCCGCCGGCGCACTCGACGTGGCCCCCCCACCTGTGGCCGACGCCGCCTTGGGCGGCAGCTTGGGCATGGGGATCGTAGAGAGTTCGGGCAGGTCGACCTTGCGGCAGCGACCTTCGCGTCCCGGCGTGACGTTGTTGCTGTATTCGACCACGCCAGCCTCGCCCTCGCATCGATAGATCTGCGCCGGGACTTCCAGTGCGAGCGTGAGGCCGAGCAGTGCGAGGAGGATCTTGGTCATCGGACGGGACAATGAGGTTGGGGGGAGTGTAAGCCCAGGCGCCGGGACTGACAAACCGGCACGCGCGCCGCAAGCCTCACGGCCGACCCGCAGGGGTCGGCCGTGGTGCCTGCGCGCGTCCAGGGCGTCGCCCCGTCCCTTCCCGATCGCCGGATACGCGCTCGTCAGCAGGAGTAGGTCGAGTCGAATTCGAGCGGATGCGTGGTCATGCGCAGTCGCGTGACCTCCTCCATCTTGAGTTCGATGTACGCGTCGATCATCTCGTTGTCGAACACCCCACCCCGCGTCAGGAAGTCGCGATCCTTGTCGAGCGCCTCGAGCGCCATGTCCAGCGAACTGGCAACCGTGGGAATCGCCTTGCCTTCCTCGGGCGGCAGGTCGTAGAGATTCTTGTCGGCCGCCTCGCCCGGATGGATCTTGTTCTCGATGCCATCGAGGCCAGCCATCAGCAGCGCGGCGAAGGCCATGTAGGGGTTGGCCGCCGGGTCCGGGAAGCGGACCTCGACGCGCCGCGCCTTGGGGTTGCTCACGTGCGGGATGCGGATCGAGGCCGAGCGGTTGCGCGCCGAGTAGGCGAGCATCACCGGGGCTTCAAAGCCCGGCACCAGCCGCTTGTAGGAGTTGGTCGTCGGGTTGGTGATCGCGTTCAGGGCGCGGGCGTGCTTGATGACCCCGCCGATGTAGTACAGGGCCAGGTCGGAGAGGCCGGCGTACTTGTCTCCGGCGAACAGATTCTTTCCGTCCTTCCAGATCGACTGGTGGACGTGCATGCCGGAGCCGTTGTCCCCGACGATCGGCTTGGGCATGAACGTGGCGGTCTTGCCGTAGCTGTGCGCGACGTTGTGAACCACGTACTTGAGCACCTGCACCCAGTCGGCGCGCGTCACCAGCTCCGCAAACCGGGTGCCGATCTCGCACTGCCCGGCACCAGCCACCTCGTGATGATGCACTTCAACGGGCACGCCCATCTGCTCGAGAATCAGCACCATCTCCGAGCGGATGTCCTGCAGCGAATCGACCGGGGGAACCGGGAAGTAGCCGCCCTTCACGGTCGGCCGGTGTCCGAGATTCCCGCCCTCGAATTCCTTGCTCGTGCTCCACGAGGCTTCCTCGGAGTTGATCTTCACCGAGCAACCCGACATGTCGACGTGCCAGGTGACCGAATCGAAGATGAAGAACTCGGGCTCGGGTCCGAAGTAGGCGGTGTCGCCGATGCCGGTCGACTTCAGGTAGGCCTCGGCGCGCCGCGCGATCGAGCGCGGGTCGCGCACGTAGCCCTTGCCGTCGGTGGGCTCGACCACGTCGCAGGTCAGCAGCAGCGTCGACTCCTCGCGAAACGGATCCATCCGTGCGCTCGCCGGGTCCGGCATCAGCAGCATGTCCGAAGCCTCGATCCCCTTCCAGCCGGCAATCGACGAACCGTCGAACGCATGACCTTCGGTGAACTTGTCCTCGTCGAAGTGCGAAACGGGGACCGTGACGTGCTGCTCCTTGCCGCGGGTATCGGTGAAACGGAAGTCGACGAACTTGACGTCGTTGTCGGCGACGATCTTCATCACTTCGGAAACGGTAGTCATGGGAAATCTCTCCAGATGGCGGGTGGATGGGGATTCGGACAACAGGCTCGCCAACCGTCGCGGCAGGGTGCGCCGCGGACCGAAAACTCGCCTTCGATTGTGGGTCTTTTCTCCGACAGGTTCAATCTGCGCTCATCGCCCCGGAACTCGCCGCGCTGGCGTGACGCTCCGGGAACCAACGAAAGGGAGCAAGCAGCATTCGTGCCAGCGATTCATCCGGCCTGGTTTGTGCCTGCGCGTGATCTCCCGCTCTGGCGCGTGCACCGGGACATGGCCTGCATCGCCGGAGATGGCACCAGCACGGTGCGTGCGTGCGTGCCGTGCACTGTCGCGGTGCATCGGGGCGCCGCGCTTTCGTGCCCCCTCAGGGTGCACCCGTCACCGGGGTCCGCAGGAACATCTGCTGCAGGTCGTTGAGGAAGCGTCGCCCGAGTTCGGTCGGGCGCAGCAGGCCCGGATCCCCATCGAGCAGCCCACGCTCCCGGGCCGCGCGCAGTTCGGGCGCCAGTTCGCCTGGGTCCAGCCCCGTGTGCCGCGCGAACAGCGCCAGCGGAACGCCGTCGACCAGGCGCAGCGCATTGAGCATGAACTCGAAGACCAGATCATCGCGCGCCAGCACGCGCCGCTCCTCCACTGCGTCTCCCGCGATGGCGGCGTCCATGTAGCGCAGCGGGTTGCGATGGCGCTGCTCGCGCACGATCCGATCGGCAAAGGAGATCTTGCCGTGCGCGCCGGCGCCGATGCCCAGGTAGTCGCCGAACTGCCAGTAGTTGACGTTGTGCTCGCAGCGTCGCCCGGGGCGCGCGTACGCGGAGACCTCGTACTGCTTCAGCCCCGCCGCGCCCGTGCGCTCCTCGACCAGCACCTGCATGTCGGCGGCGAGATCATCGCCAGCCACCTGGGGCGGGTGGGTCGCGAAAGCGGTTCCCGGTTCAATCGCCAGGTGATAGACCGACAGGTGCGGTGGATCGTAGGAAAGCGCTTCCGCGAGGTCCTGCGCGCATTCCGCGAGGCTCTGCCCGGGGAGACCGTACATCAGGTCGATGTTGAACGCCGCGAAACGCGTCGCCGCCACTTCCAGCGCGCGGCGTGCCTCGTCGGCACCGTGGACGCGGCCCAGCGCAGCCAGCGCACGATCCGAGAAACTCTGCACGCCCACCGAGAGCCGCGTGACCCCGGCCTGCGCGAAGGCCGCGAACCGCTGCGCCTCGAAGGTCCCCGGATTCGCCTCCAGCGTCACCTCCGCGCCGGGCAGCAGCGGCAGGCGTGCGCGCACGATCGCGAGCAGCCGGTCGACCGTCTCGGGCGAGAACAGGCTCGGCGTGCCGCCCCCGATGAATACGGTGCGCACGCTGCGCCCCCACACGTCGGGAAGCGCCGCATCCAGGTCGGCGGTCAGCGCCTCGAGGTAGCGCTCCTCGGGGACGCCCTCGGGCGAATGTTCGAAGGAGTTGAAGTCGCAGTAGGGACACTTGCGCACGCACCATGGCAGGTGCACATAGAGGGCCAGCGGCGGCGCGGGCACCACACCCACCGGCGCATCGGGCGCGCGCTCCGGACGCGCCGGAACGAGCCGGATCGTGCGCGTGGCGCTCACCGCGCCGGGCCCGGGAGTTCCCGCTCGCTGGCGAGCCGTGCGGCGAGCGCGCGCATCGCCTGAGCGCGATGGCTGATCCGGTTCTTGTGTTCGGGGTCGAGTTCGGCCGCCGTGCAGCCCAGTTCCGGGAGCAGAAAACAGGGGTCGTAGCCGAATCCGCCTCTGCCCCGCGGCGCCGCGCTCACTTCGCCGTGCCACGTGCCCTCGGCGAAAATCGGCCGCGGATCCACCGCGTCGCGCACGAACACCAGCGCGCAATAGTAATGGGCACTGCGCTCGCTCTTGCCCGCCAGTTCGGCGAGCAGGCGCGCGTTGTTGCGCGCGTCGTCACTCGCTTCCTCGCCGTGGGCGGCAAAACGCGCCGAGCGAACCCCCGGGCGGCCTCCCAGCGCGGTCACGCAAATCCCCGAGTCGTCCGCGATCGCGGGCATCCCGGTCACGCGGCTGGCGTGGCGTGCCTTCGCCAGCGCGTTCTCGATGAAGCTCGGATGCGGCTCGTCTGCCGGAGCAACGCCGAGCTCGGATTGCGACACCAGCTCCAGTCCGAGCGGCGTCAACAGCGCGGCGAGTTCGCGCAGCTTCCCGCGATTGCTCGAGGCCAACACCACGCGAAGCCCCGTGCCCCCCTCCGCCGCTGAATGGCCGGACGATGTTGCGGCCCCGGCGTGGCTCACTTCCCGCCCCCGCTGCGCTCGATCGCCTCGCGGATCTCGCGAATCGTGCGCTCGATCTCCTCCTCGGAGAGCACGTCTCCGGCCGCGCCCGGTTCTGCGCTCGACAGGGCGATCGTCGTGGTCATCGCGCCCTGCGGCACCTCGCCCGACGAGATCGTTCCGCTGGCCTGCTCCTGCGCCCCCCACACCATCGCGAGCGCGGTGGCGTTGTCGGCCAGCGAGCCGTCCCGCTCCACCGCTCCCCGAACAATGGCCGGCACCGATTCGTCGAGAGCGCTGCCGTGGAGCCCCTCGCACAACTCCTGGTCGTCAAAGGCCGACCATACGCCGTCGCTGCACAGCAGCAGCACGTCGCCCTCCTCGAGGCGCCCGCCGGGGCCAAGTTCGACCAGCGGATCAAAGGGTGAGCCAAGGCAATTGAGCACCTTGTTGCGCTCCGGATGCGTGTCGTGCTCGTCGGGGCGAATCAGGCCGAGGCTCACCAGGCTCTGCACCTTGGAGTGATCCTGCGTGCGCGCGAGCACCCGCCCGCCACGCGCCCAATACAGTCGGGAGTCCCCCGCATGCGCCCACCAGGCCCGGTCGTCCTGGACCACGCACGCGACCACCGTCGTGCGCGGCGCCTCGGGCAACCGGTGCTCGACCTGATAGCGCAGGATCTCGCGATGCGCACGGCGCAGCGCCGAGTCGAGGAATCCCTCCGGATCCGCAAGGCGCGGCAGCGCCCCGGCCTGAAAGGCCGCTGCGCATGCCTGGAGCGTGATCTGCGAAGCGACCTCGCCGCGCAGGTGTCCGCCCATTCCGTCGGCCAGCACCATGAACAGCGTGTCGCGCGTGAAGCAGTAGCCCATGCGGTCCTGGTTCATGGCCCTGCTGCCGATCAGGGTGTCCTGGTAGATCGAGAAACGCACCACGGCCTCCTTGCGCTCAGCCCTGGGACTTCGTGCTCGGGCCGCTGCCCGGTTCGCTCGCGCGGCGCGTGCCGAGTGTGTCGAGCCAGCGCCGCAACGTGCGCGTCGGCGGCGGGACCGACATCGGCGCCGCGGTCGCGTCCATGCTCGCCCGGTCCAGCGCAATCCGGCGCAGGGTGCGCTGCACGGTGAACACGCTCTGCGGGCGCTCGAGAGGATTGAGCTTGAGGCACCAGCCGATCAGGTCGATGAGCGCCGGCGTCAGGCCTGCGGAGACCAGCTTGGCGAGCGAGGACCCGAGCCGGTCATCGAGTTCACGCTGGTCGGCGGGCTGCGGCGGCGCACCGGTGAGGCACGCGTACATGCTCGCCCCGAGACTGTAGACGTCCGACCAGGGTCCGAGCGCGAGGGTGCGCCGGTATAGCTCGGGGGCCGCGAAGCCGGGCGTATACATCGGGAAGAGCTTGGGCCCGTCGGCGTCGAGCGTGCGTCGCGCCGCGCCGAAGTCGAGCAGCAGCGGCGTGCCATCGAGCCGGATGTAGACGTTCGCGGGCTTGAGATCCAGGTGCAGCAACCGGCTCGCGTGCACCTCGCGCAGCCCGCTCATGACCGGCTCAAAAACCCGCGCGACGTGCCGCTCCGCCATCACCAGCCCGCCGCTGCGGCCGCGGTGACGCAGCACCACCTCCTGCAGGCTGCGCCCCTGTTCGAAGGCCATCACCATGTAGACGGTCTCGTTCGCGCGGAAGAAATTGAGCACGCGCACGACATTGGGGTGGAAGATCTTCGCGAGCGCCCGCCCTTCCTCGAAAAAGCACTTCAGACCATTGCGAAAGGTGATCAGGTCCTTCTCGGCGACTTCGACAACGCGTTGCCCCTCGCGCCGCCGCACCAGGTTGCTGGGAAGGAACTCCTTGAGCGCGAACTGCTGACCCTGCGCGTCCTCGATCAGGTAGACGATCGAGAATCCGCCGCTGGCGATTCTCCTTACAATACGGTAGCCCCCGATCTCGAGGCCGTCTGGTAGTGGCGCATTGGTTTGCGAACCCATCGCGTCCTCGGTTTTTGCCGCCCGACGCGCTGCGCGGTGGGTGACGTTGCGTGACCTGATTGTTCCGGAACGCGATTTTACGGTCTTTCACCGGAAGGAGCAGACTCCTTGACCCAGCGAACCGCCGAACGGCGTCCAATTCAGAGCATGACCGGATACGCGGTCGCCACCCGCGAGGCAGCCGCCGGACAGCTGAGTGTCGAGTTGCGCAGCGTGAATTCGCGCTTTCTGGACCTCGCGTTCCGCTTGCCCGACGATCAGCGGGCCTGCGAGCCCGCGCTGCGCGAGAAGATCACCGCCCGGGTGCTGCGCGGCAAGCTCGAGTGCCGGGTCTCGATGCGACGCTCGGCGGGAGCCGATGCGAACGCGATCGACGAGGCGGCGCTGGACCGGCTGGCGACGCTGCTGGCCACGGTGGGCGAGCGTTTCCCGCAGTCGCGCCCCCCGTCGACCGGCGAAATCCTGCGCTGGCCGGGCGTGCTCGCCGACGCCGGCGACACCCCCGATGTGCAGGATGATGTGCTCGGCGCGGCGGCGCAGGCCATCGAGGAGTTCGTCGCCGCGCGCACCCGCGAAGGCGAAAAGCTCGTGGTGTTCGTGCGCGAGCGCGTCGAGGAGATCGAAGCTTTCGTCGCGGCGGTCGCCGAGGCCGGTCCGGCGCTGCTGGAGGCACATGAAACGCGGCTTGCCGAACGCCTGCGCGCGGCGCTCGGCGAGGTGACCAGCGGTACCGCCGTGCCGCTCGAGGAGACCATGGCACGAGTGCGCCAGGAAGTGGCTGCCTACGGGCTGCGCGTCGACGTGGCCGAAGAAATCGGGCGCCTGCGCAGCCACCTCGCCGAATTCCGGCGCATTCTTGCGGGACCGGGACCGGTGGGCAAGAAGCTGGAATTCCTCGTTCAGGAACTCAACCGGGAAGCCAACACGCTCGGCGCCAAGGCGGCGGCGATCGACCTCACCAGCGCCGCGGTCGAGATGAAGCTGCGCATCGAACAGATCCGCGAGCAACTGCAGAACCTGGAATGAGCGATCTTTCCCACGCCGGCAGCCTGTTTGTCATCGTCGCGCCCTCGGGAGCCGGCAAGACCAGCCTGGTGCGCGCGCTGCTCGAGCGCCAGCCACGGCTCGTGCTTTCGGTCTCGTTCACGACGCGCGCTCCGCGCCCCGGGGAGCGCGACGGCGTCGACTATTTCTTCGTCACCCCCGAACAATTCGAGGCGCACCGCGCGGCGGGAGCGTTTTTCGAGTGGGCACAGGTGCATGGCAACGGGTACGCGACCTCGCGCGCCTGGATCGAGGAGCAGGTGCGCGCCGGGCACGACATCGTGCTCGAGATCGACTGGCAGGGTGCGGTGCAGGTATTCCAGGTATTTCGCGACGCGGTGGGGATCTTCATCGCGCCGCCGTCGCTCGCGGCGCTGGAGGAGCGGCTCACGCGCCGCGGCCAGGATTCCCCCGCGGTCATCGCGCAGCGCGTGAGCGCCGCACGGGTCGAAATGCGCGAGGCTGGGCGATTTCAGCATGTTATTATCAATCAGGACTTTGCGAGCGCGCTGGGGCAACTCGACGCGATCGTGGAAGCGGCTCGAACCCGGTACGCACAGCAGCGCGCGAGAGACCCCGAATTCTTCGCGTCGCTTGGTGTCGGGTCCACGCAGGACTGATTCCCCGCGCGTGCGCCAGCGGTGCGCGCGTACAACACCTGAGAGCGACTGGAATGGCACGCATCACTGTCGAAGACTGCCTGAAACAAATCCCCAACCGGTTCGAACTCGCCCTCGTGGCAACCTATCGCGCGCGCATGCTTGCGATGGGGCATGCACCCAAGCTCGAAGCGAAGGACAAGCCCACCGTCACCGCCCTGCGCGAGATCGCCGCCGGCCTGACCGGCATCGAGATGTTGCGTCGCGTACCCACCTGAGCGAAACGCTTTCTCTTCCCCTGCCCGCCATGGGCAGGTAGGCTTGCGGTATGAGTGGTTTCGACCCCCCCGCAACCAGCGACCCCACGACGGACCGCCGGCCCGGAGCACGCCCCGGGCCTGACGACCGCGACGAGCGCCCGGCACGACGAGCGCCGCGCAGCACTGGCGCGGGCGCGACGGGTGTCGGCACGCGTACGCGCGCCGCCCAGGCGTCCCCGCGCGCGCGCGTGCAGGTCGCCACGATCGGCAACCTGATGAGCATGGTGGGCGCCTATCTCCCCGAGCCCGACCAGGCGCGGATTCGGGACGCATACCGCCTGAGCGACGCAGCGCACCTGGGCCAGTTCCGCTCGAGCGGCGAGCCCTACATCTGCCATCCGATTGCCGTTGCGGAGATCTGCGCCGGCTGGAAACTCGACGCCGAATCGATCATGGCCGCGCTGCTGCACGACACGCTCGAGGACTCGGGAGTCTCCAAGACGGATCTACACGAGCGCTTCGGCAGCGAAGTCGCAGAGCTGGTCGATGGCCTCTCCAAGATCGAGCGCATCGCCTTCTCGTCACGGGAAATGCAGCAGGCCGAGAGTTTCCGCAAGATGCTGCTCGCGATGGCCCGCGACGTTCGCGTCATCCTGATCAAGCTTGCCGACCGGCTGCACAACATGCAGACGCTCGAAGCGGTGAGCCCCACCCGCCGGCGCCGGATCGCCACGGAAACGCTGGACATCTACGCGCCGATCGCCAGCCGCCTCGGGCTCTATCGCGTCTACAACGACCTCCTCGACCTGGCCTTCAAGCACCAGTTCCCGATGCGCTATCGGGTCCTGCGCAAGGCGGTGCAGGCGGCGCGCGGCAATCGCCGCGAAGTGCTCGCGCGCATTCTCGAGGCCGTGCAGCGCGCGCTTCCCGAAGTCGGCATCACGGCGGAGATCGTCAGCCGCGAGAAATCCATCTACGGCATCCACAGGAAGATGAAGGAGAAGGGGCTGTCCTTCTCGCAGGTGCTCGACATCTTCGGCTTTCGCGTGGTCGTCGACACCGTGCCGCAGTGCTATCTCGCGCTCGGCGCGCTGCACGCCACCTTCAAGCCGGTGCCGGGGCGCTTCAAGGATTACATCGCAATCCCGAAGATCAACAGCTACCAGTCGCTGCACACGACGCTGGTCGGCCCCTTCGGCACCCCGGTGGAATTCCAGATCCGCAGCCGCGAGATGCAGCGCATCGCCGAGTCGGGGGTGGCCGCGCACTGGCTCTACAAGGCCGAGGACGAGAGCTTCTCGGATCTGCAGAAGCTCACCCACCACTGGCTGCAGTCCCTGCTCGACATTCAGAGCACGACCGGCGATTCGCTCGAGTTCTTCGAGCATGTCAAGGTCGACCTGTTCCCGGATGCGGTCTACGTGTTCACGCCGCGCGGCGAGATTCGCGCGCTGCCCCGCGGAGCCACCGTCGTCGACTATGCGTACATGGTGCATACCGACATCGGCAATCAGGCCATCGGGGCGAACGTCAACAATGCCCCGGCGCCGCTGCGCACCGAACTGCAGAACGGGGACGTGGTGGAAGTGCTCACCGATACGCAGAGCAAGCCCAATCCGAACTGGCTGCCGTTCGTGCGCACCGCGAAAGCGCGCTCCGAGATTCGCCATTACCTGCGCACGATGGAGTACTGGGAGTCGGTCGAGCTCGGGCGCAAGCTGCTCGAACAGGCGCTTGTGGCGCTGCACGTCGATCTCGCCGGAGTCGATCCGGCCAAGCTCGAGATGTCCGTGCGCGATGCGGGCGTGAAGAGTCTCGAAGAGCTGCACGCCGACATCGGCGTCGGCAAGCGGCTGGCGAAGGTTGAGGCCCGCTCGCTGGCGCTGCGCATCGCGGGCAAAACCACCGCTGCGATGCTGATTCCCCGGCTCGCTCCGATGATGATCCGTGGGAACGAAAGCGGTGCGGTCAGCTATGCGCCCTGCTGCAACCCCGTGCCCGGAGACCAGATTGTCGGTCACCTGCGCGGCAGCCACGGCCTGATCGTGCACCGCCGCAGCTGCAAGGCGGCGCGACGCAACCGCGAAAAGGATCGGGAGCGCTGGATCGACGTGCAGTGGGCCAATGAGGCCGGGACGCTGTATCGCACCGAAATCGAGGTGGTGGTGCACAGCGAGCGTGGCGTACTCGGCAAGATCGCCGCCGAGATCTCCTCGGGCGAAGCGAACATCGTCAACGTCTCGATGGAAGAAGACGCGATGGAGACGGGCCGGCTGCAATTCGCCGTGCAGGTGCGCGATCGCGTCCACCTGGCGAAACTGCTGCGCAACCTGCGCCACCTGCCCGAAGTGCGTCGCGTGGCTCGGCGCCACTAGGCGCGTCGCCCCGTGCACCGGGCCGCACCCCTCAGGAGTCGGCAGGCGCGGGGTAGTCCACCTCGAGAATCTCGATCCAGTCGACGCCAGCGGGCGTGCGCAGGCTCACGCGCTCACCCACGCTCGCGCGCAGCAGCGCGCGCGCGATCGGCGAGATCCAGCTGATCCTGCCGCTCGCCGGATCCACCTCGTCGACGCCCACAATCGTCAGCGTCTCCTCGCGTTCGTCGTTGCGCAGCAGGCGCACGGTCGCGCCGAAGAACACGCGGTCGCGATTCTCCTGGCGCGACGGATCGACCACTTCCGCCGCATCGAGCCGGCGGGTGAGGAAGCGGATGCGCCGGTCGATTTCGCGCAGACGACGCTTGCCGTAGATGTAGTCCGCGTTCTCGGAGCGGTCGCCGTTCGAGGCGGCCCAAGTGACCGTGCGCACGACCTCGGGGCGCTCCACATCGAGCAGCGCCAACAGCTCGTCGCGCAGGCGCCGGTGACCGGCGTCGGTGATGTAATTCTTCGTTCCGGGCGGCAGCGCTGCGACGGCCGGGGCATCGTCCTCTTCGTCGCCCTCGCCTTCGCTCTCGCGCACAAACGCCTTGTTCACGGCGACGGCCTCAGGTCCCGGCGATCGCCATGTTCTCGATCAGGATCGAGCCGCAGCGCTTGTTGCCGCGCAACAGGACGTCGGCGCCCACCGCCTGGATCGAGGCGAACATGTCGCGCAGGTTTCCGGCGATCGTGATCTCCTCGACCGGATATGCGATCGTGCCGTTCTCGACCCAGTATCCGCTCGCACCGCGCGAGTAGTCCCCCGTCAGGTAGTTGACGCCCTGGCCCATCAGTTCGGTGACGAAGAGTCCGGTGCCGAGCTGGCGCAGCATCGCGTCCAGGTCATCGCCCGGCCGGGTGTGCCGGCTCGTCAGCGAAAGTCCGTGCGATCCACCGGCGCTGCCGGTGGACGGCATGCCGAGCTTGCGCCCCGAATAGGTCGACAGGAAATAGCCCTGCACGACGCCGGCCTCGACCACGGTACGGGCGCGCGTCGCGACGCCCTCGGCGTCAAAGGGGGCACTGCCCGGCTCGCCGCGCCGGTGCGGATCCTCGACGATGTCGACATGCGGGGCAAACACCTCCTGGCCCAGCGAGTCCACGAGAAAGGTCGCCTTGCGATACAGGGCCGTGCCGCTGATGGCCTGCACCAGATGGCCGAGCAGTCCGCAGGCGAGCGGAGACTCGAAGAGCACCGGCGCGTTGCGCGTCTTGACGCGCCGTGACCCGAGCCGGGCGAGCGCGCGCTCGGCCGCGTAGTGCCCCACCGCGCGCGGTTCGGCGAGTCGCCGCGGATCGCAGTGCGCCGTGTACCAGTCGTCGCGCTGCATGTCGCGCCCGCGCTTGGCGATCGGAGAGCACCCCAGCGAGTGCCGGCTGAAGCGGTAGCCGCCGGAAAACCCCAGCGAATTGGCCGAAAAGAAGTGACCGTGCCCGACCGACACCGAGGCCCCCTCGGAATTGCGGATCAGCGGGCTCGCCTCGAAGGCCGCGGCTTCCGCCTCCAGGGCGATCGCGATCGCGCGCTCCGCGTCGATATCCCATTTGTGAAACAGATCCAGCTCGGGCGGGTCGCGCGCGAGCGTTTCCGGTTCCGGCAGCCCGGCACAAGGGTCTTCGGCCGTGAAACGCGCGATTTCGTAGGCCGCCGAAACGGTTTCACGCAATGCGCCAAGGTCGAAGTCGCTGCTGCTTGCGTGTCCGCGCCGCGTTCCGATGTAGACGGTAACGCCCATCCCCTTGTCCCGGGTCTGCTCGATCGTCTCGACGCGCCGGCGCCGCACGTTCACCTCGAGACCGGCATCCTCGGAGACGTCGACCGAACAACCCGTCGCGCCGAGTTCCTCCGCGCGTCGCAGGATGGCTCCGGCGAACTCCTTCAGACTTTCTGCATCGTATTGGAACATCCCAACCCCTGTTTTGCTGCGAGTTATCATAGCAGCGTGCCCCTGCGAACCATGCAGGCCGCGCTGTTTCCGGCACCGACAGCGACGAACCCACCAACCCGAGCCATGCGGCCATCCCGATCCCGCCCTGACGCACCCGTCGACGGCGCCAATTCCGCCACCGAAAGCGACGAGCGCCCGAGCAAGTCGCAGCGCAAGCGTGACGCGCACGCGCTGCAGGCGCTCGGGCAGCGACTCGTGGCGTCGTCTCCCGAGAAGGTCGCGGCAATGGGCCTCGACGAAGGGCTGCTCGAGGCCATCGCGCTCGCGCGGCGGATTCGCAGCAACGGCGCGCTGCGCCGCCAGGCGCAGCTGATCGGAAAGCTGATGCGTGAGGCCGACGCCGAGCGCATCGCGGACGCGCTCGATTCGGGCGGGGACCGGCACCGCGCGGAAGTCGCGCAGATGCATGCCGCCGAGCGCTGGCGCGAACGCCTGCTCGCCGATGCCGGGGCGCTCGCGGAATGGCGCGCGCGCCACGGCGAGGGCGAAGCCGCAGTTCAGGTCGAGGCGCTGGTCGCCCCGGCACGCGCGGAGCACGCCCGCGGGCAGCCGGGACGCCACTACCGCGACCTCTACCGCTGTTTGCGCGCGGCACTGGCCGAGCGTGCAGCCACCGAAAGCAGCGAGGAACCATGACCAAGACGATCCGCATCGGCCTCGTGTCGGTCAGCGACCGGGCCTCGCAGGGTGTCTACCGCGACGAGGGCCTGCCCGCGCTGGAACAGTGGCTCACGGGTGCGCTGGCCACCCCGTTCGAACTCGAGCGCCGGCTGATCCCCGACGAGCAGGACCAGATCGAGGCGACGCTCGTGGAGCTCGTCGATACCGCCGGCTGCTCGCTGGTGCTCACCACCGGCGGCACCGGACCGGCGCGACGCGATGTCACGCCGGAAGCGACGGCCGCAGTGGGCGACCGGGTGATGCCGGGGTTCGGCGAGCAGATGCGCCAGATCAGCCTACAGTTCGTCCCTACGGCCATTCTCTCGCGCCAGCTGGCGGTGATTCGCGGGCACGCGTTGATCGTCAACCTGCCCGGCCAGCCCCGGGCCATTCGCGAGACGCTCGAGGGCCTGCGCGATGACGAGGGCAAGACGCTGGTCAGCGGGATCTTCGCCGCGATCCCCTATTGCCTGGACCTGATCGGCGCGCCGCGGATCGAAACGCACGAAGCGGTGTGCGAGGTATTCCGGCCGAAGCCCAAGCCGGCGGGCACGCAACCGAGCTGAGGCGGCGCCGGGAAGCGGCGGGGCGCCGCAAACCCTCAGCGCCGCGCCGCCGAGATCACGCCCGGAACCGTGCGGATCGCGGCGAGCGTCTGGTCGAGCTGCGAGGTGTCGCTGATCTCCGCGGTGAAACGCATGCTCGCGTAATCGTCGAGGCTGTGCGTCTTGACCCCGACCACGTTGATGCGATTGCGCGAGAACGCGTCGGAGACATCGCGCAGCAGGCCCTGACGGTCGGTCGCGCGCACCTCGACGTCGACCGGGTAGGTCTGTCCCGCAGCCCGCGCACCCGTCACCTGCGGCGCCCAGGTGGTCTCGATGACACGCTCCGGCGAGCGCTCCTGCAATTGCCGCAGCGACGAGCAGTCCGCGCGATGGATGGTGACCCCGCGACCGCGGGTGATGTATCCGACCACCGGGTCGGGGGGCGCCGGACGGCAGCACTTGGCGAGCTGCGTGAGCAGCGAATCGATCCCCTCGACGAGCACGCCGTCGCCGGCCGCCTGCCGCCGGGTGGCGTGCACCACGCCGAGCATCTGCGGATCCGGTTTGCCGCCGGCTTCCGACCCGCGCGCCGGGGCGGGGGAATCCACGCGCAGCGCCTCTTCGATCGGGCGAGAGCTCAATTCGTCGCGCCCGGCCGCGAGGAACATCTGCGTCGGATCGTCGTAACCGAGGCGCGCCGCCAGCGTCTCGAGCTTGACCGCCGTGCGTCCTTCGCGCTGCAGCACGCGCTCGACGCGCTCGCGGCCGACAGCCGTGTCGCGCTCGATCTCGAGCGCGTTGAACCACTGGCGCACCTTGGCCCGCGCCCGCGAACTGCGCACATAGCCCAGCTGCGGGTTGAGCCAGTCGCGCGACGGCCCTTCGTTCCCCACGCCCTCCCGCGCGACGATCACTTCGACCGTCTGGCCGTTGCGCAGCACCGTAGTGAGCGGGACCAGCTGAGCATCGACGCGCGCGCCGCGGCAGCGATGACCGATCTTGGTGTGGACGCTGTAGGCGAAATCGATCGGTGTCGAGCCGGCCGGCAGTTCCACGACGCGCGCCTGCGGCGTGAGCACGTAGACGTGTTCGTCCTGCGCCTGCGGCACCTTTGCGGCGGTGCCGAGCCCCTGGCCGACCTCGCGTTGCCACGCCAGCAGCTGGCGCATCCACGCGACCCGCTCGTCATAGCCCTGCGCACCGCTCGGCGGGGCGTCGCGCCCCTTGCCGGCATCGGGCCCGGTCGTTCGCTCCTTGTAACGCCAGTGCGACGCGACCCCGTACTCCGCAAATCGGTGCATTTCGCGCGTGCGGATCTGAATCTCCAGCGGCTTGCCGTCCTGCGCGGTCACCCCGGTGTGCAGCGAACGATACCCGTTGGGTTTGGGACGCGAAATGTAGTCGTCGTAGTCCTCCGGATTCGCCTGCCAGAGCTCGTGGATCACGCCCAGCGCCGCGTAACATTCGTCGACCCGTTCGACGATCACGCGCAGCGCGCGCAGATCGCGCAGGTCCGAGAAACGCAGCCGCCGCGAGCGCATCTTCGAGTGGATGCTGTAGAGGTGCTTCGGGCGGCCGTTGAGTTCGGCCTTGATTCCCGCGCGATCGAGCGCGGCGCTGAGCCGCGCCAGCGCCGATGCGACGAACTTCTCGCGCTCCTCGCGCTTGCCCTCGAGCCGTTCCGCCAGCGCCCGGTAGGCCTGCGGCTCGACGAAGCGAAACGACAGGTCCTCGAGCTCCCACTTCAGCTGCCAGAGCCCGAGCCGGTTGGCCAGCGGCGCGAGCACCTCGAGCGTCTCCCGGCATATCCCCTGATCGGGTTCCTCGTCGCAGGCCAGGTGTCCACGCAGGGTCTGCAGCCGCACCGCGAGCCGGATCAGCACCACCCGAATGTCGACGGCCATGGCCAGCAGCATCCGGCGCAGCGCCTCGAGTTCCTCGGGCCCCAGTCCCGCCCCGGCGTCGTCCGCACGGCGATGCACTTCGCGCAACTTGCGCAGTCGGCGCAATCCATCGACCAGTACCGCGACTTCGTCGCCGAACTCGCGTTCGACATCACGGATCGGAATCTTCTCGGGCGACCCGAACAGCGCGGCCGCCGCCTGCGCGGGCTCGTCGACCCCGAGCTCGACGAGGATGCCGATCGTTCCCGCCGCGTGCTCGAGCACCGCACGCCCCTGCGCCGCGCCCTTTGCTGCGGCGTCCTCCGGGATCAGGCGCGCCCGCGCGAAGGCCAGCGCGCGCGCCACGAGTCCGGTCTCGCCGGGTCGCGCGTCATCCGTGCGGGACTCGCTGTCCTGCAACTCGCTGGGGTTGGTGCTCATCGTTGAACCTCCCCGACTATTATAGGCAAGCGCCTCCTTCGCCCCCGACACCCTCTTGCCATGTTCCAGCACCTGATCCGCAGGCGTAACACGATTCCCGACCCCG
The DNA here is from genome assembly GCA_024637155.1 of Burkholderiaceae bacterium. Taxonomy (GTDB): domain Bacteria; phylum Pseudomonadota; class Gammaproteobacteria; order Burkholderiales; family Burkholderiaceae_E; genus JAGXFR01. The sequence continues at coordinate 32,711 of JAGXFR010000025.1, read as the reverse complement.
ACTTGTGGCGCGAAGTCACCTCCGGATTTCCCTTTCTCGACCATCTCGCGGAGGCGGACTTCGAGCGGCTGCGCACCCTGTGCGGCGAGTTCCTCGCGCGCAAGCAGATCTCGGGCGCCGCCGGTTTCGTACCCGACGAGGCGGCACGCCTGTCGATCGCGATCCAGGCTTGCCTGCCGGTGCTGCATTTCGGCCTCGCGGCCTACGAGGGTTTCGTCGAAATTGTCGTCTACCCGTCGCGCTTCCTGGTGCCCCGCGAACAGGTCGACGACGCCGGGGTCGTGCACGAATCAATCGACGAGCTCTCCGGCGAGGCGATCGACGGCGGCCCGGTCGTGCTCTCATGGTCGGACTCCGCGGCAGAGGGGCTCGACCCCGGCATGAGTGTGGTCATCCATGAGTTCGTCCACAAGCTCGATCTGCTCGACGGCGTCGCGGACGGCATCCCGCCACTGCCCCGCGAAAGCCGCCGTCGCTGGCAGCGGGTCCTGGAGCGCAGCTACCGTCGCTTCGTGGCCCAGTTGGACAATCTCGAGGCGTCGATCCCGCCCTCGGTCGACCCGGAATCCGCAGAAGGCGACGCCTACTACGCCCGCCTGCCCCTCGACCCCTACGCGGCGACCGACTTCGCCGAGTTCTTTGCGGTTGCAGCCGAGGCGTTCTTTACCGATCCGGAGCCGCTCGCCGACGCGTTCCCCGCCTTCTACCGGGAACTTGCGCTCTTTTTCCGCCAGGATCCGCTTTCCAGCCCTGAATGACCCTGATCCCACCTGAACGGGGGATGCAAGACAGGCGGAACTCGCCTATCCTAGGGCGCAGTGGTTACGAATGTCGACTGGGCGAGAGTCGGCTGTCCGCGCCGCCCGTTTGCGAACTTCGCCGCGGGTGTGACATTGTTCATCGCAGCCGAATCGCGCCGGGTCTACCCTGACCCCTGGCCCGCCATGGTGCGGGTAAAGGAAATTGATGATCCGGCTGTTCAATCACTATCTGCCGCTGCGCGTTCTGATCCTCACGCTGATCGAGGCGCTGGTGCTGTTCCAGTCGCTGGTTGTCGGCTTCGAGATCTGGACGCTCGATCGTGCGCTGCCGGCACCGGTCGGGCAGGCGATCCTGTTCGCAATGGTCATGCTGCTCATGATGACCGCTCTCGGACTCTACGAGTCGCACGACGAGTCGTTCCGCGTGACGCTGCAGCGCATCCTGATCGCCTACGGGCTGACCCTGGTCACGCTCAGCGTGATCTTCTATGTGTTTCCCAACACCTACGTCGAGCGCGGGGTGTTCGCCGTGGCGTCGGTGTTCGCGCTGGCCGGCGAGATCCTGGTGCGGCTGCTCTTCTTTCGGGTAACGGACGCCGGACTTCCCCGGCGCCGCGTGCTGGTGCTGGGCAACGGCCCCGAAGCCGAACAGGTCATCCGCTTTCTCAACGAAGGCAATCGCGAACGCCTGATCCAGTACGCCGGGCTCTATCCGGTGGTGCCCGAGAAGGACTCCAGCGGCACCGCGCGCCAGATCAACCACGATCACCTGCTGCGCACGATCCGGGATCTGCACGTGCGCGAGATTGTCATTGCCGTGCGCGAGCAGCGCGGCGGCGTGTTGCCGCTGCGCCAGCTGCTCGATGCGAAGCTGCACGGCGTGCGCGTCGTCGACCTCGCGACCTTCTACGAGCGCGAACTGGGACTCCTCTACATCGATCACGTGCGGGCCAGCTGGCTGATCTTCGGCGAGGGTTTCGCGCAGGGGCTGGTGCGCGACATGATCAAGCGCGCCTTCGACCTGTTCTTCGCGCTGCTGCTGCTCATTGTCTCGCTGCCCATCCAGTTGCTCGCGATGATTGCGCTCCTGATCGATTCGGGTTTCCCGGTGTTTTACTGCCAGGAGCGCGTGGGCCAGGGTGGGCGCGTGTTCACGATCGTGAAGTTCCGCTCGATGATCAGCGATGCCGAGGAAGACGGCACGCCGCGCTGGGCGAACAAGGGCGACCCGCGGGTAACCCGCGTCGGACGCCTGCTGCGCATCAGCCGCATTGACGAACTGCCGCAGATCTACAACGTGCTGCGCGGCGACATGAGTTTCGTCGGCCCGCGCCCCGAGCGCCCCTTCTTCGTGCGTCACCTACTCGAGGACATCCCCTATTACGACCTGCGCCACAGCGTCAAGCCGGGCGTCACCGGCTGGTCGCAGGTCCGCTACCCCTACGGCGCCTCGGTCGGGGACTCGATGCAGAAGCTGCAGTACGACCTCTACTACGTCAAGAACCATTCCCTGTTCCTGGACCTGTTGATCCTCGTCGACACGGTGCAGGTCGTGCTGCTCGGCAAAGGCGCGCGCTGACCGGCGATGAGCCTGCAACGAGTCGCCATTGCCGGCTTCGCGCTCGCCGCGCTCGCGTACCTTTTCATCACGGTGCTGCTGTGGTTGCGCCGCAGCGCCACGACGCCGGGTCGACTGCTGACGCTTGCCGTCGCGCTGCAGGCCGCTTGGGCGGCCGTGGTGGGCATCGCGCTCGCCACGCCTGTGCTGCCCCCCTTGGCGGTCGACATCGCCGAGGCGCTGCGCAGCTTCGGCTGGGTGGCCTTCCTCGCGGTGCTGCCGAGCGTTGCGCGCGTGACACCCGACGGGGACCCGGTCGTGGAACGGGCCAGCGCCGTGGCGCTGGGCGGTGCCGTGGTGCTCGCCCTCATCTCGGCGAGCGCCGCGTCGCTCGCGCTCGGTCCGACGGGACAATTCGGCTCGCGCACCCTGCTCGCCGTGCTCGGTCTGGTAGTGCTCGAGCAGGTCTACCGCAATGCGGGCGACTCCCAGCGCTGGGCACTCAAGTTCCTCGCGGTCGCGCTCCTGGCGATGTTCGGCTTCGACCTGCTGATGTACAGCAACGCGCTGATGTTCTCGGCGCTCGACCCGGACTGGTTCGTCTCGCGCGGCTATGCCAACGCGCTCGTCGCGCCGCTCATCGCCGTGGCGGCGGTGCGCAATCGCACCTGGAGGCTCGACATCGCGGTGTCGCGCCAGGTCGTGTTCCACTCCGCCGTTCTGGTCGCGGTGGGCGCGTACCTGCTGGCAATGTCGATGGGCGGCTACTACCTGCGCTACTTCGGTGGCGAATGGGGCCAGATTGCCCAGACGCTGCTGGTGTTCATCGCGCTCGTCGGAATGCTCGTCGTCCTGCTCTCGGGGCAGGTGCGGGCACACCTGCGGGTGCTGATCGCCAAGCACTTCTTCAACTACCGCTACGACTACCGGGAACGCTGGCTGGCGCTGACGCACACGCTCTCGGGTTCCGCCGCGGACGCAAAGCCGGGCAAGACACGCACGCCGACGGGCAACGGTGATCTGGCGGCGCGCGCGGTTGCGAGTCTGGGCGCGCTGGTCGAGAGTCCGGGCGGCGCGCTCTGGTTGCGCGACACCGAGAGCTACGTGTACGCAGGCGGCTCGAACCATCGCGGCTCGCAGGCTCCGATCGCCGCCGACGATCCAGGGGTGCTCTTCCTGCGGCGCACCGGCTGGGTGATTGAATTGCCCGAGCTCGCGCGCCACCCGGCGCGCTACGAGAACCTGCAATTGCCCCAGGAGCTGGCCAGCACACCGCAGGGCTGGCTGATCGTGCCGCTCGCCCTCGAGGACGAACTGCTCGGCTTCGTGCTGCTGCGCCAGGCGCTCGCCCCGCTGCGCGTCGACTGGGAAGTTCGTGACGTGCTCAAGACCGCCGCGGTACAGATCGCCAGCTATCTCGGATTGCAGCGTGCCGTCGAACAACTCGTCCAGGCGCGTCAGTTCGATTCGTTCAACCGGATGTCCGCGTTCGTCGTGCACGATCTCAAGAACCTCGTCGCACAGCTCGGCCTGCTCACCAGCAATGCGCAGCGCCACGGCGCCAAGCCCGAATTTCAGGCCGACGTGATGGCCACCGTCGAGAACGTGCGCCAACGGATGCAGGGCCTGCTGATGCAGTTGCGCGAGGGCACGCGGCCGATCGACAAGCCAGCGGCAACGCGGATCGCACCCCTGCTCGACGAAGCGATTGCGTCGAAGCGCGCGATGCAGCCGGTGCCGGAGCTCGAGATCGACGACTCCGTCGCAACCGCTGCCGTGCTCGTTCATCCCGAGCGGCTCGTGCGCGTCATCGGCCACCTGCTGCAGAACGCGATCGAGGCGGCCGGAGCGGCTGGTCGCGTGGACTTGCGGGCGCGCACGGTCGATGGCGAAATGCGGCTGGAAGTGCAGGACAACGGCCGCGGGATGAGCGAGGAATTCATCCGCGACCGGCTGTTCCGGGCCTTCGAGTCGACCAAGGAACACGGGATGGGCATCGGGACCTTCGAGAGCCGCGAGTACGTGCGGGAACTGGGTGGGGCACTGGAAGTCAGGAGCCGCGAAGGCTCCGGGACGACCTTCCTGATCCGGCTCCCGCTCGAGCGCGCCGAGCACGTGTCCGCACCCGAGCCCTCCGTCGCCGGCGCGCTGCTCGCCGATGACCCCGCCGGCACATAGAAGAAGAACGGGAGAACCACGATGCCGGAAGCAACGCGCATGCTGCTGATCGTCGAGGACGACACGGGTCTGCAGAAACAGATGCGCTGGGCGTTTGACGGCTATGACGTGGTCCTCGCCGGTGACCGCGAGGCCGCGATCGTGCAGTTGCGCCGTCACGAGCCGGCGGTGGTCACGCTGGACCTGGGGCTGCCGCCCGACCCCGACGCCACCACCGAGGGCTTCAGGACACTCGAGGAAATCCTCGCGCTCGCCCCGACGACCAAGGTGATCGTTCTCACCGGCCAGAGCGACCATGCGAATGCGCTGCGTGCCGTGCGCCTGGGCGCCTACGACTTCTTCGCCAAACCCTTCGAACATGAAATTCTCGGCCTGATGGTTGAACGCGCGTTCCGGCTCTCCGAACTCGAGGGCGACAACCGGCGGCTGCTCGCGCAGCAGTCCGAATCGCCGCTCGCGGGGCTGATCACGGGCGACCCGGGCATGCTCGCGCTGTGCCGACAGGTGGAGAAGCTCGCCGGGGTGAACGCCACCGTGCTCCTGGTGGGCGACAGCGGCACCGGCAAGGAAGTCCTCGCGCGGGGGCTGCACGACCTGTCGCCGCGCAGCGCGGGGCGCTTCGTCGCGATCAACTGCGCCGCGATTCCGGAGAATCTGCTCGAGTCCGAGCTCTTCGGCCACGAGAAGGGTGCATTCACCGGCGCGATCAAACAGACCCACGGGAAGATCGAAGTGGCCGACGGCGGAACGCTGTTCCTCGACGAGATCGGCGACCTGCCGATGGCGCTGCAGGCCAAGCTGCTGCGCTTCCTGCAGGAGCGTGTGATCGAGCGCATCGGCGGACGCACCGAGATCCCGGTGGACGTCCGGGTCATCTGCGCCACGCACCGCAACCTGCGCGATCGCATGGCGGACAGCAGTTTCCGCGAGGACCTCTTCTACCGCCTGAGCGAGATGGTGCTGCAGATCCCGCCGCTGCGTGCACGTGCGGGCGACGCGACCCTGCTCGCCCACGCCTTCGCGGACCGGTTCGCGACGGAAAACAAGCGCGAACCGCTGCCCTTTCGCGAAGACGCGCTGCGTGCGATCGAAGCCCACGCCTGGCCGGGTAACGTGCGCGAACTCGAGAATTCGGTGCGCAGGGCGGTTATCATGGCCGAGGGCAACGCGTTCACGGCCGCCGATCTCGGACTCGCGCCGCCTGACGGAGAAACACTGCTCAATCTGCGCCAGGCGCGCGAGGCGGCCGAACACGACGCGGTGCGGCGCGCGCTGGCCCGCTGCGGCGACAATGTCACCCAGGCCGCCGAACTGCTCGGAGTCAGTCGCCCGACCCTCTACGACTTGCTGGATCGACTCGGGCTGCGCTGAGCTACGCATGCAGCAGGACCCGCCCCGGCAGCGCCCCGACAAAGAACAGGAGAATCAGATGAACCCGCTCCACCGCCCCAAACGACCCAAGACCCGCGTTCGTACATTCGTGCTCGCCACCGCAATCGTGCTGGCGGGCTGCATCGGGCAGGACACACCGGCAGCGCTGCTCGCCAAGGCGCAGGCGGCGATTGCCGAAGGCGACACGCGCACTGCGGAAATCCACCTGAAGAACCTGCTGCAGAAGGAAGACAATGCCGAAGGGCGCACGCTGCTCGGCGAGATGTACCGCCGCGCTTCGGACCACCGCTCGGCGGAGAAGGAACTGCGCCGGGCTCTCGAGCTGGGCGGCGATCGCGCACGCGTTCTGCCGGCGCTGCTCGACTCGCTGGTGCAGACCGGACAGTTCCAGCAGGCGCTCGATGCCGGGCGCGATGTGAAGCTCGAGATACCAACCGCGCAGGCCGCGGCCCTGACCTCGATCGCCCGTGCACATGCCGGATTGAAGGACGTCGCGCAGACGCGCGCGAGCCTCGAGCAGGCGCTGGCGAGCGATCCGAATTACGTGCCGGCCAAGGTGGTCCTCACGCTGCTCGACGCGGGGCGCGACCGCGCCGCCGCGCTCACGCGCATCAACGAGCTGCTCGCCGGCGCGCCCGATTCCATCGAGGCGCTCACCGCCAAGGGCGAGCTCGAGTTCGCGAACGGCAACATCGCGGCGGCGCGCGCCCCCTTCGAGGCCGTGGCGGCCCGGCAGCCCGGCAATGCCGCGGTGCGGGCGATGCTCACCACCATCGAGGTCGAGCTGCGTGACTACCCGGCGGCGCGCAAGCGCTGGTCGGATCTGGACCGGGTTGCCCCGGGAAGCCCGGGAACGCTCTACCTGCGCGCGCTGATCGAGCTGCGCGAAGGGCAATTCGGCGAGGCACGTCGTGCCGTCGAGGAACTGCTGCGGGTCGCGCCCGATTTCGTGCCGGGGATCGCGCTCGCCGGCAACGTCTACCTGGCGCTGAACCTGCTCGAGCAGGCGGAAACCCAGGCCCGGCGCGTGATCGAGCGCGCGCCGCAGGTGGCGCAGGGCCACCGGCTGCTCGGCGCCACGCTGTTGCGGATGAATTCCCCGGAGCGCGCGCTCGAAGCCGTGCGCCCCGTCATCGAGCGCGGCGCGCGCGACGCGACGCTGCTGGCAATCGCCGGAGAGGCGGCGCTGCGCCTGAACGACGTGGCACAGGCGGACGCATATTTTTCCGAAGCCGCACGACTCGAACCGCAGGATGCGAACAAGCGCACCGGCCTCGCGCTCGCCAAGCTCGCAGCGGGCGAGCGCGCCCAGGGCTACGCGGAACTCGAGGAGGCGGTGCGGCTGGACACCGGCAGCCATCGCGCCGACCTGGCGTTGATCCTCTCGCGAATGCGTGACCGCGACTACGACAAGGCCATCGAGGCGATCGACGCGCTCGCCGTGAAGCTCCCCAAGAGCCCGATTCCGTCGAACCTGCGCGGCATGGCGCTTTCCGGCAAACGCGACCTTGCCGGCGCGCGCACGGCCTTCGAGAGCGCGCTCGCGTCGGACCCGATGTTCTTCCCGGCTTCGGCCAACCTTGCCGCGCTCGACGCCGCCGAAGGGCGCCCGGACGACGCGCGCAAGCGCTACGAGGCACTGCTCGCCCGCGACGCGCGCCACCAGCAGGCGCTGCTCGCGCTCGCGCGTCTCAACACCGCCCAGGGAGGCAGCCGCGAGGACACGCTGGAATTTCTGCGCCGCGCGCGCACCGGCAACCCCGGCGAACTTGGTCCGCTCCTCGCACTGGCCGACTTTCAACTCCAGGGCGACGCGCCGCGCGATGCCATCGCCCTGCTCCAGGAAGGCCTGAGCGCACACCCGGGCAACCCGGCGCTGCTGGATCGGCTCGGCACCGCACACCTGCGGCTGGGCGAGAACGCCCAGGCGATCTCGACCTTCGAGCAGATCCTGAGCGGCAACCCGGACTCGGCGCAGCTGCAGCAGCGCATGGGCGAAGTGCGCTCCTCGCTCAAGGACTACTCCGGCGCGGTGACGAACTTCCGCAAGGCCGCCGAACTGAATCCCAAGGGCGGCGATTCCTGGCGCGCGCTGGCCCTCACGCTCCAGCAACTGGGTCGCGGCGACGAGGCGCGCGCCACGGCAGCGGCGATGCGCCGCGAGATTCCGGATCATCCGCTCTCGCTGGCCATTGACGGAGACCTCGAGGCCGCACAGCAGCGCTGGCCCCAGGCGGCAGCCGCCTACCGCAAGGCGCTCGCGAGCGCGCCCCAGCCGCACCTCGCGGTGCGTCTGCACCAGGCGCTGTTGCGCGCAGGCAAGCCCGACGAGGCCGACGCGGTGCTCAGCGCCTGGTTCGCGACGAGCCCCGACGACGTGGCGATGCGCCTCTACGCCGGCGAGCAGGACATCGGCCGCAAACGCTGGCAACAGGCGATCGTGCACTACGAGCGCGCGATCGCCAAGGCGCCCAAGAACGTGGGCGCGCTCAACAACCTGGCGTGGGCACTCAATCAGGTGAAGGATCCGCGCGCGCTGAAGGTCGCCGAAGAGGCGGTGGCGCTCGCGCCGCGCGCGGCGCCGGTGATCGACACGCTGGGCAGCGTGCTCACCTCCACCGGCCAGCACGCGCGGGCGATCGAGGTGCTGCGTCAGGCCGTCGGGCTGGCGCCGAAGGCCGTGGAGTACCGGCTGCACCTCGCACAGGCTCTCGCGGGCGCCGGCGACAAGAGTGCCGCGAAGAAGGAACTCGAAACGGTGCTGCGCGATGCGCCGCCCGGGGCGATCGCCGATCAGGCGAAGGAACTGGCGGCGAAGCTCTGAACCGACAGGAGGTTGCCCTGGACCATTCGCCGGATGCGGGAAGTCCCCGATCGACCGGGCGTCCGCGCCTGGGCGCCATCGGTGCGATAGTTCCTTGCCCGGCGCGACGGCGCGCGGCAGACTCGAACGGTCGGGACTGCGGCAGGGTCGTGTATGCCGATGGGCTGCAAGCCTGTAAGCTTGCGGGTTGGTCTGCTCCGACTGCTGGACAACGAACAAGGAGACCCGAACAATGAAGCTCTTCCGATTCACCTTCCCGCTGCGCGCAATGCTCGCCGCGGCCGCCGTCGCACTGCTCGCCGGATGCGCCGCCAGCGGCAATCTCCCGCCCGCGCCGCAGCAGGCTGCGGTGCCCGATTACAAGTATCTGATCGGCCCCGGCGACCAGCTGAACATCGTCGTCTGGCGCAGCCCCGAGCTCTCCGGCACGGTGCCCGTGCGCCCGGACGGCAAGATCACCTCGCCGCTGATCGAGGACATGGTCGCGATCGGCAAGAATCCCACCGAGCTCGCCCGCGAGATCGAAGAGCGGCTCAAGAAGTACATCAAGGACCCGGTGGTGACGATCGTCGTGCAGAACTTCATCGGGCCGACCGCCGAGCAGATCCGCGTCGTCGGGCAGGCAGCCAAGCCCCAGGCGCTGGCCTACCGGCAGAACCTGACCCTGCTTGACGTGATGATCGCCGTGGGCGGCATCACCGAGTTCGCGGCGGGAAATCGCGCGGTGCTGGTGCGCCGGGCCGAGGGCAACGCCCAGTACAACATCCGTCTGCGCGACCTGCTCAAGCGGGGCGACGTGACGGCCAACGTGGAGATGATGCCCGGCGACGTGATCATCATCCCCGAGAGCTGGTTCTAAGACCAACCCCGGTACGAGTCCAAATCCATGCAGGAATTCCTCGAGCAACTGCGCGCCGCGCTGCGCGGCATCTGGTTCTACCGCTGGTGGGGGGTGTGGTCGGCGTTCGCCGTTGCCCTCGCCGGAACCGCATTCGTCGTGCTGATCCCCAGCCAGTACGAGGCGAGCGCGCGCGTGTACGTCGACACCCAGTCGATCCTCAAGCCGCTGATGACGGGTCTCGCCGTCCAACCCAATCTCGAGCAGCAGGTCGTGATGATGAGCCGCACGCTGGTCAGCCGGCCCAACGTCGAGCGCGTGGCACGGATGTCGGACCTGGACCTGAAGACGAAGAACGAGGTCGAACGCGCGGCGCTGGTCGACCAGCTCCTCAAGGACATCCAGTTCCAGCCCGTGCGCGGCGCGTCGAACCTCTACACGATCACCTACCGGGACCAGAGCGGCACGAGCGCGCAGCGGGTGGTGCAGTCGCTGATGTCGATCTTCGTCGAGTCGAGCCTCGGGGACAAGCGCCGCGACAGCTCGCAGGCGCGCCGCTTCATCGACGAGCAGATCAAGCTCTACGAGGCGCGGCTGCTCAAGGCCGAGGAGGCGCTGAAGGACTTCAAGATCGCCAACATCAACCAGATGCCCAACCTCGCGCAGAACTACGTGGCGCGCGTGAATGAATTGCAAAGCAATTCCAGCCAGGCGCGTCTCGAACTGCGCCAGGCCGAGTCGTCACGCGCCGCGATTCGCGCACAGCTGGCAGGCGAGAAACCGACGCTGCAGACCAGCGCCCCGGCCGACGCGGCCCTGCCGCCGCCCGGCCCCTCGGATCTGGAGCAGCGCCTCGACCTGCAGCGGCGCCGGCTCGCCGAACTGCGCACCCGCTTCACGGAAGCGCACCCCGATGTGTCCGAGGGAGCGCGCGTGCTGGAACAGCTCGAGCGCCAGGTCGAGGCCGAACGCCGCGCCGCGGCCTCCCGTCCGGCGCCCAGCGTCCCGCGTCGCTACACCGAGATCGCCAACCCGGTCTACGAGAAGTTGCGCGTGGCGCTGGCCGACGCCGAGTCGCAGGTCGCCTCCGCGCGGGCCCGCGTCGGCGATTACGACAACCGGCTGTCCGAGGCCAGGGCCGCAGCCTCGACGATCCCGCAGGTCGAGGCGCAATTCGTGCAGCTCAACCGCGATTACGACGTCAACAAGAAGAGTTACGAGGAACTGCTCGCCCGGCGCGAGTCCGCGTCGATGTCGGGCGAGATGGAGGCCTCGGCCAACATGGCCGAGTTTCGCGTGATCGATCCGCCGCGGGTCGCGCCCAAGCCCGTGTCGCCGAACCGGCTGCTGCTGCTCGGCCTCGTTTTCGCCGCCTCCCTGGCTGCGGGCCTCGGTGTGCCCTTCCTGCGCGACCAGTTCCGGCCCACCTTCTTCGACGCGCACACGCTGCGCACAATCAGCCACAAGCCCTTGCTCGGCGTTGTGTCGCTGGTCGCCGATGCCAGGACGATCGCCCGCGCGCGGCGTGACCGCGTCGTGTTCTCGGGTGCGACACTCGCCTATGTCGGGATGTTCGCGGCGCTGTTCGGCTTTTACTGGCTGCAGTTCGCCGCCAACTGAGGGAGTAGACGACGATGAGCCTGATCGAGCGCGCCGCCGGGAAGATTCCCGGCCGAAAGCCGGACGAGGAGTCCACGTCGAAGGACGGCAAGGACGACAAGGCCGGCGTCGAGCGACCCTCGACCATCGAAGCGCTGATGGAGCGCACCGCGCTGGCGCGTGAGGCGGAGGCGCCTGCCGCACGCGCTCCGCAGCCCGTTCCACCGCCGGCCGTGCCCGCCCCGGCGAGCGCGCCGACGGCGACACCGACCGTTGCGACCCCCCCGACCCCGCAGCCGGCGCCGCCGCGCAGCGACGGAACCGGGCGCGCAGAGCCCTTCGCCGCCCCGCTGGGAACGCTGGAGCCGGCGCGAGCGGACGCACCGCCCGCCACCGCCGCCCCCGCAGTGCGCATCCACCTGGAAGCGATGCGCGCGCGCGGTTATGTCACCCCCGAGGGCGAGCAACAGCGGCTGGGACAGGAATTCCGGGTGATCAAGCGCCCGCTGCTCGAGAACGCATTCGGACCCAACGCGGCGCACGTGCGCAACGGCCGACGCATCATGGTCACCAGTGCGTTCCCCTCGGAAGGCAAGACCTTCTGCGCGATCAATCTGGCGATGAGCATCGCCGCCGAACGCGATTGCCAGGTGCTGCTGGTCGACGCCGACGTCGCGCGACCGGCGCTCCTGCGCGAACTGGGCATCACCGCGACGGTCGGCCTGATGGACTGCCTGATTGACGGCACCGACGTGACTTCGCTCGTGCTGCCGACCAACGTCGAAAAGCTTTCGATTCTGCCGCCGGGGCGCCGCCACGGCCAATCGACCGAGTTGCTCGCCAGCGACGCGATGGCCAGCCTGCTCGATCGGCTCAGCGAGAACTATCCCGACTGCATCCTGGTCTTCGACTCGCCCCCGCTGCTGCTGACCACCGAGGCGCGGGTGCTCGCCGGCCACATGGGCCAGATCGTGCTGGTGGTCGAGGCGACGCGCACCCCGCAGGACGGCCTGAAGGAGGCACTGGCCACCGTCCAGCATTGCGAGGTGGTGGGTCTGGTGCTGAACAAGGCGCGCGCGCGCGCCAAGGGCTATTACAGTGGCTACGACAGCGGATACGGAGGCTATGGCTATGAAAACGCAGCGTGACTCCCTCGTGACGTTCGGCCGGAAGCTTGCCCTCGGGGGCGCATTCCTCGCCGCCGGCACGGGTGCCCTCGCCCAGACCGTACCCGCCTCAGAACTGCCCCCGCTGCAGCGCGAGCTGACGGTCACGCCCGGGGTGCGCGCGTCGCTCCACTACTCGGACAACATCGTGCTCGGTGGACCCGGCGCCGAGCGCAGCGGCTGGATCGCGGAAGTCTCGCCCTACGTGCGGGCCGCGATCTACAGCGAGCGGCTGAAGGGAGAAATCGACTATACGCTGCGCTCCTTCGTACGCAGCGAATCGGACAACAGCTGGTTCAAGCACAACCTGCACGCCAACGGCACGATGGCGCTGTCGGGCAACTGGCTCTGGCTCACGGGCAGCGCCGAGGTGGCCGACGTGAGCGCCCTGCCCTTCGGCACGCTGAGCTTCGACCCCGGCGTCTACGGCACGAACAGCACGCAACTGCGCACCTTCCGCCTTTCCCCGTATGCCACCGGCCATTTCGGCACCTTCGCCGACTACCGGGCGCAATACAGCATCGCCACCTCGAATCTTGCCGGCGAAGCCGGCGCCCTCGCCCGGCTCGAACAGAAGGTGAGCGGCGCCGTGACGAGCGGCGCGCAGTTCAACCGCTGGGGCTGGGCGTGGTACGGCGAGCGCCAGAGCCGCGACTACGCGAGCGACCTCACCCTGGATCGCACGAGTTCCGTGGGCAAGGTCTTCTACATCGTCAACCCCGAACTGCGCGTGGGCGGCGCCATCCACTACGACGCGATCGACGGGCTGCTGAGCGCCGACGGCGACCGCCGCGGCTTCGGTCCCGGCGTGAACGTCGACTGGAACCCGAGCCGGCGCACCACGCTGAGCGCCGAGCTCGCGCGCCAGTATTACGGCAACACGGGAAGGCTCAGCTTCGCGCACCGGCGCGAACTCTTCACCTTCGGCATCGACTACACGCGCAACGTGCTCACCTCGAGCGACGCCTCCGCGTTGCTCTTCGACGCCAGCTCGCTCTACTCGGCCGGCGGCTTCGCGGCGGGCCTGAACCCGATCTATCAGTCGCTCGTCACCGACAGCCTGCTCAAGGGGTACGGGGTGCCCGCCGGCGCCGGTGTGCTCAGTGACGGCGTGGTCAACAACCGCACCCTGACCGCCTCGGCCGCCTACGCGTCGCTGCGCAACCGCCTCGTCCTCAACCTGTACCGCTCGGTGCGCAACAGCCTGATCGACACCACGTTCAGCACGCTCGGCGGCGGTGTGCGCGGCGGCGCGGCGCTGCTGGATCTCACCTACGTGGGCGAGCTCAAGCAGACCGGGGCCAGCGTCACGTGGGAGCACAAGCTCGACGCAGGGACCACCGTCAATCTGACCGGACGCCACAGCCGCATCGATTCCTCATCCCCCGCCAGCGAAACCCGGCTCACAGGGCTCGAAGCCGGCGTGCAGACCAGGCTGACCCCCGACACCACCGCCGGCGTCGCGATCCGGCGCACCGAGCAGCGTTCCAGCGGCACCGCGACCACCCGCTACGACGAGAATGCCATCTACGGCACGGTCGACATGAGGTTCTGAACGTGTACGAGACCTACTACGGGCTGAGCGGCAAGCCGTTCCAGCTCAACCCCGATCCCGACTTCTTCTACGGAAGCCGCGGGCACAAGCGCGCCATGGCCTACCTCGAATACGGGGTGCACCAGGGCGAAGGCTTCATCGTGATCACCGGGGAAGTGGGTGCGGGCAAGACGACGCTGGTGCGCAACCTGCTGCGCAAGGTGCCCAACGAGCGCATCAGTGCCGCGCAGATCGTCAGCACGCAGGTCGAGGCCGACGATCTGCTGCGCCTGGTGGCCGGCAGCTTCGGCATCGAGCATCACGGCATCGCGAAGTCCGACCTGCTGCTGCGCCTCGAAGCGCACTTCCGCTCGCTGCACGACGCCGGTCGGCGCGCGCTGCTGATCGTCGACGAGGCGCAGAACCTCTCGCCGCGCGCCGTCGAGGAACTGCGGATGCTCTCGAACTTCCAGGTGGAGAACCGCTCGCTGGTGCAGAGCTTCCTCGTGGGTCAACCCGAGTTCCGCGAGATCATGCAGCATGCGCAGATGCGCCAGCTCAAGCAGCGCATTCTCGCCTCCTATCATCTCGGCCCGCTCGATCGGACCGAAACGCAGTCCTACGTCGAGCACCGGCTGCGCCACGTGGGCTGGCGCGCCCACCCCGCCTTCGACAGCGAGTGCTTCGAGCGCATCTTCGATTATTCCGCCGGCGTGCCGCGCCGCATCAATTCGCTGTGCGACCGGCTGCTGCTCGCCGGCTTTCTCGCCGAGCGCAAGACGATCTCCCCGCAGCATGTCGACGAGGTGTTCGCAGAACTGAACGAGGAGCTCGGCCCGTCGCGCATTCCGACCCCTCCCGACGCGCCGGGCACCGAGGTCGCGGGTATTCCCGCCGCCCCGGGAGCCGGCTACGCGGACGGGTCCTGGCAGGGAGCGCGCAGCCGTGCCGCCGCCGGCAACACCCACCCGGACCGCATCGGCGAGCTCGACGAGCGGCTTGCGCTGCTCGAGGCCTCCCAGCAGATCACGAACGAAATGCTGCGCAAAGTCCTGCGCGCGCTGCGCGGCCAGGGCCTGGCGGCCGGCGACGATTCCGAACTCGAGGCGCAAAGCCCGGATCCCGCCAGAGCCGTTGCCTCCTCACACGGCACCGAACCCGGCAAGACCGGGTTCTGACGGGTTTTGGGGGTGCAACACCGCGACCACTATCCTCGCCCGGGCCCGCCGCCCGCGGCGTCGCCGCCGATCGTCAACGCCTTTACGGTCGACGTCGAAGACTACTTCCAGGTTGCCGCCTTTGCCGACGTGATCGAGCGCTCGAGCTGGGAAGCGCGCGAATGCCGCGTCGAGCCCAACGTGGAGCGCCTGCTGCAGTTGCTCGAGGACAGCGGCATCCACGCCACCTTCTTCACGCTGGGCTGGATCGCCGAGCGCCACCCGACGCTCGTGCGACGGATCGTCGCCGGCGGCCACGAGCTGGCCAACCACGGCCACGAGCACCGGATGGCGAGCGAGCAGTCGCCCGCCGAATTTCGCGCGGATCTCACGCGGGCCAAGGCGACGCTCGAGGACATCGGCGGCACGGCGGTGATCGGCTACCGGGCGCCGAGTTTTTCGATCGGAGCCGCCAATCTGTGGGCGCACGACGTGGTCGCCGAAACCGGGCACCGGTACAGCTCGAGCATCTATCCGGTGAAGACCGACCTCTACGGTTCACCCGACGCTCCACGCTTCGCGTACCGCGCGGCCAACGGCCTCGTGGAGATTCCGCCGACTTCGCTGCGCGCGTTCGGGCGCAACTTCCCGGCGTCCGGCGGCGGTTACTTCCGGCTGCTGCCCTATGCGATGTCGCGCTGGTGCTTCGAGCGCATCAACCGCAGCGACGCGCAGTCCGCGATTTTCTACTGCCACCCCTGGGAGATCGACCCTGCGCAGCCGCGCGTGCCCGGCGCGCGGCTCAAGTCGCGCGTGCGCCACTACCTCAACCTGCACCGCACCTTCGGGCGCATCGAGCGGCTGCTCGGCGACTTCCCGTGGGATCGGGTCGACCGGGTGTTCGCAGCGCGAATCGGAGAGTCGCGGTGAGTGCCCCCGCCGTGCGCGTTTGCGTGCGCGTCTGCGCGGACGCCGATGGCGCCCGCTGGGACGCCTATGTCGACACCGCGCCCGCCGCCACCGTGTCGCACCGGTGGCCCTGGCGCAAGGTGCTGCAGGAGGTCTTCGGGCATCGCTGTCATTACCTCGTCGCCGAGCGCGACGGCGTCATCGTCGGCGTGCTGCCGCTGGCGGAAGTGAAGACACTGCTCTTCGGTCATGCGCTGGTGAGCCTGCCCTTTTGCGCGCACGCGGGGCCCGTGGCCGACGACGACGGCGCGCGGCTGGCGCTCGAAGAGCGGGCGAGCGAGTTGGCGCGCAGCGCCGGTGTCGGGCACCTGGAGTTGCGCGGGCGCGACGGTCCAGCTCAGCGCGACTGGCCGTGCAACAACGAGTTGTACGTCGAGTTCAGCAAGCGAATCCATGCCGATCCGGACGAGAACCTTCTTGCTATTCCCGCCAAGCAGCGGGCCAGGGTGAGGAAGGGCATCCGTAACGGGCTCAGCAGTGAGCTGGGCGACGCGGCAACGATGTTCCGACTCCACGCCGATAACATGCACCGCCACGGGACTCCGACCTTTCCGCAACGCTACTTCGAAGCCCTTCTCGCGGGATTCGGAGACGACGCCGAAATCCTCGTAGTCCGGGACGGTCCCGGCGGGGTACCGATGAGCTGTATGCTCAGCTTGTATTTCCGCGACGAGATGTTCTCCATTTACGCCGGCGACATTCCCGCGGCGCGCGATATCGTGGCCAACCATTTCAAGTACTGGGAGCTGACGCGCCGCGCCGCTGAACGGGGCTGCCGCGTGTTCAACTGCGGTCGCAGCAAGCGCGGCACGGGCTCCTTCGATTTCAAGGAGAACTGGGGTTTCGATGCGACGCCGCTGCGCTACGACTACCAGCTTCTGCAGGGCGATCACATTCCGCAGAACAACCCGCTGAACCCCAAGTACCGGCTGTTGATCGGCGCATGGCGCATGATGCCCCGCTGGTTTGTGAACCGTGCGGGACCGCTGCTGATTGGGGGGCTCGGATGAACCCGAGACTTCTTGTTCCCATTGCGGTATTGCTCGGGGCGTGGTTGGCGACCGCGGCTCTTTTCGCCAATACCTGGACCACGATGGTGGGCCAGTGGATCGGTAGCGACACGTTTACGCACGGCTTCCTGATCCTGCCAATCTGCCTTTGGCTCATCTGGCAACGCCGGGCGACGATTGCCGTGCTGCCCGCCACGCCCTTCTGGCCGGCGATTGCCGTGATGATCGCGATCGGTTTCTTCTGGCTGCTCGGCGAGTTCGCAGGCGTGAACACGCTCAGCCAGTTCGCCGCCGTCGCGATGCTCCCGGCGCTCGCGCTGCTGGTGTTCGGCTGGCGACTGAGCTGGCAACTGGTTCTTCCCCTCGCGTTTCTCTTTTTCATGGTCCCCGCGGGCGACTTCCTCGAAGCCCCGATGATGGAGTGGACGGCGGACGTCACGATCGCCGCGCTGCGCGCGAGCGGCATCCCCGTCTATCGCGAGGGGCTGTTCTTCACGATCCCGAGCGGGCGCTGGTCGGTGGTCGAGGCGTGCAGCGGACTGCGCTACCTGATTGCCGCCGTGGTGCTCGGCACGATCTTCGCGTATGTCACTTACCGCTCGCTGCGCAAGCGGCTCGCGTTCATCGCGGCGGCGATCCTCCTCGCGTTTGTCGGCAACTGGGCGCGCGCCTACCTGATCGTGATGACCGGGCACCTGAGCGGCATGACCCTCGCCGTCGGAGTCGACCACATCTTCTTCGGCTGGGTGTTCTTCGGTATCGTCATCGGCGCGGCGTTCGCGATCGGCGCGCGTTGGCGCGATGTGAACCCCTTCCGTGATGCGCCCGGAGAAGGAACGCTGCCGGTTGCCGGATCGTTCCCCACAGCGCGACTGGGCCGCATCGTGGCCGCCGCACTCGTCGGCGTCGTCGTGCTCGCGGCATGGCGCCCGATCGCCGCGACCGTGCTCGATGCCACGACCGTGCGCGCGGTGGAACCAGCCCTGCGCGCCGCCCTGGCTCTCGAGGGCGAGGCGCGCTGGATTGCGCACTACCAGGGCGCGCGGCAGAACGTAAGCGGCCGCATGGGCAGCGCCGGGGAAGCGGTCGACGTTCAGGTCGCCTACTACGCACGCCAGCAGGAACCGGGCGCGGAGATGATCACCTACTCCAACCGGCTGGTCGGCATCGACGAGCGCATCTGGCGCGTCGTGCGCAACGGCGCGGCATCGACCGGCAGCCACCCCGTGCGCGAAACCGAACTCGCCTCGCA
Source organism: Burkholderiaceae bacterium (assembly GCA_024637155.1). Classification (GTDB taxonomy): domain Bacteria; phylum Pseudomonadota; class Gammaproteobacteria; order Burkholderiales; family Burkholderiaceae_E; genus JAGXFR01. Next base: position 14,473 of record JAGXFR010000025.1, on the reverse strand, counting down.
CCTCGGCCGAAGGCTGGTGTGGAGCTGGTACGTGATCGACGACCAACCCATGACTTCCGAGGTCATCGGCAAGTTGCGCTCGGCGGCGGCGCTGCTGCGCGGTCACGGCGACCACGCGGCCTTCGTCGCGGTTTCGATCCCCATCGGTGACGGGGCCGAAGGGATCGCCAGCGCGCGCAGCCAGCTCGCCGCGCAGGCGCCGCGCGTCTCCACTGCGGTGATCGCGGCGCTTGCGCCACGCTGACCGACGAACCGGATCATGTGCGGGATCGCGGGATTCATCTTCACCGGTGCCGGAGCGGCGCAGCGCGCGCCCGACCGCACGCTGCTGAAGAAACTCACCGATACCATCGCGCACCGCGGGCCCGATGCCGAGGGTTTTCATATCGAACCCGGCGTGGCGCTCGGCCATCGGCGGCTGTCGATCATCGACGTGGCCACCGGCCAGCAGCCCATGTTCAACGAGGACGGCAGCGTCGCCGTCGTCTACAACGGCGAGATCTACAACTTCCCCGAACTCGTGGATGAATTGCAGGCGCTCGGCCACGTGTTCCACACCCGCTCCGACACCGAGGTGATCGTGCACGGCTGGGAGCAGTGGGGCGAAGCGTGCGTGGAGCGCTTTCGCGGCATGTTCGCCTTCGCACTGTGGGACCGCAACCGGCGCACCCTGTTTCTCGCACGCGACCGGCTCGGGGTGAAGCCGCTCTACTACGCAAACGCCGCCGACGGCGCCTTTGTCTTCGGGTCGGAACTGAAGGCCATCCTCGCTTACCCCGGCATCGACAAGCGCATCGACGACACCGCCGTCGAAGACTATTTCGCGCTGGGTTACGTGCCCGATCCCAAGTCGATCTACATGGGGGTACGCAAGCTCGCACCGGCACACGTGCTGCGGGTCGACCCAACGGCGCGCGCGCATACGCCCCGGCGCTACTGGCATATCGAATTCGTCCCCGACAGGGCGATGACGCAGGCGCGCGCCGTCGAGGAACTGCGCGCGCTGCTCGACGAGTCGATCCGAATGCGGCTGATCTCCGAAGTGCCGCTCGGCGCGTTCCTCTCGGGCGGGGTCGATTCGAGCGCCGTCGTCGCGACGATGGCGAAGCTCTCGAGCGGCGCGGTCAGCACCTGCTCGATCGGCTTCGACGACACGTCAGTGGACGAGTCCGAATATGCACGCGAGGTGGCCGAGCTTTTTCGCACGGATCATTTCAGTCGCGTGGTCGACACCGACGACTACGACCTCGTCGACACGCTCGCCGCCTGCTACGACGAGCCCTTCGCCGACAGCTCGGCGATCCCCACCTACCGCGTGAGCGAACTGGCACGCACACGGGTCACCGTCGCGCTCTCCGGCGACGGCGGCGACGAGACCTTCGGCGGATACCGCCGCTACCGACTGCACATTGCCGAAGAGTGTGTGCGCCAGGCGATTCCCGCGTCGTTCCGGCAGCCGCTCTTCGGCGCGCTCGCTCGCGTCTACCCCAAGGCGGATTGGGCGCCGCAGTGGCTGCGCGCGAAGACGACCTTCGCCGGCATCGCCACCGACGCTGTCGGTGCCTATACCGACTCCGTTTCGATGATCAAGGCTGGCGATCGGGAAGGAATGTACGGAGAAGACTTCCGCAAGCGGCTCGGCTCCTACCGCGCGCTGGACCTGATGCGCGAACATGCGAGTGAATTCCAGGGCCAGGGTGAACTGGCACTGCTCCAGCATCTCGACTACCGCACCTACCTGCCCGGCGACATCAACACCAAGGTCGATCGCGCCGGCATGGCGCATTCGCTCGAGGTCCGCGAGCCGCTGATGGACCATCGGCTGGTGGAATGGGCCGCGCGCGTGCCGCAGCGCTTCAAGGTTGCGGGGCGACAGGGGAAGCACGTATTGAAGGATGCGTTTCGCGGCGAGTTACCCGACCGGATCCTGTTTCGACAGAAGCAGGGGTTCGTGACGCCGCTCGCGAAGTGGCTGCGCGGGCCTCTGCACGAGAGTGCCGCGTCGCTCATTCACGACGGCGAGGCGGTACGGCTCGGGTTCGTCTCGAACGAGCGTGCGACGCGTATGCTCCGCGAGCATCGCAGCGGTGCCCGCGACTGGGCCTCGCCGCTTTGGTCGATGTTGATGTTCGAGAAGTTCGTGCGGCGGCTGGGGGTGGCGTCGTGACGGTACTGGGGCGGTTGTTGCGCCTGGCTGCGAGGGGACCGTCACTGACCATCCTTTCCTACCACCGAGTGCTCGCTCAGGCCGATCCATTTCTGCCAGAGTATCCAACCCAGGCTGAATTCGCGGCGCAGCTCAAGGCGGCGCAGCGGTTCCTACGCTTCGTACCGCTCGTTGAAGGCTGGGAGGCTGTGCGCTCCGCCAGTACCCGCGAACACCTCGCAACGGTTACCTTCGACGATGGCTACCGGGATAACCTCGACGTCGCTCTCCCGGTTCTTGAAGCGCTACAAATCCCCGCGACGCTCTTCCTCGCAACTGCTTACACGGCCGGCCAGCCGTTTTTTGTGGATAGGGTCACAGAGAGCATCGCCCGCACCACAGAGCAGACACTGAGGGGGGCTGACATTGGGCTGCCGAACCTTGAACTTTCGAGAGTTGAGCAAAGGCGGCATGCCACCAATACGATCCTCGAACTCCTGAAGTATCGTGCACCTGCGGATCGTGACGCACTTGCATTGGAAATCCAGCGTCGACTCAAGCTATCGGCCATACCCCGACTCATGATGAATGAAAACGAAGTGCGGGAGGCGCATGAGCGAGGCATGCGTATCGCCGCCCACATGCACCGCCACGCCATCATGACAACGGTCAGCGAGGAGGAGAATCGCCGCGATCTGGCCGAGAACGTACACGTGATCGAGTCAATTACCGGCGTCCGACCGCACGCCTTTGCATACCCAAACGGGAGATCTGGCTCGGACTTCACCGCATTGCACCGCGAACTCGTGATGGAGCACGGATTCGACGTCGCGGTGACGACGGAATACGGAATCTGCACGCAGTTTGACGCCCCTCTGCTACTCCCGCGCTACACCCCGTGGGACCGAAACCGAGTGACATTCGCACCGCGACTACTCGCAAATATTTCTCTGGAAACTCGCCCCGGGGTCCGGAATTCGACCGGCAGTAATGATAAGAACTGCCGTAGCGTCACAAGATCCTCTCGACAAGGCCCCATGCGCTTACCGTCAAAGCGTCCCACGTACCTATTCGTGCTGCCTTGGTCGCTGGTGCACTTGGGCGGGGTCAACCAAGTCGTAATCAACCTTGCCAAAGAAATGATCAGGCATGAAACGTTCGAACCAATCATTCTGGTCGCCGACTGGCATGCACCGAACCCCGTTTGGGAAGTAGTTCACGGTCTGAGAACTGTACGTTGGCGGGTTCGCCCATCTCACGCAGGTATGAAATTGAAAGAGCGGGTCGCGTTCTTGCTTTGGAAGAAGAGCTTTAGCCTCGCATTTAAACGATTTTGCGATGAGCACCAAGTCGCAGCAATCAATCTACACTACCCAAATTCGTCGGCTTTCACTATCGACCATATTACAAGTCAGTTCGAGACTCGTATCCCATTAATCTTTTCCTTTCACGGAGAAGACCTGAGTGGTATTCGGCGATCGCCAACCGATGTCATGAAAGAATGGAAGAAACTCTTACAGCATGCTGATGCAATTGTTGTTTGCTCAAACGATCTTGGGAGTAAGATCGTCGAAATATTTGGTGAAAAAGTAAATCTCCGAGTAATCTATAACGGACTTGATGCCGAGGCATTCGTTGCCATGGCGAGCACTTCAAAGTCCGCGCAAAAAAGGACTATTCTGAATGTTGCAAAGTTCGAGGTGAATAAAGGTCAAGACGTTTTGATCGAAGCCTTTGCCACCATTGCGCAAACCTATCGTGATGTCGATCTTATCTTGGTGGGGGCAGAAGAGAAAGAACTCCCATCTCTGATACAATTAAGCGTCCAAAGAGGAATTCAAGAACGCGTTCACTTCTTCCCGAATATACCACATAAACTGGTCGCTGATTTTTTTCAACGGGCGACGCTTTTTGCGCTTCCGAGTAGAATAGAACCATTCGGCATTGTTCTCTTAGAGGCCGGCGCCTTTCGTTTACCGGTGGTTGCATCTTCCGTGGGAGGTATACCAGAAATATTGACTGACAGCGTTACGGGTCTGCTTGTCCCTCCAGACAATCCTGCTGCGTTGGCAGTCGGCATTCAAAGGCTGCTTGATTCCCCAGCTTTTGCGAACGCAATGGGGGCACGTCTGCATCAACACGTTCAGTCGCAATTCAAGTGGACCGTGGCATACGAGAAGTATGTCTCGCTAATAAGTGGTGCAAGTACTGAGATGTACTGAGCACCGACGTTCTTAAGAGTTACCGATCTTCCGGAGACGCGATTGCTTTGCACAATGACGCTCTCCATTATTTATGGGTAACGCGGTACCAAAATGAATGTGCTGTCTTGATCACTCTGGCAAACACGATATCACCGTGCGAGCTTTCAGCCCTTACGAGGATTCACTACTGGAGATGACACAGCCCGTCGTAAAGCTGGTCCACGGCCAAAGTGCTCCATTCCTGAGGTGTTCTTCGCCGACGCCACGTTCCGCGTTACCACGGCGTCGCACGGCGCTCCACGTAGTTCTTCGGAGCATCTTGCGGCATGGGCCGACCGATCGTTTCACTCGTCCCTGTGATAGGAAATCGGTTCATGCGTGATGCTCTGTTCCTCATGTTGGTTGTCGTTGCGACTGGTTTCTCCTTGTGGCGTCCACTCTATGCTGCGATGACCTATGCGTGGATCAGCCTTATGGCGCCGCACACACTGACGTGGGGGATCTTCGCGACCCTGCCGTGGGCCTACTATTTCGGCGTCATCCTCCTCGTATCGCTCCTAATTTCCAAGGAACCATGGGCGCGGGGGAATTGGGGCGGCTATGTACCCGCATTGTTGTTCTTCTCTTGGACTACGATCACGCTTCTCACCGCCATGGCACCGGACGCCGCTTACGCACGTTGGGTCGTCATGCTGAAGATCCAGATTGCCATGCTGCTCACGCTACTCGTCATTTCGGACCGCGGTAGCATTACGAAACTGATCTGGGTGATCGCGCTTTCACTCGGTTTCTACGGCCTGAAGGGGGGGGTGTTCACGTTGGTTACGGGCGGACAGTTTGTCGTCTCGGGTCCGCCTACCTCATTCATCCAGGACAATAACCACCTCGCGGTCGCTCTCCTTGCGGCCATCCCGCTTCTCGTCTGGTTGCGCGAGCAGACCGGGTCGCGCATGCTGCGCACGGGCCTTGCGGGGATCGCGATGTTTAGTGGTCTCGCGGCATTCGCCACCTATTCCCGGGGAGCACTGGTCGCCGGCGCAATTGGCGGGGTTTTTCTACTCGCTCGTTCACGTCGGAGGCTACCGATCATCATCGGCTTGGCTATCCTCGTTCCTTTCGTCACGCAGTGGATGCCTGAGGAATACTGGACACGGATGAGTACGATTCTTGCCGACGATCCGGACGGTTCCGTACAAGGTCGGTTTACCGCCTGGTCGGTCGCTGTGAACGTCGCCAACGAGAGGCTCACGGGAGGTGGGTTCGACTATTATCGGGCGCCGGACCTCTATGCTAACTACCTTGGTGCTGCCGGCATCCCGCGGGCCGCACACAGCATTTACTACCAAGTTCTCGGCGATCATGGCTGGTTTGGTCTTGGCCTTTACGTTTTCATGATCATCTGGTTCTTTTGGGGGCTCAGCAGGAGTCGCGTTCTCGCCCGCGACCGCGATAGCTTACTTTGGGCGCACACACTGTCCGGCTATCTGCAGGTCAGTTGCATTGTCCTACTCTCCGGTGGTGCGTTCCTCAGCCTAGCGTATTGGGAGTTTGTCTACTACCTCTTTGCGCTGACCAGTGGATTGCTGGCAATAGTCAAGAAGACTCGTGACTTCACGCAAGGCGCAACTGCCGATGGCTAAGGAGCGAATTCCTCGCGCCGAGTGGCAATCCGGAACGAGTGAGACTCCTCACGATCTGGCGCCGAGCCACCGCAAGATCCTGATGGCGGTTTTTCATTTCCCGCCGCAAGCGGGTAGTAGCGGGGTCTTGAGGACGCTGAATTTCGTCCGCTACCTCCCGGAAAACGGTTGGGATCCGATTGTGCTCACCGCGCACGCCGGTGCATATGAAGAAACACGAGACGACCTCCTAAGCAGCATCCCACAGAACGTAGAGGTATTCCGGGCACCCGCCCTCGACGCGGCGCGACACTTGAGCATACATAAGAAGTACTTAATGGTGACCGCACTTCCCGATCGCTGGTCGTCATGGTGGATCGGCGCTGTGCGACTCGGCAAGAAGATCATTACAAGTCGGCACCCCGACATTCTGTGGAGCACCTACCCGATCTCCACCGCCCATCTCATCGGAGCGTCGCTCGCAAAATGGTGCGGCCTGCCTTGGGTCGCCGATTTCCGCGACCCGATGGTAACGGCCGCGTTTCCGAGAAGTCGACTGGAACGTTGGGTGTGCCGTCGGCTCGAGGAACGGGTGCTCAGAGAGGCATCGCTTTGCGTCTTTACGACCGAACGCGCAGCCGAACTTTATCGTGCGCGACACCCTGATGCCGCGTCACGATGTCACGTGATCGAGAACGGCTACGACGAGGAATCGTTCGCTGGGCTGACCCCCACGCGCACCGGAGTCGACCGTGGTGCGCTGCTTATGCTACACAGCGGCATCATCTATCCGCAAGGCCGAGATCCTGAGCCTTTCCTGATGGCAATCGCCGCTCTGATCAAGAGCGGCGTACTCGACAGGGAAAAGCTCTGCGTCCGATTCAGGGCGTCGGTCCACGCGGAAGCGATTTCAGCTTTGGCCGAAAAGTATGGGCTGGTAAGCGTCGTCGATATTGCGCCCGCCATACCCTATCGCGACGCGATTTCAGAAATGATGGGTGCAGACCTCTTGCTGGTGTTGCAAGGGACGGCGTTTAACGCGCAGATTCCCGCGAAGATCTACGAATATGTCCGCGCTCTACGCCCGATTCTTGGGCTTGTGGATCCCGACGGGGATACCGCGAAAGAACTGCGAAAGTTCAGGAAAACCTATTTGGCAGACATTGGTGGCAGCGGTGAAATTGCTGAGACCGTCCGGAAATGGCTGAAGGATGAGCATGATGGAGACCAATTGACGCATTTGCCTAACGATCTTGACCAGATCCGACGGTTCTCTCGGCAACAACAGGCGCGGCGTCTGGCATCTTTGATTGACGGACTTGTTCCAATAGGGCAATACGGTGACCAGCCGAAATAGCGCTTGGTACATCGTGGTCCAGAGCCGTCGACTAGCGCGGTTGCGATCGAAGGGACGCTCTGTGCCCACGTCGGTGTCGGATTGCACTATAAGAAAGCCGCCGAAGTTGATTACGAGATCGGCGTCACGATTCTTGGTTTCGGCTTGGCGCACAAAACCGTGCTGAATACTGGGCGCACCAGCGTCTTCAAGGGCGCCGCACTGACGGTATCCATGCGCTGGATCGATCGTCTCATAGGCTTCGTCAGTACACTCATTCTTGCGCGACTTCTGGTTCCTGATGACTTCGGCGTCATCGCCATGGCGTCGTTAGTGATTGGGCTTCTCGAGACCTTGCTTGATCTCGGTGTGCACGTCGCCCTGATCCAAAATCGCAATGCTGTTCAGGCCCATTACGACACGGCATGGACGATACGATTGATTCAGTGCGCGTTCGCCGCGCTCCTGGTCATCAGTTGTGCTCCCCTAGCCGGTAATTTTTTCGGAGATCTGCGAATTACGCCCGTCTTGCAGGTGTTAAGCGCCGGGCTGATTCTCGTCGGATTGGAGAATATCGGTGTAATCGATTTCCAAAAGAACATGCAGTTCGGTCTTGATTTTCGTTTCGTTTTTCTGAGACGACTCGCCGGCTTTCTAACGACGATTCTGGCCGCTTGGTTGCTGCACAGTTATTGGGCATTGGTGATTGGTACTGTTGCTGGCCGCGGGTTCGGCGTGGTTCTAAGTTACCGCGTGCACGCGATGCGCCCACGCCTGAGTTTGGCAAGATTCAGTGAGGTATTTGCGGTTTCCCAGTGGATGTTGGTACGAAACATCGGTGGATATCTGAATCACAACTTGCATAAGATTCTGGTGGGCCGTCGGGCTAGCACCTCCATCATGGGGGGGTATACGCTAGCCGACGATATTTCTTCTATGCCATCCGGGGAACTGTTGGCGCCGCTAAACAGAGTGCTCTTCCCGGTATTTGTGGAAGCCAAGAGTGATTTGGCCGAACTCAAGCGCCTTTTTCTTCTCGCTCAGGGGGTTCAGACGCTAATCGGAGTTCCAGCAAGCGTTGGATTGGCGCTTGTTGCGCATGAATCGGTCGAACTACTCTTGGGCGAAAAATGGATGTTCGTGGTACCGTTCGTCCAATTGTTGGCGATGGCGCAAGTGGTTGAGGCGATAGCCACCAGTGGCGGTTATATTATGATCACGCTCGGTCAATTGCGAAATGTTGCCTTGCTCGCATGGGCGCAGGTGCTGTTTTTCGCTCTAGGCGCATTCATGCTCGTTCCGGGTGCGGGGGCAGTCGAGATAGCGGTACTACGTCTTGTGACAGTCGTCGGCGGACTCTCACTTGCAATCTGGCTGCTGATGCGAGCGCTCCGCAACGTGACTCTAGGAGAGATTCTCGGATCCGTTTTCCGCCCAATATTCGCCGCAGGGGCGATGGCTGGAGCGATCGTCTACGGGGTCAGCGTTACGGGGTTAACGCTGGTTCCGACGCTGACCCTAAAGATCGCCACCGGCATCATCGTATATTCCGCTACGGTTCTGCTACTTTGGTGGGTTGTCGGAAAACCCAAGGGGGCCGAGTCGTACGTGCTCGACAAGATGTGCGCGCTTAAGGGCCGATGGACCAATTAGGTTTCCCCTGCTGCCACTACGTCGCCGCACAATGAATGGCAACTTGTATAGAGGAGATTTGCTTGAGTTTGTGGGACTGTTTCTGTGGTGGTTTTCTCACGCATGAGCGGCGTTGCAGGCCGCCCTGCGATACAGACAGCTGTATCTGGCGGGCGCTGAAAGTTCCGATGAAGAGTGAACGACTGCCAATTCCCCTCTTATTGCGAAGAACGAGCTAGCGCATGTGTGGATTTGTTGCCCTGATGAATCAGGCGCGAGACCAGCGACTGGAAGCGGTCGTTCGTCGTACGCTTGGTCCCATTGCCCACCGCGGCCCCGACGACGTGGGGATATCCATCGACGGGTCGGTCGGCCTCGGCTTTAGGAGGCTGTCCATCCTGGACCTCTCGCCCAAAGGCCATCAGCCGATGCATTCGTCCGACGGGCAATGCACGATTGTGTTCAATGGCGAGATCTACAACTACCTCGAGTTGCGTGCCGAACTTGAGCGAGTCGGCCACCAGTTTCGCTCGCAAGGCGATACCGAAGTCCTACTGGCAGCCTATCGCGAGTGGGGCGTGGATTGCGTGTCCCGACTCAACGGCATGTGGGCTTTCGTGATCCACGATCGGACCCGTGGTTGTCTGTTCGGGTCGCGCGACCGTTTCGGTATCAAACCACTGTATCGATATCAAACAGGTAGTTACGTAGTCTTGGCCTCAGAGATAAAGGCTATCCGAGCCTCCGGTCTCCACACGGGAGTACTTAACAAGCGGGTCTGTGCTTCGTTCCTCCATTTCGATGAACTCGATCGAAGCGCTGAAACTTTTTTTGAGGGTATCGTCAATATAGCCGCTGGGCACTCGTTTGAATTCACTATGGATGGGCACTACCGTGAATGGCCGTACTGGGATTTGCGTGTGGCCAACGGGCCAGCGCCGAATGACCCTCCACACGCCTTCGCGGAGTTGTTCGAGGACGCCATGCGCCTGCACATGCGCAGCGACGTTCCGGTCGGCGTAAATCTGTCTGGTGGATTGGATTCAACATCCATTCTGTGTTCAGCTGCACGTCTCAAAGCGGAGTCCGGCGCGTCTGCGCCGCTGTTGGCCTTCTGCTATCAGGACAAGGGATTCGACGAGTCCCTCTTCATTCGTGACACGCTGAACCAGACTGGCGCGCAGTTGGTGCCGCTGGAAATATCGCCGGTGGAGTTGTGGGATTCCTTGCCAACCGTCTTGTCGTTCCAAGACGAACCGGTGCACTCGATGACTGCCTTGGTCGGCTATCATCTGATGGCGCTGGCGGCACGGCACGGTGTAAAGGTTATCCTCAACGGGCAAGGTGCCGATGAGGTGATCGGCGGGTACGGGAACTACTTCGGGGAGCGTTGGGCGGAGTTGATTCTGTCTGGGCGCTGGCGCAAGGCCTGGAGCGAGATCGCAGCTTACTCGCAGGCCCACGGCGGCCGGCCAGTGCCGCGGTTCCGCCGCGCGTTGAAGCACGTCGCGCAAAGCGCGATGGCCGGCTTGCCGGCCTATCGCGCTCTGGCCGATTGCCGGCGCCTACGCAGGGCAGCGGCGAGCGATTGGCTCCGTCCGGAAACGGCTTCCAAACTACCGAGAACACAAGATCGGCAGTTGATTGGCCTGAGTGGCATTCTCGCCGCCAGTGTAAATCGCGCCCCCCTCCCGCTGTACCTTCGAGTCGAAGACAGGAACTCCATGGCCCACTCGGTGGAAGTGCGCTTGCCGTTTCTCGACTACCGACTAGTGAACCTCGTGTTCAACATGGGTTCGGAGTGGAAAATCAACGGCGCATGGAACAAACATGTGCTCAGGCAGGGCATGACGGGCCGGATTCCGGAATCGGTACGTACGCGCCTCGACAAGATGGGATTTCCGACTGACGCGCGCGCGTGGTTCAGCGGCCCCCTGTACGGGCGGCTGCGCGAAGTGATGAGCGATATCGCCTTCCACCAGTTCGAGTACTTTGACGGGCGCGTAATTGCGAGCAATCTTGAAGCCCACCGGCGAGGTGAAGTTGTCCATACTGGGCGGATCTTCAAGGCCTTGCAGTTCTACCTGTGGCACAGAGGTATTGCGCACTGACCAAGCCGGCATCACCCCGAAGAACTTGGGCGGTTTGAGTCTGGTGGAATCGGCTGCTTTCGGGAATTCGCAAGGCAGTGCGACGGGCGGCTTCGCGAGCGCTGGCGGTGAGCCTCCCACGCTCACCGCGCGACTGCGATCGGTTCGCAAAAGCCAGCGCGGCGAAGACGCTCGTAGCACCTCAAGGAAATTGTGAACCTTATCTCGGCATGATTGCCCACTTGGGGTTTGGCGAATAATCCGTCAGGGAATACCCATTCTGATTCACCCAATTCCAAGCCGCTACACCGTTTGGTTCGCCCGTTGCAAAAGAGACTGCCGCAATCGCCATCGTTGCGTATCCATGTTCCAGATCGGCGGTACTAAAAGGAGTCAATCCAGAAAAACCGTCAAAAACGTCCCGCCAATCCTGGAAAAGAGCGCCGCCCACCTTCGTTGCTGGTACGTTATACTCTGCCAACCCCTGCCCGCTTGATCCGGCATCAACCACCATACCGGTGTGGAATACGGCTAGCCAAGAGAAGATTTGCCCAGCACCAAAGCCGAGTTCCCTTACGTGGCCCAAAGACATGAGGAGAAACGACTGCATCCATGGCGATGTGACGTAAAGTGAATCAAGCGGCATCCCCGATCCTGGTGAAACACCTTTTTCCCAAAAACGCAGTGGGTTGTTTGTAATTCGCCCCCAACTATTTGCGTCAGTAGCCCAATAAGCGCGAATTGGATCTGCCCCAGTTCCGATGAACTTCCCTTCAAACGCCCGAAGTGCCTGCTCCGTTGCGCGCGTGAAGTAGGCTTTTTCCGGGCCGCCATCGACGGCAGCGTACCCCGCTCTCGCACGCGTTCTCAAGAGCCACGCATCTCCACGCGGCTGTGAAGCGATGAAAGTCCAACGCGGATTTGGCCCATAGTCAGGATGCGCTTCGAACAGGCCCCACGAGGCCGAGAACATGAGTTCCTCCAGGTACCACCATTCTCCCGTGGTCAGATACATCAGATACCAGGGGTCGGGTTGGTGTGCGCCATCAATCGCCCATTCTCCACTGCTCTTGGCACCCACAATAGAAAATCTGTCCGCAGGGGCCACCCAGTAGACATTCATGTACCCGTTGCTTTGATTAAGGTGCTGCGACGGATGCGTATCCCTTGTTACTACTCTCCCAAGTCCGGCCGCGCCGGTCACAGTATCGAAGGTGCGAGCATCTCCCGAGCGAAAATGGCTTGGCCACGCGGCCGCGAGATCCGACTGCTGCCGAACGAGTTTCCACAGCTCGGCATCCCCATCGTAAAGGGCAAAAATATGCCACGACGGGAACAAGCCGATTTCCGGTCTTCCGCCAGGCGCCCACATCGCCTTCTGCCACAAACCTGGGTCGTAGATATCCCTTGCACTCCCAGCCCATAAATTCAGCAAAGCGGCTTTGCTCGACGCAGCAAGCGTCACCCGACTGTCGTAATTCGGAATCGCATAGGTCGACGCGAGATACCCCACGTTGTGCTGAATGCTCAACTGGGGAACGACCCGATTCAACCAATAGTCCTTGGTCCAACGCGACGCGTAGATATGATCAACCACCGCTTTCTCGTACAAGGTCACCGGGCTCGCACTCGCTGCCGTCAGGCGCACCGAGTACGTCTGGTTCTGGAGCTTGGTCGTGTCGGCCTGCTCGACGATGTAGCGCACGCGGTACGCCCCGGTCTTGGGCCAGAACTGGACATGAAACAGCGGACGCAACGATTTGTTCGCGTCGGTCCCCATATCGAAGCTCTTGGTCGTGTGGTCCTCAATGATCGCGGTCGTCACGATCGGGCCCGAGGTCCACAGCCGGTACTTTCCAGCGAGCATCATATTGCGTGCCGAGACGTTCCCCGCCCCCCCAGCATTGAGGATCACACTGGCGTCGAAGTTGAAGTCGGCGAGCATCTGGTCCCGGGTCAGCGCCGTGTTGCTTCCACAACTTGCCGGACGCAATTCTAGGTCGGCGCTCTCACCCGAGGCGAGCGAGGGGATCATCACCGACACCACAGCAAACCGCAGGGAACCGTCGCCGTGGCGATTCTTCACGTCAGTCTGCGTCTCGAGCGCGGTTCCCTTGAAGTACACCTGCGGGCATTGCGCGACCTCGCCGCTGCGAAATGCGCGTCCAAACTGCAGAGGGTAGTTGCTCAGCGCCTGGGTGGTTGGATTCCCGATCCTCAGGACATTCGCAAAAGCACCGCTCGGCAGGGGTGCGAAAGCCGGCGCTGCGGCGAGAAGCACCGGCTCCGTCGTAGTCGTTGTCTGGGTCGAAGCAGTCGTAACGATCGCATCGGTCGTCGTCGATCCCGCCTTGGCGTTCAACGAATTGCCGGGCACGGCCGGCTTCTTCATCTCGGAGAGATCGGCGTACGCGTCCGTGCTCAGACCGCCACCACCGCAAGCGGCAAGTCCGACAGTCAGCGCAACGGCAGAAAACATCGACACCGCCCGAGTCCAGCTTCGTAGAGCAGTAACAATAACAAATTTCATGGGCCCCCCCTGTTACAAGGCCCCTGATCTGGTGCTATCCAATCATTACTTTGCGGTGCTCGTTAGTCGCCTGGCACCGTGTTGGCGTGGAATTTGTCACATTTCGGGTGTGGATATGTGCGCAGAACCGCTTCCTCGGCGGAACGGCTAGCGGGCGCCGACGAACGGCGCCATGCGTCGCTCAGTCGGGGCAAGACGATCGCCGGAAAACGTTCCGATCACACTTCGCTTATGCGAAGGTTCGTGCGGACGGAAGCGCAAGGATTCCGCATGCGTTCTTGCCGCCCGTCAGGATCTCCAACTGATTGAGCCCTCTCGGAGCAACAATCGCTGCACCCAGCGCAATGGGCTTGAATAGCGGTAAAGCGTACGCCGTTGCGGCCGACTGCAGAGGTGGCCCCGCGCAGTTGGACAGTTTTTTGAGCTTTCTAAGTGAAGTCCCTGCGGGTTAAGCGGCCGCGCTAAGCGGCCGCCGGGTGAAGTAGACGTGATCGGGGGTTCGTCCGTCAAGGCTGCGGTGGGGACGACGCTGGTTGTAGAACGTCACGTAGCGGGCGATACCGGCCCGGGCGTCGGAGACGGTGTCATAGGCATGCAGGTAGACCTCCTCGTACTTGATCGACTTCCAGAGCCGTTCGACGAACACGTTGTCGCGCCAGCAGCCCTTGCCGTCCATGCTGATGGCGATGCCGTTGGCCTCGAGCGTGCCGATGAATTCGGAGCCGGTGAACTGGCTGCCCTGATCGGTGTTCATGATCTCGGGAGCCCCGTAACGCATGATCGCTTCCTCGAGTGCTTCGACGCAGAAGTCGGCCGTCAGGCTGTTGGAGAGCCGCCACGACAGGACGCGGCGCGTGGCCCAGTCCAGCACCACGCTCAGATACACGAAGCCGCGCTTCATGGGCAGGTACGTGAT
>JAGXFR010000024.1 GCA_024637155.1 Burkholderiaceae bacterium | reverse complement strand
GCGGTGGCGCGGTGCACATCGAGTCCCCGGGCGAACGCGCCCAGCAGCGTGTCGTCCTGCGAGAGGTGCGCCATGATGCGCAGCTCGATCTGGGAGTAGTCGCAGGAAATGATGCAGGCGCCCGGCGACGCGATGAACGCCTCGCGGATGCGGCGGCCCTCGACGGAGCGCACCGGAATGTTCTGCAGGTTGGGATCGCTCGAGGCCAGCCGCCCGGTCACCGCAGTCGCCTGCGCATAGTGGGTGTGCACCCGCCCCGTGCGGCGATCGACCATCTGCGGCAGCTTGTCGGTGTAGGTGCTCTTGAGCTTCGCGACCGCACGGTACTCGAGCACGATGCGCGGCAGGGGGAAATCCTCGGCGAGCCGGCTGAGCACATCCTCGTCGGTCGACGGCGCGCCGCCCGCGGTCTTCTTGAGAACCGGCAGACCGAGCCGCTCGAAGAGCAGTTCGCCCAGTTGCTTGGGCGAACTCAGCAGGAATTGCTGCCCCGCCGCCTCATGGGCCTGGCGCTCGAGATCCTGCATCTTCCCGCCGAGTTCCGCGGACTGGCGCGCGAGTTCCGCGACGTCGACCAGCACTCCGTTGCGTTCCATGGTCCGCAGCACCAGCGAGGTCGGCATCTCGATCTCGCGGTAGATGCGCTCGAGGCTCGCGTCGGCCGCGATCTGCGGGTAGAGCGTGCGGTGCAGGTGCAGCGTGACCTCGGCGTCCTCGGCCGCGTACTCGCCGGCCTGCTCCAGCGCGACCTGGTCGAAGCCGATCTGGCGGGCACCCTTCCCCGCCACGGCCTCGTAGGGAATCGTGGTGCGCCCGAGGTGGCGCGCCGCGAGCGAGTCCAGGTCGTGGCTGCGGTGCGCCTCGAGCACGTAGCTCTGCAGCATCGTGTCGTGGGCGATGCCGGCGAGCCGAATGCCATGATTCTCGAGCACGTGGGCGTCGTACTTGAGGTTCTGCCCGACCTTGGCGTGCGCCGGACTCTCCAGCCAGGGGCGCAGGCGCTCGAGCACCAGCTCGCAGGCGAGCTGCGCGGGGGCCCCGGCGTAGCGGTGTCCGACCGGGATGTAACAGGCTTCCCCGGGCTCGACCGACAGCGACAGGCCGACGAGCGCGGCCTGCATCGGGTCCAGACTGGTGGTTTCCGTGTCCAGCGCGCTCAGCTCGGCCGCCTCGACGCGTGCGGCCCAGCGCTCGAGGCCGGCCTCGTCGAGGATCAGCTCGTAATTTCGCACCACATCCGCAGCGGCGGCGTTCGGCGGCTGCGTGGCTGCCGCCGCCGTACGGACAGCGCGGGCCGCCTCGGCGCCGGCCTTTGCGTGGACGGCCGCGGCGACGTCGCCGCTCCCGTCGGCGGGCGTCGGAGTTTCGCCGTCGAGTTCGCGCGACCAGGAGCGAAAACCGCACTTCCCGAAGAGCCCGCGCAGCGCATCGCGGTCTTCGTCGCGCAGCGCCAATGCCGCGTCCAGCGACGCAAATTCCTCGCCCAGCTCGCAGTCGGTGCGCAGTTCCACCAGGGTGCGCGCGGTGGGCAACCATTCCAGCGCAGCGCGCAGGTTCTCGCCGACCACGCCCCCGATCGACGGGGCATTCTCGATCACCCCGTCGAGGCTGTCGTACTGCGTGAGCCACTTCACCGCGGTCTTGGGGCCGACCTTTGGAACGCCGGGGACATTGTCGACCGCGTCTCCGACGAGCGCCAGATAGTCGACGATGCGTTCGGGGGGGACGCGGAACTTCCCGATCACCCCGTCGCGGTCGAGCCACTCGACCGGGGCATTGCCGCGCGTCATCGTGTTCACCAGCGTGACCTGCTCGTCGACCAGCTGCGCGAGGTCCTTGTCGCCCGTCGAGACCACTGTGCGCAAGCCCAACGCACTGGCGCGCGCCGCCAGGGTGCCGATGACGTCGTCCGCCTCGATCCCCTCGATCGAGAGCAGCGGCCAGCCCAGCGCACGCACCAGTTCATGGATCACCGGGATCTGGCGCTGCAGGTCCTCGGGCATCTCGTCCCGGTTGGCCTTGTAGTCGGCGTAGATTTCGTCGCGGAAGGTCCCGCCGGGCGCGTCGAAGACCACGGCGCCCAGCGAGGCACCATGGTTCAATTTGCGGTCATCCCGCAGACGCCGTAGCATCGCCACCACACCATAGACGGCGCCCGTGGGCTCGCCCGCGTCGTTGCGGAAGTCCGGCAACGCGTGATAGGCACGGTAGAGATAGCCCGATCCGTCAACCAGCAGGAGCGTTTTTTCCGTCATGTCCAGCAGCAAGCAAGTGCCGCAGTTGCGATCGGTGAACAACAGCAAGCGCGCGACTTCGGTGAAGGCGCGCGAGTCCTGGCATATCCTGGGAATTATCTCAGAGTTCGTCGAGGCGACCGAGAAACTGGCTTCGATCCGCCCGGCCGTGTCGATCTTCGGCAGCGCGCGGGTGCAGCCGGACAATCCCTGGTACCAGGTCACGGTCGATCTGGCCCGCCGCCTGTCGGATTCGGGTTTCGCGGTGATTTCCGGCGGTGGACCCGGCATCATGGAGGCGGCGAACCGGGGCGCGCACGAGGGCAAGTCACCGTCGGTCGGGCTCAACATCGAGCTGCCCAACGAGCAGCACGGCAACAAGTATCAGGACGTCTCGCTCACCTTCCGGCACTTCTTCGCCCGCAAGGTCGCATTCGCGAAATATGCGACGGCATTCATCGCGGCGCCCGGGGGATTCGGGACGCTCGACGAACTCCTCGAGGTGCTCACGCTGATCCAGACGCGGGTCGGGCGCCGGATTCCGGTGATCCTGATCGATTCGGCGTTCTGGGGGGGGCTGCTCGCGTGGCTGCGCGCGGGGCCGCTCGCCCACGGACTCATATCCGCCGAAGATCTGGACCTGATCCGCGTGATCGATGACCCGGGCCAGATCGTCGACGCGATCTTCGACTTCTATCAGGCCCGCGGTTTCGTGCCCACCAAGCACGAGCGCGAGATGCTGCTCTACCTGTGAAGGCGCGCTGATGGCCGTCTTCACCCCGGTGACCCGTGCGCAACTCGAGTCGTGGCTGCGGCGCTACACGCTGGGCGAGCTGCACGACTTCGAGGGCATCGCCTCCGGAATCGAGAACAGCAATTTCTTCGTCACCACCGATGCGGGGCGCTTCGTGCTGACGCTCTTTGAACGTCTGTCCCACGACCAGCTGCCCTTTTATCTCGGAATGATGCAGCACCTCGCGCAGCGCGGCGTGCCGTGCCCGGATCCGATTCCCGATCGAGACGGGGAATTGCTGGGCGAACTCAACGGGAAGCCGGCGGCACTCGTCACCCGCCTGGCCGGGAAGGTCAACCTTCACCCCGGCCCGGCGCACTGCGCGCTGGTCGGTGAGCTGCTCGCGCGCATGCATCTCGCGAGCCGCGACTTCGCCGGAGATCTGCCCAACCTGCGCGGCCTGACCTGGTGGCGCGAGACCGCACCGCGGATCGCCGCCTTTCTGACGCCGGACGATGCGGCGCTGCTCGCCGACGAGCTCGCGGCGCAGGAGCATTTCCACGGCATTCGCGCCTACCGGGATCTGCCGCGCGGCGCCGTGCATGCCGACCTGTTCCGCGACAACGTGCTCTTCGACGAGCACGCCGGGGTGCCGCGCATGGGCGGCGCGATCGATTTCTACTTCGCGGGCGTCGACACCTGGCTCTACGACCTCGCGGTCACGGTCAACGACTGGTGCTGCAACGACGCAACCGGTGCGCTCGACAACGCGCGCTACCGTGCGCTGATCCACGCCTACACAGCCACCCGGCGCCCCGGCGAGGCCGAGGAACGGGCCTGGCCGATGATGCTGCGCTCCGCCGCGCTGCGCTTCTGGCTCTCGCGCCTGTTCGACCTGCACCTGCCGCGCCCGGCGGAGATCGTCACGCCCAAGGATCCGGCGGACTTCGCGCGGATCCTGCGGGAACGCCGCCGTTTCGTGCCGCCCCTGAACGACTGAGCGATGCAAATCCACACTCTCCCCGCAATGACCGGCTGGCGCTGGGTAACCGGCGGCTTTCGCCTGCTGCGCCGTCAGCCCGTGGCGCTGCTCGCGCTCACCTTCCTCAACCTCGTTCTGCTCTCGGTGAGTTCGGTCGTCCCGCTGATCGGGCCGATGCTCCCGATGGTGCTCAGTCCCGTGCTCGCGGTCGGGCTGATGCACGGCATGCGCTGCGCCGACGGGGGCGGCATGCCGACGCCGTGGATGCTTTTCGAGGGATTTCGGGTCGCCGGGGGCCGCGCTTGGAAGCCGCTGCTGCTGCTGGGCGTGCTCAACGCGGCCGCCACACTGGGGGCGCTCGCCCTCGCCGCGCTGGCCGATGGCGGAACCTTGCTGGAACTCGCGGCCGGGCCGGCTCCGCCGGACGCTGCGCCACCGGTCGGCGACTCGCTGGTCATGGCGGTCCTGGTCTTCCTGCTCGCCTACACGCCCGTGCAGATCGCGTTCTGGTACGCACCGCTGTTCGTCGCCTGGCACGGCATCGGCGTGGGCAAGGCGCTGTTCTTCAGCTACATCGCGGTCCTGCGCAACCTGCGCGCCTTCGTCGTCTACTCGGCGGGCTGGTTCGCGCTCGCGCTGATCGTGTCGCTCGCGATCCAGGCACTCGTGGTCGCCCTGCAGGGCTCGGCGCTGCTGCTCTCGTGGGTGATCTCACCGCTGTCGCTGATCGCGCTCGCGGCGCTGTACTGCTCATTCTGGCCCACCTACCGGGACGCGGTGGCCGCGCCCGGGCAGGAACTCGAGCCGGAACCGCTCGAGCCCTGATTCGCGTTTGCGCTCCCGACCCGGTCTCGGGTAGGGTCGCGTTTTCGGGACGCGCGCATCCGCGCAGCGCCAAGCCCCGCTCGAGGGCGAACAGGGAGACCGCAGCGTGACGATCGCTTCAGGGACGGACGAGAACGGCGCGCGCGCCGCCGCGCTGCTGCGGGGCGCAGCGGTCGCGGGACGCGCCGCGCTCGAGGGGACGCAACTCGACGAACTGCTCGCCGCGCTCGGCTTCGCCGGGCCGGATCGGAGCGCACCGGCGCACACGGCTCCGGGAGCCATCCCGGGCGTCGAGATTCGCCTGGCGCTCACCCGCACCCGCGAGTTCGGCATGGTTCTCTCGGCCGGCCACGGTGGCATCGACGCCGCGCTGGGCGCCGAGGCCTTCGCGCGCGGCCGCGCCAGCGTGCACGCGGCGGCCGAACTCACCGACGCGGAGGACTTTCTCGCGCTGTTTCGCCGCACGGTCTCGTATCGACGCCTGGCCGCGCTCTGCGAACGCGGCGCCGCGTCGAATCCCGATGCTGCGCTGGCGGGCTGCTTCGCGCGCCTTCTGGCGCTGGCGCCAGACGACGTGCCGGAGCGCGCGCTCCAGTGCCTGGAGATCGACGCGGTTTTCGGCAGTGATCGACCCGCGGTGCGCTCGGCGCGCTGTGAACTTGTCGCACTGCCCCCGGCGCGCAACCCGCGCCCGATCGCCAGGATCGACCGGCTGCTGCACCCACGCTCGATCGGGATCATCGGCGTTTCCGCTACAGGCATGAACTTCGGCCGAATCATCCTGCGCAACCTGATGGGCAGCGGCTACCCGCGTGAGCAGCTGACGATCATCCGCGCGGGCGAGACCGCGATCGACGGCGTGCATTGCGTCGAGAGCCTACGCGCGCTGCCGGGCAAGCTCGACCTGCTGATCGTCGCGGTCGCCGCCGACTCCGTCTACGGCCTCGTCGATGAGATCATCGCGACCGACTCGGTGGAGTCGGTGATGCTGATCCCCGGGAGCCTGGGCGAGACGAGCAAGAGCCGCGAGCCCGCTGCCGAACTCGCGCAGCGGATCAACGCGGCGCACGCCGCTGCCGGCGGCGGTCCGGTTTTTCTGGGCGCGAACTGCCTCGGCGTCGTTTCGCACCCCGGCTCGTACGACTCCTGGTTCATCCCGCTCGAGCGCTTGCCCAAGCCGAGCAAGAAACCCGAGCGCAACTCGGTGATGCTCAGCCAGAGCGGCGCGTTCATGATTACCCGGATCAGTCAGAATCCGTGGCTCGACCCGCGCTACATGCTGGCGCTGGGCAATCAGACCGACCTGACCCACGGCGACTTCCTGCGCTATTTCGCGGAGCTTTCCGAGATCGAGACCATCGGCATCTACGTCGAAGGCTTCCGCGACGGGGACGGGCTGGATTTCGTGCGCGCGGCGCACCGCGCGGTTCTCGCGGGCAAGCAGGTTGTCGTTTACAAGGCCGGCCGAACAGCCCCCGGCGCGGGCGGCGTGATGGGCCACACCGCCTCGATTGCGGGGGATCCGGAGCTCTTCGAGTCGGTGGTCGCCCACGCCGGCGCGATCGTCGCCGAGGACATCGCGGCCTTCGACGATCTCTTCCAGATCGCCGGAGCGCTGCACGGCAAGGAGATCGGCGGCAATCGGCTCGGGGCCATCAGCGGCGCCGGATTCGAGGCCGTCGCGATGGCGGACTCGATCGCCTCGGGCACGTTCTCGCTCGAGATGGGAACCCTCACCCCGGCCACGGTGACGCGCGTCCAGGAGGTGCTCGTCGCCAAGCGTCTGGACGCGCTGGTCGAAGTGCGCAATCCGATCGACATCAACCCCGGTGCCGACGACGAAGCGCACCTGCAGATCAGCGAGGCCTTCCTGACGGATCCGAACATTGACGCCGTCGTCGTCGGGCTCGACCCTACCGCTCCCGCAGTGCGCGCGCTGGCCAAAAGCGAACTGCGTCCGGGCTACGACATCGACGATCCGAAGAGCACGGTGGCCCTGATGCCCGCCATCGTCGCGCACCATCGCAAGCCCCTGATCGGCGTCGTCGACGGCGGCCGTCTCTACGACGCCATGTCGGCGGGTCTGATGGACCGCGGCGTATGCGTGTTTCGCAACTGCGCCCGCGCGACCCGCGCCCTGGCACGATATGTCGAGGCGCGTCTGCAGTCCGACGCAATCCGCGCGCGTGCCCGACGCGACGGCACCTCCTGAACCCCCCCCACCCATCTGCGAGAGGAACTGACATGAGCGAGACGCTCACCCCCGGACTGACTTCCACACGGCGCTACGAGATCGACGCCGGGCGCACCATCGGCTTCATGGGCGACGAGTGCCGTGTCTACTCCACGCCCAGCCTGCTTTACGACATCGAGATCGTGTGCCGCGACCTGCTTCTCGAGCACATCGAGTCAGGCCGGGATTCGGTCGGCACCCGCGTTGAACTCGATCACCTCGGCGCGACGCTGCTCGGCATGTGGGTCGAAATCACGGTGACCGTGGCCGAAGTCAAGGGACCCGCCGTCACCTTCGAATTCACCGCCCGCGACGCGCTCGAGGAGGTGGCACGCGGCCGGCACAGTCGCTTCGTCGTCGGAATCGAAAAGACCGCGCAACGCCTCAAGGCAAAGCTCGCCAAAGCCATCGGCTGAGTCGCCGCCGCGTCGCCCCGGCCCCCGGGAGAGGCCGGAAGCCGGCTCAGCCAGCGCTCTGCAGGCGCGCGAGCGCAAGCGCGAGCCACTTGGGCCCGGCGCTCGCGAAGTTGACGTGGACGCGTGCGTCCTCACCTCGTCCCTCGATGCCGACGATCACGCCGTCGCCGAACTTGGCATGGGTGACCGACTGCCCGATCCGGTAGGCAATGCCCCGGTCGAAGTTGCGTGCGGCCGGGTCGGGAACGCCGATCGCGGGCGCCGGACCCGCGTAGCGTGACCCCGGACGCGCGAATCCGTCGCGTCCGCCCCCGTGGCCGGTACGCCACGCCAGCGCACCGCCGCGCTGTCCGATCGCTCCGAGCCACTTGAGCGCGTCGCTCGGCAACTCGTCGACAAAACGCGACTTCAGGCTGTAGCGCGTCTGTCCGTGCAACATCCGGGTCTGCGAGAAGGACAGGTGCAGTTGCTTGCGCGCCCGCGTGATTGCCACGTACATCAATCGTCGCTCTTCCTCGAGTCCATCGCTCTCGGCGAGCGAATTCTCGTGCGGAAACAAGCCCTCCTCGAGCCCGGTGACGAACACGGCGTCGAACTCGAGTCCCTTGGCGGCGTGCACGGTCATCAACTGGAGCGCCTCGGCACCCTCGGCGGCCTGGTTGTCGCCGGCTTCCAGCGACGCGTGCGCGAGGAACGCGGCGAGCGGGCTCACCGGCGCTGCGGGGGCCGGTGCGGCACCGTCTTCCTCGGGTCCGACGCCGGGCTCCTCGCGCCCGGCAAACGTGTCCCACGCCGCGGCGTCGCTCTCGGTGGCGAGCATGCGCAGCGGGTCGGCGGTGAAGCCGGCCGCGGCGTTGACCAGTTCGCGCAGGTTCTCGAGCCGATCCTGGCCTTCGCGTTCTGCCGTGTAGTGCGCAATCAGTCCGCTGCGCTCGAGAACGCGCTCGACGACCTGCGGCAGTTCCCGGTCCGCGGCCTCCTCGCGCAGGCTGCCCAGCAGCGCGGCGAAGGACGCGAGCTTCGCGCCGCCCGCTCCGGCGGCGGGGCCGATCGCATCGTGCAGGCTCGTGCCGCGCGCCAGGGAGACGTCCGACAACGCCTCGACGGTGCGCGCGCCGATGCCGCGCGGGGGAAAGTTCACGACCCGCAGGAACGCGCCATCGTCCCCCGGGTTTTCCAGCAGACGCAGATAGGCGAGCGCGTGCTTGACCTCGGCGCGCTCGAAGAAGCGCAGGCCGCCGTAGACGCGATAGGGAATGCCCGCACTGAACAGCGCATGTTCGAGTACCCGGGACTGCGCGTTGGAGCGGTACAGGATCGCAATGTCGCTGCGCGCGTAGCCCTCGTCGATCAGACCCTGCACCTGTTCGATCAGCCAGCGTGCTTCGAAACTGTCCGACGGCGCTTCGTAGACGCGCACCGGCTCGCCGTGGCCCGCCTCGGTCCAGAGCGTCTTCCCGAGTCGGCGCTGGTTGTTCTCAATGAGCGCGTTCGCGCAGCGCAGGATGTTGCCGTCGGAGCGGTAGTTCTGCTCCAGGCGGATCAGGTGGCG
Organism: Burkholderiaceae bacterium; assembly: GCA_024637155.1. Classification (GTDB taxonomy): domain Bacteria; phylum Pseudomonadota; class Gammaproteobacteria; order Burkholderiales; family Burkholderiaceae_E; genus JAGXFR01. Next base: position 124,488 of record JAGXFR010000024.1, on the reverse strand, counting down.
CACGTTGAATTCGCGCTCGAAGGCGCTCATGTTGCCCACGTTCGCGCCGCGAAAGGCGTAGATGCTCTGGTCGTCGTCACCGACCGCGAAGAGCGTGTTGCGCGTGCCCGCGAAGAGCTTGAGCAGCTGATACTGCAGCCGGTTGGTGTCCTGGAATTCGTCGACCAGGATGTGCCGGAAACGCAACTGGTAGTGCTCGCGCAGCGGCTCGTTGCGCAGGAGCAGTTCATGCACGCGCAGCAGCAGTTCGGCGAAGTCGACCACCCCCTCGCGCTGACACTGCTCGTCGTAGCGCGCGTAGAACTCGGCCATCTGACGGCTGTAGTCGTCCCCGGCCTCGACCTGCCCGGCGCGCAAGCCCTCGTCCTTCGCACTGTTGATGAAATGCTGCAGATTTCTCGGCGGGTACTTCGCGTCGTCGACACCGAGCCCGCGCAACATGCGCTTGATCGCGGCGAGCTGGTCGGCCGAGTCGAGAATCTGGAAAGATGGCGGCAGGTTGGCGTCGCGATGGTGCGCGCGCAGCAGCCGATTGCACAGACCGTGGAAGGTCCCGATCCACATGCTGCGCGTCTCGAGCGCGAGCAGCGCGCCGAGCCGCGTGCTCATCTCGCGCGCCGCCTTGTTGGTGAAGGTCACCGCGAGCAGCTGGCGCGGGTTGACCTGCTCGGTGGCGATCAGCCAGGCGATGCGCGTGATCAGCACGCGCGTCTTGCCGCTGCCCGCACCCGCGAGGATCAGTGCGTGCTCGGCGGGGAGCGTGACCGCGACGCGCTGCGCTTCGTTGAGGTGCTCGAGGAGGCGTGACATCCTGTGATTTTACACAGTGAAGCAAGGCGGCCCGCAGCCGCCCCCGGGGCGTCCATGACCTGCGCTACGCGGCCAGCGCCACCGGTGCGTCCCCCCCGGTTTGCAGCGCGGCGAGCAACTGCTTGCGCTCCTCCTCCACGGCTCCCGCCGTGCGTTCGCGAATCGCGCCGAAACCCCGGACCTGCAGCGGCAGCGCTGCCAGCGCGACGGCGCTCGCGCGGTTCTCTGCGTTCAGCGCGCCCAGGATCGCCGCGACATCCTCCTCGTAGCGCGCCAGCAGCATGCGATCCAGCCGCCGCTCGGCGGTGTTGCGGAACGGATCGAGGAACGAATCGCGCAGGAAGCGCAACCGCGCGAGCACGCGCATCGCCGGCAGCACCCAGGCGCCGAATTCGCGCTTGCGCACGTGGCCCGTCGCCGGATCGAGGCGACCGAAGGGCCAGGCACCCAGATGGAAGCTCAGCCGCAACGGGCCCTCGAAGGTCTGCTCCAGTTCCGCGCGGAACTCCGGTCGCGAATACAGGCGCGCGACCTCGAACTCGTCCTTGGTCCCGAGCACGCGGAAATAATTCTGCGCCACCGCGCGCGCCAGTTCGTCGCCCCCCAGCGCTGCCTCCGCGGCGGCGACCCGCGCGACCAGATCACAGTAGCGCTGCGCGGTGTCCTCGTCGCGCGACTCGGCCAGGAACGCGGAGCGCCGCGCGACCAGCGCCGACAGGGACTCGTCGAGCGCCGGCCCCGGGCCCTGCCCGGTCGACGCCGCGCGGTCTCCGCCCGCCAGGCGCTCGACCGCGTCCAGGTCGACTGCGACGCGACGCCCCCACTGGAAGGCTTCGCGATTCAGGCGCAGCGCGACCCCGTTCAATTCGATCGCACGATCGATCGCCGCTGCGCCGACCGGGATCATCCCGAGTTGCCAGGCGGCGCCGAGCATCAGCATGTTCGCCGCGATCGCATCGCCGAGCAGCGCCGTGGCGAGTCGTTGCGCGTCGAAGAAACGGGCGTTCCCGCCGAGCGCAACGCCCAGCCGGCTCATCAGGCCCGACTTGTCGAGCGACCAGTTCGGGTCGCGCGCGAACTCGGCGGTGGGCAACGGATCCGTCGCCACCACGCCACGGCTGCGTCCCGGCGAGAGCTTCGCCACCGCCTCGTCGCCCGAGGCCGCGATCAGGTCGCATGCAATCACGGTGTCAGCCTCGCCCGCGGCGATCCGGTTCGCGTGCAGCAGCTTCGCGTCCGGGCTGATGCGCACGTGCGAAAGGACCGCACCGTACTTCTGCGACAACCCGGTGACGTCGAGGTTGGTGCTGAACAGACCCTCGAGGTGTGCGGCCATCGCGACCACCTGCCCGATCGTGACCACACCGGTGCCCCCGACGCCGGTCACCAACACATTGAACGGCGCCTCGAGCGCGGGCAGCACCGGGTCGGGGAGCGCCGGAAAAGCGTCACCATCCGCACGCACCGCCTCGGGCTTGACGCGGCGCGGGGTCGCGCCGTGAACCGTGACGAAACTCGGGCAGAAACCCTCGATGCAGGTGAGATCCTGGTTGCACGAGGACTGGTTGATGCGCCGCTTGCGGCCCAGATCGGTCTCGAGCGGCTCGATCGACTGGCAGTTCGAGACGGCCCCGCAGTCGCCGCACCCTTCGCAGACCGCGCTGTTGATGAAGGCGCGGCGCGTCGAAAGTTCCCACTTCCCGCGCTTGCGCAGCCGCCGGCGCTCGGTCGCGCACGGCTGCTCGTAGACGATCACCGAAACGTCCGGGAACTCGCGGCATTCGCGCTGGGCTGCGTCCATTTCGCTGCGGTGGCGCGCCCGGATGCCGTCGGGCAGGTCGACGCCTTGATACTTGTCCGGATCGTCCGTGACGAGCACGATCTTCGCGACTCCTTCGGCAGCCAGTTCCCGGATCATCCGGGGCACCGTCAGGTCGCCGTCCACCGGCTGTCCGCCGGTCATCGACACGAATCCGTTGAACAGGATCTTGTAGGTGATGGGAAGGTGCGCGGCCACGGCGGCGCGGATCGAAAGGAACCCGGAATGGAAGTAGGTCCCGTCGCCCATGTTGGTGAAGACATGCTTCTCGTCGGTGAACGGCGCCTGGCCCAGCCACATCGCCCCCTCGCCACCCATGTGCGACATCGTGGTGGTGCGCATCGGATCGATGTACGCCGCCATCGAGTGGCAGCCAATCCCCGCGAGCGCGCGGCTGCCCTCGGGAAGGCGCGTCGAGCGGTTGTGCGGGCACCCCGAACAGAAGGTGGGAATCCGCGTCGGCACGGGCGCGCCTGCGCGCTGCACCTGCCGCGTGGGCGCGGCCACCGCGATGCCGCGCTCGGGGAGGGCACCCGGATGGACCCGCGCGAGCGTGCTCCGGATCGTGTCGGCCACCAACCCGGGGCTGATTTCTCCCCAGTTCGGGAACACCACCGCGCCGCGTCCTTCGGAAAACAGATGTCCGTCGGCGTGCTTGCCCACGATTTCCGGGGGATGGGCCATTCCGTACAGGATCGACCGAAGCTGTTCCTCGAGCAGCGGTCGCTTTTCTTCGACGACGACGATGGTCGTGAGCCCGGCGGCGAATTCACGCACGATCTCCGGGTCGAGCGGCCACACCATGCCGATCTTGAGCAGACGCAGCGGTGCCGGCACTCCCGCGCCCTCGAAGCCGAGCGCCGCGAGCGCCTGGCGCACATCCTGGTAGGCCTTCCCGGCGGTGACGATGCCCATCCGGGCCCCCGGAGCGTCGATCACGATCCGGTTGAGCGCGTTGGCTCGCGCATAGGCGAGCGCTGCGTAGAGCTTGTTCCCGTGGAGACGCTGCTCGACCGAGAGCGGCGTATCGTAGCGTCGCGCATTGCGACCACCCTCGGGCTCGAGCACGCCTTCCGGCACGATGATCCGCGGTTCCTCGGGATCGATCCGCACCGAACCCCCGCCTTCCACCACGTCGGTGACCACCTTCATCGCGGTCCAGCAACCGGAGAAACGGCTCATCGCGATGCCGTGCAGGCCGTAGTCGAGCAGTTCCTGCGTGTTCGACGGGTAGAGGACCGGAATCCCCGTGGCCACGAACATCGAATCGGAATAGTTGGCGACCGTCGACGACTTGGCGCCGTGATCGTCGCCCGCCAGCGCCAGCACGCCGCCGTGGCGACTCGTGCCCGCGAGGTTGGCGTGGCGCATCGGGTCGCCGCTGCGATCGACCCCGGGTCCCTTGCCGTACCAGATGCCGAAGACACCGTCGACGCGCGCGCCGGGAAACACGCTCACGTACTGCGCGCCCCACAACGCCGTGGCCGCGAGATCCTCGTTGACCCCCGGACGAAACACGATGTTGTGCCCGACGAGCACGTCGCGCGCCGCCCCGAGTTCGATGTCGTAGCGTCCCAGCGGGGAGCCGCGGTAGCCGGAGATGTAGCCGCCGGTGTTGAGTCCCGCCGCCGCGTCGCGCAGGCGCTGCTGGATCGGCAGGCGCACCAGCGCCTGCATCCCGGTCAGGTACAGCCACCCCTCGGTGGCACGATACTTGTCGGCCAGCGTGGCCTCCATCCGGGAACCGAGTGCCAATGCTTCCATTGCTGTCTCCTCCTCCCTCGATGCTAACGCAGCACGGGGGCTGCGTGACGAATCACGCGAGGTCGCCGGGGTCGGCGTATGCGGAGTGTCGGCGTGGCGCGCTGTGCTCAGGCACCCGCATTCGCCGCTCGTTACCGGCTCGGTGCGGCCACCTGAGCACAGCACGCTCTGAGGCATCCCCGCGCACGATTCACCAAGTCGGAACACCGACCGCACGCACGCACCTGCGCACGATGGAGCAACTCAGGCCCGCAGGGGCCGCGCTCGCTCGCGTCGGCGCGGCGTGCCGCGCTCCCGAATGCGCGATCGGCTCGTTACCCGATCGCGCACCCGTCCGCCAGCGCCGCGCTGCGTGCCGCCTTCTCGCCTGGAGTGGAGGGCGAGCATGGTCTCACCGTATCGAGAAGCGCTCGCGCGCGGCTGCGCAGCCGGCGGGCAGGCGCGCGGCGAACGGCGCCCGGGTTACGAGCCGGGCGCCCGCCGCGAGACTGTCGCCGTCACCGGCGTTCGCGCGGGACGCGTGCTGCGCGGCGGCATCGCAGCGGCCGCAACACGGGCGAGGTTGTCACACAGCGCGACGCGGTCAGGCGGCCGCGCCGAGCGGGTATCGAGCCGCGAACGCGGACGCCTGACGGCGGCGCGCCACGCCGACACCCGCGGCGCGCCCTGCCACCATCCCCGCACGATGCACCGATTCGCCGCAAGAACTAGAACAGCCCCACGATCTTCCCGCTCGCGTCGATGTCGATGCGCTCCGAGGACGGGCTGCGCGGCAGGCCCGGCATCGTCATCACGTCTCCGCAGATCATCACCACGAACTCCGCGCCGGCCGAGAGCCGCACTTCGCGAATCTTGACCACGTGCCCGCTCGGCGCGCCACGCAGCAGCGGATCGGTCGAGAACGAATATTGCGTCTTGGCGACGCACACCGGGTAACTCCCGTAGCCGCCTTCCTGGTACTTGCGAATCTGCTCACGCACCTTGGTGTCGGCGACGATGTCCGAGGCGCCGTAGATCTTCGTGGCGATGGTTTTCATCTTGTTCCACAGCGTCTCGTCGTCCTCGTAGAGCAGACGGAAATCCGCCGGCGTCGTCTCGATGACGCGCACGACGGCCTTGGCCAGATCCTCGGTGCCCCGGCCGCCCTCGGCCCAGTGCCGGGCCACCACGACTTCGACGCCGTGGTGCGCCATCTTGTGCTGGATCAATTCGATCTCCGCCGCGGTGTCGTGCTCGAAATGATTGAGCGCGATCACACAGGGAACGCCGAAATGGTTGCGGATGTTGTTGACGTGCCGCTCGAGGTTGACGATGCCCTTGGAAATCGCGTCGAGGTTCTCCTCGCGCAGCGCCTTGACGTCCACGCCCCCGTGGTACTTGAGCGCCCGCACCGTCGCGACCACGACGGCGGCGTTGGGCTTGAGCCCGCTCTTGCGGCACTTGATGTTGAAGAATTTCTCGGCGCCCAGATCGGCTCCGAAGCCCGCTTCGGTGACCACGTAGTCGGCCAGCCGCAATGCGGCCTTCGTGGCAATGACGGAGTTGCAGCCGTGGGCGATGTTCCCGAACGGTCCGCCGTGGAGCACCGCGGGGTTGTTCTCGAGCGTCTGCACCAGGTTCGGCTTGATCGCGTCCTTGAGCAGCACCGCCATCGGGCCATGCGCCTTCAGGTCGCTCGCGAGAATCGGTTTTTCTTCCCGCGTGTAACCCACGACGATTTTTCCGCAGCGCTCGCGCAGGTCCGCGAGCGAACCGGCCAGGCACAGGATCGCCATCACCTCGGAGGCAACCACGATGTCGAAGCCATCCTCGCGCGGGAAGCCGTTGGCCGTGCCGCCCAGCGCCACCGTGATGCGGCGCAGCGCCCGGTCGTTCATATCGACCGACCGACGCCAGGCGATCCGGCGCACATCGAAGCCCAGCGCATTGCCGTGGTGGACGTGATTGTCGATCAGGGCCGCGAGCAGGTTGTTGGCGAGACCGATCGCGTTGAAGTCACCCGTGAAGTGCAGGTTGATGTCTTCCATCGGCACGACCTGCGCGAAGCCGCCGCCCGCCGCGCCGCCCTTCATCCCGAAAACCGGCCCCAGCGAGGGCTCGCGCAGTGCCGCGATCGCCTTCTTGCCGATGCGGTTGAGCCCGTCGACCAAGCCCACCAGGGTCGTCGTCTTGCCCTCGCCGGCGGGGGTCGGGCTGATCGCCGTGATGAGCACGAGCGCGCCCGCGGGCCGGTCCTTGATCTCCTCGAGATACTCGAGCGAGAGCTTCGCCTTGTAGTGCCCGTACGGCTCGATTGCGGTGTCCGGGATTCCGAGACGCTCGCGCGCGAGCTCGGTGATCCGGGTCATGGTGCTCGACTGGGCAATTTCGATGTCGGATTTCATGGTTTTCTTCAAGGAGGTTGACGTTTCGGACGATCCGGGATGGGGCTGACCGCGGTGGCTGCGTTGCGGCGGACCTTAATCGAACATTATCGCAAACAACGCTGCGCGCCGCAGCGCGACGAATTCCGGCCCCGGCCCGGCCGTTATAATTCGAGGTTCCGCCCACTGGCTGCCGCGCTTTCCCGACCATGCAAGAGAAATACGATCCCCAGGCCGTCGAGGCAGCCGCGCAGAGCAGCTGGAACGCTCGCGACGTCTATCGCGCCCGCGAGAACGATCCGCGCTTTCCCAAGAGGAAGTACTACGCCTGCTCGATGCTCCCCTACCCTTCGGGCAAGCTGCACATGGGGCACGTGCGCAACTACACGATCAACGACGTGATGGTTCGCCACTTGCGCATGAACGGGTACAACGTGCTGATGCCGATGGGCTGGGACGCATTCGGCCTGCCGGCCGAAAACGCGGCGATGAAGAACCGGGTCGCGCCCGCGAAGTGGACCTACGAAAACATCGCCTACATGAAGAAGCAGATGCAGGCGATGGGGCTGGCGATCGACTGGAGCCGCGAAGTCGCCACCTGCAGTCCCGAGTACTACAAATGGAACCAGTGGATCTTCCTGAAGATGCTCGAGCGCGGCATCGCGTACCTGAAGACCGGCACCGTGAACTGGGATCCGGTCGACCAGACGGTGCTCGCCAACGAGCAGGTCATCGACGGGCGGGGCTGGCGCTCGGGGGCCGAGGTCGAGAAGCGCGAAATCCCGATGTACTACCTGGCGATCACCCGCTATGCGGATGAACTGATCAACTGCCTGGAGGGCCTGGACTGGCCGGAGCGCGTGAAGCTCATGCAGGAGAACTGGATCGGGCGCTCGCGGGGCGTGCGTTTCGCGTTCCGGCACCAGATCGCCGATGCACAGGGCGAACTGATCCATGCCGGCCGCATGCATGTATTCACGACCCGCGCCGACACGATCATGGGGGTGAGCTTCGTTGCCGTCGCGCCCGAGCACCCGGTGGCGAGCGTCGCCGCAGCCGGCAATCCGGAACTCGCGGCATTCATCGACGAGTGCAAACGCGGCGGAGTCACCGAAGCCGAGCTCGCGGCGCGCGAGAAGAGCGGGATGCCGACGGGACTGTTCGTCGAACATCCGCTCAGTGGCGCGCAGATCCCGGTCTGGGTGGGCAACTACGTGCTGATGAGCTACGGCGACGGCGCCGTGATGGGGGTGCCGGGCCACGATGAACGCGATTTCGAGTTCGCGCGCAAGTACGAGCTGCCGATCCTGCAGGTGATCGAGCCCGCACCCGGCGAAACGCCGGGCGGGGAGGCCGCCGGGGCGCAACCCGCGTTCAGCGTGGAGCAGTGGCAGGAGTGGTATGCGGACAAATCCGGCGGCCGATGCGTCAATTCGGGACGCTACGACGGCCTGAGCTACCGCGCTGCGGTCGATGCAATCACCGCCGACCTCGCCACCCAGGGGCTGGGAGAGGAGAAGACACAGTACCGGCTGCGCGACTGGGGCGTCTCGCGCCAGCGCTACTGGGGAACGCCGATCCCGATGATTCACTGCGCCGACTGCGGCGCGGTGCCGGTGCCCTACGCCGACCTGCCGGTCCTGCTGCCCGAGGACCTCGTACCCGACGGCACCGGCAATCCGCTGAGGAAGGACGAGCGATTCCTGCGCTGCACCTGCCCGAAATGCGGCGCCGCGGCGAGGCGCGAGACGGACACGATGGACACCTTCGTGGACTCGTCCTGGTACTACATGCGCTACTGCTCGCCGGACGCACACGACGCGATCGTCGATGCGCGCAACGACTACTGGATGCCGATGGACCAGTACATCGGCGGAATCGAACACGCGGTTCTGCACCTGCTCTACGCGCGGTTCTGGACCAAGGTGATGCGCGACATCACCGGCGAGTCTCCCGCGGGCGCGGACGCGCCGTCCGAGCCGCAGCGCGGTCTGGTGCGCTTTGACGAACCCTTCACGCGACTGCTGTGCCAGGGAATGGTGCTCAACCACATCTTCCTGCGCCGGGGCGAGCAGGCACAGGGTGGCGGGATCGAGTACTTCTGGCCGGATGACGTCGAATGGGTGCACGACGACACCGGCAAGCCGGTGAGCGTGCGCTCGAAGGCGGACGGACGCCCGGTTGAATACGCGGGCATCGGAACGATGTCGAAGTCCAAGAACAACGGCGTCGACCCGCAGGACCTGATCGATCGCCACGGCGCCGACACGGCGCGGCTCTTCGTGATGTTTGCCGCACCCCCCGAGCAGACGCTGGAGTGGTCGGGGGCCGGCGTCGAGGGCGCCCATCGATTTCTGCGCCGGCTCTGGGCTTTCTGCCACGCGAACGTGGCGCCGCTGCGCCGTGCCGCCGGACAGGCCACCGCGCTCGAATCGGGGGCGCTCGATGAGAACCGGCAAGGACTGCGCCGCGAGATCCACTCGATCCTGCGCCAGGCAAGCTACGACTACGAGCGCATCCAGTACAACACGGTGGTTTCGGCGGCGATGAAGATGCTCAACGCACTCGAATCGACGCCCGCCGGCGGCGATCCGGCCGGAGTGACGCTGCTCGGCGAGTGCGTCTCGATCCTGCTGCGCGTGCTCTACCCGGTGGTCCCGCACGTCACGCAGGCACTGTGGAACGAGCTCGGATTTGCGGACCGTGACGGAGACCTGCTCGACGCGTCATGGCCGCAGGTCGATGAAGCGGCGCTGGTCCAGCAGACAGTCGAACTGGTGCTGCAGATCAACGGCAAGGTGCGCGGTTCGGTTCGCGTGGCCGCGGATGCCGACCGCGCCGCCATCGAGCGCGCGGTGCTCGATTCCGACGGATATGTGCGCCACGGCGAAGGCCGCCCGACGCGCAAGCTGATCGTGGTGCCCGGGCGACTGGTGAACCTGGTGCTGTGATGTCCACGCGCCGGCGCCTGCTCAGTTTCCTGGCCATTTCGGTGGCGGCGCTCGCCACGGGCTGCGGCTTTGCGCTGCGGCGCTCGGCGGCGATCCCCTTCGAAACCCTGTATGTCGGCGCATCTGCGAACTCGCAGCTCGCCGCCGAATTCCGGCGCATGGTGCAGGGCGACGCCGCGACGGTGCTCGTCACGGATCCGGCCAGCGCGGCGGCGCGTCTCGAGATCCTCGCGGAGACGCGCGAGAAGGAAATCCTCGGTTTTTCCTCGACGGGACGGCCGCGCGAATACCAGCTGCGGCTGCGCGCGCGCTTTCGGGTCACCGAGCGCGCGGGCAAGGAAATCATGCCGCCCACCGAATTGCTCGTGCGTCGCGACATCACCACCACCGACCTCCAGCTCGTGGCCAAGGAGCAGGAAGAAGAGCTGCTGTACCGCGAGATGCAGTCGGATGTCGTCCAGCAGATGTTGCGGCGACTTGCCGCGGTGGGCCGCTGACATGCCGGGCGCGGGCGCAGCGCGCGCCGGCTGGTAGGGCGAGACGACATGCCGCAGGTTCGACACGAGGCACTGGAGGCACGGCTCGAGCGCGCGCTGCCGCCGGTCGTCTGGATCCACGGCGACGAGCCGCTCTTCGTCCAGGAAGCTGGTGACGCCGTGCGCCGGCGTGCCCGTGCGCTGCAGTTCGACGAGCGCCAGGTGCTGCAGGTCGAGCGCGGCTTCCGGCCCGAAGCGATCCTCGCCGAAGTCGGCTCGGGGTCGCTCTTTTGCGCGCGCCGGCTCGTCGAGATCCGTTTCCCCGCAAAGCCGGGCAAGGAGGCGCTTGAAGCGATCCGTGCGACGCTGCCGCAGCTCGGCGATGAAGTCCGTCTGCTGGTGACGAGCGGCCGGCTCGATCGCTCGACCACCGAATCTGCCCCCTTCGCCGCGATCGAACGCGAAGCCGCGGTGGTGGCGGTTTATCCCGTCGAGCACGGCCGGCTCAAGCCGTGGATCGCCGAGCGCCTCGCACTCCAGGGACAGCGGGCGGACGACGCGACGCTCGAGCTGATTGCCGCGCGGGTCGAGGGCAACGCCCTTGCTGCCCACCAGGAGATCCGCAAGCTCGGCCTGCTCTTCGAAAAGGGGCCCCTCCCGGCCGAGTCGGCCCGCGCGGCGGTGCTCGACGTCGCGCGCTACAGCGCCTTCGATCTGGTCGACGCGGCGCTTGCGGGCGATCTGGCGCGAACCCGGCGCACCCTCGCGGGGCTGGAAGCGGAAGCGACGGCCCTGCCCCTGGTGCTCTGGGCGCTTGCCGAGGCGGCGCGCGTGCTGGTGCGCTGCCACGAGGCACTCGCGCTCGGCGAACAGCCGGCACAGGTGCTGCGTCAGGCCCGCGTTTTCGGGCCGCGCGAGCAACTCTACCGGGGCGCGATTCGACGCATCGATGCCGCCCAGGCGCGACGCGCGCTGCACGTCGCTGCGCACGCCGATACAATCATCAAGGGGCTCACGCCGGGCGAGAGTTGGCAGGCGTTGGGTGCGCTTGCGCTGCTGCTCGCCGGAGGGCCCGTGCTGGAAGAAGCGCCGCGATGACCGAACCCCTATCCGAAACTGTTGCCGCCGTCGAGCGCCTGGGCAAGCGTGCCCGCGCCGCCAGCCGCACGCTGGGCGGCGCACCGACCGCGCAGAAAGACGCGGCGCTCGCGGCAACGGCGGCGGCGATTCGGCGCGAACGCGCCGCATTGTGCGCCGCCAACGAGCTCGACCTCGCAGCCGCCCGCGCCGCCGGACTCGACGCCGCTTTCGTCGATCGGCTCGCCCTGACCGACGCGGGCGTCGAGGCGATGGCCGCCGGACTCGACCAGATCGCGATGCTCACGGACCCGATCGGCGAGATTACCGACCTGCGCGCGCGCCCGTCGGGGATACAGGTCGGCCGCATGCGGGTTGCGCTGGGGGTCATCGGAATCATTTACGAGTCGCGGCCCAACGTCACGATCGATGCCGCGGGGCTGTGCATCAAGTCGGGCAACGCAACCATCCTGCGGGGCGGATCGGAGGCAATCCACAGCAACCGCGCGCTCACCGCGCTGGTGCGCGAGGGTCTGCGCACTGCCGGGCTTCCCGAGGATGCCGTGCAGTTGATCGACACGACCGATCGCGCCGCGGTCGGTGCGCTCATCGCCAGCCCGCAGTACGTGGACGTTGTGATCCCGCGCGGCGGCAAGTCGCTGATCGAGCGCATCTCGCGCGAAGCCAGGGTGCCGGTGATCAAGCACCTCGACGGCGTGTGTCACGTCTACGTCGACGATCAGGCCGACCTCGCGCAGGCCACGCGGATCGCCGACAACGCCAAGACCCAGCGCTACTCGCCGTGCAACACGATGGAGACGCTGCTCGTGGCGCAGGGAATCGCCCCGGCGTTCCTGCCCCCGCTGTGCCGGATCTACGTCGACAAGGGCGTCGAACTGCGCGGCGACGTGGCGACCTGTGCGCTGCTCTCTGCGGCAGGGTTGCCCTGCGCCGCCGCGACCGAAGAAGACTGGCGCACCGAGTATCTCGCGGCCATTCTCTCGATTCGCATCGTCGCCGGGCTCGACGAGGCGATCGAACACATCAACACCTACGGTTCGAACCATACCGATGCGATCGTCACTGAGCACCACTCGCGGGCGATGCGCTTCCTGCGCGAGGTCGATTCCGCGTCGGTAATGGTCAACGCCTCGACCCGCTTCGCCGATGGCTTCGAATTCGGGCTGGGCGCCGAGATCGGCATCTCGACCGACAAGCTCCATGCGCGCGGCCCCGTCGGCCTCGAAGGCCTGACTTCGGTCAAGTACGTCGTGCTGGGGTCGGGTCAGGTGCGCGGCTGAGTTTGCCCCGGGTTGCGGGGCGCGGCAATCAGGCTTATCTTTTTTCTTGTCCGTTCGAGCGCTTTGCGCAGGGTTCACCCATGAAATTCATCGAGTACTTTCTTGCTCCCCAGTCGCCCTGGACCTATCTCGGGCACGATCGCTTTTGTGCGATCGCCAACGCCCACGGCGCGGCGATCGAGTGCAAGCCCATCGATCTGGGCCTGGTCTTTCCGGTTTCCGGCGGCATTCCGCTCGCCAAGCGCGCGCCGCAGCGCCAGGCCTACCGGCTGCTCGAACTGAACCGCTGGAGCCGCTACCTCGAAGTTCCGATCAATCTGCAGCCGCGATATTTCCCGGTCCCCGCCGACGACGCGGCACGTCTGATCGTGATCGGCGGGCGCGTGCACGGACCCGACGGCGCACTGCAGCTTGCCGGAGCGCTGCTGCGCGCGGTCTGGGCCGAGGAGCGCAACATCGCCGACAAAGCCACGCTCGTGGCGATCGCCGGCGAGTGCGGATACGACGGTACGGCCCTGATGGCGCAGCGCGCCGAAGCCCAGTCCGAGTACGAGCGCTATACCCAGGAGGCGATCGACTGCGGTGTCTTCGGATCGCCGTGGTACCGCTATCGCGGGGAGAATTTCTGGGGCCAGGATCGCCTGCCCTTCCTCGAGCGCGCGCTGGAGGAAGGCTGAAGCCCGCCGTGATTCGAGCGCGCGTCGCGCCGACGCTGCGTCTCTTCGCCCCCTGCCCGCGCGGACTCGAGGACGCACTCGCTGCCGAGCTCGTCGCGCTGGGTGCCACCGTCGTGGCGCGCCCGCCCGGCGGCGTCGCCTTTGACGGGGACCAGGCCATCGCCTACCGGGCGAACCTTCACGCGCGGATCGCCAGTCGCGTGCTCGTGCGCATCGCCCAGGGTGCCTACCGCGACGAGGACGACCTCTACCGGCTCGCGTCCGCGCACGGCTGGGAAGCGGTCTTTCGGCCGGACCAGACGCTGCGCGTCGATGTCAGCGCCATTCGCTCGCCGCTGCAGAGTCTGAACTTCGCGACCCTGCGCATCAAGGACGCCATCGTCGACCGGATGCGCAACGCGACCGGCGAGCGCCCGTCGATCGACACGCGCCACCCCGACGTGCGTGTTTTCGCATTCCTCGACGCGACCGAGGCAACGCTCTATCTCGATCTTTCCGGGGAGCCGCTGTTCAAGCGCGGCTGGCGTCAGCGCGACGACAAGGGCGAGGCGCCGCTCAAGGAAAACCTCGCGGCGGGGCTCCTTGCCCTCTCGGGATGGACGCCCGAGACGCCGCTGCTCGATCCGTTTTGCGGATCCGGAACCATCGTCATCGAGGCCGCACAGGCGGCGCTCGACATCGCTCCGGGCGCGTCGCGCAGCTTCGGCTTCGAGAAGCTCGCCGACTTCGATGCGACGCTCTGGTCGGGCCTGCGCAGTGACGCGATCCGCCGCTCCCGGCGCGCAAGTGCGCCCCTGCCGATCGCCGCCTCGGACATCGACCCGCGCGCGATCGAGCAGGCGCGGATGAATCTGAGCCGAGCCGGACTCGGCTCCGACGCCGTGGCGCTGATTTGCCGCGATTTTGCGGGATCGTTGCCCCCGTTCGAGCGCCCGGGCCTCATCGTCTGCAACCCCCCGTACGGGGAGCGCGTCGCGCTGGAAGGCGCTGCCGAGCAAGGGGGGTTCGCGGAATTCGCCGCGACGCTGCGCGACGGTTTCGCCGGTTGGCGTGCCTGCGTGCTCACCAGCGATCGGGCCCTGCCCCGCCAGCTCGGCATGAAGGAACGGCGCAAGTGGCCGCTCTACAACGGTGCGCTGGAGTGCCGGCTCTTCGTCTTCGACATCTTCGCCCCGGGAACGGCTCCGCGACGCAACCGCGCCGCGGCCGCCGACACGCCGGGCGAGGTCGAGCCGCGCGACTAGATGATGTCGAGGTGGGCGACTCGGCGCCCGTGATCCTGCGCCGAGCGCTTGCTGTTCAACTTGATGTTGAGCCGCAGATCGTTGACCGAATCGGCATTGCGCAGCGCGTCCTCGTAGTCGACCTTGCCTTCCTCGTAGAGGTCGAACAAGTGCTGGTCGAAAGTTTGCATGCCCATCTCCCGGCTCTTTTTCATGATTTCCTTGATCGCCGTGACCTCGCCCTTGAAGATCATGTCGCTGATCAGCGGCGAGTTCAGCATGACCTCGACGGCCGGAATTCGTCCCGCGCCTCCGGAAACCGGGAGCAGGCGCTGCGAGATGATGGCCTTGAGGTTGAGCGAGAGGTCCATCAGCAGTTGCTGACGGCGCTCCTCGGGGAAGAAGTTGATGATCCGGTCCAGCGCCTGATTGGAGCTGTTGGCGTGCAACGTCGCCAGGCACAGGTGACCGGTCTCTGCGAAGGCCACCGCGTGATCCATCGTCTCGCGATCGCGGATCTCGCCGATCATGATGACGTCCGGGGCCTGTCGCAGCGTGTTCTTCAGCGCGATCTCCCAGCTCTCGGTATCAACGCCGATCTCGCGGTGGGTGATGATGCAGTTGCGGTGCGGGTGAACGAACTCGACGGGATCCTCGATCGTGACGATGTGCCCGTGGGTCATCTCGTTGCGAAACCCGATCATCGCCGCAAGGGTGTTCGACTTGCCCGACCCGGTGGCGCCGACCATGATCACCAGGCCGCGCTTGGTGAGCGCGAGCTCGGAAAGGATCGGCGGCAGCTGCAGTTGCTCGAAGGTGGGAATGCCCGTCTTGATCGTGCGCAGCACGATGCCCACGCGATGGAGCTGCAGAAACGCGTTGACGCGGAAGCGCCCGATGCCGGGCGGGCTGATCGCGAAGTTGATCTCCTTGTGCGCCTCGAACTCGGCGGCCTGCCGATCGTTCATCAGGGCGCGGGCGAACGCCATCGTGTGTCCCGCATTCAGCGGCGCGTCCGAGACCGGCATGACCCGGCCGTCGATCTTGAAAGCGGGCGGAAAATCGACCGTCAGGAAGAGGTCGGAACCATTCTTCTCGACGAGGCGACGCAGGAGGTCGTGGAGAAATCTCGATGCGGCTTGGCGTTCCATTACCTGGGCTCCAACTTGCTGTACGGATGGGGTTCAGCGGCGGCCGGGAAGCGCCCTGTGGCTTCCCATGGCTCACACATTGAAGTTTTCCTTGATCGCTGCGGCGCTGCGCGCTTCGGCGATCCCGACGATGTTCCGGCGCACCAGGTCGGTGAGGCACTGGTCGAGCGTCTGCATGCCCAGCGCCGCACCGGTCTGGATCGACGCGTTCATCTGCGCGACCTTCGCTTCGCGGATCAGGTTGCGGATCGCCGGCGTGGCGATCATGATCTCGTGTGCCGCAACGCGGCCGTTGCCGTCCTTGGTCTTGAGCAGCGTCTGCGAGATGACCGCCCGCAGCGACTCGGAAAGCATCGAGCGGACCATCTCCTTCTCCGCGGCCGGGAACACGTCGACAACCCGGTCGATGGTCTTTGCCGCCGACGAGGTGTGGAGCGTTCCGAATACCAGGTGCCCCGTCTCGGCCGCCGTGAGCGCCAGGCGGATCGTCTCCAGGTCACGCAACTCGCCAACCAGGATCACGTCGGGATCCTCGCGCAGCGCCGAACGCAACGCGGCGTTGAACGACAACGTCATCGGGCCCACTTCGCGCTGATTGATCAGGCAGCGCTTGGACTCATGCACGAATTCGATCGGATCCTCGACCGTCAGGATGTGGCCGTAGGTGTTTTCGTTGACGTGATTGACCATCGCCGCAAGCGTCGTCGATTTGCCCGATCCCGTCGGCCCGGTCACGAGCACCAGTCCGCGCGGCTGCATCGTGATATCGGTAAAGCTCTTGGGGGCGTTGAGTTCCTCGAGCGTCAGAATCTTCGACGGAATCGTGCGCATGACCGCGGCCGCACCGCGCTGCTGGTTGAACGCGTTGACGCGAAAGCGCGCCAGCCCGGGAATCGCGAACGAGAAGTCGCATTCGAGGTTTTCCTCGTAGTCCTTGCGCTGCCCATCGTTCATGATGTCGTAGATCAACCCGTGCACGTCCTTGTGTTCCATGGGCGGCAGGTTGATTCGGCGCACGTCTCCGTGCACCCTGATCATCGGGGGCAAGCCGGCAGACAGGTGCAGGTCGGAGGCCTTGTTCTTGACTGCAAATGCCAGGAGTTCAGCGATGTCCATACGGATGCCCAATCACGAAGGTTGGCGATTACCCGATCATCCCCCCGCAGCGCCGACTTCGGACAGCTTCGGGTTCACGAACGGCGACTGAGACGATGAACGGCAGCGCCGAGTTGTTCGAACACCACGCAGCGGCCCTTGCAGCGGTGCATCAGCGCGTCACGGCGGCCTGCCTCGCAGCGGACCGCGCCCCCGATTCGGTGGCGCTGCTCGCGGTGAGCAAGACCTTCGGCGCCGAACATGTCATCGCCCTCGCTCAGGCGGGACAGCGTGCGTTCGGTGAGAACTATGTACTTGAATCCCTGGCCAAGATCGAAGCCTGTGCCGACCGGCGGCCGGATCTGTTCGCCGGATGGCCCGCCGCCGGCGCCTGCGCGTGGCACTTCATTGGCCCGATCCAGTCGAACAAGACCCGCGCGATCGCCGAGCGTTTCGACTGGGTGCACTCGGTGGATCGGGAAAAGATCGCCCGGCGACTTTCGGATCAGCGCCCGCCGGCACTGCCTGCACTCGAGGTCTGCGTGCAGGTCAACGTCAGCGACGAGGCCAGCAAGAGCGGTTGTGCCCCCGACGAGGCCGTGGCGCTGGCAGCGCTCGTGGCTTCCCTGCCGCGCCTGCGCCTGAGGGGCCTGATGGCGATCCCGGCGCCCGATGAGGAGCCGGCCGGGCAGCGCCAGGCGTTTGGCGCGCTGCACGCCCTGTTCGGGCAGTGCCGGGCAGCGCTCGCCGCCCTGCCGGAGAATCCGGCCCGGGATTTCGACACGCTCTCGATGGGGATGTCCGACGACCTGGAGGCAGCGATCGCCGAAGGGGCGACGATCGTGCGCGTGGGCAGCGCGCTCTTCGGCAAGCGGCGGCAGCCTTAGGTGCGTCGACACGGTGCGAGGATCCGCGGGGCAGCGAAAACGACAAACGCCGGTCGAGCCGGCGTTCGCGCTTCCCGGATGCTTCCGCCGGGTCGGGTCCGCAGCCCGCCGGATGATGATGACCGGCCGGGCGACGCTCGGGTGCCGCGGGTTCCTGCGGGTTCCTGCGGGTGCTCAGGCGTTCCCGGGCGTGCCCGGGAGTGTCCGCGGGACGCGCGTCAGGACATCGCCTTGATCGCCGCGGCGAGCCGGCTCTTGTGCCGCCCGGCTGCGTTCTTGTGCATGATCTTCTTGTCGGCGATCCGGTCGATGACACAGGTCGACGCCTGGAATTGCTGTTGCGCCACGCTCTTGTCGCCGGCAGCGATCGCCTTGCGCACGGCCTTGATCGCGGTGCGCAAGGTGGAGCGCATGCTGGTGTTGCGCGCGTTGCGCACAACCGACTGACGGGCACGCTTGCGCGCGGAAGCAATGTTTGCCATGAGAGAATCCTGCTCGAAGTGCTGCCGGAGTGCCCGGCAATGGTGCGTAGCCACCGACTGCGCCAGATGATGCAATGGCGCCGGAAAGCCTTGGAATATAACCGAATTCAGATACCAAACGCAAGCCTGACGGGCGAATCCGCGCAATGAATCTGTTGCGCGCGGCCGCCACCGTCAGTGGGCTGACCCTGCTCTCGCGGGTCACCGGGCTGCTGCGCGAGAACCTGACCGCGTCGCTCTTTGGCGCGAACGCCTTCACCGACGCCTTCTTTGTCGCCTTCCGCCTGCCCAACCTGCTGCGGCGGCTCTTCGCGGAGGGCGCATTCTCGCAGGCGTTCGTGCCGATCCTCGCCGAGGCGCGCGCGCGTGGCGAAGAAACCGGCGACCCGGGCCACATGCAGGCCCTCGTCGACCGGGTGGCAACGGTGCTCTTCTGGACGGTGACCACCGTGTCCCTGCTCGGCGTCGCGGCGGCGCCCCTGCTGGTCTACGCGATGGCCTCGGGGCTCGGCAGGGACCCGGCTGCCTTCGACGCGGCCGTCATCATGACGCGCTGGATGTTCCCGTACATCGTCTTCGTCTCGATGGTGGCGCTGAGCGCGGGCATTCTCAACACCTGGCGGCGCTTTGCGGTTCCGGCGTTCACACCGGTGCTGCTCAATCTGTGCTTCATCGGCTCGGCCTTGTGGCTGCCCCCCTATTTCGACCCGCCGGTGCTGGCCCTGTGCGCCGGCGTGCTGCTCGGCGGCATCGCCCAGCTCGCGATTCAGCTGCCGGCACTGCGCCGCATCGGCATTCTGCCGCGCGTCGGCGTGCGCGTCGGCGCCGCGCTGCGCGACCCCTACACGCGCCGGATTCTCACGCTGATGGCGCCGGCGGCGCTGGCCGTCTCGGTCGCGCAACTGAGCCTGATCATCAACACGCACATCGCCTCCCGGTTGAGCGCCGGCAGCGTTTCCTGGATTTCCTACGGCGACCGGCTGATGGAATTCCCGACGGCCCTGCTCGGCGTGGCGCTCGGCACCGTGCTGCTCCCGAGTCTTTCGCGCGCCGCTGCAGCCGCCGAGACCACCGAATTCAGCGCGCTGATCGACTGGGGCCTGCGGCTCGCGGTCGTGTTCGCCATCCCGTGCATGATCGGCCTCGCGCTGATGGCCGAACCGCTCACCGCGCTGCTCTTTCACTACGGCCGCTTCACCGCGCGCGACGTGGCGATGACCAGCGCGGCGGTGCTCGGTTATTCCGCGGGCCTGCTGGGACTGATCACGATCAAGGTGCTGGCGCCGGGCTTCTACGCGAAGCAGGACATCCGCACGCCGGTGCGCATTGGGATCGCCGTGCTGGTGGCCACGCAACTGATGAACCTGGTCTTCGTTCCGTGGCTCGCCCACGCCGGCCTCGCGTGGTCGATCTCGGTCGGTGCGAGCGTCAACGCGGCGCTGCTGCTGACCGGACTGATCCGGCGCGGTAGCTACCGGCCGCAGCCCGGGTGGCTGCGCTTCGGCCTGCAGGTAACGGGCGCCGCGGCGGCCATGGCGGGGTTGCTGTGGTTCACCGTACCGGCGTTCGACTGGATCGCGCTGCAGGCGACGCCGTTTGCGCGCGTCGGCATCACGCTCGGTGTGGTGGCCGTGGGCGGCGCCACCTACCTGCTCGCGCTGGTCGTGCTCGGCCTGCGGCCGCGCCAGTTCCTGCGCCGCGCGGGCACAACATGATGGGGGAGTGACGATGAAGGTGTGCTTCGTAGGCGGCGGCAACATGGCGGGTGCCCTGCTCGGCGGTCTGATCGCGCGCGGGCACGCCCGTGAGGACCTGCAGGTGATCGAACCCGACGCCGCGCAACGGGAACGGCTCGCCGCGCTCTTCGGGATCGCGGTCCGCACGCCGGACGGCGGCGTACCGGCCGGCACCGACGTCGTCGTGCTGGCGGTCAAGCCGCAGGTGATGGCGAGCGTCGCGCGCGAGATCGCGCCATCGGTTGGCGCCGCCCTGCTCGTCAGCGTCGTGGCGGGAATCCGCGCCACCGACCTCTCGCGCTGGCTTGGTGGCCACCCGCGCATCGTGCGCACGATGCCCAACATGCCGGCGCTCATCGGACGCGGAATCACGGTGCTGGCGGCCACACCGGAACTGACCGCGGCCGACCGGGAACGCGCGCAGCGCATCATGGGGGCGGTGGGCGAGACGCTGTGGGTCGACGATGAAGCGCTGCTCGACGCCGTCACAGCGGTGAGCGGCAGCGGGCCCGCGTACGTCTTCTACTTCATCGAGGCTCTCGAGCGCGCCGCCGGGGAACTCGGCTTCGCCCCGGCGCAGGCGCGACAGCTGGCGCTCGCCACCTTCCGCGGCGCAGCCGAACTGGCGTCGAACGGCACGGAAGCGCCCGGGGTCCTGCGCGCACGCGTCACTTCGCGCGGCGGTACGACCGCGGCGGCGATCGCGGCGCTCGACGAACGCGCGGCGAGTGACGCGCTGGTGGCTGCGGTGCACGCGGCGTGGCGGCGCAGCACCGAGCTGGGTGACGAATTCGGCGGTGCTCAACCCAGCAGGTAGTGGGCGAGCACGCCGGCGAAGATCGCCGCGCCGAACCAGTTGTTGTGGATGAACGCGCGAAAGCACCCTTCCCGGCTGCGGTCGCGAATCAGCCGGTAGTGGTACAGGGCGATCGCCGCCGCGACGAGCAGCGACGCGTAGAACCACGCTCCGAGATTCTCGAGCCAGCCGGCCCACGCGAGCATCGCCAGCGTGCCCGCGTAGCACAGCATCACGGCGGCAACGTCGAAGCGTCCAAAGGTGATCGCCGCGGTGCGGATTCCGATGCGCAGATCGTCCTCCCGGTCGACCATCGCGTACTCGGTGTCGTAGGCGAGCGCCCAGAAGATGTTGCCCCCGAGCATCACCCACGCACTCAGCGGAACGGCTCCCTGGATCGCCGCATAGGCCATCGGGATGCCGAAGCCGAAGGCCACCCCGAGATAGGCCTGGGGCAGCGCGAGAAAGCGCTTGGTGAACGGATAGCTGGCGGCGAGAAACGCGGCCACCACCGCGAGTGCCCAGGTGAGCGGATTGAAGGGAATGATCAGCGCCAGCGCACAGATCGAGAGCACGGCAAAGACCACGAGCGCCTCGCCGGGACGAATCTGTCCGGAGGTGACCGGGCGCTCCCGCGTGCGCGCCACGTGCTGGTCGAAGTCCCGGTCCGCCCAATCGTTGATCGCACATCCCGCCGAACGCATCAGCACCGTCCCGGTGATGAATGCGAACAACGCGTACCCGGGCGGCTTCCCCGAGGTGGCGATCAGCAGCGCCCACAGCGTCGGCCACAGCAGCAGCAGGATCCCGATCGGACGGTGCAGCCGCACCAGCCGCGCGTACAGCGCCAGACGTGCGAAGAGGGCACTCATCGCCGCGCGTTCCGCGCGGGCACCGAGGGCGTGGCGGCGGGTCCCGGGTCGTAGTACACAACCCCGGAACGTCCCATCCAGGCCTGACGCAGCACCGCGCCGGACTCGCCGGGCATGCCTGCGGTGCCCGCCTTGGCGCCGCGCGCCGGACCACCGAGCACCTGCAGCCCCGCAGCCGCCAGCTTCTTCTGACTCGCCACGCCGATTCCCCTGACCCGCTCGCGCAGATCATCCATGTCGCGAAACGCACCGTTCGTGGTGCGCTCGGCAATGATTCTCGCAGAGATCGCCGGTCCGATCCCGCGCAGATCCTCGAGTTCGGCCTGCGTCGCCGAATTGGCGTCGAGTGCCGCGGCGCTGCCGACGCCCGCCAGGGCGAGCGCGAGGAGGAGCATCGTGCGGGCGCCGACGCCGACGAGGCGCCGGATCCACCGGTGTCCGGTGCCACGCTGCGTTCCTGCGATTGCACGCACGATCTGTCTCCGCGTCCCTGTGACGGCTTGATCCTAGCCAGCCCGCCGGCCGGCGGCCAGCTCCGGGCGGCACCGCCGGCCTAGGCACGGCGGACGTGCGCGACGCGAAGGCAGGGTGCGCAGGCGCTCTCGGCTAGAATCGCCACGTGCTCAACACCATCGCAACCCGGCCCGTCCGCGCCGCCGCCGGTTTCTGGGGCCTCGTGGTCTTCCTGCCCGTTGGGATGAACTACCTGGCCTTCGTCCTGCTCCTGCTGGCCCTGCTCGTCGAGCGCTTGCGCGGGCGTGATCCGACTCTCGAGGCGCCCGCGCGCTGGGCTCGGGTGCGCCAGCACCCGATGTGGTGGCCGGCCGTCGCGCTGCTCGCGTGGACGCTGGCCGTCCTCGCGCTGCGCCCCTTTCACCCCGATACCGCCCTGAATCTGGCCCACGAGTTGCGCGTAATCGCGACGCTCCTTCTGGCGCTTGCGCTGACCCGCGAGGAAGTGATGTGGGCGCTCGGCGGCGTACTGGCCGCCTTGACCGTCTCCCTGGCGGTCATCGGTTTCCACCTCAGCGTCGGCATCAGCGCGCCCGGCCCATGGACCGACCTGATCGTCATTCGCGGCAACAAGTCGATCGCTGACTCGCTGCTCTTCGCACTGCTCGGCGTCGCCGCGCTGGTCGCGGCGGCATCCTCACGCGGGTGGCGGCGCGCCGCCGGGGTCGTGCTCGGCGTCTGCGCACTGGCGGTGCTCATCACGGTGCTTCCCCTGCGCACCGCCATGGTGGTGGCAGCCCTCGGACTGGTCGCCGCCTGCTGGCATGGCTTTCGGACCGAGGGCCGGTGGCTGCTGGCTTCGCTCGCCGCGTGCGTGCTGGCGATCGCGGCGATCGCCGCAGCCGTGCCGCAGGTTCCCGAACGTTTCGTCCAGGGGGTGAACGACGTGCGCGAGGCGCGCGCCGGCGGCGCCTGGAACACCAGCTGGGGAGTGCGCTGGCACATGGCCGCGGTCACTGCCCGGATGATTGCCGAACGCCCCCTGCTCGGCTGGGGCGTCGGCTCCTGGCGCGAGCAGTGGCGAGTGCGCGTTCCGGCGGAGTGGGCGGAATACAACATGCCCCACAACGACTATCTGTGGATGGGTGCGCAGGCCGGCGTCCCCGGTGGCGCGCTGTACCTCGCATTGGTGCTCGCGGCGCTGCCCGCGGCGTGGCGGCGGCGCGATCTCGCGGGCCGGCTTGCCCTGACCGCGACCCTGGCGCTGGCGCTCGCCGGGGCGACCAACAGTGCGACCCGCGACGCCACGATGGGGTTGAGCCTGTTGTGGGTGGTCGGACTCTTTCTGCGGCTCGCCGCGGAGCCAGCCGGGCGCCCCGAGTGCGGTCCAACTGCGGGTCCCGCTGCGCTCGACGACCCGGTTCACGTTCCGGAAGCGCCTGGCGCAGGCTGACCGGTCGATTTCCTATTCCCGCCAGTGCTGCGCGACCCACGGGCTGGGACGCGCGACGCGCAGCGCGCGATTGCGCCGCCCGGCGAGCGCGTCGGGCGGATTCACCTCGCCGTGGAAGACAATGATCCGCGCGCCGTCGGGAATCCCCGGAGCCCGCCAGTAGTTGGTGGGCCAGCGCGGGATGCAGTGGTACTTGAAGCTCGGGCACCAGCGCGCCGGCCAGTATTGCAGCCGCCCCTGGCGGTGGATCACGTCGGAGAGAAAAGCCTGCTCGTTGCGAAAACGCGCCCGCACCGCACTCGCCGTCTGGCGGAACTCCTCGAGGATTTCGGGGTGGGCGCCCAGCCGGAACCGGTACACCGACGAATTGCCGGTCACCCGCCACGGCCGCTTGTAGTCGTGGATGATGAGGAACTCACCGGGAAGTTCGAAGAAGGGGTCGATCCGGCCGACGATCACCACGTCCAGATCCAGAAAGAGCGCGACGCCGCGCAGGCCGTGCAGGTCCGCGGAAAAAGTCGTCAGTTTCTTCCAGCCGCGCTCGGGGCTGCCGTCGGGCAGCGCGAGCGATGGAATCGGCAGGCACGTCACTTCGGTGCGGATGCCCGCGTCGTCATCGGTCAGGCATACGAAGCGCAGCGGGCCGTCGAGCTGCCGGCGCACCATCGCGTAGAGCCGGTTCACGTACTCGGGGCCGTACTTGGTACCCCACTTCATGCACAGCACGACGCGCGCATCGGCCGTCGCAGCGCTTTCCTTCTGATCGCTCATGCGCGCTCCAGAATGCGTTCCAGCACGCGCGCCAGTCCCGTACTCCAGTGCGGCAATGCGACGCCGAAGGTCTCGCGCAATTTCGCGGTGTCGAGACGCGAATTGGCGGGGCGGGCTGCGGCCTGCGGGTATCGGTCGCTGGTGATCGCCTCGATCGCGTCGGACGCGAGCGCGAGCGGACGACCCGCCGCGCGTGCCGCCGCCACGACCGAGCATGCGATTTCGTGCCAGGTCGTCTCGCCGGCGGCGGCGAGATGGTAGAGCCCGAAGGGAAATGCGACGGCCTCGGCACGCGCCAGCGCGGTACCGCGCCGTGCCCCGCCCAGATACTGGGCGAGCAGCTGCGCGCTCACGTCCGCGATCAGCGCCGCCGAGGTCGGCGCGCCCCGCTGGTCGGCGACAACCTGCAGCCGGTCGCGCTCGGCGGCGAGCCGCAGAATGGTCTTGACGAAGTTCGCGCCGTGCGCGCCCACCACCCAGCTGGTGCGCAGCGTCAGGTGCGCGGCACCACTGCGCGTGATCGCGCGTTCCCCGGCGAGCTTGCTGCGTCCGTAGACGTTCTGCGGATTCGGCGGATCGTCCTCGGTGTAGAAACCGTCGCGCGTCCCGTCGAAAACGTAGTCGGTGGAGTAGTGCACGATGAGCGCGCCGCTGCGCGCCGCCTCGTCGGCGAGAATTTCCGGCGCGCGCGCATTGATCGCATCCGCCGTCCCCGGCTCGCTTTCCGCCCGGTCGACGGCGGTATAGGCGGCCGGGTTGACGATGATCTGCGGGGCGAGCCGGCGCACCGTGGCACGCAGCGCCGGTTCATCCGCGAGATCGCAATCGGCGACATCGATCGCGCTGACCTCACCGAGCGGCGCGAGCGCGCGCTGCAGTTCGAAGCCCACCTGTCCGTTGCAGCCGGTGAGCAGAATTCGCGGTGCGACGCCGGTCAACCCCGCACCTCACCCGAGCGAAGGCGCGCGCACCGGGCGGGCCACGACGAAGGTCTCACGCCGCGCCCCCCGCACCGATGCGTTCGAGCCGGTAGGCGCCGCTGAGCACGCGGCCCCACCAGCCCTCGTTGGCGAGATACCACTGCACCGTCTTGCGCAGGCCGGACGGAAAGGTCTCGTCGGGATGCCACCCGAGTTCGCGCCGCATCTTGCCCGCATCGATCGCGTAGCGAGCGTCGTGTCCCGGCCGATCCTTCACATGGGTGATGAGATCGCGGTAGCGCGCAAGCCCCGGCACCTTGCGCTCGGGGGCGAGTTCCTCGAGCAGCGCGCAGATCGCCTCGACCACCTCGATGTTGCGCTGCTCGTTGTGTCCGCCGATGTTGTAGGTCTCGCCGAGCTTCCCGTTGACCAGAACCACGACGAGCGCGCGCGCATGATCCTCCACGTAGAGCCAGTCGCGCACCTGATTCCCGTTGCCGTAGACCGGCAGGGGCTTGCCGTGCAGGGCGTTGAGGATCATGTGGGGAATGAGCTTTTCCGGGAAATGGCAGGGTCCGTAGTTGTTCGAGCAATTGGTCACCAGCGTCGGCAACCCGTAGGTGCGCTGCCAGGCGCGCACCAGATGATCGCTCGCGGCCTTGCTCGCGGAGTAGGGACTGCTCGGCTCGTAGGGGGTGGATTCGGTGAAGAGATCGTCGCTGCCGTGCAGGTCTCCGTAGACCTCGTCGGTGCTCACGTGGTGGAAGCGAAATCGCGCCCGTTCCGCACCCGCGAGCGCCAGCCAGTGCGCGCGAGCCGCCTCCAGCAGCGTGTAGGTGCCGACGATGTTGGTCTGGATGAAGTCGCCCGGGCCGTCGATCGAACGATCGACATGGCTCTCGGCCGCGAGGTGCATCACGGCGTCGGGCCGATGCGCGGCGAAGATGCGCGCCAGTGCTTCCCGGTCGCAGATGTCGGCGTGTTCGAACGCGTAGCGCGGGTCGTCGCTCACCGCGGCGAGTGACTCCAGGTTGCCCGCATAGGTCAGCTTGTCGACGTTGATCACCGCATGTTCGGTGGCGCCGATCAGGTGGCGGATGACCGCGCTGCCGATGAACCCGGCGCCGCCGGTCACGAGAATTCTCATCCGGTTCCCCATCCGCCGCAATGCCGCCGCTCAGCCACGCTCGAGTTCCTCGCTGCGCCGCGGCGCATACGCGTCCCAGCGGTTGCACCCTGGACACTGCCAGTAGAATCGGCGCGCCTTGAATCCGCAGTGTCCGCACTGGTAACGCGAGAGCCTGCGCACCTGCGCCTGCAGCGCCGTGCGGGTGAGTTCGGTTTCGCGACGCAGCGGCGCCTGCGCACCTTCGGCGAGCCGCAGTTCCGCCACCCGATCCAGTCCGAGGAGCGACGGCGCCGCCTGCAGCGCAGTCTCCGCCCAGCCCAGTGCGGCGTGTGCGCCGTCCCGCCTCAGGCGTGCGTCGAGAACGGCGCGGAACACGTCGACCGAAGGGTGTTTCGCCGCAACGGTTTCGAGCTGTCCGATCGCCTCGTTCACTCGCCCGAGTGCCTCGTGTGCAGCGATGAACTCCGGGGCGATCAGCGCGAGATAGTCAGGTCCGATGCGCGCCATGGTCTGCCAGGCCGCCAGGGTGGCCGCCGGGTCTCCTTCGAGTTCGGCAAGCCGTCCGCGCAGCAGCCAGGAGCGTGGGTGCGCGGGGTCGACCTGGCGCGCGGCGTCGAGCGCCGCGCGGGCATCCCCGAGCACACCGGCACGCACGCTGCCTGCCCCTTCTCCCGCCGCGCGCTCGAGCGCCAGCTGCGCCAGTTCGCAGTGAAAGTGCGTGATCTCGCGCGCGCGCGAGACATCGGGGTCCCGCTGGAGTTGTTGCGCAAGCTCGATCGCCAGCGGCCAGTCCCGCACCATCTGGGCGATCTGCAGCCGATGTTCGATGGCATTCGCCTCGCGCGACGACCCCTCCAGGCGACGGAAGGTCTCCTCCGCACGGTCGATCAGACCGGCCTTCAGGTAGTCCAGCCCGAGTTCATCGAGCGCGCGGACGCGCTGCTCGGCGTCGAGGTCGCTGCGACCCACGAGGTTCTGGTGCACCCGGATCGCCCGGTCGGTTTCGCCCCGGCTGCGAAACAGGTTCCCCAGCGCGAAATGCAGTTCCACGGTCTCCGGCTCGATGCGCACCAGATCGACGAACGCGTCGATCGCGTCGTCGTGCTGTTCACTGAGCAGGAAGTTCAATCCCTTGAAATAGGCGGCCGGAAGTGTGCCCGTGCGCGAGCGCGACGCACGCCCTTCCGCACGCGCTGCCATCCATCCGGCACCGAAGAACAGCGGAACCGCGAGCAGCCACCAGACGTCGAAGTCCATTCGATGGACTCGGCGGCGCGGCTGGGATCAGCCGCCGAGCCGCGCCGGCGGGATCGCCACGTCGGCAAGCGGTTCGACCGGCGCCGACTGTTGTGCGCGACTCGCCAGTTTGATTTCCTTGCGCAGCCGTGAAATCTCGCGACGGTTCCGGAAGTAAGTCGGAACCCCCACCAGCAGTCCGATCACCACACCCGCGGCAAAGAACACGACCAGGAACACCACCAGCGGTGCGCTCCAGACGACATCCGCACCCACGGGCAGAAAACGCAGATCCGTGATCTGGGTGTTCGAGACCGCAAAGCCCAATGCCACCAGAAACAGCGCGAAATTGAAGATCCAGGTCAGCACACGCATCGTTCACTCCACCGGGGCCGTGCCCCGATCGTTCAGTTCGATGTAGCTTTCGGCCCGGAATCGACGCGTTCGCGAAGATCCTTGCCGGGCTTGAAGTGCGGAACCCGCTTCTCGGGCACCATCACTTTCTCACCCGACTTGGGATTGCGCCCGACCCGCGGCGGTCGGCTCGACAGCGCAAAGCTGCCGAACCCGCGAATCTCGATGCGATGACCCTGCGTCAACGTCCTGGCCATCGCCTCGAGAATGGTACGCACCGCGAACTCCGCATCCTTCGCGACGAGCTGCGGGTAGTGGTCGGCGAGCCTTTCAATCAGCTCCGACTTGGTCATCGTGGGCGCTTCACCCGCTGCGACCTTCGATCCGAGACGATCATCCATCACTCGCCGCCCCCCGCCCGTTCGCTGCTGACCGCGTTACTTCGAGCTTTCGCCGTCGCCGCCGCTGTCGAGCTTCGCCCGCAGCAGTGCGCCCAGATTGGTAGTCCCGCTCGAAGCCCCGCTTTCGGCCTGGATGCGCTGCATCGACTCGGCCGTCTCGACGTTCTCCTTCGCCTTGAGCGAAAGACTGACCGAGCGATTCTTCCGGTCGATGTTGATCACCATCGCTTCAATCTCGGTGCCTTCCTTCAGGTGGACCCGGGCATCTTCCACCCGGTCACGCGAGATCTCGGATGCGCGCAGGTAGCCCTCGAGGTCTCCCCCCAGCTCCACCACCGCGCCCTTCGCATCGACCGCGCGAATCGTCCCGCGGACAATCGCGCCCTTCTCGTGCATCGCGGCGTAGTTGTTGAACGGGTCGCCCTCGAGCTGCTTGACGCCCAGCGAGATGCGCTCGCGCTCGGTGTCGATCGCCAGCACCACGGCCGAGACCTCGTCGCCCTTCTTGAAGTCGCGCACCGCTTCCTCGCCGGGCTTGTTCCACGACAGGTCCGACAGATGCACGAGACCGTCGATCCCGCCGGTCAGACCGATGAACACGCCGAAGTCGGTGATCGACTTGATCGTGCCCGCCACGGTGTCGCCTTTGCGGTGATTGTCGGCGAAGTCCTCCCACGGATTCGGGCGGCATTGCTTCATGCCGAGCGAAATGCGGCGGCGTTCTTCGTCGATCTCGAGGACCATCACCTCGACCTCGTCGTTGAGCGCAACCACCTTGCCGGGGTTGACGTTCTTGTTGGTCCAGTCCATTTCCGAGACGTGCACCAGTCCCTCGATGCCCGGCTCGATCTCGACGAACGAGCCGTAGTCGGTGATGTTGGTGACCTTGCCGAACATCCGCGTGCCCTGCGGATAGCGTCGGCCGATCCCGACCCAGGGGTCATCGCCCAGCTGCTTGATGCCCAGCGAGACGCGATTCTTCTCCTGGTCGAACTTGAGCACTTTGGCGGTGAGTTCCTGGCCGACCTGAACCACTTCCGACGGGTGCCGGACGCGCCGCCATGCCATGTCGGTGATGTGCAGCAGGCCGTCGATACCGCCGAGGTCGACGAACGCGCCGTAGTCCGTGATGTTCTTGACCACGCCGTTGACGATCGCTCCTTCCACCAGGTTCTCGAGCAGCTTCTGGCGCTCTTCGCCCTGGCTCAGTTCGATCACCGCACGGCGCGACATCACGACGTTGTTGCGCTTGCGGTCCAGCTTGATGACCTTGAACTCGAAAGTCTTGCCCTCGAAGGGCGTCGTGTCCTTGACGGGACGCATGTCGATCAGCGAGCCGGGCAGGAAGGCGCGAATTCCGTTGGTCATGACCGTGAGGCCGCCCTTGACCTTGCCGGTGATCGTCCCTTCGACCAGATCGCCCGTCTCGAGCGCCTTCTCCAGGTTGATCCACGCGGTCAGGCGCTTGGCCCGGTCGCGCGAGAGCTTGGTCTCGCCAAAGCCGTCCTCGACAGCGTCGATCGCGACGGGGACGAAATCACCGATCGCGACGTCCAGCTGGCCGCGATCGTCGTGGAATTCCTCGATCGGGATGAAACTTTCGGATTTGAGTCCGGCGCTCACGACGACGTGGTTGCGGTCGATGCGCAGGACTTCGGCGGTGATGACCTCGCCGGAACGCATCTCCTGACGCTTGAGCGATTCCTCAAAGAGTGCGGCAAAACTGTCTTTTTCGATGCTGCTTTCGATGGTGGTTGCGGTGGCCAATTCAGTGGTTCCAATAAGCACGCCGAAGTGCCTTTCTGACCGGAGCATTCCGGTCACGGCAACCCGGCGGAGTTGCGTTTACGTCCGATACGCCCGTACCGGACCCCTTGAACAAAGCCGAGAACGACCCCCTGCCGCAGCCTCATGCACTGCGGCGGCCGTCCGGTCTCAGCCGTCGCGCCGACGGTATTCGCGCACGATGCGATCGACCACTTCCTCGATCGTCAGGTGCGTCGAATTAACCACCAGCGCCCCCTGCGCGGGGCGGAGCGGCGCATGCGCGCGATTTGAGTCGCGTGCATCGCGTTCGCGAAGCTCCCGCAAAAGGCTTGGCAGCGTAGCAGAAAAACCCTTTGCTATCAACTGTTTATGCCTTCGTTCCGCGCGACACTCCGGACTCGCGGTCAGAAACACCTTAATCAGAGCATCCGGAAAGACGACGGTCCCCATGTCGCGCCCGTCGGCGACCAGGCCCGGCGGCTGCCGAAAACCCTGCTGAAGGGCACTGAGCGCCGCGCGCAGCGCAGCCATCGTGGCGATCCGTGACGCCGCGCCACCCACTTCCGGGGCCCGGATGTCCTTGCTGACGTCCTCCCCGGCGAGTTCCACACGCTCTCCGGAGAAGCGCACCGGCAGCGCACGCGCGAGAGCCGCGATCGTCGCCTCGTCGTCGAGCGCAGCGCCCGCGCGCAGCGCGGCGAGCGCGGTGAGCCGGTAGAGCGCCCCCGAGTCGAGATAGTGCCAGCCGAGCCGGGCCGCGACCCGCTGCGCGATCTCCCCCTTCCCGGAGGCGGTGGGGCCGTCGATCGCGATCACCGGAGCCAGACCGGCGTTCGGATCACCGGCCTCGAGAGCCCCCGCGGGCGCAGTCATGCCGAACCGATCTCGCTGACCCCGAGCCCGGAACGCCGCGCCAGTGCAACGAAATCGGGGAACGAGGTGGCCACGTTGGCGGTGTCGTCGACCGTGATCTCACCCGTGCAGCGCAGCGCCGCCAGCGACAGCGCCATCGCGATCCGGTGGTCGCCACGCGAGGCCAGGCGCGCGCCGCGAAACGGCGTGTGCTCGTCGCCGCGCCCCTCGATCACCATGCCGTCGGCCGTCGCCCGGGCATCCGCGCCCAGCGCACACAGTCCCTCGGCCATCGCCGCGATACGGTCGGACTCCTTGACCCGCAGTTCCTCGGCCCCGGTCACCACCGTGCGCCCGTGCGCGCAGGCCGCCGCCACGAAGATCGCCGGAAACTCGTCGATCGCCAGCGGCACCCACTCGGGCGGGACCTCGATGCCGCGCAGGCGCGCGCCGCGCACCCGCAGGTCGGCCACCGGTTCGCCGCCCACCTCGCGCTCGCGCTCGAGCGTGATGTCCGCCCCCATCGCGCGCAGGATGTCGAGCACGCCGGTACGCGTCGGATTGACGCCCACGTGCTCGAGCGTCAGGTCGGAGCCCTCCGCGATCGACGCGCCGACCAGGAAGAACGCCGCCGACGAGATATCGCCCGGAACGTCGATGTCGGTGGCGCGCAGCCGCTGTCCGCCGTCCAGCCGCGCCCAGGGGCCGTCGCGCGCAATGCGCACGCCGAAGCCGCCGAGCATGCGCTCGGTGTGGTCGCGCGTCGGCGCCGGTTCGCGCACTTCGGTGGTGCCCGCGGCATAGAGGCCGGCCAGCAGCAGGGCCGACTTCACCTGTGCACTCGCAATGGCCATCTCGTAGCGGATCGCGCGCAGCCCGCCCGGGGCCGCAAAGACGTGCACCGGCGGACAACCGTCGCGGGTTTCGATGCGCGCGCCCATGAGCGCAAGCGGGTCGACGACGCGGCGCATCGGTCGCCGGGTGAGGCTCTCGTCGCCCACCAGCACGCTGGCAAAGGGCTGGCCGCTGAGCAGTCCGATGAGCAGGCGCATCGCGGTACCCGCGTTGCCGCAGTCGATCGCCCCCGGAGCGGCGCGCAGGCCGTCGACCCCGACCCCCTGGATGCGCAGCACCCCGTGGTCGGGACCTTCGATGTGCGCGCCCAGGGCACGCAAGGCATCGCGCGTCGAGAGCGCGTCGGCGCCTTCCAGAAATCCGGTGACGCGGGTGACCCCGTCGGCCAGCGCCCCGAGGATCACCGAACGGTGCGAGATCGACTTGTCGCCGGGGACGCGCAGCCGCCCGCTCAGGCGGCCGCCGGGTTCGACGCGAAAGCTGCGCGGGGGGTGGGTCGGAGCATTCATCAGGTGGCGTGTCTCGGCGATGGGGTGGGGCTCGCTGGCGGCGAGGGCGTGGCGGGGTGGCTCACTCGACGAGGCGTCTCCAGCGGGACGCCTGCTCGAAGAGCGCGACAAGGCCCTCGCGATCCGCGGCGTCGATGGCCGCGACGACGCGCGCCAAGGATTCCTCGAATCGCCGGGCGCAGGCGAGCACTTCCTGGCGGTTGTCCAGCACGATGTCGGTCCACAGTTGCGCCGACGAGGCCCCGATCCGCGTGGTGTCGCGCAGCCCGGCGCCGCTGAACTCGGCGGCCAGCGCCGCGTGCTCGCCCTGCGCAATCGCCGCGCACTGCGCGAACACCAGCGCGTGCGGCCAGTGCGAGAACTCCGCGAAGAGCGCGTCATGCGCGACGGCATCCATCGTCTGCACGCGCGCGCCCAGCGCGGCCAGCCAGCCGGCGAGTCGGCGCGCCAGGCGCCGCTGGGCGTCCTCGACCGGACACAGCAGCCAGAGCTTGCCGTTGAACAGATCCGCGCGCGCGGCTGCGGGGCCGCTGCGTTCCGAACCGGCGATCGGGTGACCGGGAACATAGCGCTCGAACGCCGGCCCCAGCGCAGCGCGCGCGGCCGTGATGACGCTGCCCTTGGTGCTGGCGCAGTCCGTGACCATCGCCGTGGGTCCGAGCCCGATCGCGACCTGCGCGAAGACCTCGGGCATGGTCGGAACCGGGTTGGCGAGCACCACCAGATCGGCCTCGGAACAGGCTTCCGCGACGCTCGGCGCAACCTCGTCGAGCAGGCCGGCGGCACGCGCAAGGTGGGCGTCGTCGCCCGGTGCATAACCAATCACGCTCGTCGCCAGCGAACGCGCGCGCAGGGCGGCCGCGAAGGACGAACCGATCATCCCGGTGCCGATGACCGCGACCCGCCCGATCGGTTCGGTCGGTGACACGCCCGCCAGGTCATGCGTCTCGGGCGAAGTCATCGCGCCGCTCCCGGTGCCGGCGGGGCCAACGCATCGGAGAGCGCGTCAAGGAAACATTGGTTCTCCTGCGCCAGCCCGACGGTGACCCGCAGCCACTCGCCGAGCCCGTAGCCCGCGACCGGACGCACGATCACGCCGGCACGCAGCAGGCGCTCGTTGACCGCTGCCGCGTCACCCACGCGCACCAGCAGGAAATTCGCCAGCGACGGCACGTAGGTGAGCCCGAGTGCATCGAAGCCCCGCGCCAGCTGTTCCAGACCCTGGCGATTCACTTCGTAGGTGCGCTGCAGGAAATCCGCGTCATCGAGCGCCGCGCCGGCGGCCGCCTGCGCGACGGCGTTGACGTTGAAGGGCGGGCGCACCCGATTGAGCAGGTCGGTGAGCTCCGGCTGCGCGAGAGCGAATCCGATCCGCAATCCGGCGAGTCCGTAGGCCTTGGAGAAGGTGCGCGAGATCAACAGATTCGGGAACTCGCGCAGCCAGCGGGTCGAGTCGAAGCGCAGTTCCGGCGGCAGGTACTCGTTGTAGGCCTCGTCGAGCACCACCACCGTCTGCGGCGGGACGCGCCGCAGGAAGGCCTCGACCTGCGCCGCCGGCAGAAAGGTTCCGGTGGGGTTGTTCGGGTTGGCGACGAAGACGATGCCGGTGTCGGGCTCGATCGCCGCGGCCATCGCTTCCAGGTCGTGACCGTAGTCGCGCGCCGGCACGACGATGCCGCGGGCACCCGCGGCCTGCGTCGCCATCGCGTACACGATGAACGAGTACTGCGCGCAGACCGTAGAGGCGCCGGGGGCGAGCAGCGCGCGCGCGGCCAGTTCGAGGATGTCGTTCGAGCCGTTGCCCAGCGTGATCCAGTCCTGCGGCACCGCGTAGCGTCGCGCCAGCGCATCCTTCAGGTCGAAGCCGTTCGCGTCCGGATAGCGCCCGAGTTCGTGCGCCACGGCGAGCATCGCGGCGCGCGCCGAGGCCGGCATGCCCAGCGGATTCTCGTTGGACGCGAGCTTGACGATCGCGTGCGGGTCGATCCCGTACTCGCGGGCCAGCTCGCCGATCGGCTTCCCGGCCTGGTAGGGGGCGATCGCGCGTACATACTCGGGCGCGGGCAGGGTCATGGTCATGGTTCTCCGAACAATCAGGGGAAGGTGCCGCGGCCGCGCGCAGTGCGCGGCCCGGACACTCAGGGCAGCCGCGGGTAGGAGCCGATCACCTTGTAGAACGCGGCATTGCGCTGCAACTCGGCCAGCGCAGGCGCGACGTCCGGGTCGTGCTGGTGACCGGCGATGTCGATGTAGAAATAGTATTCCCAGCGTCCCTGGCGTGCCGGCCGTGATTCGAGCCGCTTCATCGATACGCCATGACGCGCGAGCGGCTCGATCAGCGAATGCATCGCGCCCGGGCGATCCTGCACCGCGAGAATCAGCGAACTCTGGTCGCGCCCCGAGGGCGTGCACTCGTGGCGCCCGATGATCGAGAAGCGGGTGCGGTTGGCCGGATCGTCCTGGATGCCGGCTGCCGCCACCTGCAAACCGTAGTGCACCGCCGCCGCCTCGCCGGCGATCGCCGCGGTGCTCGGATCCGCCGCGGCGAGCTGCGCCCCTTCCGCGTTGCTTGCCACCGCCACGCGCTCGAGTCCGTGCGCGTGGCGCTCGAGCCACGCGTTGCACTGTGCGAGCGCCTGCGGGTGCGCGCAGACGCGCTGGATTCCCTCGAGCGAATTGCCCTGCGCGAGCAGGTTGTGGCGCACCGCCACGAGCACTTCGCCGCTGATCTTGAGCGGGGTCTGCAGGAACAGGTCGAGCGAGCGGCTGACCGCACCTTCGGTCGAGTTCTCGGTGGGCACGACGCCGAAATCCGCCGCGCCGGACTCGGTGGCGCGAAATACCTCGTCGATCGTCTGGCACGGCACCGGGTCGATGCCGTGCCCGAAGTGCCGGTACATCGCGAGTTCCGAGAAGGTGCCCTCGGGGCCGAGGAATGCCACGCGCAGGCGCCGCTCGATTTCACGGCAGGCGGAGATGACCTCGAGGTAGATCGCCGAGAGTGCGGCGATCGACAGCGGACCCGCGTTCTTCGCGCGCAGCCGGTCGATGATCTGCGCTTCGCGCTCCGGGCGATAGACCGGCGCGTCGGTCTTGCGCTTGAGCTCGCCGACCTCGCGCGCGAGCGCCGCGCGGCGGTTGAGCCGCGCGACGATCTCGTCGTCGATCGCGTCGATTGCCTGTCGCAGCGCGTCGAGCGCCGCCGCGCCGTCCTGTGTCCCGCCGTCCTGCCCCATCGTTCGCCTCGCGCCTGAATCCGCCGCCAATGCTACCGGATTCGCCACAAATCCCCGAAACGACGGCAGCCTCCGCGGCTCAACGTCCGCCACGGTGGCCCGATCGGCCCCTCAGGCGGGATTCACCGCCCCGACTTCATCTTCGTCGCGCAGGATCTGCATCGCTTTGAGCAGCGCGCTCTGATAACGTTTCTGCTCTTTCTTGATCGAGTCTTCGTCCCACTGGTAGAACCCCTTGCGGCTGGGGCTCTTGACCCCGAAATGGCCGTTCTCGACCAGGTCTTGCACCAGCTTGCTGGGCTCGGTGTTCCGGTGCAGGTGCGGATAGATCGTCTTCGAGGCCGCATAGTTGATGTCGATTCCGCCCAGATCTTTCTGCAGGAGAGGGCCTGCAGCGATGTAGCGGAATCCAAATCCATAGCGCACCGCCAGATCGACGTCTTCTGCGCTGGCGAACCCTTCATCAACCAATGCGATCGCCTCTCGCATCAGGGCATGCTGGATCCGGTTCGCGAGAAAACCCGGCGCGTCACGCTTGACTTGCACGGGCTTCTTTCCCACGGTGCACATGATCGCGCTCACGGCCCGCGCGACCGCCTCGTCGCTAAACTCGCTGCGAATCACCTCGACGGCGGGAACCAGGTGCGCCGGCATGAAGAAATGCAGGCCCAGCATGCGCCCACGCGTGCCGCAGCCCTCGCCGATGCGGCTGATGGGAAAACCGGACGAATTGCTGGTCAGGGGCACATGAATCGGCGCGGACCGGTCGAGTGCCCGGAAAATCTGCTGCTTGACGGCCAAGTCTTCCGGCGCGCATTCAATCACGATCTCGACGTCGGGCCATTGAATCTCAGAGAGTTCCGCCCAAACCCGGACGCTGCCACCGCGCTGACGGACACCCATGACATTGCTGGCCGCTGGTACCGACTGGGGCAGGCGCGCCCGTGTCGCCGGGTTCGGCTCGACGACTTGCACCTCCCAGCCGGAGGCAAAGAAGATCGATGCAATGTCCCCGCCCATGACCCCGCCGCCGATGACGGCCACACAATGATTCTGTTTCAAGTTTTCCCCCCGCGCATTCATTGGCTTTCGCCGCGGCCTCTGCGCCGCGGCGCCCCCCGACTGGGACTACTTGCTGTCGCTCCAACCGGGCATCGAGAAGCCCTGTGCGGCCAACGCCGCCATCAGTTCGGTCTTTTGCTGCGCATTTAGCGCAACGAGCGGCGGGCGAACCGCAGCGAATCCGGCGTCGCCACCGAAATGCGCGGCGGCCGCCTTGAGAGCCGGGATCATCGGGAGACTCTGGAAGATCGCGCGCACGGC
This sequence comes from Burkholderiaceae bacterium, assembly GCA_024637155.1. Taxonomy (GTDB): domain Bacteria; phylum Pseudomonadota; class Gammaproteobacteria; order Burkholderiales; family Burkholderiaceae_E; genus JAGXFR01. The sequence continues at coordinate 87,749 of JAGXFR010000024.1, read as the reverse complement.
GTCGAGCGCCGCCTGCTGCGCGTCGGCGTCGGGCTGTTGCCAGGTCCGGTACAACTTTGCGATCGGTCCCGGATTCACGTTGCCGGTCGCGGTAATGCAGCCGACCCCGCCCCCGCGCATGTTCGCCAGCAGGAAGCTTTCACTGCCGGCAAACACGTCAAAACCCTGGGGCTGGAAACGATCCAGCATCGCTTTGGTATTTTCCCAGTTGCCCGAACTGTCCTTGATGCCGGCGATGACGCCGGGGTAGGCCTTGAGCAGCCGTTCGATCAGCGCCAGGCTGATCGGCACGTTCGACACCTGGGGGATGTGATAGAGGTAGATGCGCAGGCGCGGATCGGCGACGCGTTCGATCACTTCCGCGTAGCTGGCGAAAAGCCCATCGTCCGACACCCCTTTGTAGTAGAAGGGCGGCAACATCAGCGCGCCACCGGCGCCATGACCCACCGCGTGGCGCGTCAATTCGACGGCGTCGGTCAGCGCGCAGGCACCCGTTCCGGGCATCATCCGTGCGCCGGGAATCCCCGCTTGGGCCAGCAAATCGAGCAGTTTCATCTTCTCTGCGACCGACATTGAATTCGCTTCCGAATTCGTGCCGAAGACCGCCAGACCGACGTCCTGGCTCAGCAACCATTGGCAGTGCCGGATCAGCCTGGCCGGGTCAGGGCTCAAGTCTTGCGCGAAGGGAGTGATCACGGGCGAGAAGACGCCGCTCAGTCGGGTGGGTGTGTTCATAGACTTCTCCGTTTTGTTGATCGGCGCGGGTTTACGCCCATTGGTCCAGTGCGTACATCTCGACAGCTTTCGCCTCAAATCCGAATCCCAGGCCAGGCTGCGTCGGGACGACCAGACGCCCTTGGTTGAAGCTGAGTTGCGTGTCGACCAGGCGCCGGAAATTCAGCACCTGATCGTCGGCGAAATACTCGACGAAACCGGCATTGGGCGTGGACGCCACCAGGTGGACATGCAGGTCATGGAACCAGTGCGGACAGATCGTCACGCCATAACCGGCTGCCATCGCGGCAATGCGGCGCCATTCGCTGATGCCGCCGCAGACGGCGGCATCCGTCTGCAGGATCATCGCGGCGCGCTTCTCCAGCAGTTCGTGGTGGCGCCAGCGGCCGGCCTCGATCTCGCCGGTTGCCACCGGCACCGACGTGCGCTTGGCCAACTGCGCATGGTTCTCGATGTCGTCCGGGCTGAACGGCTCTTCGATCCAGTACGGATCATAGGGCTCATAGCGCTTCATGTACTCGAGCGCGGTCGGCAGGTCGCTCCAGGCGTTGTTGGCGTCCAGCATCAGCAACACATCCGGCCCGATGGCCTCGCGCGCTGCCTTGATGCGCTCCTCTTCCTGCTTGGGATCGAAGCGGCCGACCTTGATCTTCACGGCCTTGAAGCCCAGCGCAACGTAGGCCGCCAGTTCTTCTCCCAGATGCGCGGGCGTCTTCCCCTCCAGGTAGTAGCCGCCGCTGGCGTACGCGGGCACCGTCTCCTGCGCGCAGCCTCCCAGGTACTGCGACAGAGGCAGCGCGGCGGCGCGGGCGTTGCGGTCCCACAGCGCAACGTCGAGGATGGAGAGCGCACGCATGGTCGAGCCGGCGCGGCCGTGCAGCAGTGTGTCCTGGTACATCTCGGTCCACAGGCCTTCGACGCGCAGCGCGTTCTGCCCGACCAGCAGGGGTTTGAACAGTTCGCGCACGGCATGCGTGACCATCACCCCGGCGCGGCTGCCGCTGTAGCAAAAACCGATTCCTTCGAGACCGTCAGCCGTGCGGACCCTGACCAGGGTGTACTCGCGTGCGGAGACCTTGCGCGTCGAGAACGACGTCACATGGTCCAGTGGAATGCGGATCGTCCGCGCTTCGACGGATGCGATGCGGGAGTCGGGGGTGGTGGCGCTTGCCTCGTTTGGCATCGGATGTCCTTTCCAGGGATAGTGGGCAGTGTGGGCGTCGGGAACGGTTGCTCGAGGCTATGAACGCGATTTGGGCACGGTGTCGGTGATGCTGACCGCGCGCAGAAAGTCAAAATCGCAGCCCTGATCCGCCTGGGTGACCGAACGCAGGAACAGCTTGCGGTAACCGCGCTCCTGCGGACTCGGCGCCGCCGGTTTCGTTTCCGCGGCGCGCGCCGCGAGCTCATCGTCACTCAGGAGCACCGAAAGCGTGCGCGCGGCGACGCTGAGGCGAATCCGGTCGCCGGTGCGCACCAGACGCAGCGGGCCGCCTATGGCGGTCTCCGGGGTCACGTGAACGATGACCGTGCCGCCGGCAGTGCCGCTGATGCGCCCGTCGGAGATCCGCACCATGTCCTTGACACCGATTCGGCCCAGCTTCTTCGGAATCGGGATGTAGCCCGCCTCCGGCATGCCCGGCGCGCCGACCGGGCCGAGTTGCTTGAGGACCAGGACGTCGTCGGCCGCGACCTCGAGCGCTTCGTCATCGATGCGCGCCGCCAGATCTGCCATGTCCTCGAAGACCACGGCACGACCTTCGTGTTCCATCAACGCCAGTGACGCCGCGGAGCGCTTGATGATGGCGCCCCCCGGGGCGATATTGCCGCGCAACACAGCGATGCCCCCGTGGGCGTAGACGGGGTTGTCGACGCCGCGTACGACTTCCTGCGGGAAGCCCGGTCCGGCCGCGTCAATTTCCTCACCAAGCGTGCGGCCCGTCACGGTCAGGGCATCCAGATGCAGCATCGTCCGCAGTTCCCGCAACACGGTCACGAGGCCGCCGGCCCGATGAAAATCCTCCATGTAGTGATCGCCCGAGGGCTTCAGGTTGACCAGCACCGGGGTTTCTTCACTCATCCGGTCGAACTGCGCCAGGTCGATGGCGATGCCCATGCGCCCGGCAATCGCCGTCAAGTGGATGATCGCATTGGTCGAGCCGCCGATCGCCAGCAACACGCGCAGCGCGTTCTCGACTGACTTGGCCGTCAGAATCCGGTCTGGCGTCAGGCGCTGTTCGATCATCGCGATCGCCTGGGCGCCGGTGCGCTCCGCGATGCGGATTCGATCTGCCGTCACGGCCGGCGGCGAGGCGCCACCGGGCAGCATGATGCCCAGCGCCTCGGCGATGCAGGCCATCGTGCTGGCGGTTCCCATCACCGAGCACGTGCCGACACTGGCGACCAGCTGATTGTTGACCGCAGCGATTTCCTGCGCGTCGATCTCTTCGCCCCGGAAACTTGCCCAGAATCGGCGACAGTCGGTGCACGCCCCCACCCGCTCACCGCGGTTCGACCCGGTCAGCATCGACCCGGTGACCAGCTGGATCGCCGGGATTCCCGCCGAAATCGCGCCCATCAATTGCGCAGGCACCGTCTTGTCGCAACCGCCGATCAGGACGACGGCGTCCATCGGCTGGGCGCGAATCATCTCCTCCGTGTCGATGGCCATCAGATTGCGCAAGTACATGCTCGTGGGATGCGCGAAGCTCTCGTGAACCGAGATGGTCGGAAACTCGAAGGGGATGCCGCCGGAGAGCATCACACCGCGCTTGACCGCCTCGACAAGCTGGGGGGCGTTGCCGTGGCACGGATTGAAGTCGCTGCCGGTGTTGATGATGCCGACCACATGGCGCGAGAGCGCGTCATCGGTATATCCCGCTCCTTTGATGAAGGCCTTGCGCAGGAACAGCGAAAAATCGATGTCGCCGTAGTTCGTCAGGCCCTTCTTCAGGCCTTTGGGTTCGTTGCTGTCCGTCATGTGATCTTCCTTCCCATATTCAACTCATGATGCCGATTTGCCACGGCACGAACTCGTTGTCGCCAAGGCCAAGCAATTCGCTCTTCGAGCGCTCGCCGGAGGCCGTGCGCAGCATCTGCTCGAAAATGCGCTGTCCCATTTCCTCCAGGCCGCAGTTTCCGTCCAGAATCTCGCCGCAGTTGATGTCCATGTCCTCCTCCAACCGGAGGAACATCGGGGTGTTGGTAGCCAGCTTGATGCTGGGCACCGGCTTGGCTCCGAACATCGACCCGCGGCCGGTCGTGAATGCGATCAGGTTGGCACCGCCTGCGATCTGGCCGGTTGCCGAAACCGGGTCGTAGCCGGGCGTGTCCATGAATACGAAACCCTTCGTCGTGACCGGCTCCGCGTACCGAAAGACCTCCATCAACGGCCCGGTGCCGCCCTTCATTGAGGAACCCAGGGATTTCTCGAAGATATTGGCCAGCCCGCCCGCCTGATTGCCCGGGCTTACCGCCCCGTTGATCTGCACATCGCGCCCCACCGAATATTCCTCTTTCCACCAGCGAATGCGCTCAACCAGTTTTTCGCCGACTTCGCGGCTCACCGCGCGTCGCGTCAGCGTGTGTTCGACCCCATAGATCTCCGGCGTTTCCGACAGGATTGCAGTGCCGCCGTGGCGCGCCAGGATGTCGACCGCGGCCCCGAGCGCCGGGTTGGCCGTAATGGAAGAAAAGCCGTCCGATCCGCCGCATTGGAGACCCACCACCAAATGGCTGGCTGGCACCGTGCTGCGCACGATCTGGTTGGCGCCAGGCAACATGTCGTTGACGGCTGCGACGCCGGCAGCAATCGTCTGGCGCGTACCCCCGCTCTCCTGCATCACCAGGGCGTGCAGCAGGGGTCCGGATTCCAGCCGCTCGTCTTGCATCAGCCCGGCAAGAAGGTTTCGCTCGCAGCCCAGGCCCACGATCAGAACGCCGGCCAGATTCGCGTGGCGAGCATAGCCGGCGATGGTCCGGCGCAGCAGCGCCATGGGCTCGCCAGTCATCTCCATGCCGCACCCGAGGGAATGGCTGAACGCCACCACCCCGTCGACGTTTGGCCAGGCAGTCATTCTTTCCGGCGTGAACCAATCGGCGATCTTGCGCACCACCGTCGCGGAACAATTGACCGTGGAAAGTACGCCGATATAGTTTCGTGTCGCCACCCGGCCGTCGGCACGGATGATGCCCTGGAAGCTGGCTTGCAGGGACTCCTCGAGCACTTCCACCGGCTGGTATTCGCTGGCGTGCGCATAGTCCCGATCGAACTCACGGAACTCCATGTTGTGGTTGTGCACCATCGTGCCCGGCGCGATGTCGACCGCCGCAAAGCCGATCACAACGTTGTACTTCCGAACCGGGTCACCTTTGCGGATCAGCGTGGCCGCAATCTTGTAGCCGGCCGGAACCTGGCTGCGGCTGACGATCCCCTCACCCTCGATTGCGGCTCCGATCGCAACATCGGTTCGCGCGACCACGATGTTGTCGCTGGAGTGCAGGCGGATGATCGATCCGGTCACGCGTTTTTCAGAGGTTTCAATCATTTGTCAGGGATGTCGTAGGTAGGGGTCGGGGTCACGCAACGGATTGTCGTCACACCGAGGTGGCGGCATCGATCGGAGTCAGCGTCGTTCCCGTCGCGAAGAAGCAATGCAGGTTGTCCAGGGTCAGGCGCGCCATCGCCAGCCGCGTCTCATCGGTCGCGCTGCCGATATGGGGCATTAGCACGACGTTCTCGAGCGCCAGGAAGCGCGGGTTGATGTCGGGCTCATTGTCGAATACATCGAGCGCGGCACCGGCGATCGCCCGGCTGGAGAGAGCATCGAGGAGCGCGGCCTCGTCGATCAACGACCCCCGCGCGACATTGACCAGGAATCCGTTGGGTCCCAGTTCGGACAAGACCGCAGCGTCGATCATGCGTGCCGTCTCCCTGCCCCCGGGTGCAGCCAGAATCAACACGTCCGAACCGCGTGCCAACGCATGCAGGTCCGGCTCAAAGCGCCATCGCAGGTTCTGATCCGTGCGCCCGAAATAGGACAGCGCAACGCCGAACGATTCCAGGCGATGTGCGATCTCCTTGCCGATGCGGCCCAGCCCGACAATCCCGATGCGCTTGCCCGCGAGATTGCTCGTCAGCGCAAAGGCGCCGTGCCGCCAGGATCCGGCACGCACGAAACGATCCGCCTCCGGCAGGCGGCGCAACAACGACAACAGCATGCCGACGCACAGTTCCGCTACGGCACTGTTGAGGACCGCCGGGGTGTGGGTCACGATCGCGCCGCGCCGTGTCGCTGCTTCCAGCGCGACCAGGTCATAGCCCACGCCACACACAGCGATAATGCCCAGATGGGGCAAGCTGGCAATGACGTCCTGCGGCACTGCGAAATTGCTGCGAGTGATAATGCCCCGCACCCGATTCCTGAGGACTTCGTCGCCTTCGAGATCCCGCCGGTTATGACAGCGGAATTCGGAATCGATGAGTTTCTGGGCTGGGATCGGAAACGTGCCGATCTGCAAGAGTTCATGCATGAGAATTGGCGCGTCAGGGCTTGTCGGCGCGGTGGCGATGCTGTTCGATGTACGCGTCGCGCGACGGAACCAGGTGCTCGCTGCACAAGGCGACGAGCCGTTCCTGATCGCCATCGCGCAAGGCGTCGATCATGTTCCAGTGATCCAGACGGGCCTGCTCGAGGTGGTGCGGGAAGATGATCGACAAAGAGCGGATGCTGTGCGCGCGCTGGGCGGCAATCTCGATCAGTTCCGTGAACGGCGCGTTGTCGGACAGTTCAAAGAAGGCCTTGTGGAAAGCGAGATTGGACCGAAACGCCGCGCGCAAATTCGACTCTGCAACCGCCGCGTCGTGCTGGCGCTGAATGGCTGCCAACTCGTCGAGCTTTGCGGGGCTGACCGGTAGCGCGATGTGGCGCGCGCAATGGGTCTCGAGGATCTCCCTCAAGTTGTACAGGTCGATCACTTCCTTGCTCGTGTAGGACTTGACTTGCGCGCCAATGTTCTTCTTGCGCTCGACCAGGCCCATCTGCTCGAGTTCCTGCAGAACCTGTCGCACGACGTGCCGCTTGAGGTTGAAGCGGGCACGCAGTTCGTCCTCGACGAGCCGTTCGCGCGGATGCAGGAAACCCAGCGCGATGTCCTCTTCGAGTTCCTGGACCACCCGTTGGATCCGGTCCTCGAGGTCACGGTCCCGCGCTGGGGACGCAACGGGAGTGCGCACGGATCCGGGTGCTTCCGCCACCTCAGTGCGACCCGGCATGTCTGTGGTTCTTGGCACGAGAGACCTCAAGAAGTCACGCGTCCGTCCCCGTCGAGTCCCGCTCGGGGACCCGACGCGCGGCCCGGAACAGCCGGAAGAAGGGCGTGGCCTGGAGCATCGACAAAGCGGCGAGCAACAACAACCCGGCCGCGACTGGGCTCTTCATGAAAACGCCCCAACTCCCAAAGCCGATCAACAGAGATTGTGCGAGGCTCGTATCGAGCAGAGGGCCGAGCACCAGGCCGATGACCAATGGCGCGGTCGGTATCCTGGCGCGGTCAAAAACATATCCGAGCGCCCCGAAGCCCAGCATCAGCCAGACGTCGAACATATTGTTGTTGATCGCGAGAGACCCGACGATGCTGAGAACGACGATGAACACCGCGACCACCATCTTGGGCACCATGGTGACGTAGGTGCACACGCGCGTCAGGGCCAGACCAATCAGGAACAGCGGGATATTGGCCAGGATGAGAGCCCAGATCAGGGTATAGGTGATGGCGCCGTGTTCGGTGAGCAGGGTCGGGCCAGGCAGGATGCCGTGCACCATCAGGGCGCCAAGGAGCACCGCGGTCGACGAACTCCCCGGGATGCCGAGCGCGATCGTGGGGATCAGCGCGCCACCAACCACGGCATTGTTGGCCGCCTCCGGCGCAGCGACCCCTGCCGGATCGCCTTTGCCGAATCCGGAACTGTCCTTCGCGAAGCGTTTGGCTTCGTTGTATGCGAACCAGCTCGCGGTATCGCCGCCGGTGCCGGGAATCACCCCGGTGACAATACCGATCAGCGAGGAGCGAAGAATGTTGGGCAACATCCGCAGAAACTCACCCATGCGTGGCAGGATCCGGTCGCGGATCTGATTCAACGCCGCCTGCACTCCGCTTGACTGCTCCGCCAGCGAAATCGCCTGCGGGATCGAAAACAGGCCGATCAGCGCGACCGTGAATGGGATGCCCCCGTAGAGATTGATGTTGTCCCAGGTGAAACGCGCGGTACCGGTCGTCGAGTCCATGCCGACCATGGCCAGCAGCAAACCCAGCGCACCCGAGAACAGGCCCTTGATCGGTGATCCCTTGGTCAGCGTGCCGATCATCGTGATTCCCAGCACGGCGATCGCGAACAGCTCCACCGGCCCGAACAACAGCACCAGTCTGCCGAGGAAGGGCGCAGCAGTCAGCAGCGCCACGCCGCTGACGAGACCGCCGACCAGCGACGCCGAAAGCGAAATTCCCAGCGCCCGGCCCGCCTCGCCGCGGGCGCCCATCGGAAAGCCGTCCAACACCGTGGCGGCCGCAGCCGGGGTTCCGGGTGTTCGCAGAATGATGGCAGCGATCGAACCGCCGTACATGGCCGACAGATAGAGCGCGGCCATCATGCTCAGCCCGGTCTCGGGCGGCAACTTGAAGGTCAGAGGCAGCAGCAGCGCCAGCGCCATCGTTGCCGACAGGCCCGGCAGCGCACCCACCACAATCCCCAACGCAACACCAGCCACGGTGAACAGGATGTTGAAGGGGCTCAGCGCATTCCACAGCCCGATGACGATAAACGATTCTTCCATGGTCAATAGCTCTCGCGCATCACTTCAGGAATGGCAGGATCGGCACCGGCAGGTTCAACCCCCAGATGAAGACGAACCATACGAACGCCGTCGCGCCGATTCCGATCAGGATCGATTTCAACGGCGACACCGTGCGCGCCACCAACAGGGAGCCGGCCATGAACAACGGGGTCGTGATCAGGTAGCCAACCACCGGGATCAGGATCACATACGCGACGATCGCCACGCCGAAAGCGGCCACCACGCGCAGCTTGATCGGCGCGAGCGCTTCTTCATCGATGCTCGGCAAGCCGGGGGCCGCTCGGCGCGCGGCGCGACGCTTGAGGAATTCCTCGACGAACATCAGCACGGCCAGCCCGACGATGATCCAGATCAACAGCAGCGGGAGACGTTGTGCCACCTCGGGGAAGGCACCGGTCTGCGTGCGCAGAACGAGCACAAAGATGATCGCCGCAGCGCCAAGAAAAAGGGTGCTATTCATCCGATTCGCCTTCGATAGTCAGTAGGTGACTCTCAGTGCGCAAGCAGTGATATCCGCGAACGAGAGCGGCTTGGCTCGGAAATCCGCATCGCGAGCGCCGGGCTGGCGCCTGGCACTCGCAGAGGTTCCTGCGACACGGACGGCCGCGTCGCAGCGCCCCCGCGCCGACAAACCATCGACCGCGGGGGGGGATGCGTCACGCGAATCGATTACTTCCCGACGTGATCCTTGACTTCAGCCCAGATCTTGATGAACGTGGTTTCCTGATCTTTCAGATACTTCACGTATTCATCGCCCGCCTTGTAATCGATCGTCATGGCGCGCGTGGCTGCGACTTTCTTGAATTCCGGATCGGCGATCACGCGCCCCAACGCAGCAAGGAATTCCTTCTTGGCGGCCTCCGGGATGCCTTTCGGTGCGCTATAGCCGCGCGACGATCCGGCCACGACGTCGATGCCGAGTTCCTTCAGGGTCGGCACATCAGGCAGGTCCGGCACCCGTTTTTCGGTGAATGTGGCGAGCACACGCAAATTGCCGGCCTTCACCTGCGGGAAGGTAATGCCCAGATTGTTGGCGCTGGCGCCGATTTTGCCAGCCAGAGCGGCCGCCCACGACGGGCCGTCGCCGGCGAACGGCACCTGTTGGAACTTCAGCCCGGTTGCCTTCTCGATCATGATCACGGAGAAGAAATCGTCACCGCCGACCCCTGAATTTCCGATCGTGATCCGACCGGGATTGGCCCGCACGTCGTCGAGCAGTTCCTTGATCGTCTTGTACTTGCTGTCCTTGCCGACGACGATCACGCCCGGGTCGGTGACGACATTGGCCAACGGCGTTAGGTCAGCGATCGAATACTGCATCGTCGGGTTCATGATGTAGTTCGTCATGAGCATCGGCGTGTTGGTGATCGAGATCGTCTTCCCGTCAGCGGTCGTTTGCTTGGCGAGATTGGTCCAGGCGATGGCACCGGTCGCACCCGGCTGATAACGATTGATGAAGGTAACGCCCAGTTCCTTGGCCAGGAATGGTTGCACCATTTGCGCCAGTGCGTCACTTCCGCCGCCGGCCTGGAACCCCTGGATAACCGTCACGTCCGGGCCCGCGCTGTACGTCTGCGCCTGCGCTGCAAGGGGTAGCGCCAGACACGCGCCGATAAACAGCGCGAGAGTTGATTTGGTCGACTTCGGCTTCATTGTCTCGATCTCCATGGTCGGTTCGTTTGTGCATCAGCTTGGATCGCTGCCGGTCGTCCCGCGGCTGACCTGGGAAGACCCGATCCTCGGCGGCTTCCTGCCACCACCGATCGGTCATGGTAGTCGAGCTTTTCTTAAATAGTCAATAAGATTATCAATAATATATAGATGGCTCGTCAGCGCAGCCAGGCCAGCAGCAGCGGCAACGTCACGGCGCAAATCACGGTCGAGAAGGAAACGCCCCCACTGACCACGGGCAATGCGACGCGGTAGCGTTGCGCGAGCAGGTAGACGTTCGCGCCGATCGGCAGTCCAGCCGCGATCGTGGCAACTGCCAGCGTGAGCGCATCCACCTCGAACACCCAGCGCCCGACCGCGTAGACCGCGAGCGGATGCGCGAGGGTCTTGAGTGCCGACAAGCCGATGACGCCAGCCCACCCCGCACCGACTCCGAACTGCGCGAGCGAGGCTCCCAGAAGCACCAGGCACATCGGTGCCGCGGCCGTGGCCATCATCTTGAGCGCAACGTCGATCGGCCCGGGCAGACTCCAGTGCGACAGCGACCAGGCCACTCCGGCAAGAATCGGCAGCACCACCGGATGCATCAGCGCACCGCGCAAGGCAGGTCGCAGCGCGTGTCCCAGTCGGCTCATCAACGGGCGCTGCTGCGCGCCCGGCTCGGTGGCAAGCGCACGACCGAACTCGATCACCAGCGTGGCCACGGTCAACAGGATCAGGGCATGCATCGCGATGATCGTCAGCAGGATCGCGAGCCCTTGCTCCCCGAAAGCCAGCCGCACTAACGGAATTCCGAGCATCACATTGTTGGACAGGACTGCGGCGAGCGCGTGCAGCGCCGAGCTGTCGGCGGCATAGCCCCGCGCGCGCTGCACGGCGAAAACCACGAAGAACAGCGCGAGTGCAGCGCTGAAGTAGACAGTCGGTGCGTCGAGCGCGATGCGTTCGAAGTTCGTGCGCGCCATCGCGCCAAACAGCAGCGCCGGCAGGAACAGCAGGAAGGTGACGTCCGAGAGAGCACGCACCCCGTCGGCGTCGACCACCCGGAAGCGGGCCGCGCCATAGCCGACCGCGATCAGCGCGATGATCGGCGCGACGATCTCGACAAAGACGTTCACGGTGTGTCGGTGCCGTCTCCTGCCGCGTCACCTTGCGCGGCATCTTCCGCATCAACTTGGGCACCGGCGCCGGTCTCCGGATCGGGAATCTCGTCGCCGCCTTCGGCGTCGACGTCGGCATCGGTCTCGAGCACCCGCTGCACGCCCGAGAGCCGGTTGCCCTCGCCCACGGCGATCAGCGTCACGCCCTGCGTCGCCCGGCCCATCTCCCGAATTTCGGAAACGCGGGTGCGCACCAGCACGCCGCGGGTGGTGATCAGCATGATTTCGTCCTGCTCCTCGACCAGCACCGCGGCGACCACCGTGCCGTTGCGCTCGCTCTTCTGGATCGCGATCATGCCCTTGGTGCCGCGCCCGTGGCGCGTGTACTCGCCGATCGGCGTGCGCTTGCCGTAGCCGTTTTCGGTGGCGGTCAGCACCGCCTGCGTTTCGTCGCCCGCCACGAGCATCGCAATCACGCGCTGCCCGTCGTCGAGGTTCATCCCGCGCACCCCGCGCGCGGTGCGGCCCATCGGCCGCACGTCGTTCTCGTCGAAGCGCACCGCCTTGCCCGCGTCGGAGAACAGCATCACGTCATGCGCCCCGTCGGTGATCGCAGCGCCGATCAGGTGATCTCCCTCGTCCAGCGCGACCGCGATGATCCCGGCCTTGCGCGGGTTCGAGAAGTCGGTGAGCACCGATTTCTTCACCGTGCCCAGACTCGTGGCCATGAACACGTAGTAGTTGTCCTCGAAGGACTTCACCGGCAGCACGACGGTGATCTTTTCGCCGTCGGCGAGCGGAAACAGGTTCACGATCGGCTTGCCGCGCGAGATGCGCGTTCCCTGCGGGACCTCCCACACCTTGAGCCAGTAGACGCGCCCGCGGTTGGAGAAGCACAGGATGAAATCGTGGGTGTTCGCGATGAACAGCTGGTCGATCCAGTCGGCTTCCTTGGTTGCGGCCGCCTGCTTGCCCCGTCCGCCGCGCCGCTGCGCCGTGTATTCGGACACCGGCTGGCTCTTGATGTAGCCCGAGTGCGAGAGGGTGACCACCATGTCGGTGGGCTGGATCAGGTCCTCGGTGTCGAGCTCGGTGGCGTTGTGTTCGATCTCGGAACGGCGCGCGTCGCCATACGCGGCGCCGATCGCCTTGAGTTCGTCGCCGATCAGCTGCGTGATGCGCTCGGGACGCGCCAGCAGGTCGAGCAGGTCGACGATCTCGCCGATCACCTCGCGATATTCCTGCACGATCTTGTCCTGCTCCAGGCCGGTCAGGCGCTGCAGGCGCATCTGCAGGATTTCCTGCGCCTGTGCCTCGGAGAGCCGGTAGCCGTCCGGGTGCAGCCCGAGGCGGGCATCGAAACCCTCCGGGCGCACCGCGTCGGTCTCGATGCCGGCGCGCTCGAGCATTTCGCGCGCGACGCCCGGCTGCCAGACGCGCTCGAGCAGTCGCTCGCGGGCCACCGGCGGGGTCGGCGACGCCTTGATCAGCTCGATCATCTCGTCGACGTTGGCGATCGCCACCGCCAGCCCTTCGAGCACGTGACCGCGCTCGCGTGCCTTGCGCAGTTCGAACACCGCACGCCGGGTCACCACCTCGCGCCGGTGCGCGAGGAAGGACTCGAGCATCTGCTTGAGGTTCAGCAGGCGCGGCTGCCCGTCGACCAGCGCCACCATGTTGATGCCGAAGGTGTCCTGGAGCTGCGTCTGCTTGTAGAGGTTGTTGAGCACAATCTCGGGCATCTCGCCGCGCTTGAGCTCGATCACCGCGCGCATGCCCGACTTGTCGGACTCGTCGCGAATGTCCGAGATGCCGTCGATCTTCTTCTCGTTGACCAGCTCCGCGACGCGCTCCAGCAGCACGCGCTTGTTCACCTGGTAGGGCAGCTCGTCGATGATGATCGCCGAACGCGTGCCCCGGTCGTACTCCTCGAAGTGCGTGCGCCCGCGCATGACGACACGGCCGCGACCGGTGCGGTAGCCCTCGCGCACACCGGCCACCCCGTAGATGGTTCCCGCGGTCGGGAAGTCCGGCGCCGGAATCACCTCGATCAGTTCGTCGATCGATGCATGCGGATTGGCGAGCAGCAGCAGGCAGCCCGCGATGACTTCGTTCAGATTGTGCGGCGGGATGTTCGTCGCCATGCCCACCGCGATCCCCGCCGACCCGTTGACCAGCAGGTTCGGGATGCGCGCCGGCAGCACCACCGGCTCCTGCTCGCGACCGTCGTAGTTGGGCTGGAAATCGACCGTTTCCTTGTCGATGTCGGCGAGCAGGTCGCCGGCGACCCGCGCGAGCCGGCATTCCGTGTAACGCATGGCCGCCGCGTTATCGCCATCGACCGAACCGAAGTTCCCCTGTCCGTCGATCAGCGGATAGCGCAGCGAGAAGGGCTGCGCCATGCGCACCAGCGTGTCGTAGATCGCCGAGTCCCCGTGGGGGTGGAACTTGCCCATCACCTCGCCCACCACGCGCGCGCACTTCACGTAGGGCCGATTCCAGACATTCGAGGACTCGTGCATCGCGAAGAGCACGCGCCGATGCACCGGCTTGAGGCCGTCGCGCACGTCAGGCAGCGCGCGCCCCACGATGACGCTCATCGCGTAGTCGAGATACGAACTGCGCATCTCCTCTTCGAGGCTGATCGGGAGCGTTTCTTTGGCGAATGGGTCCATGCGGCGGGGGCGACTGACGAGGGGCGGATGCGGAAAGCGGCCCCGGAAAAAGGGGGGGTGCAAAACCGGCTGATTTTATCATGCCGGCCCCTTTCAGCGCAGCGGCTGGCCCCCACGCTGTGATGTAATCGCGCCATCGCCCATCAGGCATCCGGAGCTGGCACGCGTGTCCGAACCGATCATCCTCATTCAACCCGACTGGATTGTGCCGGTCGAGCCGCAGGGGAGCGTGCTGCGCGAACACGACCTCGCGATCCAGGGCGAGCGCATCCTCGAGCTGCTGCCCCGCGCCGTCGCCGCCGAGCGCCACCCGCAGGCTGAGCGGGTCACGCTGCCCGGGCATCTCGTGACGCCCGGACTCGTCAACGCGCACACGCACGCGTCGATGACGCTCCTGCGCGGCGTCGGCGACGACCTGCCGCTGCAGCGCTGGCTCGAAGAGCGCATCTGGCCGCTCGAAGGGCGGCTGATGTCACCGGGCTTTGTTTTCGACGGGGCCGTGCTGGCCTGCGAAGAGATGCTGCGCGGCGGGATCACCTGCTTCAACGACATGTATTTCTTCCCCGAGGCGGTCGCCGACGCCGCCCGGGCGCTGGGGATGCGCGTCAGCCTCGGGATCATCGTGGTCGACTTCCCGTCAGCCTATGCGAGCGGGCCGAGCGACTACCTGCGCAAGGGGCTCGAGCTGCGCGACCGACTGGGCGACGAGGCGCTGACGAGCTTCTGCCTTGCGCCACACGCGCCCTACTCGGTGAGCGACGACGCGCTGCGCCAGGTGGGCATTCTCGCCAGCGAGCTGGGGCTGCCGATCCACATCCACCTCCACGAGACCGCCGGCGAGATCACCGACAGCGTCGCGCGTTACGGCGTGCGGCCAATCGAGCGACTCGACGCTCTCGGCCTGGTCGGCCCCGACACGATCGCCGTCCACGCGGTGCACCTGAGCACGGGCGACCTGGACCGGATGGCGCGCCGGGGGGTGTCGGTGGCGCACTGTCCGCACTCCAACCTGAAGCTTGGCAGCGGCGTGGCACCGGCCGCCGAATGGCTCGAGCGGGGCATCAACGTTGCCTTCGGGACGGACGGTTCGGCCAGCAACAACCGGCTCGACCTGCTCGCCGAGGCCCGCACGGGCGCGCTGCTCGCCAAGGGCGTTTCGGGTCGCGCCGAGCTCTGGAGCGCCCACGAACTGCTGCATGCGCTCACGCTCGCGGGCGCACGTGCGCTCGGACTGGACGACCGGATCGGGTCCCTGCTGCCCGGCAAATGCGCGGATCTCGTCGCCTTCGATTTGCGGCGTCACGAATTCCAACCGGTGTTCGATCCCGTGTCACAATTGATTCACGCAGCAGGCCGGGAGGCCGTCGCCGAGGTCTGGATTGCGGGAAAACGTGTTGTGCAAACGCGACAATTGTGCGAAACAGCAGCTCAGGCGATCATCCCCGAGGTGGTTTCGCGCACTGGCATGTGGCAGAATCGCATCAGTGATATCTTGTCGGGCAATGCGGCACTGTGACGAATTGGTCCTGCTTGCTCCGGTTTTAGTGCCTTGATTACCGAGAGGAGAAATATGAATAATTCATTGAAACTGGCGTCGCTCGCCGCATCCGCGCTGTTGGCTGCCTCGTTCTCGACGTTTGCCACAGCCGCTGGGCACACGGGCCCCAACCCGGGCTATGTGACCAGTCCCGACGCGAACGTGGTCACGAGCGGTTCCGGCCTGTGCTGGAGGACGCCGCAGTGGACCCCCGCGAACGCCATGAAGGGTTGCGACGAGGATCTGATGCCGAAGCCGGCCCCGACTCCCCCGCCGCCGCCCGCGCGCCCGGCCCCGGCTCCGATGCCGGCTCCGGCCATCATAATCGTACCGCCCCCGGCTCCGGCTCCGGCTCCGGCCCCGGCTCCGGCCCCGGCTCCGAGACCGGCTGCGCCGACCGCCGAGAAGGTCACCTTCGCGGCTGACGCGTTCTTCGACTTCGACAAGTCCATCCTGAAGCCCGAAGGCAAAGCCAAACTCGACGATCTGTCGGGCAAGCTGAAAGCCATCACGCTGGAAGTCGTGATCGCCGTCGGCCATACCGACTCGATCGGCACCGACGCCTACAACCAGGCCCTGTCGGTGCGCCGCGCCGAAGCGGTCAAGGCGTACATGGTCAGCAAGGGCATCGAAGCCAACCGGATCTACACGGAAGGCAAAGGCGAGAAGCAACCCGTCGCCGACAACAAGACCAGGGAAGGCCGTGCGAAGAACCGCCGCGTCGAAATCGAAGTGGTCGGTACCCGCATGAAGTAATCGTCGCCGGAATCTCGGCAACAGGAAAAGCCCCGCTCACGCGGGGCTTTTTTTAAAGCCCTGCTCACGCGGGGCTTTTTTTCGCCCTGCGCCCCACAGTTCGCCCCGGTCTACAATGCGCTCTGATGCTCGCCAGGCCCTGCTGCCATGACCGTTGACACAACCCGCACCCCGGAATCCGCCGCCAACCCGGCGTCGGAGAACTTCGACCCCGCCGAACTCGCCAAGTTCCAGGCACTCGCCGCGAAGTGGTGGGACCCGGAGTCCGAGTTCCGGCCCCTGCACCAGATCAACCCGCTGCGTCTCGAATGGATCGACGCGCTCGCCGGCCTCGCCGGCAAGCAGGTCCTGGACGTGGGCTGCGGCGGCGGCATCCTCAGCGAGGCGATGGCCGGCAAGGGGGCGCAGGTGCTCGGGGTCGACCTGGGCGAGAAGGCACTCAAGGTGGCCGAGTTGCACCGGCTCGAGAGCGGCGCGGCGGTCACGTATCGCCACATCGCCGCCGAGGATCTCGCGGCCGAGTGCCCCGCGACCCACGATGTGGTCACCTGCATGGAGATGCTCGAGCACGTCCCCGACCCCGAATCGGTGATCCGTGCCTGCGCCGCACTCGCGCGCCCGGGTGGCTGGCTGTTCTTTTCGACGATCAACCGCAATCCGAAGGCATTTCTCTTTGCGATCGTCGGGGCCGAGTATTTGCTGCGCCTGCTGCCGCGCGGCACGCACGACTACGAGAAGTTCCTCAAGCCCTCCGAACTCGGCGCAGCCGCGCGGCGCTGCGGGCTGGAACTCGTCGAGATGAACGGGATGACCTACAACCCGCTGACGCGCGCGTACCGGCTCGACGCGAGCGACGTATCGGTCAACTACCTGATGGCGTTTCGCAAGCCCGCCTGAGTACCCGTCGATGCCTGCGCGCCCCACCCGCTTTGCCGCGACACCGCATGCGGTGTTCTTCGACCTGGACGGGACGCTGGCCGACACGGCGGCCGACCTGGCCGGTCCGGTCAATGCGATGCGTGCGGAACGCGGCCTCGAACCCCTGTCGCTTCCGACCCTGCGCCCGTACGCGTCGATGGGTGCGCGGGGACTGATCGGCCGCGGCCTCGGCGTCGATCGCGACAGTCATGACTTCCCGGTGCTGCGCGACGAATTCCTCGCACGCTACGAGTCGGCGATCTGCGTACACACCTGCCTGTTTCCGGGAATGAGCGAGGTGCTCGCGCACTTCGAACGCGCCGGGGTTCCCTGGGGCGTCGTGAGCAACAAGTACGAGCGCTACGTGCGGCGCATCCTCGCTCAACTGGGCCTGCTGGAGCGTTCGGTCTGCGTGATCGGCGGCGACTCCGCGGCCTTCGCAAAGCCGCACCCAGCGCCCCTGCTGCTGGGCGCCGAGCAGGCCGGGGTGCAGGTCACGGCCTGCGTCTACGTCGGTGACGACCTGCGCGACATCGAGGCGGGACAGGCGGCCGGCATGACCACCGTCGCCGTCACCTACGGCTTTTCCGGCGATCAGCAGCCGCCCGCGCAGTGGGGCGCCGACTTCCTGATCGACGCGCCTCACGAACTCCTGGCGCTGCTGCCGGAAAGCTGAGAACCGCGCCGGCAGCACCGATTCCGCTCAGCGCAGCCGTGCCCCCACATCCTCGAGCCAGGGCACGATTTCGTCGAGCACGCCGGTGAGCGCCCGGTTGAACCCTGCCGCGGCGGCGGCCGGTTCCTCGCGCTCGATCGGCGCGGCGTGCGCAAAGGCGCGCCGGGCCACCACCGTGTGATCGCGCCAGTCGACGAGTTCGGCCGTCACCGATAATCGCGCCGTGCCCGGCGAGCGTGCCGCATCGACGAATATCTCCTGGAGCCGCAGGTTGAGCAGCAGGTCGCCGCGGATACCCGAGCTGGCTTGTGCAACCGCACGAAAACCGTTGCGCTCCGCCACTCGGCGTTCGAGAAAGTGGCTGATGCGCTTGACCGGGCGCTCGGTCCAGCCGGCGTACTGATAGTAGCCACGACTGCCCGGCTCGCCGCGGCTGAACACGATGGAAGTCGTGTCGTAGAAGCTGTTCGCCGGGGTCGCCGAGATCAGCAGCACCAGCCCGTTGCCCGCGTCCGCCTTGCCGGGCGCGGCCGGCGCCCAATCCATCGTCGAACCCGCGCGCAGGTCCGCGAGCTCGTACCAGGTGCGCGCCGGTTGATCACCGCCAAAGGGGCTGATGCACCCTGCGCTCAGCGCGGCGATCACGAGCGCCAGGGTACGGCGCCAGCGGGCCCTCATCGCTGCACCTCCCCGGGGCCGAGCTGGTGCGCACTCGGGCCCAGGATTGCGGCGCGCGGATCCTGCAGGCGCTCGAGCGTGCGCATCAGCATTTCGGCGGCGGCGCGCAGTTCCTGCGCGGTGGCGCGCACTTCGAGCACGCCGATATCGGCCGACGCCCCGACGCGCCGGCTCAGGGCGCCCGCCTCCGTCTCCAGCGTCTTGGCGAGCCGCGAGAACTCCTGCAGCGTGCCCTGCGCGTCGCGCAGCGTGGCGTCGGCCGCGCCCAGCGTCGAGCGCCCCTCGCCCAGCGTGGAGCGCAACTCGGCCAGCGCGCGGCGCGTATCGCTGAGCACAGCCCCGGCCTCGCGCACGAGGGGATCGACCTTCGCCGCCGTGCTCTCGACGACCGTCGTGATCCGGCGCGACGACTCTCCCAGCGCCGCAGCGCCGTCGCGCAGGCTGCGGGTCGTCGCGTCGAGCCCGGCGAGGCGCTGGTTCAGTCCGTTGACGAGATCACGCGCGCCCGTGAGCGCCGCGCCGAAGGCTTCGCGGTTCTCCGGCTTGAGCAGTTCGTTGAGACTCGCGAGGGTCTGCTCGGCGGTCAGCGCCAGGCGTCCGGCCGATTCGGCAATGTCGGCGAACTCCGAGTTGCCCTCGGCGATCATCGGGTAGCGCTCGTCTTCCGCAACGTGAATCAGCGGCGGTCCCGGGGTACCGACCGTGACGAGATCGATACGCGCGATGCCCGTGACGAAATTGCGCGCCACGACGGCGACCGTGTTCTCGCTCACCGGCGTGGCCCGATCGACGCGCACCGTCATGCGCACCACGTTGATGTTGCCCGGCGCGATCGTGTAGTCCTCGACGCGACCGACGCTGATCCCGCGAATGGTGACGTTCGCGCCCTTCTGAATTCCGTCGAGCGACTGGCGCTCGAAGCGGATCGCGTAGAAGCGGAAATTGGAGGCCGGCCCGATGCTCGAGAGCCACGCGAAGCCCGCCACCGCCGCAGCGGCGAGCACGAGCACGATCGCTCCCACGAACGCGTAGCGGGATTCGGGTTCCATCGGCTACGGTGCTCCGGAGGCGTCAGGCGTGCGCGCCGAGAAGTACGAGCGAACCCAGGGATCATCGGCTGCCATCACCTCGTCGAGGGTACCATCGGCCACCACCCGTCCGCCAGCAAGCGCGAGCACCCGTGCACCAATGGTCCTGAGGGTGTCCAGGTCGTGCGTGACCAGCAGCACGGTGATGCCCAGATCCTGGTTCAGGAAGCGCACCAGCCGGTCGAAGGCGCGGGCCGCGACCGGGTCCAGTCCCGCGGTGGGTTCGTCGAGGAACAGCACCTCCGGCTCCAGCGCGAGCGCTCGGGCAAGCGCGGCGCGCTTGCGCATCCCGCCCGAGAGCTCACTCGGCATCCGGTGGGCGACGTCCGGCGCCAGCCCCGCGAGCGACAGGCGCAACAGCGCGAGCGCGGTGGCCAACTCACGCGGCGTATCCGTGTGCTCGAGAATCGGCGCGGCGACGTTGCCCAGCACATCGAGCGTCGAGAAGAGCGCGCCGTCCTGGAAGAGCATCCCGAAGCGCCGGCGCAGCCGCGTGAGTTCGTCCGGCGCGCAGTCCCAGACCTGCGTGCCCAGCACCCGGACGCGCCCCGCGCTCGGGCGCTGCAGTCCGATCAGTTCGCGCAGCAGCACCGACTTGCCGCTGCCGCTGCCGCCGATCAGGGCGACGAGTTCGCCGCGCTCGACCCGCAGGCTCAGCCCGTCGTGGACCATGCGTCCGCCCAGTCGCGTGACGATCCCCTCGGCCTCGATCACCGGATCCCCGCTCACAGCGCGAGTTCCTGGAAGAGCACCGCGAAGAGCGCATCGATGAGGATCACCGTGACGATGCACTGCACCACCGTCGAGGTGGTGCTCGCGCCGATCGCGCGCGTGTCGCGCGCCACCGCGAAGCCCATCCGGCAGCCGATCACCGCGATCGCCAGCGCGAACACCGGGGCCTTGGCGAGCCCGATCACGTAGTGGCGCGCGGCCAGCGACGCGTGCAGACGCTCGATGAAGGTGGCCGGGGTGATGTCGAGCATCGCGTCCGAAATCACCATCGCGCCGCCGATTCCCGCGATGTTGCCGACGAAGACCAGCAGCGGGAGCGCGATCACCAGCGCGAGCACCCGGGGCATCACCAGCACCTGCTCGGCCGAGAGCCCCAGCGTGCGCAGCGCGTCGATTTCCTCGGTGAGCTTCATCGTGCCCAGTTGCGCGGTGAATGCCGCCCCCGAGCGCCCCGCGACGATGGTGGCGACGATCAGCGGCGAGAACTCGCGCACCATCCCGAGCGCCACCCCGTCGACCACGAAGATGTTCGCCCCGTACTGCTCGGCCTGCATGCCCAGCAGATAGGCCACGATCACGCCGATCAGGAAGGTCAGCAGCGCGATCACCGGGATCGCGCTCACCCCCGTGCGGCCCAACTGAACGAAGAGCTCGCGGGTGCGCAAGCTGCTCGGGTGACGCACGAGACGCGCGAACTCGACGGCGACGAGGCCCAGGAAGGAGATGTGGCCGACGATCAGGTGTCCCAGCGCGATCGTCCCGCGCCCCAGCGCGGCGATGTACCCCGAGCGATGCGGCGCGGCCGGCGGCTCCGTCGCTGCGAGGCGCTCGCTCACCAGCGCCACGATGCGCCCGTGGCGCCCCGCGAATCCGGAGAGATCCAGCGCCTGCGGGTCTGCGCCCGCCTGGGCGAGCGCGCGCAGCAGAACCAGCGCACCCGCCGTGTCCAGGGTCTCGAGCCGGCTGCCGTCGATGCCCCGCGGAGCGCCGCTCCCGGCGAGCGCAACGCCCAGCGCCCGCGAGAGGGTGGCGAGCGAATCGACGCGCCACGACCCCGCCACATGCAGCACCGCACCGGCCTCGGTTTGCTCGACCCAGCAGGATCGCTCGGCGACGGTCATCGGGCCTCTCGGGTTGGCTGGCGCAGTCTGCATACTAGCCGCATCCCGAGCGCCGCGCCCTTGAAAACCCCGCCATGGCCTATACTTGGGGGGTGACGCGAGAGCGTTCACGCTGCAGAACACCCGATTCGGGGCCGACCTGGTTTCGACGTGGGTTGCAAAGCGGCACAGTGCATGTCGAGGACCCATTTCCTCGTAAATCCATTGGGAATTCTCTAAACGCCAACAACGAGCGTTTCGCTCTGGCCGCTTAAGGCCGTAGCCGCTACACCGACTTTCCGATAGGTCGGACCGAGGTGGGAAACCGCTGAAGTAGTAGCGTCATTCATATCGGATCGTGCCGCGCCGGGTCACTTGGTGCGGAGCTAAAACCAAGGTGACTGGGTGTGAACCAGCCTGTCGATCGGCTAAGTTCGCACCGAGAAAAAATCGATCGACTACACATGTAGATCTGGTCGTAGAGGACTTACGGACGCGGGTTCGATTCCCGCCGGCTCCACCAAAACGCAAACGGGCCACGCCGCAAGGTGTGGCCCGTTTGCGTTTTTGCGGTCTCGCGAATCGAAACCGCGTCCGGCACGGACGCGGGGGCGAGCCGGCGAGCGCCTGCAGGCGCGAGCGCGGCCTGCAGGGCCGATTCCCGCCGGCTCCACCATTTTTTTATAAGTCATTGATTTTATAGGAATATTTCTCGGCTCTCGTGCAGTGTCCCAATTGGGTGTCCCAATCCGTTCGTGGAGAGGCACCCGATGTACGGCGAAGGATTGCGTCGCAACCGCTGCGGCGTCTGGTACTGGCGATGGGTCGTCCCGAGCGTTGTTCGGCCTGTTTTCGCAGCTCGGGAAATCTCCCGAAGTCTAGGAACCGCGAGCAAGCGCGAAGCAGGTGCGCTTGCGTTGCGGCTGCGCGTCGTTGTGCAGACCGCCCTTGGAACGGCACGAGCAGGGCATCTGATGGACCCGGAAAGGCTGAAGGCCCACCTCGCGCGGGCTACCGCCCTGACAAAGTTGAAAAAAACGGAAGTCGCCCATCGGGCCGAGCTGGTCCATGCCGTGGCCGCTGCGGCGGCGGAAGCCACGAAACACGGGGTAGCAGCACCTCCTCTCCCAACCAGCCCAAAATTGAGCGAAGCGTTTGAGGACTTCAGTCACGAAATGCGCGCCCGCGTTAGCTGGACCCGAAAGACGGAGGAACGCGAGCGCTATACCTCCGGTTTGCTGGTGGCGTGCCTCTGTCCTTCCTGGCGATATTCCAGTACGGGGGGCGCGAGCGCAGCGCTTCGCCACCGTCAGGGTGCAAACCGAGTTTTGCAGGGTATGCAGTTCGCGCGTATCCCAAGGGTGTGAATTGAACTCCCGCCCTCTGCGGCGCGGCGGTCAGCCGATGCGGTACACCCGCTCACCGGCGGCGTTGCGCGTCAGCACCACGTTCAGGCCCAGGCGCTTGCGCAGCAGACCCAGCGCCGCGCCGAGCCACACATCGCGAAACTGCGACCGACTTCAGGATGCCAAACTGATAGGCACCCCGTGCTCCGCCGCCCTGCAGGACGAGGCCGATCTGGTTCGCAGCCAGTGTTCGCACCCGATGACCCTCGTCAGATTGTCTGCCCGCTTTGCACCAACGCACCTCGCACGAGCAGGGAATAGACATACGCTGTGGCGCTGCTCGGCGCGTCCAGACCCATCCGCCTCAAACATTCTTGTGTTGACCGTGTTGGCGCGGTGCGCAGGCCGCACCAGGCCAGCTTCAACAATCCGGTTTTCGAATGTTGCGTGTCTTTCAGCACCGCAAGTGCTGGCAGCAGGGTTTGCTCCGTTGCGGTGAAATCCGTGCCGAATGGAAAGGTTTGCAATGATCCGTCTTGCTGCATCGGCCTCAGCCACGCGCTCAATCGATCTGGCAAGTTGAACCGATGTTCATCGGGTATCGAATAGGCGCGATCGATCTTGCCTTCGTCTTGGGCGCGCTCGAGCAGGTCGTCCTGAAACCGGCTGTCGGTCACCGCCAGCATGGCGGCAATCGTTTCGGAATCCGATTTGCCGCGCAGATCGGCGACACCGTACTGCGTCACCACGATATCCTTCAGATGCCGGGGGATGGTCGCATGCGGATAATTCCAGAAGATGTTGGAAACGGTCTCGCCATTTTTCTGGCGCGTCGCCTTGACGGTGATGATCGAGCGGGCATCGTCCAGCGCAAAGGCCTGGGCGACGAAATCGAACTGGCCGCCGACGCCGCTGACCACCTGTCCATCGCCCGTGCCATCCGACGTCACCGCACCGGTCAACGTCGCCAGCATCGCATTGTTGATGAACCGGGCTTTCGTCCGTGCCGCGCGTTTGCGCTCCTCATTACCGTAAAGCGCATTGGTGAAGGACACCGGTTTCATCACGATCTTCGACAGCTTTTTCTCAGGCATGTGCCGCAACGCCTCGTAGAACGAGCGCGATTCAACGAAGAACCCGGCATGGATGGCTGCCCCGTCGACCTCGCGTTTGACGATGTCCGCTTCGAACAATTGCAGCACTCCGTCCACCAGCATTTCGGTCACTGCGTACAGGCCTGCATCAAAAATCTCCCGGTGACACGGTTCCTGCCCGAACGGGTTCGCCTGCATCCCGGCTCGCCACGCGTCATTGTCGCGATGCCGCAACATCAGTGCATTGGCGACGGCATCGCCAATCGACCCGATGCCCACCTGCAATGTGCCGCCATCGGCGACCAGCCCGGATACATGCAGACCGATGGCGTGTTCCACCAGGTCCACCGGCTGCTTGACGCTGGAAAACAATTCGAAATCACTGCCGGGATCATCGAGCAGGCAACCGACATCGCTTTCCGTGATTTCGGCCGCCTCACCCGCCATGAAGGGAAGTGATGAATTCACTTCGCCCGCCAGCAGGAAATCGATCTTCCCCGCCGCCCGGTCGGAAATCAGGTCTGCCGTGATGTCGGTGTTGCATGACAGGCTGAAACGGTCGGCCTCACGCGCCAGCAACTGCACCACCACATTGGGTTTGCGCGCCACGAGAAAACCATAGGCATCGGTGTAGTTGGCGCAGATGTAGTTGCCCTGCACCCGGTCCACATGCAGCCATTGGCCCGCGAGCAGAAAGAATTCGCTGACCTCGATATTGTCGGGCAGCTCGCGCTGGTGCAGCAATTGCGCGTAGCGCAAGGCGGGATAGTCTCCGAAAAGCCGGTCCATGGCCGGTTCGAGAAAGCGCTTTTCCAGTTCGCTGCCGGGAACGGGCCGCTCCAGCGTCAGCGCGGTGAAGACTTCCAGCCTGATCGTGCGATCCGCCAGCGCGGCTTCGGTGAGCGCGTTGACAATGGTGTTGGCCTTGCCCAGCCCCAGCGGCAGCGCCATCCGCACATGATTGTGCGTATGGTCGAGAATGTGGCTGGCGATGGCAGCGGGGTCATTGAAGGTGAGCAACAGGCTTCTCCGACGATCGCTTCCTCATGATGAGGGTTTCATTCCGGACCACCCCTTGTCGGGTTGAAAGCGCGGTCCATGTTTCTTGGCAAGCTGCTCCAGCCGCCCGACGATGTCGGCCACGCCGCGTTGGTGCGCATAGTGCATCGGCCCACCCCGGAAGGGCGCAAACCCGGTGGCAAAGATCATCGCTCCGTCAACGATGTCTTCCGACTCCACCACATCATTGCGCAGGCATTCGACGCAGGCATCCAGCATCGGCAGGATCAGCCGGTCGAGCAGGTCATCACCTTCCTTGACGCCGTCGGAGGGTTCGGTCTTGTCGGCCTTGCCGTCTTTCCAGTCGTAAAAGCCCTTGCCGGTCTTGCGGCCCAGTTCGCCCCTTTCCACCTTTTCACGAAACCACCCAGGGGTTTCGGGCATCGGCTTCTCGATGTTCTTGCGCAGGCTTTCGGCCACATGCAGACAGACATCAAGACCAACCTGATCGGCAACCTCGATCGGCCCCATCGGCATGCCGAATTTTTCAGCCGCCCGGTCAATCACCGTCTTGTCTACCCCTTCATCGATCAGCAACAGCGCTTCCATGAGATACGGCATCAGCGCGCGGTTGACGAGAAAACCCGGATAGGACTTCACCGGTGCCGGAAGCCGCGAAATGGCCCCGGCAAACGCTCGCAGCCGCTCCTCAACCCGTTTTCCGGTCTTGGCTTGGTGCACGACTTCCACCAGTTCGAGCTTCGCGACCGGGTTGAAGAAATGCAGACCGGCAAAACGGGTCGGATCGCTCAGCCCCTTTGCCAGAACGCCCAGTTCGATGCTCGATGTGTTGGAGGCGAGGATCGCGCCCTGCTTCATTTTCGGTTCAACCGATTTGTAGATTTTCTGCTTCAGGTCGGGATTTTCCGGCACGGCTTCGATCACCAGATCGGCAGCGGCAATGCCAACGCCCTTCGGATCCGGGATCAGTCGGTCGAGCGCGTCACGTTTTTCAGTGCCCGAAAGATGCTGGTCATCGCACAGTTTCGCCGCCGACCTGATGGCTTTCGCGATGGGCTCGTTCTTCACATCGCCCAGCGTCACACGGAACCCTTTCACGGCGCACCAGGCGGCAATGTCGCCACCCATCGAACCGGCACCGATGACATGTACGTGGCCAATGTCGTGGTCGCCGTCGCCAAGCCCCTTGAGCTTCTCGCGCAGGAAATAGACCCGGACAAGATTCTGCGCGGTCTCACCGGTCAGCAGATTGGCGAAGGACTTGATTTCGCCTTCCTGCATGGCTCGCCGCTCGCCGCCGTGCTCTTCCCACAGATCGATCAGTGCATGGGGCGCGGGATAATGTTCTTGTGGTGCCTTTTCTGCGGTTTTGGAGCGCATCTGCCGCGCCGCCAGCGCCCGTGCGGGGCCGAGCGAGAATGCCGCGCCTTTCAGGCCCTGCTTCTGTTTCGACACATCGCCCGCCACAATCGCGGCAATGGCGTTTTTCAGATGCCGTTCCTTCACCACCAGATCGGCAATGCCGAGTTTTTCGGCTTTTTTCGTATGCGCCGTGCTGCCGGTCAACATCAGCGTCATCGCCTCGACCGGGTCGATCAGTTCGGTGAGTCGGAACGTGCCACCCAGTCCCGGATGCAGCCCGAGTTTGACCTCGGGAAAGCCGAAACTCGCTCCCTCGATCGCGACCCGGTAGTCGCAGGCAAGCGCCAGTTCGAAACCGCCGCCAAGCGCGTAACCGTGAACGACGGCAATCGTCGGGAAGGAGAAATTCTCGATCCGGTCGAGAATCTTGTGCCCCTGCCACAGCCGCTTTTCGGCTTCGCCACTGTCGGCCATGCCCCGGAATTCTGTGATATCGGCACCGGCAACGAAACCCGATCGCTTGCCCGAGCGAATGACCAACGCCTTGGGCTTTTCAGCCTTGACCGCATCGAGGCGTTGATCGAGTTCTTCGAGCACGCTTGTGGACAGCGTGTTGGCGGAAGCGTCCACCTTGTCGAGCACGAGCCAGGCAATGCCGTCTTCGTCACGCGCCAATTGCCAGTGTTTGGTCTTCAGCGATGTTCCCGCCGGACCGGTTTCGGGTTTGGTGTCTTCCAGATAGTCAAGCACATGTCCCATGATCGCTTCCTCAAACCATTTCGACCAGCATGGCGCCACCCTGTCCGCCGCCAATGCATTCGGTGGCAATGCCTCGCTTTTTTTGCAGCCGCTTCATCGCGTTGACCAGATGCAGCACGATGCGGTTGCCACTGGTGCCGACCGGATGGCCAAGCGAGATCGCCCCGCCATCCACGTTCAGTCTGTTGCGCGCAATCTGGCCGAACGGCTTGTCAAGACCGAGGACCTGTTTGCAGAAATCCTTGTCCTGCCAGGCTGCAAGGCAGGCCAGCACCTGCGCCGCAAAGGCTTCGTTGATCTCCCAAAGGTCGATGTCCGGATTGTCGAGCCCGTTGCGCTGCATCATCGACGTGACCGCCAAGACCGGGCCTAGTCCCATGATCGACGGATTGAGCGCCGCCCATTGGCTGTCCCTGATCTGCGCCAACGGCGTCAGTCCATGCGCGTCCACGGCCTTTTGCGATGCCAGCACCACCCAGCTGGCACCGTCGGTGATCTGCGATGAATTGCCCGCCGTCACCTTGCCATAGGGCTGTTCAAAAACCGGATTGAGACCGGCCAGTTTTTCCATCGAGGATTCCGGCCGAACGCCATCGTCGTGTTCATAGACGTTGCCCTCCCGGTCGAAGGCCGGTTCGATCTCGTCGGCGAGCCAGCCCTCTGCCTGCGCCTTGGCCAGTCGGTGCTGGCTTTCGACCGCATATTGATCCGCGGCCTGCCGTGAAATGCCGAAGCGGTGCGCCAGCACTTCGGCGGTCTGTCCCATGTTCAGCGTCGTGATCGGATCGGTCAGGCCCCGCTCCAGACCGATGATCGGCTTGAAGAAGTCGGGGCGAAGACCGGTGAATTGCCTGGCCGTGTCCAGCGGTCCCCTTGCCTGGACAAGACTGGCATACCATTCGACCGCTTCTTCGCGCATCACCAGCGGTGCACGGCTGAGCGCCTCGGTTCCGCCGGCCAGGATGAGATCGGACGAACCGTCGCGGATGTAGCGATACGCGGTGTCGATGGACTGCATGCCGGAGCCGCAATTGATTTGCACCGTGAACGCCACCATGGCATCGCCCATGCCGAGCCGCAGCGCCGCAACCCGCGCCGGGTTCATTTCATCCGCAATCACATTGACGCAGCCGAGAATCACCTGGTCGAACGCGTCGGGGGCAAACGGCTGGCGCAGCAACAGTGGTCGGCCGCACTGGACGGCCAGATCAACCGGCGTAAACGGGCCTGGTCCGCCGCGCGCCTTCAGGAACGGTGTGCGTGCGCCATCGACGAGATAGACACCGCGATGCTTTGCTGTACTGGCTTTGGTCATTTCGCTTCTTCCGGTGATTTCTCGTCATGCTGCATTCCGGGGCCTAGCCGGTCGGTGATCTCTTCCGGTGCAAAATCATCGACAGCGATCACCTTCGCCACCGCCGCGTCGGCTTCCTTCAGCCGGGCGACGTCATCGGCTGACAACGGCCCGTCATGCTCAGCCTGTGCGAGCGTCTTGCCACTTTCCCGCAGCGTGCGGCGCAGACCGTCTGTGGCGCAGACCTTTTCAAACGCCTCGTTGAGATCGCGGATGCCATCCGTGCCGCAGCCTTCATAGACATTGTGGGTCAACCGGTCCCGCGTGGCCGAGGGTTCCAGCAGCAATTCGGCGCATTGTTTGGTCAATTCGTCGGACGGGCCTCGGTTCGAGCCACCGGGAATGGTGAGAAAGCGAACCACCAAGGCTGCCACCCGTGAGGGCAGATTGGCGAGCACTTCATCGAGGCTGCGCTGAATGTGGGCGAAGCCCTGTTCGGCCACGTATCGCAGCACCGGCAGGTCGGCTTCCTGACGACCGTCATCCTCCCAGCGCTTCAGCGCGGCGGAAATCAGATACAGCTCCGACAGCGCGTCACCCATCCGCGCCGACAGCATTTCGCGACGCTTCAGACTGCCGCCCAGCGTCAACAAGGCGATGTCGGCGGTGAGCGCAAACGCTGCCGACCAGCGCGACAATTGCCGGTAGTACGGCGTCGCCTTGCCGGCATTCGGTGCCGGGGCAAGCAGGCCACCGGTCCAGGCGCGGAACCAGGCTTTGAAAAGGTTTTGCGTTGTATGGCCCACATGGGCCCACAACGCGATGTCGAACGCATCAAGCGCTTCCGCGTCGTCCTCCATCTGCAGCGCCAGTATTTCGTCGAGAATGTGCGGATGGCAGCGGATCGCCCCCTGGCCGAAGATGATCATGTTGCGGGTGAGAATGTTGGCTCCCTCCACCGTGATCCCGACCGGCACGGCGCGGTGCATGTTGCCGATATAGTTTTTCGGCCCGTCGATCACCGCCTTGCCGGCATGGACGTCCATCGCATCGTCCACCGCTTCGCGCATCCGGTAGGTGGCGTTCGATTTCATGATGCCTGAAATGACTGCCAGCGCCCGGCCTTCATCCAGCCCGGCGCAGGTGAGCCTGCGACCCGCATCCAGCACATAGGCCTGTGCCGCCAGCCGCCCCAGCCTGCGCTGAACGCCGCCGAACTTGCCGATGGGAATGCCGAATTGTTGGCGGATGCGGGAATAGGCCCCTGCCGTGTGCGCCGACAAGGCCGTTGCCGCGGCTGACAGCGAGGGCAGCGAAATGCCGCGACCCACGGCCAGAGCGCTCATCAGCATCATCCAGCCCCTGCCGGCATATTCCGTTCCGCCAATGATGTGGTCCAGCGGCAGGAACACATCATGGCCCTTGTTGGGACCATTCTGGAACATCTGTCCGCTTGGAATATGCCGACGGCCGATCTCCACGCCCGGCAGATTGGTCGGCACCAGCGCGCAGGTGATGCCGATGTCCTCCCGCTCGCCCAGCAATCCGTCCGGGTCTTTCATCTTGAAGGCGAGGCCAAGCACCGTCGCCACCGGCCCCAGCGTGATGTAGCGCTTCGACCAGTTGAGCCGCAGGCCGAGCACTTGTTTGCCCTCCCATTGCCCCTTGCAGACGATACCGGTATCCACCATGGCCGAAGCATCCGATCCGGCCTCTTCGCTGGTCAGTGCGAAGGCCGGAATTTCCTTGCCGCTGGCCAGTCGCGGCAGCCAGTAGTCCTGCTGTTCCTGCGTCCCGAACATGTGCAGCAATTCGCCCGGCCCAAGTGAATTGGGCACCATTGTCGTCACCCCGAGGGCAATCGATTTGGTGGAGATCCGGCGGATGATTTCCGAATGGCCATAGGCGGAGAAACCGAGTCCGCCATGCTTCTTGTCGATGATCATGCCGAAGAACTTTTCGTTGCGCAGGAAATCCCACACTTCGGTCGGAAGGTCGCCCGTTTCGAAATTGATCTCCCAGTCGTTCACCATCGAACACAATTCGCTGCACTGGTCGTCCAGAAAGGCGGCTTCTTCCGGCGACAGCTCCGGCTTCTTCACCGCCAGTAATTTCGACCAGTCGGGAGAGCCGGTGAACAACTCTGCGTCCCACCATACTTCACCTGCTTCCAGCGCCTCGCGCTCGGTGTCCGAAAGGGTCGGCAATGCGCCCTTGGCCAATTCAAAGATCGGCTTGGTGAAAAAATCGCGTCTGAACTGCTTCATCGCAGGCTACCTTTGTCCTTCGTGTCAGTCCCTGTTCGACCTTGCCCCATCCAAACTCAAAGGCATCATGACAATACCGTCGACGATCGTGTCCAGGCGTGTCCGGCCCATGACCGTTCAGTCGGCGGCCTGACCGGCCGAGGCGGAAAGCCCGGCGGTTCCGGCGCCGTTCGATCCACCCGCCCCGGCTTCAGACGATCAGTTTGTCCCAGGTTCCGTACTGGTTCCGGATCGTCCCCCGCGGAATGCTGCACACGATCAGCAACACACCGGCCACGAAGCTCGCGATGATTTGCGTGCTGCCAGCGTCGAACGCAAACGGCGTGATGAACAGCGCCACGCCGAGCGGCGCGAGCAAGAAGCGCACCGGCCGCGCGACTTCAGCCGCAGCGACCGATACCGTCGTGAGTACCAGCGCGCCTACGAGGTGGTCCGAATTGGCCATCCAGCCTTCCGCGCCCAGGCTCACACGCGTGAACAGCAACCACAGACCGATCAGCGCTGCCAGCGCGAGGTTCCACGGCAGGCTCACGCCGCCGCCGATCATTTCCTCGACTACGACGATCGGGCTGCGATCGAACTCGTCGACCGGCCAGCCGGCGTCCGGTCCGTCATCCGTATCGCCAAACAGGAACACCCGCAACCAGTTCTTGCCAGCCTTGACGCGCCGGCGGATGAACTGCAGGGTGGCGAGCAGCTCGTCGAGCGAGTACGGAATCTGGATCAGCATCGCCGCCGCGCCGATCAGCGCGATCGTGCTCCAGGTGCCGATCACGATCGGCTGGATCACGATGAAGGTGATCGAGACGATGCCGAGCGGCGCGATCATCAGGCCGAACAGCACCACCAGCCACGGCATCGTGCGCCAGCGGCGCTGGGTGCCGACAATGCCGGTGAGGATTTCGAGCAGGTAGGTGTAGCCGCCAAGTGCCGCGTCGGGCACTGGCCATGCCTTAGAGACGCTGGACGTGATGATCTCTTCGGTGCCGTTTTGCGGGTCGTCCGGCGAGCCGCGGAAGAACGGGTCCCAGACGTTGTCGATCAGACCGAGCTGATACGCAGCCAGATAGCGCGACACGTAGAGGCCGACCAGTGCGAGCGCGATGATCGGGATGCGCTGGGTCCAGGTGGCCGGGTTGTAGCTCCATCCCGGCGGCACCAGCGGGCCGCTCATGCGTGCGATCAGCGCGGTGCCGGGCTCGGGCCGGGTGCCGACCGCGAGGCCGAAGATCAGCGCCCCGACCAATGTGTCGGACAGGAACGCGGCCGGATTGGTCGTCCAGAACACGAACGGAATTGCCATCACGAGCGCGCCGATGCCTGCGCAGGCCAAGCGCGCCCAAGCCATGCGCCACGACAGCGAAATGGCCGCGAGCACGATCAGCGCCGCGCCCAGGCCAATTTCCGACCAGGCCAGCCACGGATCCTCAAGCTGGATCAGCGGCGGCTGCAGCACCAGCCAGGTGCCGAACAGCATGTTGATGAAATGCGCCCAGCGGTTGTCGCGGTGCTCGGTGCGATAGCGCGCTTCGGCGCTCTTGCGCAGCGCTTCCACGTCGGCGCCGGCTTCGGTCGCGTCCTCGACGAACCTGGGCGATTTGATCTTGTTGGCCTTGTACCAAACCTTCGGATCGCTTATGAGGTTCTTGACGATTGCGGGCAACTCGTCGGCCAGGCGATGGCGTGGGCGCCAGCCCAAAAGCTTCTCGGCGCGGCCGATTTCGAGCGCGTAATGGTCGCTTGCCATCTTCGTCATGAACGGCTTGATGAACGGGCGCTGGCCCTGATCGAGCGCATCGGGCACGATCGGCTCGGCCTTGTCCTGCGCCCAGGCGCCGACCGCGCTCACTGCTTGCGGCAGGCGCAATGTCGTCCACTCGTCCTCGCCATGGATCAATTTGCCGAGGCGGTCCTGCAGGTCGTCATAGCCGCGCGCCAATGGCTCACCGACCAGGATTGCCAGATCGGGCGGAAGCTCCTTGCGCCGGTCCACCGTGCGGCAGAAAGCGTCGATCATGTCGTCGCGATGCAGCATGGCCTGGCCGGCATCGGTGGCGCCCGAGTACAGGTGGCTCTGGAAGTCGCGCTCGTAGATGCGTGCGATCTGCTGCGCGAAGGTGGGCACCGAGGTTTCGTCGTCGTAGACGCCGGCCAGCCTGAGCAGCACGTACGGAATCTTGCCGTGCTCTTCGCGGATCACCTGCTCGGCCTGCACTTTCGATTCGGGATAGGCCCAACGCGGATCGATCGGCTGCGATTCGTCGAAGGTGCGGCCGGGCTCGGTCGGCGCGTGCACCAGCATCGTCGACGAATAGACAAATTGCTCGACCTCGAATTTCTGCAAGCAGCGCAGCAGCCGGCGCGTGCCCTCGACGTTGACCTTCTCGTACAGCGGGTTCGGCTCGCCGCTAAAGTCGTAGTAGGCGACCAGATGAATGACGCTCGCGATATGCTGGCCGTGCTCTCTGGCCAGCCGGTCGAACGCCGCCGTCATCGAAGCATCGTCGGTGAAGTCCGCTTCGATCAGCGGGAAGTCGACACCCGAATCCTCGAGGTCGATGCCGACGATGCGGCAGCGATCGGCTAGCCCCCTGGCCAAAGAGCGGCCGATGTTGCCGCCGGCGCCCGTGATGACGACGAGTGGCTGGCTGTTGTGATGATTGTTGGCGGAGGTGGTCATATGGAACGATCAAGCTGACACTGCGGCCATTCGTGGGCCCATTGACGCATGGCGGTGCGGTCGTTGTAGCTGACTTCGCCGTCTTCGTCGCTCTTGAAAAACAGCACCTGCGCGCAGCCCTCGCCCGCGTAAATCTTCGCGGGTAGCGGGGTGGTGCTGGAAAACTCGAGCGTCACGAAGCCTTCCCATTCCGGCTCGAACGACTCTATCATGCCGTGCTCCCAAGCGGCTGATCCAGCGGCAGTTCTTGATGCTCGTGTCAACGGCCTTGTCGGAATCGGGCTGCCGATTTTGTCCAATCTGCCCGCGCATGCAGGAGTTCGCGGAGCGCCGAAAATCCGCGGGCTCAGCGGATGAGGTAGTAGATCGCAAGACCGGTCAAATACAGCAGCAGCACGATCAGGGAATCGACTCCCATCCAGAGAATCGTCCGGTCGCGCCGCTCGAGCAAACCCCAGAGATAGACGCAGCTGATCACGATGCCCAACGCCGCCAGAAAGATCGACGACGGCGCAAGCGCCGCGTAGATCGAACCTTCACGATAGCCGAAATCGGCAACGGCAAGCAGCGCAATGGTGATCGCATTGGTGCCGAAAATGTTGCCGACTGCGAGCCCGTAGGCGCCATTGCGAACCGCGGCGGCGGTCGCGCTGACTTCCGGCAGTGAGGTCGCCAGCGCGACCAGCGTGGCGCCGACGAAGCTGCTACCCAAGGCGGTCTGCTCGGCCAGCGCTTCACCGGTACGCGCGAGCAGATAACCGGACACCAGCACGATCAGCGCGGCGATCGAAAAGCCAATCGACGCGCGTGCTGTGGAGGGTTCGGACGCATTCTGGTCGTTCGCGTCAGCGTCGTCGCTCCCATCCTCGTCGTTCCCCTTCGGCAGGATGGGCTCGCCGTGTTTGTCGACTGCACGCCAGCGAAACTGCCCTTCGTAGCTGAACGTGATTCTCAAACCCACCACATAGGCGGCCACCAGCAGCAACGACCAGATGCCGAGCCCCAAAACCGAGCCGAACCCCTTCGTCGCGATCGCGGCTGAAGCCAGCGCGAGCAAGCCGATCAACAGCACACCCTGCATCAGCAGCACAGGCTTCGGGGTGAAAAAAGTAAGTGCACGGCCCCGCATCACGAACGCATCCACCGCCGCGAGCACCGCAAACTGCATCGCGACGCCGCCCAGCAGATTCGAGCCCGCGAGGTCTGCATTGCCGGATGCGGCGGCCGTCACAGTGGTCGCTATCTCGGGCAGCGAAGTGGCGCCGCCGAGCAGCAACGCACCAACGAACACGCGGCCGAGCCCAAGTTGGTCCGCAAGCGCTTCGACGCAATATGTAAGCTTCGATCCGGCCAGCCAGACCGCCACGGCCGCGGCCGTGAAAACGGCCGTATTCAGCGCCAGCGGGTAGGTCTGAAAGTCGAAGGATGGCATAGAAGCAGCGGTCTGGCGTTGTGCGTAGGGCCGATCGCGCGACGAGGGCCGGCGCGAAACGTCCTGCGCCCCGGTGTCCTGTCCCGTAAACAACTGGCATTGATATTACATGCCGATGCGGTACCTTTTGGACGGAGGTGTCGCGATGAGGACAGGCAGGCCGAAGGCCGAATTGGTGTTGTCGGAAAGCCGGCGCCTGCGAGTTGCCCCGTCGATTGTCCTCACCGAAGAGCAAAAAAGCGATTTGACCCGACTGTCACGCTCGGGTCGTACCAGCGTGCGGTTGGCTCAGCGGGCGAGCATCGTGTTGCTTGCCTCCACGGGTCTGCAGAATAAGGAAATCGCCAGGCGGCTTGGTATTGGCCAAGTGCAGGTTGCGCGCGGTGGCACGAGCGCTGGCTCGAATCGGGGATCGAAGGCATCGAACGCGACTTGTCGCGCGGGGCCCCGCCGATGCCACAGTTCGAACGCGGCAACTGGAGCACGCTACCCATCGAGCGGGTGTTCGTGGCCGAGAGCGAGACCAGCTTCCTCGCCTTCCCAGAGGTGGCGCGAGCTATCGTGATTTTTGGCGCCGGCTACGATTGGGAGTCGCTGGCGCTCGCTTCTTGGCTACATCGATGCCGACTGCACTACCGGGGCGATATCGACACCCACGGCTTCGCCATCCTCGACCAACTGCCTGGCTACTTTCCTCACGCGGCGTCGTTCCTCTTGGACCGCGAGACGCTGCTCGCGCACCGCTCACACTGGGGCGACGAACCCGAGCCGGCACGGCAAGACCTGTCGCGGCTGAGGGCGCAGGAGGCGTTGGTCTACGACGACTTCAGATTTGAACGTATCCAGCCCAAGCCACAGCTGGAGCAGGAGGGTGTGGGGCTCGGCTGGTTGACCGAGCAATTGCACGGCGGGTTGTTAGACCGATAAAGGACTATATTAAGTCTTGTTCGATCTCAGGAGCACGGCCATGCGGTATTCATCTCAAGTCAAGCCCATCAGCTACCTCAAGGCCAATGCCGCCGAGGTGCTGACCCACCTTGCAGAAAACCGGCAGCCCTTGGTCATCACGCAGAACGGGGAGGCCAAGGCCGTGCTGCAGGACGTGGCGTCCTTCGAGGAAACGCAGGAGACCTTGGCCCTGCTCAAGATCCTGGCGCTCGGCCAGCAGGACGTCGAGGCAGGTCGGGTCAAGCCGGTCGCCGATGTGGTGGCGCGCCTGCGCGCGAAGCGGGCCGCGGCCTGATGGCCGGCAGGCCGACGCGTTACGAGGTCCTGCTCACCCAAGGTGCAGAGCAGGACCTGGAGTCCATCCGCGACTACATCTCCGAGTTCGACAGTGTGACCAACGCCAACCACGTTCTCGACCGCTTGATGGAGGTCGCGGAGGGGCTCGCCCAGTTCCCTGAGCGCGGCAGCTACCCGAAGGAACTCGTGGCACTGGGCATCAAGGATTACCGCCAGACAGCGTTCAAGCCCTACCGGGTGATCTATCGCGTCCTGGGCGGCCGGGTCGTCATATACCTGATCGTCGATGGCCGCCGGGACATGCAGTCCGTGCTGGCACGTCGGCTTCTGGGCGCTTGACCCGCAGCATCCCGCACGGGTGCTCATAAGCCCGGGAACCACTTTTGCGCTGGGTCAACCACCCGCCACCAAACGCAGACGGGCCACGCCGCAAGGTGTGGCCCGCTTGCGTTTTCGCGGTCTCGCGAAGTCGAAGCGGGGGCCGGCGCGGGATGAGGGCGACGGCAGCCGCGCTGCCGCGCCGATCAACGAAAGCCGAAGTACCCGGCGATGAACAGCACGATGACGACGAGGCCGACGAGATAGACGATCTGATTCATGGTTCAACTCCAAGGGCGAGCCACTGGGTGGACCACCCGCTGGCCGAGACGGCCGCTGGCGCATGTTCTGCACCGGGATGACTGCCCCGGCGCTGCGCGCCGAGGAAGCCGGTTGCAGATCATTCGAGCACGAAGGTGACCTTGAGGATGACCTTGTAGCCCGACACCTTGCCGTTCTCCACCGTCACTTCCTGATCCTTGAGCCAGGCACCCTTGACGTTCTTCAGCGTCTTGTTGGCGCGGTCGATGCCTTGCACGACGGCGTCTTCGAAGCTCTTGGAGCTGATGCTGCTGATTTCGGTGATGCGTGCGACTGACATATGGTTTCTCCTTGTTGACGCCCGTCAGGGCGAAGATCAAGCTTGCACCAGAGATGGGCCGATCGCAAGCCGACGCGACCGACGCGACCGTGCATGCCGGTAGGACATTGCCGACGAGCCGAGGCGCACACCGGCGCTTTTCCACGTTGGCGTGCCACTTCGGTGTGCCCGGCGTGCGAAGAACGAGCGAAACGGATTGGGGCGTTGCCCCTTGCTCCGGAGGTTGACCAAATCGAAGGTCGCCAGCTGAAATACGTCCTCAAGGGCAGCGCCACGGAGTACGTGGGTGAAGCGAGCAAGGTCTACCGGGAAGGCGACGCCGGCCTCGCGGACAAGAACACGACGCACTGGTGGCGAAACGACGGCACCGAACCTGCGATATTCGTCGTCGTCAACACGGTGTCTACCCGTTGTGGTGGATCGGCGTTGACTCAGTTCAACGCGCTGGGTAAAATAGTAACCATAACGTAGGTTTGTGGGTAACTAATGACACCTTTGACGATTCCTCCACTGGATGTTACCGCGGCGGCGCAACGATTGGGCGCAAACATCCGGCTCGCTCGCGCCCGCCGCCGCCTGAGCCAAGAGGAGCTGGCGCAAGCTTGCGGCATCACTCGCAAGACCCTGTACGCCCTCGAGAAAGGCGCACCGGGCGCGACTATCGCCACCACCTTCACGGTGCTCTGGAAGCTCGGTCTGCTCAACACTGCTGTTGCGCTTGCCGACCCCGATGGGGACGAGCACGGGAAGATTCTGGAGGCCGCTCGCCGGCCCCAGCGCATCCGCCACGCGGTAGATCGCGACAACGACTTCTGAGCCATGGCCAACACCGAACAGGCCTGCTACGTCTACATCCAGCTTCCCGGGACGATGGAGACGGTGCCCTGCGCGTCCCTCAAGGTACGAGCCGTTGGCGCCGGCACCTTTGAAGGGGCCTTCACCTACGGCAAGCGATATCTCGAACGGCCCGAGGTGGTGGCCTTGGACCCTTTCCACCTGCCCTTGTCGACGCGCCCCCGGAAGTTCACGAAGCTCAAGGGTATTCCCGGTGCCGTTCGGGACGCCAGCCCGGACGCATGGGGTCGTCGAGTCATCCAGGCCAAGCTGCAGCGCCCCGAAGCGGACATCCAGGAAGTGGAATACCTGCTCAACGGGCCCGACGACGGCGCCGGCAACCTGAGCTTCGGACGAACCGTGACGCCGCCTGCCCCGCATCGACCGTTCAACCGCACGCACCAGTTGCCTGCTCTCATCAAAGCGACCGAGAGGCTGGAAGAGGACGGGCGGCTTCCACATGAGCTCCTCGAAGAACTCGAACCTGGCACCAGCATGGGCGGAGCAAGACCCAAAGTGACGGTCGAGGACGACCACAAACTCTGGTTGGCCAAGCTGCCCGAAAAGGCCGACCGGCACAACCTGCAGCGAATCGAGTACGCGACGCTCGAGCTTGCCCGCGCCGCTGGCCTTCGCGTCTGCGCAATGCGCCTCGAGCGAGTCGGGGATCGCGACGTCCTGATGCTCGCGCGCTTCGAGCGCGAATGGAACCCGGACGCCAATGCCTACTGGCGCTACGGGCTCGTGTCGGCCCTGACGGTGCTTGACGCCGAGGATGGCTACCTCGGCCGCGACCGCTGGTCGTACCCATTGCTGGCAGATGAGCTTCGGCGCTGGTCGGTCAAGAGCCATGACGATCGTCGCGAGCTGTTCCTTCGGATGGTGTTCAACGCCATGGTCACCAACAATGACGACCATCCGCGCAACCACGCGCTGTTGCGCACAACGGGCGGCTGGCGCCTCTCGCCCGCCTACGACATCCTGCCCGTGCCCTTGGTCTCGCTCGAGCGCCGCGACTTGGCTCTGGAGGTCGGCCGCTTCGGACGAGCCGCAAGCCTCTACAACATTCTGTCTCAGTGCGAAGCGTTCGGCTTGACGAAAGAAGCGGCGCAAGCGCTGATTGACAGGATGCTGGACGTCGTCCGCGGCTGGCGCGACTTCTTCGTCCAACGAGGCATCGAGCCGCGCAGCATCGAGATGCTCGAGCAAGCCATGCTCCCGCCGTCTTTCTTCCGCGACACGCCGCCGGACGCCGTCTGAGCGCGGTGAGCGGGGCAGCGCGCGCCGGCATGTCAACACCTAAGGCGAAGGGCACCACCATGAGAGTTGCGTTTTGTCGGTAGTTATTGACAACTACCGACGTAATGCAACATCATGGCGGCATGGAAAATTCGCACCAGACTATTCTGGATCTCGCCGCCCAGCGCGGCCTTATTCGCCCGCGTGATCTCAATGAGCGCGGGCTGTCCAGTGTCGCCCTAACGCGGCTGGTTCGGCAGGGACGACTCACCCGCGTGGGGCGCGGTTTGTACGCCATTCCTGGGCGCTCCGTGTCGGAGCATGGCTCACTGGCCGAGATCGCACGTAAGCATCCGCGAGCCATCGTCTGCCTGCTATCGGCGCTGCGCGTGCATGACCTCACCACACAGTCGCCGTTCGAGGTCTGGCTGGCCATTCCCAACAAGGCCCGTGCGCCAAAGATGGACTATCCACCTCTGCGCATCGTGCGCTTCTCTGGCGCCGCGCTGACCGACGGCATCGAAGAACATCAGGTCGATGGCGTGACCGTTCGCGTCACCAACGTCGCCCGCACCGTGGCCGACTGCTTCAAGTTCCGCAACAAGATCGGCCTTGATGTGGCGATGGAAGCGCTGCAGGAGGCTTGGCGAGCCAAGCGCGTGCGCATGGACGAACTCTGGCGCTATGCCACGCTGTGCCGGGTAGCCAATGTGATGCGTCCCTACATGGAAAGCCTGTCATGAATGAACGAAACGTGGCGGCATCGGTGCGTACGCGTCATCTTGCTCGGCGTGATCGATGGCGCGCGCTGCCAGATTCAGATCGACATCGGCTTCGGCGACGCTGTCACGCCTGGCCCGGAGGATGTCCTGTACCCCGTCATGCACCGACTTTGACGGTGACGTCCTCCGCCAAGCGGTTCAGGCAACCTTCGAGCGTAGAAAAACCCCTCTGACTGGTCACGCCCCTTTGGGTCTCACCGATGCGTTCGCACAAGATGCGCAGAAACAGATGCAGTGGCAGGCTTTCCTCAAAAAGAACCGGCTGGAAGCGCTGGCGTTAAATGATGTGATCGCAGCGCTGGCCACCTTCATGCTGCCGGTGATTGAGGCGGCCAGCGTCAACGCGACGCTCACAGCCCGTTGGCAGGCTGGAGGTCCGTGGTCGCCGGCGTGGTCCGGTTGACCATCCGGCTCACGTAGCTGTTGTCGATTGTTTGGCAGGGTAACCAGCTTGCGGCCGCTGCGCCTCTTGATCTGGATCGGCACCGACAGGGTCAGCCTGCAGCCGCTCGTCTACAGGATGTCCGACTCGCCGGTCTTCTGGATGCGGATGGCGCGCAGCTGGTCAAGCACTGCCGACTCGAGTTCTGCGGCGGGCAGTCGCGGCAGACCCGGTGCACCCGCGTGTTCCTTGGCGTCACGCTGGGGCACGTAGTACCGGTAGCGGCGCCCGTTCTTCTTGGTCTTGGTCGTGTGCCAGGGTGACAGTGCGCGTGGCCGTCGTTGCCGAAAACGACACACCCTTGCGCAGATACGCCACGGTCGCCCTCGCGACATTGTCGCGGACCCGGCCGTTAGTGGCCACCTGCGCACTGGATCGCGGCCTGCGAGCCGGCTCGCCAAGGTGATTCCCCGAACCACGCGGGATTCCGGGCCATCCCGCTGCGGGTGGCGAGCGGTCGCCTCTCACAGCATCTAGACAACGTACGTCGGGTGTACTAACATTGCGGCAGTTGATCTAACGAAAGAGGTGCCGTCGTGACTGCCATACCATCTTCACCTACTGCCCGGTCCGCCCGCTTGGGGCTGCGCGCTACGCGCGAACAGGAAGCCGTGTTGCGCCGCGCTGCCGAAGTGGCACACAAATCTCTGACCGATTTCATTCTCGACAGCGCCTGTCTGGCCGCCGAGCAGACTTTGCTGGACCAGCGCCTGTTTATGGTGTCTGGCAGCCAGTACCAAGCCTTGATGGATTTGCTGGAACAGCCAGAACAAACCAACGAAGGGCTGCGCGATCTGTTCTCGCGTAAAGCGCCTTGGGATGCAAAGTGAGTTTGCGGGAACCTGAGCCGCTTGGTGCGCAGCATCGGGTGGAAGGCTTCGATTGCGGCAAGCCCGCCCTGAACGACTGGCTGTCGCGCCATGCGCGTCAGGCACAAGGCAGCGGATCGGCCAAGACCTTCGTCGTGGCCGATGATGATCGGGTGGCTGGCTACTTCAGCCTGACCGTCGGCCAGATCGATACGCTGGACGCGCCCGAGCGCATCCGCAAGGGAATGGGGCAGTACCCCTTGCCGGTGGTGATTCTGGCGCGACTGGCAGTCTCCACGCAGGATCAGGGGCGCGGCATCGGATTTGGCCTGCTGCAGGATGCCATCCGCCGAACGACGTTGATTGCCGATCAGGCCGGTATCCGGGCGATGCTGACCCACCCCGTAGACGAGGAGGCGGCGAGCTTCTACACCCGCTTCGGCTTCATCGCCTCGCCGCTGCGCGAGCAACAGCTGCTGCTACTTCTGAAGGACGCCCGAAAATGGCTGCTCAGGAGTTGATCGCAACAATGGTCCTTTGGGATCGCCTGGACGAGGTTCGACGCAAGGACGTCTTCTCGCTCGTACGGTGCAGCGCATTGCAGGGACTTCCCTTATCCGACCGTCCAGTTTCCCGGGGCCACCTCTGAATGCGGGTGGTGACGCTCGCACCGGGAGTGGTTTTCGTGGTTTATATCCACCAGGACCGGCCGACGGTGGAATACGTCCTCAAGGGCAGCGCCACGGAATACCTGGGTGAAACGAGCAAGGTCTACGGGAAGGCGACCCCGTCCTCGCCGACAAGAACAAGACGCACTGGTGGCGAAATGACGGCATGGAACCTGCGATATTCGTCGCCGTTGACGTATTCAATCCGCCAAAGTATGCAGTTGGCGCGTCACCCCTCTGGCAAATTCGGCCATCTTTCTCTATCATGATGTATCAAGACAAATCATGATGGAGCGCACGATGACTGCAGCAATTCGCGAAAAATTTTCATCGCAGGCCTCCCCCGAGGTGCTGGCGGCGCTGCGCCAACTGGCCGAATCGCAAGGCCGACAGTTCCAGGCCGTGCTGGATGAGGCCCTGCGGGATTACCTCGAGCGG
The DNA here is from genome assembly GCA_024637155.1 of Burkholderiaceae bacterium. Taxonomy (GTDB): domain Bacteria; phylum Pseudomonadota; class Gammaproteobacteria; order Burkholderiales; family Burkholderiaceae_E; genus JAGXFR01. The sequence goes on along the minus strand of JAGXFR010000024.1, from coordinate 45,600 downwards.
CAACAAAAGGAGCACCCGCGTCGGCATGTGATGGCCTCGTTCGCATCCAGCCTGGATGAGTTCGACCGCCTCTACCGCGAACTGGCGAAGTAGGTCGTGGCGCACGACTACCTGACCGTAGCCGATGTGCTCGGGATGTACACCGTGCTGATGCAGCGTTACGGTGGTGCGCGAGGCGTGCGTGATCCTGGCGCACTGGAATCCGCGCTGTTCCGGCCGCAAACCGGTTACTACGAGGACCTCGTGGCCGAGGCCGCTGCGCTGATGGAAAGCCTGGCCATCACCCATCCGTTCATCGATGGCAACAAGCGTGTTGCGTTTGCTGCAGCCGATGTGTTCCTGCGCGTCAACGGTTGGCGACTGCAACGACCGCCGAAGCAGATTTACTCCGAGATCATGGAGATGCTCGAATCCGGAGATTTCGACATTGCCCACCTCGATCCGTGGCTGCGCAGCTTCGCGAGCCCCGAGGCGTGAAGTCCACCGCGACGCGCACGACCGATACCGGCGAAAAGAGTCGGATCAAACGGCATGAAGCTCTGCATGAAGCTCTTGACCGTATCTCAAAAGAGATACACAATTCAGAAAAGCGGAGGATCTGATCATGGCCCATTCCACGATGCTGCATGTCCGGGTGGACGAGGAAATCAAGACGCAGGCCAGCGAGGCATTGGCAGCCATGGGGCTGTCGGTATCCGATGCTGTGCGTATCCTGCTCAAGCGCGTGGTCAACGACCAGGCTTTCCCGCTGGAGCTCAAGGTGCCCAATGCGCAGACCCGCGCCGCAATGGATGAAGCCCGCGCAATGATGAAGGCCCGGGCCGCCCGTTTCGAATCTGTTGACGCCTTGTTCGATGACCTCGAAAAAGCCCGCCAGCAGTAAACGGGCCACGCCACCCAGGGCGTGCGATTACACCCAGACCTTCCTCAAAGACTGGGAGCGCCTTTCCCGCTCCGGTCGCTACGACCTGAAGCGCATGAAAGCGGCGATGCTGCTGATCTAGCTGCTCGATGGCAACGCCATCATCTTCGTGCGCGCAGGCACGCACTCTGATTTGTTCGAGGAATGAGCAATCGGCGTTGAATCACAGCCTGTCAGTTCGAACATCTTTCTTTGAGACCATAAAACGACTATATTTGGTCTTATTCGAACATCAGGGGCACGGGCATGCGCTACTCATCTCAAGTCAAATCAATCAGCTACCTCAAGGCCAACGCGGCCGAGGTGCTAACGCGCCTGGCCGAGCAGCGCGAGCCCTTGGTCATCACCCAGAACGGTGAAGCCAAGGCGGTCCTGCAGGATGTGGCCTCGTTCGAGGAGACTCAGGAAACCCTGGCCTTGCTGAAAATCCTTGCATTGGGCAATCAAGACGTGGCATCTGGCAAGGTCAAGCCTGTGGCGGACGTCGTTGCGCGTCTGCGCGCCAAGCGCGCCACTGCCTGATGGCAGTGCCACCCGCCAAGTTCGAGGTCCTGCTCACCGAGGGTGCCGAGCAGGACCTGGAGGCCATTCACGACTACATCTCCGAATTCGACTGTGTGGCCAACGCCAACTACGTGCTGGACCAATTGATGGGGGTTGTGGATAGGCTGTCGCGGTTTCCGGAGCGCGGCAGCTACCCGAAAGAGTTGGTCGCACTGGGCATCAAGGAATACCGCCAGACATCATGCAAACCATACCGCGTGATCTACCGTGTCACCGGCAGCCAAGTCATCATCTATTTGATCGCCGACGGTCGTCGTGACATGCCGTCCGTGCTTGCTCGCAGACTGCTGGGCGCATAGTCCGTCGGCTGCGATGTTGGCTACGGCCCGCAGGCGACCCTACTGCGGTGGGCCGATCAACTCGTAACTGGTGCTGCGCCCGCCTGCTTCGGATTTCCGCAGCACACCACGTTCCAGCAGGTCGGTGATGTCGCGCAATGCCGTGTCCGGCGAGCACTTGGCGAGCGACGCCCATTTACTGCTCGTGAGCTTGCCCTCGAAGCCATCAAGCAGGTCGTTGAGCAACTTCACCTGGCGCTCGTTCAGCGGCATCGTGGCCCAGCGTTGCCAGAAGTGCGCTTTAGCCAGCACGGCGTCGAGGGCGAACTGGGCCTGATCTACGGCGCGAAGCAGGGCATGAAGGAACCAGGCCAACCATTCCGTGACATCCATTGAGCGCTTCTGCGTCCGCTCGAGGATGTCGTAGTAGGCCTTGCGCTCCCGCTGGATCTGCGCCGACAGGCTGTAGAAGCGCTGCGGGCTACCGTCTGCGCGCGCCAGCAACAGGTCGCCGATGGCACGGGCGAACCGACCGTTGCCATCGTCGAACGGGTGCAAGGTGACGAACCAGAATTGACCGAGGCCGGCTTTGAGCAAAGGCGGTTCGTTCGATGCGCCATTCACCCAGTCGAGGAACCGGCTCGTTTCGGCTTCCAGACGATCGGCTGGCGGTGGCTCGAAATGCACCTGCTGGCGGCCGATGGGGCCAGCCGGTGCGGCCAGGTCGAAGCGCCAGGTCGGCCAGTCGCTGGCCTGCCAGATGTATTCGTAATCACCGCTATTCATGCGGCGATTACGAGCCGGATTCTCCGCATGCGCAAATAATTCGCCGCAAGGGGGGCGCCAGCGCGAGCACGACCTGCAAGGCCGATCCCCGCCGGTCGCACCAACGACACGCGCGAGCCCCCGACGAACACTATTAAAGCGAAAGCCTTTGATGTTTAATAGCGCCAAGGCTTATTCAAGGATCACGCACCATGCGCCGTGTCGCAACGGGCCACCATGCCACCAGCCTGGCCGGCGGAGAAATGGTCCGCGCCTTCGTTCCGGACCCGCTGCCGCCCGAACCGCCGCTGGAGCTCGAAGGCGCGCGCCAGCTGCAACTCGAGAGGGCAACCCTGGCATTGGGTCGCCTCGACAGCATCGCCCTGTTGCTCTCCGACCCGCAACTCTTCCTTTACGCCTATGTGCGGCGCGAGGCGGTATTGTCGTCGCAGATCGAAGGCACGCAATCATCGCTGTCGGACCTGCTGCTCTTCGAACTCGACGAGTCACCCGGCGTGCCTTTCGACGATGTGGTCGAGGTCTCCAACTACGTCGCGGCGCTGGAACATGGCATCGCACGCCTGCGTGGCGGCTTTCCACTGTGCAATCGGCTGTTGCGCGAGATGCACTCCTGCCTGATGGAGCGTGGGCGCGGCAGCGAAAAAGCCCCCGGCGAGTTCCGTCGCAGTCAAAACTGGATCGGTGGCACCCGGCCCGGCAACGCCGCGTTCGTGCCGCCGCCGCCCCACGAGGTCGAGGCCTGCATGGCCGCGCTGGAGCGCTTCATCCAAGGTGAAACCGGCGACCTGCCGGTACTGCTCAGGGCGGCGTTGGCGCATGTCCAGTTCGAAACCATTCACCCCTTTCTCGACGGAAACGGTCGCCTGGGGCGCCTGCTCGTCGCGCTGTTGCTGCATGAGGGCGGCGCGCTCGCCCAACCACTTCTCTACCTGAGTCTGTACTTCAAGCAACACCGCTCCCGCTATTACGAACTGCTGGACGGCGTGCGCACCGAAGGAGATTGGGAAGCGTGGGTGGATTTCTTTCTCGAAGGAGTCGAGAAGACCGCCGGCGGTGCCGTGCAGACCGCCCAGCGGCTCGTGGAGCTGTTTCAGCAGGATGCGCGGCGCGTCCAGCGTGGCGGGCGCGGTGCCGCCAACGCCCTGCGCGTACTCGCTCTCCTCAGAGAGCGACCGGTGCGAAATCTGCGCCAGATCGGCAATGACGCAGCCATCGCCTTTCCTACCGCGTCCAAGGCGATGACGACTCTGGTCGAACTGGGCATCGCCCGGGAACTCACGGGTCAGCGCCGCAACCGCGTGTTCGTGTACGACGCGTACCTGAGCATCCTCAATGAGGGCGGGGAGGCGCTGTGAGGCTGATTCCCGCACATGCCACCACGGAACGGAAACGGAGAACACAGCCAGAACGTGCCCGTTTCTGTGACGTGCCCCGTGCATTTCGGCTCCCGATTACCCGAAAGCAGCCTCGCAGTGAGGAGTAGTATCTGCCCGATTTTGGCTGTGCGATCCAAACCGCTACGGAATCCTTACTCGCACTTCATGTCGGTCGTTGCGACGAGATCGATCGATTGGGTGAATGTCCCATTCATCAGTGCGATAACGTTTGGAAGAACAAGAAACCGATAAGTATATTTGACACCAACGATTAAGTCCTGACCAAAAGCGCTGCACTGAACTCCGCCCGACGGATTGGCGGTCGCTACCGTTGGCGTAGCGAGACCCGGACCACCGAACGTGATGGGCCGAACTGTATTAAGATAGTTTGTGACAACCGCCCGTATCTCGCTTTGGATTGGTCTGGGAGAGCCCTGTACGATACCCGCTCTGGCGCCTTCTCGACTCGCGTTCGTGATGATTGCTTTGTTATACATAAGAAGGCCAAATTCAACGATTCCAAAGACAATCACCAATAGAAGTGGAAGGACAATGGCGAATTCGACAACAGCCACCCCTTTCTGGTCTGTCATTGTTTTCACGTACTACCTCCAACAATTATCTTGAGTTGGTTGTGCTGTCGAATAGTCGGTCGACGCGACAACCCGCTCCAGTGTATCTATATGGTCTTCGCTACTTGACCAAGCCTGGTATCGCACCTTTCGTGCCGTAGAAACCGCCGCCGCCCCGGCCAGGTTCGACAATATCGCATTTGACCTTAGCGGATATCGTCGATACAGGAGGTGGGAGGACCCCTGTAATGACAATCGTGGCGAATCCAACTATTGTTGTAGCACCATTCGGGTTACAGAGCACGCCCGTTCCATCTGGATCATCGTCAAAGATTGGAACGGCCGTTGTCCAAGTAGCATCGACCTCGTCAAAATCGACCTTACCGTCATTTTTTATTCTCATCTTTTCAAAGAGATCTTGCATGTAGTTTTGTGTAAGAAGAGTTGCCATACCTCCGTTGTTAACCATATACTGCGTTACCCCTGCAATCGTCTCGGGCGAGATAAACGTCTCGTTGGTGAGATCAGTCAAGACATTCTTTTGTTGATGCGCGCTCGGTGGCCAGAGGGTATAGGTGTGCCAAGCGGCACATACTCCGGCACTTGAGGGATTAAACGTCAGATCTTCATTGCATGGAATGCTATCCATCCAACTCTTATTTATAGCTGCAGGGAAATTCAGGCCACCTTCCGCCATGGAACCTGACCCGGTCAGGGCTGCGGTCGCAATAGCAGATACGTTCACGGTGTTTATTCCCATGACACTCGCTAGAAACGTACGAATGGGGCCATTTGCGCTGCCGTCCCTTCTGGCAATCACTTGGACAGCATCCGGCGAAATTGGGGTGACAGGATTCACTTGCTTACTGGCTTGATCCCAGTTGCCAATCACGATGTCCACGTCGTTGATTGTTATTCCGTACTTACCGCCCGCTGAGTTCGCTGAAGCCACGTCCTTTGCAGCCCCCTTGATCGCAGCTTCATCAGCCGCGTACGTCTTCTGCGCCTCGTAGGACATGGGGCCAGGGCAGTTGACCAGGTCAGCGTCGCATTCGTATATCCTCCCAAGCATTCTGGCACCTGCAAGCGCCGCACCATCGGCTATGTTCTGAAGCTCGTTCTTGGTGACCATCGCGTAGCCGATGTCGATGGCGAACGCCGCAAAGGAGATCAGGACCACCAGAATCCCGCCCACAAGCACGGCCACGGCCCCCGACTGACGCCGTGAGAAAGACGTCAGACCCGATACGGACATGGTTATCCGATCTCGCTTTGCAGTAGAGTTATGGCAATGCATATCGTCCCTCTTCCATCGGTTACGTAACACCGTCAACGTAATAGCTTGAGGTGCGCGGCGCCTCTCGGCTTCCTGAGCGCCGCAAGATTGACGACCGATACTCCAGAACTACGCATGCTGCAATGCCGCGTCTTCAATGCACGCGGCTAGCTTAGACTCATCCTACGCCTTGGCACGGCAGCGCCAAAGTTGATTGTTTGCAAAAAGTGACCGATTTGGCATCACTTGTGCCAAGATCGTTGCATCTTCGAATTGCGGCCGCTCAGGCAGACCTCGGTTCATCAGGAACTTCCGGGAGAAGCTCCGCCGCAAGTGCCTGTGCGTCGCGTGGTTTGGATCGCGGACGGAGGCGCATGTGGCCAACAGCGTAGGGCACACTGATTTTCGTGGCGGCTTTGCAACGTCTGGAACCCCCAACACGATCTCGACTACTCGGAGCCGGAGTATTTCCGGCCCCAGTATCACGAATTCTCGACCGAGCCGTGCGCCCGCAGCGTGCGGCTCGACCAACCTGCCGCAGGTCATGAGACCTGAAGGGAACGCGATCGCTCGCACGGCTGCCACGGCTGAAAACCCGGCCCTCTGGGTTGTTTGCTGTTTCGGGGGACCTGCACCATGACGGCGCTCAGATCGCTCGCTGATCTCGCAGAGGCTCACGCAAGCCGGAACCGGCCGTCGGCGGAGTTGCGCCGTTTCTCGAGCGCGATCCGATTTGTCACCGCGGTTCTGATCGCGGTCATGCTCCTGGCGCACGACGAGACTGCAGGGACAGGCTTCGTGGTCATTCCGCTCGTGCTGGCCTACGCGTTGTGGTCCGCGTGGCTGCTCGCGGGTGAAGCCAACAACCGCGCCCGTCCGACGGCGCTGTGGCTCTACTGGGTCGACGTCGCGTGGGCCGCCATGTGCCTGCTGCTGGTCAGCGGCGGCACCCGGATGCTGATCGTCGCGATGGTGCCCCCGGTGATGCTGGCCAGCATCGGTTTCGGCGGCATACACGGCGTGCTCCTCGCGTTGTTCGCCGCCCTGGGCGTGCTGCTCGACAGCAACGGCGACGCGATGCCCGGCTTCGACGTCGGCCTGCAGCACAGCGCGCCCGCCCTGCTGTTGTTGGGCTTGCTGCCAACCGTGGCCCTGGTTTCCAAGCCGTTCCACAAGCTGCGCCAGCGCCTCGAACTCGATGGTAACCTTGAGGAACAACTCGATCCGCGCCGCGGACTCGAGACGGTCTGCACCGAAGTGACCGAACGCTTGCGCCAGAGCGTCGATGCCGACGGCGCCTTTCGCGCCAAAGCCGACGTGTATTCGCTCCTCGAGAGTCACCTGTCGCAGTTGCCAGACTGCCCGGTCAGCCTGACCCGGCGCCACTGGTGGGACTGGCGGCCGGGTGTGGTGATGGCCGACGAAATGCCCGCGCCGGAGGGCCTACCCGGCGAGCTCGGCGGATTGGCGCGCACGCTGGAGGTGCAGGGCTTGCACGTGGTGCCGCTGAGCCGCTATGGTCACCCGCACGGTGACTTCGTGGTCGGCTTCATAGAATAGAACGTAGAACGCGCGCGCGGTGCCGCCAACGCCCTGCGCGTACTCGCTCTCCTCAGAGGGCGACCGGTGCGAAATCTGCGCCAGATCGGCAACGACGCAGCCATCGCCTTTCCTACCGCGTCCAAGGCGATGACGACTCTGGTCGAACTGGGCATCGCCCGGGAACTCACGGTTCAGCGCCGCAACCGCGTGTTCGTGTACGACGCCTACCTGAACATCCTCAATGAGGGCGGGGAGGCGCTGTGAGGCTGATTCGAGTCGCCACCATCTTCGCGACCGGCTGCTCTACGCAAGACGGTTTCGGCTTGTGCGGCGACGGCATGTTCCGCGCCTGCACGGACGGGCCATCGGGAGCTTCCGACTAGTACAAAGAGCCCACACTGTCGAACGCCACGACGCTTGACATGGTAGCTAGCCAGAGTGAAGATGAATTTGATTACGCTGGCGCTTTGGAGCAGTCAGCGCCGGTCTGTGTCTGAATGTGTCTCGCAGGAGAAGCGAGGTCCTTGGAGGCGACGTGGATAGGAAAAGGAGCAGCCAGAAAGGAGTCGCGGCCGTCGAGTTCGGGCTGATTCTGCCCCTGCTGCTGATGATCATGCTCGGAATCATCGACTTCGGCTTCATGCTCTACGACAAGGCAATGATCACGAACGCCGCGAGGGAAGCGGCGCGGGCCGGCATTGTGCTTCGCAACCCGCGCTTAAGTGGCGCTAGTATCCAGACGGAGGCGACCAACTATTGCTCCACCTTTCTGATCAGGATGAAGGGTGCTGGCTCCTGCGTTGCGACCTCATCGAACCTCACTGCCGTGGGGTCGTCGAACTGCCAGAACTTCGCCGACAGACTGAGGGTCGGAGTGACCTACGCCTATGACGGGCCGGTTATCGGTTTCTATAACGCTCTTGTCGGCCCGATCACTTTGGGCTCCGAAGCCGTGATGAGATGCGAGTAACGGGTCGGCGAGCATTCCTCTGGGGATCATCATGAACACGAAGCAGCTTGGCAAACGCCGCGAAGGTCGGCGCCAGAGAGGAGCTGTGGCCATCATGGTCGGCGTGTCCCTCTTCGTGTTTGTTGGGGTGACGGCCTTCGTCTTCGATGTGGGGCGTTGGTGGGTTGTCAGGAACGAATTGCAGAACGCGGCTGACGCGGCGGCGCTGAACGGGGCAGGCTACCTGCTGAACCCACCGGTCGGGACCGCCCCTCCCACCCCGAACTGGGCCTTGGCGACCGCCAACGCGCAAGGCGCAGTGTCGCTGAACAGTTCCGAAAAAGTGGCTCTCTCGACCGGCGCCGTCACGGTCGGCTACTGGGACTTCGCGGCGAGGACTTTCGACACTGACACCTTGAAGACACCAACGATCAACGACCTTCCCGCAGTGCGAGTGGCGATCACCCGCTCAGCCGGACAGAACGCGGGCCCGATGCTGACCGTTCTCGCCGGGATCCTGGGTTCTCAAAGCATCGACGCAAGCGCCACCGCCACCGCAGTCATTTCCTATCCGACAGCAGCCGGAGCCGGCGCGCTCGCACCGATTGCCATCGGGAATTGCATCCTTGACGCGGGGACCGGCCTTTGGGATCCGAACAATGGATCTGGAGCACCGGTGAATAACCCCAGCACCGGGGAACCATGGAAGTTCGTCGTCGCGAGCGGCGCGGCCGGTGGCTCTCTGTGCGGTACGGGTTGCCTGTGTGGACAGTGGACCACGTTCGATGCCGACATCAATTCCGCCGCCTACGTGCGTAAGCTGATACAGGAGGGGAATAGTACTGGGGTGGCGGTAGATTCTCCTACGTGGATCAACCCCGGGGTGCAGGCAACCAACTTCGGCGATGTGGCGGATAATCTCGTCGGCAAGGAAATCATCGTGCCGGTCGTGGCCAACAGCGCGCTCGGCTCAAAAGGGCAGACGCCCGTTCTCAAGTACGCATGTCTCCGTGTCGATGCGGGTATCCAGGGCGGCAATCAGAACACGGTTTGCAACGAGTTCCCCATCGGCGTACCCCTGAAGTATGGAGACACGTCGACCAACAAGTGCGTCATTGGACATTTTGTAGACAAGCCCTGCTCGATCGGCAATTCAAACGGAGGTGGCGGACCGTACCTCGGCGTGTTCGTGCCGCCACGCCTCGTGCAATGAGTTGATGCGATAGCGCCGTCGCGCTCCTCACCCTGCCGGCCGGGGTCAACTCGGTCGGCGAGCTTGCCCGTGTCACCGCCGGTGGCCGCACCGCCAATCGGGAGCTCCTGACCGGCTCCCCGCGTGCCGTATCCGTTGGGCTCGCAGAGTCCTGGCGGCCTCCCTGTGATGGCACTACCTTCTCGAGGGCGCCGGGGGGATGGTGCTCGCGGCAGCCTGTGTATGGGTCACTTACCGCATCCTATGGGCACTGGACATGAAGATCCAATTGCCCGTTCCCCTCCCAACTCCTCCTAACTAGTTGATTGTCTGCAACAAGTGACCTATTTGGCATCACTTGTGCCATGATCGTTCTATCTTGGAGTTGCGGCTGCTCAGGCAGACCTCGGTTCACCGGGAGCTTTCGGGAGAAGCTCCGCCGCAAGTGCCTGTGCGCCGCGTGGTTTGGATCGCGGACGGAGGCGCATGTGGCCATCGGCGTAGGGACCGCTGGATTTCGTGGCGGCTTTGCAACGACGCGCACCCCCATCACGATCTCGACTACTTGGGGCCGGAGAATTTCCGGCCCCAGTATCACGAATTCTCGACCGAGCCGTTCGCCCGCAGCGCGCGGTTCGACCAACCTGCCGCAGGTCAGCGAACCTGCAGGGAACGCGATCGCTCGCACGGCTGCCACGGCTGAAAACCCTACCCTCTGGGTTGTTTGCTGTTTCGGGGGACCTGCACCATGACGGCACTCAGATCGCTCGCTGATCTCGCCGAGACGCACGCAAGTCGGAACCGGCCGTCGGCGGAGTTGCGCCGTTTCTCGAGCGCGGTGCGCTTTGTCACCGCGGTTCTGATCGCGGTCATGCTCCTGGCGCACGACGAGACCGCAGGGACAGGCTTCGTGGTCATTCCGCTCGTGCTGGCCTACGCGTTGTGGTCCGCGTGGCTGCTCGCGGGTGAAGCCAACAACCGTGCCCGTCCGACGGCGCTGTGGCTCTACTGGGTCGACGTCGCCTGGGCCTCCATCTGCCTGCTGCTGGTCAGCGGCGGCACCCGGATGCTGATCATCGCGATGGTGCCCCCGGTGATGCTGGCCAGCATTGGATTCGGCGGCCTCCAGGGCGTGCTCCTCGCGCTGTTCGCCGCGCTGGGCGTGCTGCTCGACAGCAACGGCGACGCGATGCCCGGCTTCGACGTCAGCCTGCAGCGCAGCGCGCCCGCCCTGCTGCTGCTGGGCCTGCTGCCGACCGTGGCCCTGGTTTCCAAGCCGTTCCACAAGCTGCGCCAGCGCCTCGAACTCCATGGTGATCTCGAGGAACAACTCGATCCGCGCCGCGGACTCGAGGCGATCTGCACCGAAGTCACCGAGCGCTTGCGCCAGAGCGTCGATGCCGACGTCGCCATCCTGGTGCTCCCCAGCGGCGAGTCTGTGCCCGCAATGATCGCCAGCCGCGAAGACGGCGCCTTTCGCGCGAAATCCGACGTGCATGCTCGCCTAGAGGATCACCTGTCGCAGTTGCCCAACTGCCCAGTCAGTCTGACCCATCGCCACTGGTGGGACTGGCGGCCGGGTGTGGTGATGGCCAACGAAACGCCCGCGCCGGAGGGAGTTTCCAGCGAACTCGGCGGACTGGCGCGCACGCTGGAGGTGCAGGGCTTGCACGTGGTACCGCTGAACCGCTATGGGCACCCGCACGGCCACTTCGTGGTCGGCTTCAAGAACGCGCGCGCGATGCCCGACGACACTTCGACACTGGTCCGCGCTGCGCCCGACCTGCTGCGCGTCATCGAACAGGCCGCCACGGTGGACAAGCTGCATGACGAGAGCGTTTCCCACGAGCGCGCCCGCATCGGTCGCGACCTTCACGACAGCGCGATCCAGCCCTATCTGGGGCTGAAGTACGCGGTCGAAGGGGTGGCGCTGCGCATCCCTCCCGACAACCCGGCGCGCGCCGAAGTCGATGCACTGGCGGAGCTGGTGAACAGCCAGGTCGGCGCGCTGCGCGAGTTGATCTCTAACCTGCGCACCGGCGCCGGATTGGGAGACAATGCGTTGATACCGGCCCTGCGGCGCCAGTGCCGGCGCTTCACCGAATTGTTTGGCATCGAAGTCGAGCTCGACACCCCGGAGCGGGTAGCCACCACGCGCGTGCTGGCCAGCGCGCTGTTCCACATGGTCAATGAAGTGCTCAACAACATCCGCAAGCACACCGTCGCGCACCACGTCTGGATCACGCTGTCGGTCGAATCACAGCACCTGCGGCTCGCGGTTCGCGATAATGCCGGCAGCATGCACCGTCGCGCTTATGAGCCCTTCTATCCCGCCTCGTTGAGCGAACGCGCCGCCGATTTGGGCGGTTCCGTGCAGATCGCCGAGAGCGACGGACTGAACACCGAGATCGTGATCCAGATTCCCCTGCAACAAGAACAAAAGGCGGCTGCATGAACCATGCCCGATCCGAAGCCCTGTCACCCGCCGTGAGAGCCGGGCCGATCAAGGTGTTCCTCGCCGACGACCACGACATCACGCTCTGGGGTCTGCAACGGCTGATCGAAAGCGCCGCCCACATGCAGGTGATTGGCACGGCGCAGTCACGCAGCGAACTGCTGAACCACGACGCCGCCGCGCAGGCGGACGTCATCGTGCTCGACCTCGACCTTGCCGGCGAGGATGCCGTCGAGGCGCTCACCAGCCTGCGCCAGCGCTGCGCCGGGCAGGTGCTGATCCTCACCGCCGCGCTCGACATCGAGCACCACCGCGCCGCCGTGATGAAGGGCGCACGCGGCGTGGTCAACAAGTCCGAACCGGCGGAGACGATCCTGCAGGCAATCGAGAAGGTCCACAACGGCGAGATCTGGCTGCACCGGGCGATGCTCGGCGAGGTGCTGAACCTGCTCACCGGCGGCAACAACGCTGCGGCCCGGCGCCCTGCCAACCCCGATGCCGGGCGCATCGCCAGCCTCACCCCGCGCGAGCGCGACATCGTGCGCGTGATGGTGAACAACCCGGGCGCCAAGCAGTTCGCGATCGCCGACGAATTGGGCATGAGCGAGCACACGCTGCGCAACCACCTGACCACGATCTACAGCAAGCTGCAGGTGAATGGTCGGCTGGAACTGCATGTCTACGCCACCGAGCATGGGCTCGGCGCGCAGGGGTGGGACGGGGGCGAACCCTGAGGGTGGGAGAGGCCTCGGCAAGGGAAGGCCGGACGACCGAATGGCTGCTGCGCGGCTTCGCGCTGCTCGCCTATGGCTTCGCCGTGAGCAATCTCGCCGGCGCCTGGTGGGGCGATCCGTCGCGCCTGACGCTTCTTCTGCTGCTTCTCACCGAGGGCTACACGCTGCTGCTGGTGATGCTGGCGCGACGCGCGAGCATCCGCGACATGGCACCGCTGACCGTGCTGGCGACGATGTACGCGGCGTTCTTCTTCGTGCTGCTGGACCCCCGCGACACGATCCGGCTCGTTCCCGAATGGGGCGGCGTCGCGCTGCAGACCATCGGAACGCTCTGGCAGTTTAGCTCGAAGATCTTTCTCGGCCGATCCTTCGGACTGCTGCCCGCCCAACGGGGGCTCGTGATGGCCGGTCCGTATCGCGTCGTGCGCCACCCGATCTACCTCGGCTACCTGATCAGTCACGTCGGCTTCCTGCTCGTCAACTTCTCCTGGTACAACGCGGCGGTGCTGCTCCTGCTCTACGTCGCGCAAGTGCACCGTATCCTGCGCGAGGAGGCGATGCTCGCCGCGGACAGCCCTGAGTACCGCGATTACCAGCGCCGAGTGCGCTGGCGGCTGCTGCCCTTCGTCTACTAATCGCTCGGGCGCTGCGCGACTTGGGAGGAACTTCTCCCCTTCACGCGGATGTACCTCCCATGCCCTGGTTGCTCTACATGGCTAGCATGGCGGCATGTCCCCTCGGCACAGCCCCAACGACACGCCCGTCCCCGGAATGAAGCCGGTTGGCGTGCTGGTCATCGACGACCAGTTCGCGGTGCGCGAGGGGGTCGCGCGACTCGTCGCCGGTGCGCCGATTGCCTTGCGCGCGCTGGAGATGGCGGCGACGATCGATCAAGCGCGCAGCATCGCGGCCTCCCTTCGCCCCGAGGTGGTGGTGCTGGATGCCGATCTCGCGGGCGAGGACGGCTTGGCGCTGATCGGGCAGCTCGGCCCCAACGCCCGGGTTCTGGTGCTGACCAGCCACGGCGACGCCGCCACGCGGGCACGCGCCAAACGGCGTGGTGCCCTCGCCTTCGTGGAGAAGCAGCAACCTGCCGCGGATCTGATTGACGCACTCATGGAAATTGCCGCACTCGATCTGGGGGGGGACAAAGCTCCCGGGTTGGAGGGTGCAAGTTCCCTCCTGCCGTCGGCCGCGTCCTCCGGTGCGCGAACCCGGACGCGGCCTTAGATTGAAGCCCATGAAGACACTCGTGTCACCTCTTTCTGCTCGCATCCGTCATGAGTCTGGCGTGACGGCGATCGAATACGCGCTTCTCGCATCGCTGATCGCGGTGGCGATCGTCGGAGCGGTCAGCGCAACGGGGACGTCGCTGGGGGCCGTATATACAGCTTGGTCGAGCGCAGTGATAGCAGCCCTGTAAGGGCACGACATTCAACACGGAATGACGCGCACCGCTGGCCGGCGTCACAGAAACACAGGCCAGCAGGGCATGGATCCGGCCCATTCGGATCGCTGAGACAGGCGCATTCGCGCCGAGTAATTTCTCTTCACCTCAAGGAGTTGACCATGCAAGCGATTCGTTTCCTTCAGCAGTTTGCCCGTGATGAAGAAGGTGTGACCGCGATCGAATACGGTCTGATCGCCGCCCTGATTGCCGTCGTCATCATTGTCGCGGTCACCTTGGTCGGTACTAACCTCGACCTCATCTTCGACAAGGTCGGAACGGCACTCACTCCCACTCCTTAAGCGAATGCCGCAACGGTGACGCCACACTGCGTCGCCAAGGTTCCCGGGGTCCGGATGCCACCGGCCCCGGACCTCCGACTGCCGCTGGTATCAATGCATGCTTATGTTCGGCACTCCATCCACGACCGTCCTGCAACTGAGCACACTCGCGCTCCTGTTGTCGATCGCGGTCGCCACGGATGTGCGTTCGCGCCGGATTCCGAACGGCCTCGTACTCGTCGGGACCGCTGCGGCGCTGACGATGCACGCCACCTGGCTGGCGTCCGGGCAGGACGCACTTGCCGGCGCTTTCTGGTGGTCGCCGCTCGCCGGCCTCGCGGTCGGTTTCGCCCTGCTGCTGCCAATTCATCTGCTGCGCGCCATGGGCGCGGGCGACGTGAAGCTGATGGCCATGGTCGGCGCCTTCGTCGGCCCGTACACGGTACTCGCGGTGACGCTGTATACCTTCCTCGCCGGTGGCGTGCTGGCGCTGGCCTTCATGGTTGCAAGCGGGGTCGCCGCACAGACCTTCGCCAACCTGCGCTTCATGCTCTGCGACTTGGGCATCCGTGTCCTCACCCGCCAGGGCATGCAGGTCACACCGCCGCTCACGACCACCGCCGCCCGCCTGCCCTACGCGCTGGCGATCGCCGTGGGCACCGGTGCCGCCCTGATCTGGCCGCTCGGTTCTTGAAGGAGATGACGCGATGAGCTTGCTGCCGTTTCCCGCTACCACCGCCGCCCCGGAGGCGGGAGAGATGCAGGGGATCGTGCCGCGTGCCCCGCAGACGCTCGAAGAGACCGGCTTGCCGAGCACTTTCCTCGTCGAATTGGTCGCCAAGACGATGTTCCAGCTTGGTCTGACCAAACTGACCGAGCTCAGCGCCCAACTCCGCCTGGCAGGCACGGTGATCGAGGGCATTTGCCAGTTCATGCGGCGCGAGATGCTGCTCGAAGTCACGCGCCGCGGCCAGCACGAAGCCGACGTCGAGTTCGACCTGACGCAGGCCGGGCGCGCGCGCGCCATCGACTGGCTGACGCGCAGTTCCTACGTCGGCGCGGCGCCCGTGCCGCTGGACGTCTACACCGAGCGCGTGCGCGCCCAGTCGGTGACCAAGCAGGCGATTACGGTCGACCAGGTGCGTGCGGCCTTCGCCGACCAGATCATTCCCGGCCAACTGCTCGATCTGGTCGGGACAGCCGTCAATTCGGGGCGCCCGCTGCTGCTCTACGGTCCGGCGGGCTCCGGCAAGACCTACCTCGCGGAACTGATGCACCGCCTGGTCACCGGCGCGATCGCCGTGCCGCACGCGATCTTCGTTCACGGCGAGGTGATTCGTCTTTTCGACGCCCAGTACCATCACCCGATTGCTACGGGCGAAACGACGCAGGCCGCGCTCGACAACCGCCAGCGCCCCGACGCGCGCTGGGTGCTGTGCGAGCGGCCGTGCGTGGTCTCCGGCGGCGAGCTCACGCTGGAAATGCTGGACCTGAGCTTCGACCACCGCGCCGGGTACTACGAGGCGCCGCCCCACTTCAAGGCGAACAACGGCCTGTTCATCGTCGACGACCTCGGCCGTCAGGTCATCACGCCGCACCAGTTGATGAACCGCTGGATTGTCCCGATGGACCGGCGCCACGATCACCTGATGCTGCGCAACGGCGGCAAGTTCACGATTCCCTTCGACATGGTGCTGGTGTTTGCCTCGAACCTGCGCCCCGCCCAGCTCGAAGATGCGGCCTTCCTGCGCCGCCTGGGACACAAGATCGCGGTCGACGCGGTGTCGCAGGACGAGTACGCTCAGATTTTCGAGCGCGCCTGCGCTGCGGAGGGCATCGAACATGACGAGGTGGCGTTCCGCAAGTTGTTGCGCGACTATCATGCACCGCAGGGCCGCGCGCTGCTCGCGTGCTATCCGCGGGATCTGCTGCACCTCATCGCCAGCCGTGCCCGCTTCATGGGGATCACGGCAGAACTGTCGCCCGAGTTGCTAGACTGGGCCTGGCGCACCTATTTCGGCAACGAGGCGCTGATCGAAACAGCCTCTGAATCTGGGAGTCGGACATGAGATCTCGTGGCATCCTGATGCTGTTCGTCGCCATCCTCGCCGGCCTCGCTGCGGTGTATCTCGGCACGCGCTGGATGGACTCGCAAACCAGCGAAGCGGGGCGCATTGCGGTGGCCAACGTCGATATCGAACTCGGCGGTCGCGTCTCCCCCGAGATGATCCGCATGGCCGAGTGGCCGCGAGGAAGCGTTCCGACTGGCGCATTCACCGAGCCGGACAAGCTGGTCGGTCGCGTCGTGCTGGTCTCGATGCAGCGCGGCGAGCCGCTCACCGAAACGCGACTGGCGCCCGTCGGCACCAAAGGCGGGCTGTCGGCCGTCGTCCCGGAAGGCAAGCGCGCGATCACCGTGCGCGTCAATGACGTGATCGGCGTGGCGGGTTTTGCGCTCCCCGGAACCTACGTCGATGTGATGGTGAACACGCAGGAGGATGAATCCCAGCGTGGCAGCCGCGACCGCGACCGCTCGATCTCGAAGATCGTGCTTGAGCGCATCCTGGTGCTGGCGGTCGCGCAGGAGGCCGACCGCGATTCCACCAAACCCAAGGTGGTGACTGCCGTAACGCTGGAGGTCACGCCCGAGGACGCGGAGTTGCTGGATCTGGCGCGCAGCGTCGGCACCCTCTCGCTGGTGCTGCGCAATCAGACCGATCAGAAGAGCGCGACGACGACGACGGGTGCAACCAAGGCCGAGCTGCTGGGCCTCAGAGCGGCGCCAGAAGCGCCCAAACCCGCGCCGGTGCGCACCGCCGTTCGTGCGAGGCGGGTGATTCCGCCGCCCACCGTTGCCCCCGCGCCTGCGCCGGTCGCAATCGTCGTCGCGCCACCGCCGAAACCGCAGGTATGTGTGGATGTCATCCGCGGTCTGAACAAGGTCACCGAATGTTTCTGATCGATCGCCCGCAACCCTCGACCCGGAGGTCGCAGATGTTCTGGCAAAAAACAACAATCGACGTCGCCCGCCTGGCACTCGCCGCGGCCCTCGCACTGTCGGCACCCGGCGCCATCGCGGCACGGCATGGTAAGGCTGCTCCGGCAGCTCCCCCGGCGGCGGCACCTGCACCGATGCAGGCAGCGGCACCGACCATAACCCCGCAATCCAGCCTCCCGCTGTGCTCGCGCGTCGACATCGCACCCGTGGTGCACATCCCGGTCGGCAAGACAACCGTGATGCGGCCCAACTCGCCCGTGTTGCGCATTCTGCTCGGAAATCCGGAGAACGCGCGCGCCGCGCGTCCGGCAGAGACCCCCGACACGAAGAAAGAAGAAGGCGTCAAGAAGCCGCCCGTCGACACGCGCCCGGGCGTGGCCGAGGTCGACGTGCTGCTGCTGGCGCCCACCGAGATCTACCTGCTCGGCAAGTCCATCGGATCGACGAACGTGGTGATGATGGACCGCAACGGCGTCTGCACCGCATTCGACGTGGTGGTCGGGATGGACACCACGGCGCTGCTGGCCCTGCTCGGCCAGTTGCTGCCCGCCGAGAAGGAAATCCGGATCACGCCGGCCTTTGACTCGATCGTGCTCTCGGGCATGGTCTCCGACAGCGAGGCGCTGACCCGGGTGACCGATCTGGCCAACGCGTACGTGCGCGGGGGCGGAGAGAGCGGCAGTGGGCGCAACCAGCGCATCGTCAACATGCTCGAAGTGGGCGCGCCGCAACAGGTGATGCTCGAAGTCAAGGTGGCCGAGGTGTCCAAGGCGCTGATCGACAAGCTCGGCGTGCAATTCTTCGGCTCGCGGACCAACGGCAGTTGGACCTACAGCCTGCTCGCCGATTTCCTCACCGGCGGCAACGCGGCGGTGGGCGCGGCGCGGCGCACGGCCAGCGGCACTTCCCTGACGCTCGATGCGCAAAAGGACGACGGGCTCATCAAGGTACTGGCCGAACCCACCATCATGGCGATCAGCGGCCAGACCGGCAGTTTCCTCGCTGGCGGCAAGATCTTCATTCCGGTGTCCTCGACAAACAACGCCGGCGGACGCGAAGTTACCCTCGAAGAGAAGGAGTTCGGCGTCTCGGTCAAGTTCACGCCCACCGTGCTGGGCAACGGACGCATCAACCTGCGCGTGCGCAACGAGGTCTCGGAGTTGAATCGCGAGGGCATCGGCATCGTGGCCTCGGGTGTCTCGGCCACTGCCGTCCTGCCGTCGTTCACCTCACGCAAGGCGGAAACCACCGTGCAGTTGATGGACGGCCAGAGCTTCGCCATCGGCGGACTGATCAAGAACAACACCACCACAAGCGTGAAGGCTTTCCCGTTCCTGGGCGAACTGCCGGTGATCGGCGCGCTGTTCCGCAGCACCGAGTTTCAGACCGATCGCTCGGAACTGGTGTTCGTGATCACGCCGCGGCTCGTGAAGCCGTTGCCGCCGGGCTACAGCCTGCCCACCGACGGTTACGTGCCGCCAACGCGCAAGGATCTGATGCTCGAGGGCAAGACCGAAGGGCAGCGCAGCGACGCCGCGCCGGGTCGCGACCCCGCCGCGATGGGCGGTTTCGACAGGGAGAAGAAATGATGCGCCACCTCAAGCTCGTTTTGGTCATCACCGCTTTGCCGGCGCTGCTGGGCGGTTGCGCCGCCCCCCTCGTCGCGAGCGGGTCGCCTGAATGGGACGCTCAGTTCGGCGAGCGCGTGCGCATCCTGCAGGCGCAGCAACTGATCGACGCACAGGCGCCCGTGCGCAATGCCCAGACCATCCCGGCGAGCGACGGGCGCAACACGCGTGATGCAATGGATCGCCTCGGTGAGAGCTACCGCAGCCCACCGCCGACCAACGTGATCAACATCGGCGTCGGTGGTGGCGGCGGTTGAGCCAGGACGGGATGTACAACACCGCCAACGAGGTTTGCCAAGCGTGAAAATTACGCTCGTTACGCCCAATGAGGACAACGCCCGGACGTGGGGCACGGCGCTGCGCGGCGAAAGTGCGTTCGATGTCACGATCGTCACGACCGCCTTGCCTGCAGCAAATGTGCTGATGAACGGCATGATCCCCGAGATGCTGCTGGTGGAGACGACCACCCCCAAGGATTTCCTGGCCCTCGAGGCGCTCGCCAGCGCTCACCCGGAGATCGACTATGTCGTCGTGGGCAACGAGCCGAGCCCCGATTTCCTGCTGCGCGCGATGCGCGCCGGCGTGCGCGAGGTGCTGCCTGCGCCCGCAGCTCCGGCCGACGTTCTCACCGCGCTGCGTCGCCAGGCACGCAAGCGTGCCCAATTGGACACGACGCGACCCGCGCAGAACAGCAAGGTGCTCGCATTCGTCTCGTGCAAGGGCGGCAGCGGTGCCACCTTCGTGGCGGCGAACCTGTCACACTTGCTGACGGAGGGTGGTCAGCGGAACGTGGCCTTGATCGACCTGAACCTGCAGTTCGGCGACGCGGCGCTCTTCGTGAGCAGCGAGACGCCGTTGAGCAACGTGGCGGATGTGGCGCGCAACATCGGCCGGCTCGACGCGGACTTGTTGCGCTCCTCGATGAGCCAGGTGGCGCCGGGACTGTGGGTGCTGGCAGCGCCGGAGGACCCTGCCCGCGTGGCCGATGTAACGCCCGAGCATGTGCGCCAGATCATTCGGCAGGCACGCGAGATGTTCGACTTCGTGGTGCTCGACGTCGGCCGTTCGCTGAGCGCGGTTTCGCTGCAGGCGCTGGACAACGCCGACGAGATTTTTGCAGTGCTGCAGTTGACCTTGCCCTTCATCCGCGATGGCAAGCGCCTGCGCAACGTCTTCCGCTCGCTCGACTACCCGCCGCAGAAGATCCACTGGGTCGTTAACCGGCACGAGAAGGACGGCCAGTTCACCGTTGACGACCTGAAGAAGACGCTCGCCATCGAGCACGTGATCACGCTGCCCAACCACTATGAAGCCGTGGCGGCATCGGTCAACCAGGGCGTGCCGGTGGAGCGCATCGCCCCGCGCACCACGATTGCCAAGGCGCTGCGCGATCTGGCGAAAGAGATCGCCCCGGCGCCCGTGGGGAAATCCCGCGGCTGGCTGACCGGCCTGTTCCATCGGAGTCCACAATGAGAGGCATTTCATGAGTCTGCGCGAGCGACTGGGCGCCGCCACCCAAGGGTATTCGACCGCAGCCGAAGCGGAACCGGCCACGACGGTGACCCCGGGCCACGGCTACCAGGACACCAAGGCGCACATTCATCGGGTGCTGCTGGGCCGGCTCGACCTGGAGGCGATGGAAAAGCTCTCCCCGGAGAACCTCAAGGAAGAGCTGCGCCAGATGGTCGAGCGCCTGCTCATCGAAGAAAACCTGGTGCTCAATGCGGGCGAGCGCCGCACCCTCGTGCGCGACATCCAGTACGAGATGCTGGGCTTCGGTCCGCTGGAACCGCTGCTGGCGGACCCGAGCGTGTCGGACATTCTCGTCAACACGCACCGCAAGGTCTATGTCGAGCGCCTGGGGCGGCTCGAGATCACCGACGTCGTGTTTGCCGATGACGATCACCTGATGAAGATCATCGACAAGATCGTCTCGCGCGTCGGGCGCCGCATTGATGAATCCAGCCCGATGGTCGATGCCCGCCTGCCGGACGGTTCGCGTGTCAACGCGATCATTCCGCCGCTGTCGATCGACGGACCCATCCTCTCGATCCGGCGCTTCGCCACCGTGCCGCTGCTGATGGAGAACCTGCTCGCCTATCACACGCTCTCGCAGGAGATGGCGCAGTTCATCGGTGCGCTCGCGAAAGCCAAGGTGAATATCCTGATATCGGGGGGCACGGGTTCCGGCAAGACGACCCTGCTCAATATCCTCAGCGGATACATTCCCGCGGAAGAACGCATCGTGACCATCGAGGATGCGGCGGAACTGCAGTTGCAGCAGCCCCACGTGGTGCGCCTCGAAACGCGGCCCCCGAACATCGAAGGGCGCGGCGAAGTGGCGCAGCGCGCGTTGGTGCGCAACGCGCTGCGCATGCGGCCCGATCGAATCATCCTCGGCGAGGCGCGCGGCCCCGAAGCGCTGGACATGCTTCAGGCCATGAACACCGGGCACGATGGTTCGATGACGACCGTCCACGCCAATACGCCGCGCGACGCGCTGGCACGGTTGGAAAGCATGATCGCCATGGTGGGCGTGGACCTGCCGGCGAAGGCGGCGCGCAGCCAGATCGCCTCGGCGATCAACGTGGTCATCCAGGTCAGTCGTCTGAGCGACGGCACGCGCAAGCTGCTCAGCATCCAGGAGATCACCGGCATGGAAGGCGACACGGTGACCATGCAGGAGATCTTTGTTTTCCATCAGACGGGGGTTGGCCCCACCGGCGCGGTTCAGGGTTACTTCACCGCCACAGGCGTGCGGCCGCGCTGCTTCGACCTGCTGGTGACGCGCGGCATCGACTTGCCGCAAACCCTCTTCGCGCCGCATCGGAAATCGGCCTGAGGAGGAGACCCGCCATGGACATGGGATTTGCTCTCTTCGCGGTGATCGCCTTCCTCGCGGTGGTGCTGACGCTCGAGGGGCTCTACAACATCTGGGCTTCGCACCGCAGTCCCGAGGCCAAGCGCATCGCGCGCCGTCTCGACGCGCTCTCCGGAGAGACGGTTACCACCGCGAGCATCGAGCGGGCGCGTGCGCAGAGCCGCTTCCCGCGATTGAACGCACTGTTCGCAAGCCTTGGAATCGGCCAGCGCATGAAGCGCTATGTTGATGCGTCGGCGATGGAGGTTTCCCCGGTTGAACTGATCCTGATGTCGCTTCTGCTGGGCGCGATCGGGTTCTTCCTGCCCGGAATGCTCGGCAAGCCGGCGATCTTCGGCCTGGCTCTGGGGCTCGGTTTGGCGATTCTGCCCTGGTGGCGCGTGAGCTTTCGCCGGCGCCAGCGCATCGAGAAGATCGAGCGCCAGTTTCCCGAGGCGCTCGACCTGATGGGTCGCGCGATGCGCGCAGGACACGCCTTTCCTTCTGCGATCAAGATGGTCGGAGACGAGATGCCCACCCCGCTGGGGACCGATTTCCGCATCCTGTTCGACGAGATGAACTACGGCGTGCCGACGAACGACGCGCTGGTCAATCTGGCGAACCGCGTACCGATCCCCGACGTCAGCTATTTCGTCGTGGCCGTGATGATCCAGCGCGAAGCTGGCGGAAATCTCGCGGAACTGCTCGACAAGATTTCGAGCATCGTGCGCGCGCGCCTCACGCTGCTCGGTGAGGTGCGTACGCTTTCTGCCGAGGGTCGCCTGTCGGCCGTCATCCTGACCGCACTGCCCTTCGGCGTCGCGCTGGTGGTCAATCTCGTCAACCCCGACTTCATGAAAGTGCTGTGGACCGATCCCGCCGGCCTCTATATGGTCGGCGGCGCGCTGTTCCTGATGATCCTGGGGATGCTTTGGATGCGCAGCATCATCCGCATCCGGGTATGAGGAGGGCACAGAGATGACCTCGTTCCAGTTCTCCTTTCTCGCGCTGATTTTCATTGCCGTGGTTGCCGGCTATCTGGGTTTCTCGACCCTGCTGCGCCCGGAAGCCGCGCGCCGGCGTCTCGTGGAGTTCGGAAGCGACGAGGCAGCCCCGCAGCCCGGGCTCTCCAACCGATTGCTGCACTGGGTCAGCCGGGTTACGCATCCGGTCAGCAAGCTCTCGATGCCCGGGGAGGGCTTCGAGCAGTCGAACATGCGACTGCGCTTCGTCCACGCCGGCATTCGCGGTCCGGCGGCGCCCGCAGCCTTCTTCGGCATCAAGTCGCTCCTCACCCTCGGCCTGCCGATGGCCGGGTTTGTGCTGTCGGCATTGTCCGCATCGCCGCTCAAAGGAAACAACCTGCTGCTCGCACTGTTGATCCTTGCGGCGATCGGCTACTACATACCGAATATGGTGCTGGCGCGCCTCGTGATGGTGCGGCAGCGCGAGATCTTCGAGACCTTTCCGGACGCGCTGGACCTGATGACGGTCTGCGTCGAAGCCGGGCTGGGCACCGAGTCGGCGATGATGCGCGTGGCCGAGGACCTGCAGCTCAAGAGCCCGGCGCTCGCCGAAGAAATGCGCATGGTCAACCTGGAATTGCGCGCGGGCGCCGACCGGGAACACGCGCTGCGCAACCTGGCGATTCGCACCGGGGTCGAGGAAGTGGACGGCTTCGTGACGATGATCACCCAGGCCGAGCGCTTTGGAACCAGCATTGCCGCTTCGCTGCGCGTTCACTCCGACATGCTGCGCACGCGGCGGAAACAACGCGCCGAGGAGGCCGCAGCCAAGATCGCGCTGAAGCTGCTGTTCCCGCTCATCTTCTGCATTTTCCCGTCCCTGCTGCTCGTGCTGATGGGGCCCGCGATGATCCAGATCTATCGCGTGCTGCTGCCGGGCTTGGCCGGCGGGAACTGAATGGGGGAAACATCATGAAAACCAACACCACCCGCTCGCGCAACATCGCACCGGCCGTTCTCGCGCTCGTCACGGGCCTGACCGGCTGCGCCGCGCCGTCGACGCCCAACAGCTGGAAGGTCGAACCGAATCTCCGGGTCGCGCACTCCGGAGTCAGCGTCGATCGTGGCTACGTGGCGCTGGCGCGCCGCTACGAGGGCGAGCGACGCTGGCGCGAGGCGCGCGACGCCTGGCGCAACGCCGCGGTTGCCGCTCCGAACGATGTCGAGATCCTCAACGCGTTCGCGATGGCCGAGGCGGGGATGGGCCGCTATGCGCAGTCGGTGGCGATTCTGCGCCACGCGGTGACGGTCGCGCCCTGGAGCGCGCAGCTGATGAACAATCTCGGCTATGCGCTGCAGTTGAACGGGCAGCATGACGAGGCGGGCACCGTCCTGCGCAATGCGTTGGCCGTGGATCCGAGCCACCATTTGGCCAAGGTCAATCTGGAACGGGTTGCCGCGGAGCCTACTGTTGCCGCGGCGACCCCGGCCGCGCCCGTGGCAGCAGCCGCGATCGCTGCTGCGGAGTCCGCACCCGTCGCGTCGCCAACGATTGCTCCGCAAGTTGCGATCGACGTGCCGCAAGTTCCCGCGCCCGCCGCGGTCGCTCCGCGCGGCTTGCAGACCGAGCCCAACGCGCAACCGCTGCAACTGGCCACGCTGCCGGTTGCCGGGAGCCCGGTCGGGCAGGCGCAGAGCGCTCCGGCGATGTCCCAGATTTCCGTCACGCAACCCGCGATGGCCGTGTCCTTCGAGCCAGCCGTGCGCACCGCGCCGATTTCATCGGCCGCGCCCTCCGTGCCCGCGACTCAGCCGGTCATGCAGCCCATTGCGCAACCCGCACTGATCGTGACCTTCGACCCGCCGACCCGCACTGCACCGATCGCCTCGGCCCCGCCGGCCCTCGCGCCCGCGGCGCAACCTGCGACGATCGCCTTCGACCCTCCGGTGCGCACCGCGCCGATCGCTGCGGCCCCGCCGGCTCCGGCGCCCGTCGCATCGGCTCCGCCCGTCGCATCGGCTCCGCCTGTCGCATCGGCTCCGCCTGTCGCTCCGGCTCCGCCCGTCGCATTGGCTCCGCCTGTCGCTCCGGCCGCACCGGCCGCACCGGCGCCGCGACCCGCGCTGATCGTGCGGGCCGAGCTGGCACCGCCGCCGACCCCGGCCCGGTCCGATGCGCCGCCGGCGCCCGCGCCGATCGCGGCACCCGCTGCGGCACGCGCCACCATGCCCTCGAGCGCCAGCCTCGCGCAAGTGCATGCACGCGTCGAGATCGCCAACGGCAACGGCGTGAACGGCATGGCTTCCTGGATCCGCGGCTGGCTGCGTTCGCGCGGCATGGACACGGATACGCGTCTGACCAACGCCCGGCCCTTCAAGAACCCGATCACCACGGTGTTCTACCGCCCGGGTTATCGCGACGCCGCGCGCGCCGTCGCCCAGCAGCTGCCGGGTGACACCGCAATCGCGGGCAATCTCGGCAGAAGCGGCTCCGTCGACGTGCGCGTCGTGCTCGGGCACGACATCACCACCATCGTCGCCTGCGGTGAGAAGTGCCCGACCTTCCGCGAGAATACGGTGCTGGCTTCCGCCGTGGTCCCCGCCCTGCGCTGATTTGATCAGATTGCGCTCACCCTTGACGCCGCTCTGCTGCGTCAGGGGCGTGCCTACGCCTGCTTGATGTGGCTTCCCCGTCGTTCCGACGGCTCTGCGTCGCGCCTGTAGAGCCGCGCGTTCTTCATCCATCGGGGCAAGGCACACCCCTTTGCCCGACTGCCCAAAGCGTCACGGTGAAGCAGAATCGAGGCTGGCCGGTGTTCTTGTGAATTCTGCCGACGACACCCATAATGCAGTCTATTCTGGACAAAAACAACAGTTATTGTCTATATTGGAATACATCATGCCCAGCAAAGCACCCGTCATCTTCCCGCAAGAGCAGCGTCGGCTTACCGCCATGGGTGAGCGGATTCGGCTCGCGCGCCGCCGCCGCCGCCTGAGCATGGTGACCGTGGCGGCGCGCGCAGGCGTTTCGCGCACGACGCTCTACAAAGTTGAATCTGGCGCGGGCGTGGCGACGCTCGCAACCTACCTGCGCGTGCTCGCGGTGCTGGGATTGGACGCTGACTTCGACGCCGTCGCCGCGGACGATCGGCTGGGCCGGCGGCTGCAAGATCTTGAGCTCGAGCCGTGAAGCGGCGACCGGCTGCACTGGAGGTATGGCTCGACTGTGAGCTTTGGCCGGCGAGCCGGGTCGGCACGCTCTTTCACGATCGGGGTCAGGTGCGCTTCCAGTATGACCCGCAATGGCTGCGCACCGAGCACGCTTTCGCGCTCGATCCAGACCTCTCCCTGGACGCGCAAGCTTTCTTTCCGAATTCCGAACAAGGTAATTTCGGCATCTTTCTGGATTCGTCGCCTGATCGCTGGGGCCAGACGCTGATGAAGCGGCGCGAGGGCCTGCAGGCACGGGACGAGGATCGCGCGCCCCGTACGCTCTATGCGTGGGACTACCTGATCGGCGTGCAGGACTACGCGCGACAGGGAGCGCTTCGCTTCCGTCTGGAGGGAAGCGATCCCTTTCTGGCTGCCGAGAGGCTTGCCGCCCCGCCGGTCACCAATCTGGGTGAACTCGAGGCGGTCGCCATCGAGCTGACCGACAAGCGCATCGATGACCTCGAGGCGTTGCGCCAGTGGCTCGCCGTTCTGGTCGCGCCGGGGGCGTCTCTGGGTGGCGCGCGCCCCAAGGCGAGTTTCACCGAGTCAGACGGCACGGCGTGGATCGGCAAGTTCCCGTCCCGAGGCGACGATCGAGACATCGGGGGCTGGGAGTACGTCGTCCACCAACTCGCCGAGCGCGCCGGCGTGAGCGTGCCGCCAGCCCGGGTGGTGCGGCTGAACAACGACTTCCACACGTTCTGCGTGCAACGATTCGACCGGGCGCAAGGCAAGCGGCGCTTCTACGCCTCGGCAATGACGATGCTGCGCAAGGACCAAAGCGAGGGTACGAGTTACCTGGAACTCGCTGAGTTCCTGCGCCGAAACGGAGATCCGAATCACGTCACGCGCGACCTCGAGCAGTTGTATCGCCGAGTCGCGTTCTTCGTGGCGGTCGGAAACCGTGACGATCACCTGCGCAACCACGGCTTTCTGCTCACAGAAAGGGGCTGGCGGCTGTCGCCGGCCTTTGACATCAACCCCATTATCGATAAAGACGAGCATGTGCTCTGCATCGACGATTCCAGCCGCAGGCCGGATCTCGGCGCGGTGTTGTCGACCCTCGACTACTACGGGCTCACGGGGCTGCGGGGCGAAGCCATTGTCGACGAGGTCGTGCGCATCGTCTCCGACTGGCGCCAAGAAGCCTCCCGTCTCGGAATCTCGCGGGCTGACCAGCTCGTGATGGCCGGCGCGTTCCTGCGCAGCGAACACGACTAACCCGGATTTTCAACACCTAAGGCGAAAGGCTGGGCAGCGGCTGCGGTTTTTTCTTGTCCGCCGGCATCGCTTCCCCAACGTGGCGCGGGCTTGGTGTAGATTGGGCGGCACCATGAAAGTCGCGCAACCCAACCGCGTCACCCGCACCTACACGCAGGATCTGGTGGCCGACCCGGCACGGATCTTCCCGCTGCTGTGCCCGGTGCGCGAAGCGGACTGGATCGAGGGTTGGAATCCTCTTCTCGTGCTGAGCGAAACCGGACTCGCCGAGCCGGACTGCGTCTTTCTCACCACGGCGATCCCCCACAACGCGATCTGGTACATCACCCGGCACGAAGCGGAAGCGGGACGGGTGGAAATGCTCAAGATCACCCCGGGCGTCACGGCCTGCAAACTGCAGATCCAGTTGCGCCCGCGTGCCGGCGGCTCGCTGGCGGAGATCACCTACTCGCACACGAGTCTCGGACCGGAGGGCGACGCCTTCATCGAGTCCTTCACCGAGGAGCACTATCGCCAGTTCATGCGCGACTGGGAGAGCCGGATCAATCACTACCTGTCCACGGGAAAGCTCCTGCGCGCGGCGCAGGCCTGATTCCCCCGCGCGCCGAAACCCTTCGCACGCCCGACCCATGTTCGACATCCAGAATTACGCGAGCTTCATCGCGGCGGTGCTCGTGTTCCAGCTGGTGCCCGGACCGGGCACGCTGGCCATTCTCAACGCGACGGCCCGCAACGGGATCGGCGCGGGGCTCGCGGCGGTCGGCGGCACGCTGCTCGGAGATCTCGTCTACATGATCGGCGCGGTGCTCGGGCTGGCCGCGCTGCTGCATGCGTACCCGCTGGCGTTCGGGGCGCTGCAATGGTGCGGCATCGGCTATCTGTGCTGGATCGGCCTGCGCCTGCTGCGCACCCCCGACGCAGGCGTGGACGGCGCGCCGGCGGCGCTGGTGGGGGTCGGCAATGCGGCGGCGCGGCAACTCGCTTCGCTGCCGGCGGCAACCGCGTGCGAAAAGGGACAAGCTTGACATCTTCGTAATTTGGGATAATATTCCCATTTATGAAGGACGACGCCCGAGCCCAGCAAGCACTGTACCGTGCCATCTCGCACCTGTTGCGGCCGTTGGTTCGTGTGCTCCTGCGCCACAACGTGTCGTTCAGCGCGCTCGCGGAACTCGCCAAACGCGCCTACGTCGACGTGGCGATCCGCGATTTCGGCATCCCGGGCAAGAAGGCCTCGATCTCGCGCGTTTCCATCCTCTCGGGCCTCACCCGCAAGGAAGTGCAGCGTCTGCTCGGCGCGCCGCCGGAGGCCGCCGTGGCCGAGCGCGAACACTACAATCGCGCCGCCCGGGTGCTCACCGCGTGGACGCGCGACCCGGAATTCCTCGATGCGCGCGGCGAACCCCGCGCCCTTCCCGCGGATGAGGGCACCAGGAGTTTCGCCGACCTGGTCAAGCGCCACAGTGGCGACATGCCGGTGCGCGCGGTGCTCGATGAACTACTGCGGGTCGGAGCAGTGCGCCGCCGCGACGACGAGCGCCTCGAACTCGTCGCGCGCGCCTTCGTGCCCCAGCGCAGCGTGGTGGACAAGCTCGGCATCCTCGGCGCGGACGTCGCGGACCTGATCGACACGATCGACCACAACATCGAGCACGGCGCCACCGATCCGCGCTTTCAGCGCAAGGTCATGTACCACAGCATTCCGGCCGAGGTGCTGCCGGAGTTTCGCAAGCTCAGCACCACGCAGGCGCAGCTGCTTCTCGAGCGGCTCGACAAGTGGCTTTCTGCACACGACAGCGAAGAATCAGGTGACGCGGCGTCAGCATCGCGCGCGCGCGTCGGAGTGGGTGTCTTCTACTTCGAAGAAGCCCTGGACCCAACGGAAGCGAAGGAGAATTGACATGAGACTCGGAACGATCGGTGCATTGCTCGCAACGGTGGCGACGCTCGCCCTCTCGGCTTGTGGCGGTGGTGGAGGTGGCGGAATCGGCGGCACCGGGGCCACGGCGGGGGTGTCGTTCGGCACCATCACGGGCTTCGGCAGCGTGTTCGTCAACGGCGTCGAGTTCAAGTCCGGCAGCGCCGAAATCCGCATCGACGACACCCTGCACCTCGAGAGCGATCTGCGCCAGGGAATGATCGTGCGCGTCGACGGCTCGATCTCCGGCGCCACGGCGAACGCGATCACGGTGGACGGCGCCATCAAGGGCCGCGTCGAGCAGGTGCTTGATGCCAACCGGATGGTGGTGATGGGGCAGACGGTACGCATCGACGACCAGACGCGCTTCGAGAACGGCATCGTTCCGGTGGCCGGCGAGTTCGTCGAAGTCCACGGCCTGGTCGTGGCCGACGGCATCGTCGCCGCGGGCTTCATCGAGCGCAAGACCACCTTGCCGACGCCGCCCTTCGCGGTGAAGGGCCTCGTCAAGAGCCACGACACGGGCGCGCGCACCTTCGTGCTCGGCACGCTGACGGTCAGCTACGCCGGCGCCGTGACCAGCGACATGCCGGGCGGTTCGTGGAACGGGCTGCAGGTGGAAGTCAAGGGTCTCGCGTGCGCCGGCAACCCGGTGTGCGGCACGCTCAGTTCCGTGAGCAAGGTCGAGCCGGGTGGGCTGCGCGTAGCCGATGCCCCCAATGCGGAGGTGGAGGGCTTTGTCGCCAGCGGCACCAGCGCGAGCTTCAAGCTCGGCAACCAGGCGGTGGTCACCTCCGGGAGCACGCGTTTCGAGGGCGGCGTTGCCGGTGAGATCACCGTGGGCGTGAAGCTCGAGGTCGAGGGCGTGTTGAGTGCCGGCGTGCTGAGCGCCACCAAGGTTTCGTTCCGCGACAATGTCCGGCTCGAAGGCGACGTGGCAAGCATCGACGTGGCCGGCGGCACCCTCACGCTGGCCGGATTGCCCGGCATCAACGTGAAGGTGAGTTCGCTCACCGAGTTCAAGAACGTCGCTTCGCTCTCCGGGCTCAGCATGCCGAACCATCTGCGCATCCGCGGCCGTTCCGGCACCGGCAACGCGGTGACGGCGATGGAACTGGAACGTCGCTCGGCGACGTCCGACACCCGCGTGATCCTGCAGGGTCCGGTTTCGGCATTCGCGGCACCGAACCTCACGATTCTGGGCCGCGTGGTCGACACGAGCAGCGTTGCGTTCAACGACTTCAAGGACATCAACGACGCGCCGATCGGCAGCGCGGCCTTCTTCGCCGGACTCAAGGCGGGTGCGCTGGTGAAGGCGCGCGGCGTGCTCGGCGGCATCACCACCGTCACCTGGGACCAGATGGAACGGGAGGACTGAGCCCGGGGCCGCCCGCCCTTGTCGTGGCGAACGGCCGCACCCATGGACTTCCCGGCACCACCGGCCTATGCTGAAGCCCGCATGAAAACCAATCTGCGGAGGTCGGCATGAAGATGAGCATCAAAGGTCTCGCGATCGCTTTGGGTGTCGTGTGGGGCGTCTGCATCCTTATCGTTGCTCTCGCCAACATGGTCTGGCCCACCTATGGAGCCGCCTTCCTGGACCTGGTCGCGTCGCTCTACCCGGGGATGCGCAGCGCCAGCGGTGTCGGCGGCGCGATCATCGGCGCACTCTACGGGCTGGTCGACGGGGCGATCGCGGGGGCGATCTTCGCTTGGATCTACAACAAGGTCGCGTGAGCGGCGGATAGGATCCTGACCGGCGCCTAAGGCGCCGGCAAGCGCGCCACCTGCCGATCGAGCCGCCCCAGCAGCGCGGAGTCGCGCAGGCACGCGACGACGAAATCGGTGGCGTCCGCGCCCCAGAACAGCTCTCCACCCAGGCCCACCGTCGGCACGCCGAACACGCCGGCGGCGATCGCCGTATCGGTGTTCGTGCGCAGCGCCTCCTTCACTTCCGGGCGCTGGATCGCCGCGTCGGCTTCATCGGGCCCAATCCCGAAGCGCCCGGTCAGCTCGCTCCAGTCCTCCGGCGTCTCGGTGCCCCGGCCCTCGCCCCAGATGAAGCGCAGGATCTGCTCGACCACTTCCCGTCCCGAACCCAGCGCGATCGCCAGGCGCAGCGCCCGCAGCGGATGGAAGGGATGCACGGGCGGCATCGCGAAAGGGATTCCGTCGCGCTCGGCCAGCCACATCAGATAGCGAAAGAAGAACGCGCGCTTCGGCGGAATCTCGACCGGCCCCTTGTGCCCCCAGTGCTTGAGCAGGGCCGCGAAGAGCACCGGCCGCGGTAGAACGACGACATCGGCCGGGAGCACCGCGAATCGGTGCATCTGGATGTAGGGGTACGGCGAAATGAAGTCGACGTACCAGTCGAGTTGCGTTGCCACGTGTTTCCTCCGTGCGCGTCCCGTCCGGATTTCTTCAGTCTCGCATGAACGCGGGGACGCATCAACGGCCAGTCCGAAGTCCGCAAACCGCCGGCTGCCACGCCTTTCCGTTGCACTGCCGCAACGGTAAATCCGCCCCGTTTCGCATACTCCACCGAGTCTATTTTGCATACTCCCCAGAGTGTGCTAGATTAATCGTGCCTGAACGACGTTAACTGTATATAAGTGTTGCTTCACCCGCTAATTGGGCCTTGCCGCCCCGGAGATTTCCTGATGCGCACCCCGTTTTTCCACTGGATGTCCGCATGCTTCGTCGCCAGTTGCCTGGCGCTCGTGGGCACCGCGGCGCTCGCCTCCACCGCCGACCACAGCAAGTTCAAGGAGTTGCAGCAGGACTTCGCCTCAGGCCCCGAACTCACCAAGGCGTGCCTGCAGTGCCACAGCAACGCGGCGCAACAGGTGATGAAGACCACCCATTGGACCTGGGAGTTCGAGAACAAGGCCACCAAGCAGAAGCTGGGCAAGAAGAACGTCCTGAACAACTTCTGCCTGTCGATCGAATCCAACCAGGCGTACTGCACGACCTGCCACGTGGGCTACGGGTGGAAGGAAAAGGAATACGACTTCACCAAGCAGGAGAACGTCGATTGCGTCGTGTGCCACGACACCACGGGCCTGTATCGCAAGCAGCCGGGAATGGGTGGCGAGGTTGTCGCGCGTGCGATGGAGTTTCCTCCCGGCTCGGGGAAGATGATCAAACCGGTGGACCTGAGAAAGGTCGCGCAGAAGGTCGGCAAGACGAGCCGTGACACCTGCGGTGCCTGCCACTTCTTCGGCGGCGGCGGCGACGGCGTCAAGCACGGCGACATGGACAGCTCGCTGGCTGCGCCCGAGGCGAAGCTCGATGTGCACATGGACGCGCTGGGGCTCGACTTCAAGTGCGCCACCTGCCACATGACCAAGGACCATGACGTTCCCGGCAGCCGCTACGCGCCGATCGGCAAGGACGACAAGGGTCGCCTCGTGCGCGGCAGCACCGGCAAGCGCAACCCGTCGACCTGCCAGTCCTGTCACGGCAACGACCCGCACAAGGTCGCGCGGCTGAACAGCCACGCCACCAAGATCGCCTGCCAGACCTGCCACATCCCGGCCTTCGCGCGCGGTGGCGTGGCCACCAAGATGAGCTGGGACTGGTCGACGGCCGGGCGGCGTGACGCGGAAGGCAAGCAAGTCACGGTGAAGGACGAGAAGGGACACAACATCTACGAATCGCGCAAGGGTGACTTCATCCTCGGCGAGAACGTCGTTCCCGAATACCGCTGGTTCAACGGCACGGTCCACTACACCCTGCTCGAAGACAAGATCGATCCCTCGAAGGTGGTGAACGTCAACTGGATCGAAGGCGGCCCCGCGGACGGCAAGTCGCTGATCTGGCCGGTCAAGGTCATGCGCGGCAAGCAGCCCTACGACGTGGTCAACCTGACGCTGGTCAAGCCGGAAACGGCACCGCCCAACACGACCGGCTACTGGAAGAACCTCGATTGGGAAAAGGCGATCGAGGTGGGCATGCACTCGGCCGGGCAGCCCTTCTCCGGCAAGTTTGACTTCGTCTCGACCGAGATGACCTGGCCGATCACCCACATGGTGGCGCCCAAGGCCGCGGGCCTGGGTTGCGCCGACTGTCACAGCAAGGCGAGCCGGCTCACCGGCATTCCCGGCGTCTACATGCCGGGCTACAGCGCCAAGAGCTGGCTGGACATGCTGGGCTGGAGCGTCGCGGGTCTGACGCTGCTCGGCGTCACCGGTCACGGCTTCCTGCGGTTGTTCTCGCGGCGCAAGGGGAAATGATGAACGCCACCCTTGCCACTCCCTCCACTTCTGCCGTCCACGCCACGAGCGACGCGCCTCCGTCGGAGTCCCACATGAGTCAAAAGGTCTACATCTTCCGTGCCTTCGTGCGCTTCTGGCACTGGGCACAGGCCGCACTGATCATCACGCTGCTGATCACCGGTTTTGAAGTTCACGGCAGCTACCGGCTGTTCGGTTTCGAGCGTGCCGTCGACGTCCACACGATCGCCGCCTGGACGCTGATCGGCCTGTGGATCTTCGCGATCTTCTGGCACGTGGCCACCGGTGAATGGCGGCAATACGCGCCGACCCTGAAGCGCGTCGGCGAGATGATGCAGTTCTACTCGTCGGGAATCTTCAAGGGCGAGGATCACCCGTACCAGCGCACGCCGCACCTCAAGCACAACCCGCTGCAGCGCCTGACCTACCTGTTCATGCTGGTCGTGATCGGCCCGATCATCTGGGTGTCGGGCCTGCTGTACCTGTTCTACGACCAGTGGGTACTGACCAGCCTGCACACCTGGCTGTCGCTCGAATGGGTCGCCCTGTTCCACGCCGCGGGCGCCTTCGTGATGCTCGCCTTCCTGATCTCCCACGTCTACCTGATCACTGCCGGGCCCACGATCGGCGCGCACCTCAAGGCCATGATCACCGGCTGGGACGAGCCGCACTAGCCCGGGACGACGTCCATCGATTGCCATTTTTTTTGAGAGAGAAACCATGATGAAACTGCACACTCCCCTCGCCTCCGCCCTGCTCGTCGGCCTGCTGGCCACGTCCTTCTCCGCCCAGGCCGAGGGCGACTGGAAGAAAGGCCGCATCTACTACCGGATGGTCTGCACCGCGTGCCACGCCGCACAGGGGCTGGAAGCCATCGCCCCGATCGGCAAGACCAAGGCCGAATGGACCGCCTACCTCACGGCCGACAAGCACGCCAAGGGCAAGGAGACGGTCAAGTACTTCGTGAGCAAGAAGTACCGCGAGAGCGTCAAGGACACCAACAAGGCCGCAGCCAAGTACCTCAACGATTCCGACGCGGACCTGATGGAAGACGTGCGCGCCTTCATCATCCGCAGCGCCAAGGACGGCGAAGTGCCGGCCAGCTGCAGCTGACCCCGGACGCATTCGCGCAACCACTGACTCACCCGCTCCCACACTCCCTCAAGAGGAAATCACCATGAGAATCAAGCACACTCTTCTTGCCGCCCTGCTCCTCTCCGCTCTGGTCGGCTGCTCGACCACCGGCATGGCGCCGCCGGCGGCTGCGCCCGCATCCTCCGCGATTCCGCTCGCGCAGGCGCAGGGTGCCTACTACAAACATCAGGTCGACTTCCCGTACATGAAGGGCATGGTGTCGATTCCGCCCAAGGCCGGCGTGTTGATCGTCGACGCGCGCCCGACGCGCCTGTACGACCCGGGTCACCTGCCCGGCGCGATCAGCATCCCGGACAGCATGTTCGACAAGATGACGAACAAGCTGCCCGCGGACAAGAAGGCGCTCGTCATCTTCTACTGCGAAGGTCCGACCTGCGTGCTGAGCCATCAGTCCGCAGCGAAGGCCGAGAAGCTCGGTTACACCAACGTCAAGGTGTACACCAACGGCTTCCCGGAGTGGTCGGCCAAGGGCATGCATGTCGCGGTGTCCACCGCGCACATGAAGAAGCTCGTGGACGAGAAGGCCAAGGTCGTCCTCGTGGACGCGCGGCCGTCGCGGCTCTTTGACAAGAACTCGATCCCCGGTGCGATCAGCATCCCGGACACCCAGTTCGACCAGAACGCGAGCAAGCTGCCGGCCGACAAGGCCACGCCGCTCGTCTTCTTCTGTGGCGGCCTGGCGTGCACGCTGAGCGAAGGCGCGGCGGAGAAAGCCGCCAAGCTCGGCTACACGAACATCAAGACCTATCCGGAAGGCGAGCCGGAATGGACCAAGATGTATGGCACGCCAGCTCCGGCCGTAGCGGCCGCGGCGGCCGCCCCCGCTGCCAAGGCATCGAGCGCCGGACTTGTGCCAGGCAAGGAGAAAGGCAGCGTGACCGTTGCTTCCTTCGATCGCGTCATGAAGGAGAGCCGCGACTCGATCACGGTGGTCGACGTGCGCAACCCGGCAGAATTTGCGACCGGCGCGATCAAGGGCGCGATCAACATCCCGGTCGGCGAAATCGACAAGAAGTTGGCCAGCCTGCCCAAGGGCAAGCCGATCGTGTTCGTGTGCGCCACCGGCGCGCGCTCCGGCGAAGCCTATGACATGGCCAAGTTGGAAAACGACAAGGCCGATGTCTGGTTCCTCGATGCCGCCGTGTCGTACACCATGGCCGGCACCTATATCGCCACGGCCAAGTAGGTTTCACCCGAGGGAACCGGGGCCGGCTCCCGCCTTTTCCCTACCCAGGGTGCGCCGCGGCGCACCCTGGCACCCACGCGAGGATGCTCTGCGTTGGAGCGCTGCATCCATATTCCGGAGAGATTCATGAACCAGACGTTCAAGAAGAAGCTGCTCGTTGCCCTGCTGGCCGGCCTCACCGTGCCGATGGCGGCGCTCGCGGCGGACGCCGACCTGGCCCAGAAGATCGAAGCCTTGTCGCGCGAACTCGAGGCCCTGAAGACGCAGGTCAAGGCCAACGAGGACAGGGCCGCCGAGCAGGCGAAGGGGTCAGCTGCCAAGGCGGATCCGGCGGCGGTCGCCGAGTTGAAAAGCAAGGTCAAGAGACTGGAAGACAAGTCGCTGGGCAAGTGGCTCACCGTCGGCGGCGATTTCCAGTTTGGCATCCACAACCTGAGCGGCGAGACCCGTCCCTTCGTCGACGTCAGCGCCACCTTCGCCAACGCGCAGCAGGCGCTGCAGGCGGACTTCTTCGGCAATCCGAGCACGGCGCCCGGGTCGTCGACCTACTTCGGCGCGATGGGCATGTCCACCTCCAGCGCGCTCACCGGCCTGATGGGTTTCGCCCAGAACATGGCCGCCGTGGCCACCTACAGCGACGCACAGGCCTTCCTCGGGAACCCGATGAACGCCGGCATGGTGCAGGGAATCGGTGCCTTCGCCGCTCCGGTGGCGAGCTACAAGCCGAAGAACTCCGCCCTGATGACCAACCGCTTCGCACTGGATCTGGACGCCAAGGTAACGCAGGACGTGACCGCCCACGCGCGCCTGGCGATGTACAAGACCTTCGGATCGCAGACCGAGGCGGCCGTCACCAACGCCGGTTCCGCGCCCTTCTTCGCGGATCGCGTCGGCGTCTTCGATGGCACGGTCAGCCACGTGCCTTCCGACAGCCGCCTCAACGTCGATCGCGCGTACGCCACCTGGAGCAACATCGCCGAGCAGCCCGTGTGGTTCTCCGTCGGTCGCCGCCCGTCGACGGCCGGCGCACCGAGCAACCTGCGCACCAATGACCAGCGTCCGGGCAACGGCGGCGTTCCCTCGCTGCTCGTCGATTACGCCTTCGACGGGATGACGGTGGGCTATGCCCCGGACATCGACGGCCTGCCGGGCGCCTACGGGAAAGTCTGCTACGGAGTCGGCTTCGAGAGTGGCTTCAAGACACCGAGCAACTCGATCTCCGACACCACGATGCTGGGCATCGCCCTGGTTCCGATCGACACGGACCCGCTGCGCGTCTGGCTGCAGTGGAACCGCGGCATGAAGATCTTCGACGCGCCGGTGATGAACGACACCTATTTCGGCGACACCGCGGTCAAGACCAACCTGGGCGACATCGACTGGTTCGGCGTCGGGTTCATGAGCACCCTCAAGAAGGTCGGCCCGGGCAATCTGAACTTCTTCGCGGATCTGGCGATGAGCCGCACCAACCCGAACAACAACGTTTCGGCGCAGTTCGGCTTCCAGGGCTTGCTGACGGGCGGCTTCTTCAACCCCGAGGCGCCGACCAAGAAGACGGGCACCGCCATCGCGTTGGGCGTGCGCTATGACCTGCCCTCCCGGACCAAGCTCGGCCTCGAGTACAACCGTGGTTCGAAGAACTGGATCACCTTTGCCCCGGCTGCCGACGATCTGTGGACCGCGAAGGCGGGCACGCGCGGCAACGTGTACGAGGCCTATGTGATCCAGGAACTGGACCGCACGCCGATCTCCTCGTACTTCAGTCGCGCCTTCTTCCGCTTTGGCGTCAAGCACTACGACTTCAAGTACACCGGCAGCAACAACTGGGTCGGCGCACCGGTGGCGATCTCGAGTGTCAACGGCGCCGACATGATGGCCACCACCCCGATGAAGACGGCCACCGACATCTACGCAACCTTCGAGGCCAAGTTCTGACCCGAGGTCCCGGCCCGGCGAGTGGAGATCACCCCGCTCGCCGATCCTTCCTGAACCAGACGAGTCCAAGATCATGAAAACCAAACTATCCGCACTTCTCTTCGCCGCGGCCCTTGCCGTCTCCGGCCTGATCGCGGCAGGCCACGCTTCCGCCGCCGATCAGGCCCAGGTGGTCGGCCCGGTCAACAAGATCACCCTGGCCGCCGACGGCATGTCTGCCACGGCCGAACTCAAGGATCTCAAGACCGGAGAAACGGTCGTCCTGACGGTCACCGACGAACTCACGCTCGACAAGTTCAAGGACAAGCGGATCGTCGAGGGTGACGAGATCCGGGCGCGCTATCTGAAGGCAAGTCCGCACACCGCCCAGTCCTTCCGCAAGACTGCCGGCTGCTGACGCGGCTCCTCGGGGGGCCGCTGCGAACCACAGCGCCGCAGTCCCTGCATGACCCCGGACCTCCTCCGTCCGAACCTGGGGTGCGCCTCGGCGCCAGCCCTTCACCTTAGGTGTTGAAGCGACAACCGCGCTACAGTTGCAGGCGCACGATCGGCACAGACAGATCGCACGGCGTCCCGAGCACGATCACGGCCCAGGCCGCGGTAGCGGCGCTTGGGTCTGCTCACGCACAAGACGAGCCACGAACTGAGCGAAGGGGGCGATGCTGCCCTCGGAACTGGCGCTGTCCAGGGCTTGCATGTACTCGGTGCGCAGCTGAACGGGAATGACGGTCCACACGTAACCCGCGGCGGCCAGCATGCCGTTCATAAGAAAGCGCGCCAGGCGACCGTTGCCGTCCATGTAGGGGTGGATGTAGACGAACAAGAAGTGCCCGAGCACGGCACGGACCGCAGTGTCGGGCTCGGTCTCGAGCAGTTCGAAGAGCGCCGGCATGCAGTCGCGCACGGCCTCCTTGGATAGCGGCACGTGGCGCGCACCCTTGATGAAGACCTGGTCGTTGCGCCAGCCCGCGAGGTCGCTGGGCTTGAGCAGGCCGGCTTGAAAGCTGGGGCTAAAGAGCGCGACATACCAGCGACTCATCGGCTCGTGCATCCTCAACGCAGCCGAAGGGTTGCTAAGCGCGCGGCCAATGAACTCCATCACGAGCTTGTGAGCTTCGAAGTAACCCTTGGCCGCCATCGCGTCGCGGTGCTCATGATCGGGTCCGTCGGGATCCCAGGTGCTGTTGCGCACGCGCTCGATGAGCTCGGCCGAGACCCGGTAGCCCTCGATGGACAACGAGTGATAGGCATCGGCGACGTAGCGTCGTTCCGCGTCTTCGAGAGCCTGCGCGACTACGCCGGGTGAGGGCACGAGGCTCGGCGCGACGCCCCTGAAAGCGGCCAGCACCTCTGGGCGCATCTGCTCCCAGGTCAGTCGCAGGCGCTGAACATAAGGGGACTCGGGCCGACCGCCGGGCAGCGGGTTCTGCGGGCGCTCAAAAGGGGATGAGGCCTGCACGGCGTAGCCCGCGCTGCGCATCGTGTTAATGAGGATGCTGGCGAAGGCCTCGTTCCCGACCGCGCGAAACGCGCCGACCAGGCGGCCTGCGATGGAGGAATGCGAACCCTCCAGCAGGCGCTCGAGCAGCGGGGCGGTGTCTTCGATCTGACCGAGCGCGATACGTGCGGCCATGGGTTGCTGCGTGAAGAAGCCCGGGCCCGCGGCCACCAGGGCATCGGGCAGATCAACGAGTCTCAGGCCCTGTTCCTCGTTCGATTCGGCAGCGGCCAGCGACGAGCGCGATCGGTACAGGAAGAGCGAACACCCGTGAGGCAGCTCGACGGCCTGGTTGTTGCCCTCCGGCGCCCAGATCTGCAGCTGGAGGGGCAGTGTCCGCTCGCCGGAATGCAAGAGGAGGGATTGCTCCGGACTCAAGTGCCAGTCCGTGCCGAAGCGCGCGTTGCAGTAGCCCACCACGAAGTCACGCATGCCAGCGAACCATGCTGCGGTGCTGCCTGGGGGTTCGCCGGGGCGGGCGGGGAGGTACCAACCCTTGATGATCCCCTCGAGGAAACCGGCCTTCAGGAGCCGCTCGCGATGGGTACGCGAAAGCGCCTTGCTGCGGATAACGCGATGGCCCTGGTCCTGCAGCATCTTCAGAGCCTGCAGGGACTCGGCGAGTTTTTCGTTGGGCTTGACCATCGGGTGAGAGGCTCGGGGCGGGGAATCTCGGCTAAAGCAACTGTGCTCGCTGTTGCACTAGGGTTGTGTGTTCTTATAGCACTACTATTGTGTTGTGTCTAGTGACTATTTTTGTGCCTTGCGATGGCACTAGCTTTGCGCTGAGGCCTGTTCCAGCCAGTTGGCGGCCTTCATGCCCGCGCCCGGACCCCAGGATTGCGGCGGCAGCTGCCTCGGCGCACCCTTTTTTTGCCTGCGCTGCGGCGAGTCCGACGCCGGCCGGATGGCAAATGGATGTGCGTACGCTTATCATGTCGCACACATCTGAACCACGCCGCTCAATTATCCCGCTGAACTCCGCATGATCGCCCTCCTGGAAGCGCACCGCGCCGGCCTGCTGCGCCGCGAGCACTGGCTGCCGAACATCGTCTCGGGCGCAATCGTCGGCATCGTGGCGCTGCCGCTCGCCATGGCCTTTGCGATCGCCTCGGGCGCCAAGCCGGAACAGGGCATCTACACGGCGATCGTCGCCGGCTTCGTGGTCTCCGCCTTCGGCGGCGGCCGCCTGCAGATCGCGGGGCCAACCGGCGCATTCATCGTCATCCTGGCGGGGATCACCGCGAAGCACGGCTTCGACGGACTGCAGATCGCCACGCTGATGGCCGGATTGATCCTGCTGCTGATGGGTGTCGGGCGCCTGGGCGCGATCATCAAGTTCATTCCCGACCCGGTGATCCTCGGCTTCACCGCCGGGATCGGCGTCATCATCTGGGTGAGCCAGTGGAAGGACTTCTTCGGCTTGCCGGCCGTCGCCGGAGAACACTTCCACGAGAAGCTCTGGCACCTCGTGCAGGTGATCCCGGATCTTCATTGGGGGACCACCGCACTGGCGGTCCTGTCGCTGCTGCTGGTGATCTTCTCGACGCGGATTCCGGGCCTGCGGCGCGTTCCGGGGCCGCTGGTGGCCGTGATCGTGGCGAGCGCGGCGCAATCGCTGTTCCAGCTCGACGGCGTGACGACGATCGGCAGCGCCTTCGGGGGCATCCCCTCGGGCTTGCCCACGCTCCACCTGCCCGAGGTCAGCGCGACGCGCGTGATCGAACTCATTGGGCCGGCGTTCACCATCGCGATTCTCGGCGCGATCGAGTCGCTGCTCTCGAGCGTGGTCGCCGACGGCATGTCCGGAACCCGCCACGATTCCAACCAGGAACTGATCGGTCAGGGCCTCGCGAATCTCGCCACGCCGCTCTTCGGTGGCTTTGCCGCCACCGGCGCGATCGCCCGCACGGCGGTGAATATCCGTAACGGCGGAACGAGCCCACTGGCGGGAATCGTGCACTCGCTCACGCTGATCCTGATCGTGCTGTTTCTCGCGCCGCTCGCCGTCAACGTGCCGCTGGCGGCACTGGCCGCGATTCTCTTCGTCGTCGCCTGGAACATGAGCGAGGTCCGACATTTCGCGAAGATGGTGCGACGCGCGCCGCGCGCCGATGTCTTCATCCTGCTGGTGACCTTTGCCCTCACGGTATTTGCCGATCTCGTGGTCGCGGTGAACATCGGCGTCATCCTCGCGACGATGCAGTTCCTGCGCCGCATGGCGACGAGCGTCGAGGTGCGCGAAGCGACCGAGCTGGAGCTGCGCCAGGAATTCGCCCACCGCGGGCTGACCCGGCTGCCGCCCGGCGTGCTCGTCTACATGGTGGACGGTCCGTTCTTCTTTGGCGCGGTGGAGAATTTCGAGCGCATCCTCGCGAATACGCATACCGACCCGCGCGTCCTGGTGATCCGCCTGCGCTGGGTACCCTTCATCGACATCACCGGGATCCAGACCCTGGAGGAAGTCGTCCAGGATCTGCACCGACGCGGTGTTCGGGTCATGCTTACGGGTGCGAACCCGCGCGTACTGGGCAAGCTGGAGAGGGCGGGAATCATCGAGCTGGTCGGTGCGGACAACCATTTCGCCGAGTTCACCGAGGCCATGGCCGCATGCCGGGAACTGGCCGAGCAGGATCCGGCGATGGCGAAAGCAAGGACCATGCTGATCAGCGATACGGCGCAGGCCGTGCTGCACGCGACCCGGGACTACTTCTCGGAAGCGCGCCCGCGCCGGGACCGCGACGAACCGTAGGCGACCAGCGCTATTTCGGCTGTTTCACCTTGGGATTGCCGCGCGGCGGGCGCGGGGCGTAGGTCACTCCGTGCCGGGCCAGGTAATCGCGGATCAGCTGGCGCACCACCTGCGAGGGCGTCAGATCCTGCGCCGCGCAGAGGCCTTCCAGGGCTTTCTTCTTGGCCGGGTCGATCAGGACGGTCAGGCGAGCGGTCTTGGTTTCCATGGGAGTCGATCCAGGCGAACGATGCTAATCGCATTCTAATTGAATGTGCGTCGCCGGGAAAGTGACGAAGCTTGGTGTAGCCTCCAGCGATGACCATGA
This sequence comes from Burkholderiaceae bacterium, assembly GCA_024637155.1. Lineage (GTDB taxonomy): Bacteria > Pseudomonadota > Gammaproteobacteria > Burkholderiales > Burkholderiaceae_E > JAGXFR01. The sequence continues at coordinate 3,355 of JAGXFR010000024.1, read as the reverse complement.
TGAACTCCAGGCCCATCGAGACCGCTTCGACGCTGACCTGCCCGCAGTGCGGACACGCGCGTCGCGAAGAGATGCCCACCGACGCCTGCCAGTGGTTCTACGAGTGCACCCACTGTCACGCGCTGCTCAAGCCGAAGGCCGGCGACTGCTGCGTCTACTGCTCCTACGGTTCGGTGCCCTGCCCCCCGGTGCAGGAGCACGGCAGGGGCGGCGCCTGCTGCGGCTGACCCGCCACGCGCTGGCGGCCGATCGCCCGGCCGCGCCTCAGAGTGCGAGCGCCCAGTACTGCCCGACCAGGTCCTTGCCGAAGGAGTGGTGCCGCTCCTCTTCGATCAGTTCGAAGCCCTTCGCCTCGTAGATGCGCCGCGCCGCGACCAGCACGTCGTTGGTCCACAGGCTCAGCTTTCGGTAGCCCTTGGTGCGCGCGAAAGCGATGCACTCGTCGACCAGCCGCTGGCCGATGCCCAGGCCGCGGGCTTGCGCTTCCACGTAGAGCATCCGGAGCTTTGCCTCGGACGCCGACGCGCACACGAGGAAAACCGAACCGACGATTTCGCCATCGCGCTCGGCGATCCAGCAACGTTCCTGCGCGCGGTCGTGGTTCTTCAGGAAGCCGGCCGAGATCTCCGCGACCAGCGCCTCGAAGCGCTCGTCCCAGCCGTACTCCCGCGCGTACAGCACGGCCTGCCGATGGATGATCCAGCCGATGTCGCCGACGTGATGCGCACGCAGGATGACGGACACGATCCATTTCTCCCGTTGAAGTCGATCTTCCTACCGGGGCAGCCCGGCACCGCGCGGCCCGACGCCCCGCACGCGCTCGCGGTGCAGCACGTAGAGTCCGGCGCTGATCATCAGCACGATGCCCGCCTGCGCCACCGCGCCGGGCAGGTTGCCCCAGATCAGGTAACCGAGCAATACCGCCCAGAGCAGCGCGGTATAGCGAAACGGCGCGACCAGCGAAATCTCGCCGTGGCGCATCGCGCTGATCACCGCATAGTGTCCCGCCGCCAGCAGCGCTGAGGCGATCGCGAGCAGCCCGGCTGCGCGCCAGCCCAGCGGCGCCCATCCTTCAAAGATCGACAGCACTCCGCCGAGCACCGTCACCGCGATGGTGGTCGCGAGCGTGACGAGGATCGAGGGCACGTGCACGCCGATGCGCCGCGTAATCAGGTCACGAGTGGCGTGCAGCGCCGTGGCGAGCAGGCACAGCAGCGCGAAGGCATTGAAGCCCTCGGCACGCGGCTGGATCACGAGCAGCACGCCGATGAAACCCGCCGCGGTCGCCGCCCACCGGTGCGCGCCCACCTGTTCGCGCAGGAACACCACCGCCAGCACCGTGATGAAGAGCGGCGAAGCGAGGTTGATCGCGGTGGCATTGGCGATCGGCAAATGGAAGAGCGAAACCAGGTAGAGCACGGTGGCCACCGCGTCCACCGACGCCCGCGTGGCAACCCATCCGCGGGTCATCTCGCGGATGCGGATCTTGGTTCCCATCGCCCGGACCACCGCGAAGACCAGCACCGTCGCCATGGCGCCGCGCACGAAGATCAACTGCGCGGTCGGCACCGAGTCGCTGACGTACTTGACGATCGCATCGTTGGCGATGAACGAGGCCATCGCCGCCACCATCATCAGAATGCCGGTGCGATTTTCTCCGGATCGCAACGCTGCTTCGGGCGCTGTCCCCTGCGGCGGCGTCATCGGGGGACGGCTCGTGCGTGTGCGCTCATGGCGCCATTGTAGAGCCCCTGCGCATGGGTCTGCCCGGCGCACCGGGCGTTTCGGGCAGTTAGAATGTCCCGGGCAGTCCGCATCCGCATTGCCGCGAAAACGATCAAGGAGACCCAAATGCACCACCACCGAACTCTGCTTGCGATAGCCGCCGTCGCGCTGGGCATGAGCATCGCGCTCAGCGCCAACGCCGACGAGACCCGTGTCACGCTCAAGGCAGCGAAATCGACTTCTTCCTACTACCTGATGACCGTGCAGATCGGCGAGGCCTTGAAGGCCGCCAGCAACGGTTCCTACATCGCCACGGTCGAGGAGAGCCAGGGCTCGGTCCAGAACGTGAAGGAATCAAAGGTGCGCCCGGGCAACTTCATCTTCACCACGCCGCCCAGCCTGCTGGCGAGCGCGCGCAAGGGAGAGAAGCCCTTTGAGGACGGCGCCTTCGACAACGCGCGCACGCTCTTCGTGCTGCCCTTCGTCACGGTGCACCTGGTGGCACGCGCCGATGCCGGCATCAATTCGATCGCGGACCTGGCCGGCAAGACGATGATTCCCGGCGGCAAGGGCACCTTCTGCGGCACGGCAACCGACAAAATCCTCGCCGCGTTCGGGCTCACCGACAAGGTGAAGACGGTGGAAGTCGAACTGAGTGCCGCGGGACCGGCGATGCGCAACGGCAAGGTCGATGCGTTCGCAACCTGCTCGTCGCACCCGACGCCGCAGCTGGTCGAACTGGCCACCACGACGCCGGTGAAGATCCTGTCGCTCTCCAACGAGGAGCGCGCGAAGGTGCTCTCGCTCGACGCGTCCTCGGGCCCGCTGACGATCGCCGCCGGCACGTACAAGGGACAGGACACGCCGGTGCAGACCGTCGGCCTGCCGGTCGGCGCGTACACCACCACCGGCATGCCCGACGACGTCGCCTATTTCGTCACCAAGACCTTCTGGGAAGGCAAGGCGAAACTCGCCGAGAAGAGTTCGTGGTGGAACGGAGTCGACCCCACCATGGTCAAGCTGCTGGGCGCTGAGGTGCATCCCGGCGCGCTGCGCTACTACCGGGAGAAAGGCATCGCGGTGAAATGACCGCGGCGGCCCCGGCCAGCCCGTTTGCAGTCGCACCCGCCGCTCCGCGGCCGGGTGCGCTGATCGTCGCCTTCGGCGCGCTGACGGTCGGGTTTCACCTCTACCTGGTTTTCTCCGGGCTGATTCCCAGCCTGATCACCCGCCCGCTGCATTTCGCGCTGGCGCTGCCGTGGATCTTCGTGTTCGCGCCGGCGCGCTCGAGCGCGGCGCGCATTTTCGGATGGGCATGCTGCCTGTTCGGCGTGCTCGGCGCCCTGTACGTCGCGGTGAACAGCAACGCGCTGGCCGATCAGTACGGGATTCTGCAGGGGCCACTGCAGATGGGCATCGCCGTGGTGCTGATCGCGATCGCGCTCGAGATGGCGCGTCGCGCGATCAACTGGGTGCTGCCGGCGATCACTGTGATCGTGCTCGCCTATGGCATCTTCGGCCACCTGCTCTCCGGGAGCTTCGGCCACGATCCCTTCGCGCTCGACTCGCTGATCGGCGACCTGGTGATCAGCGAGAGCGGGCTGTGGAGCGAACTCACCGGTCTTTCGGC
>JAGXFR010000023.1 GCA_024637155.1 Burkholderiaceae bacterium | reverse complement strand
CTCGGAAAAGTAAGGTGGCGTGAGGAAGTCGTCCCGGGCGCAGATCACGAGCGTGCGCGTCCTGATCTTCGGCAGTTCGGCAGTGCGATCGAACGCGAGAATCGCGTCGATGCGGCTCGCCGCGATCTCGGCCGCCGGGAAATTGGGAATCGTCAGTGCTTCGCGCTGCTCAATGAGGCGGAGGTTGTCGTTAATCCACCAGTCGGGATAGAGGAACACCGGTATCGAGCGCACGTACGCCGCGGGCCCTGCCGTCATCAGCAATGTACGGCGCGCTTCGAATAGGCGCGCGAAAAACGGATCGCACTTGGTCCAAGTGGAAGAGAGCACCAAACTCGCCAAACGCTCGGGCCACTTCGTGGCTATGGTCTGGCCGATTGCTCCCCCTGTCGAATGCCCGATCAGGTGCGCACGCTCGATCTTCAGGTAGTCCATCAGCTGCAAGAGGTCGGTCGTCATCTGGTCGACCGAGTACTTGATGTGGGACCGCGTGCTCTGGCCGGTGCCGCGGTGGTCGTGAACAATCACGCGGTGCCCGGCGGAAAAGGCGGGAATGTTGGGGTTCCAGTAGCTTCCCACGCCCCCGAGCCCGGGAACCAACAGGACTGGTTCACCAGCGCCATGCGATTCGAAGTAGATCTCAACATCGCCAAGCTTCGCGCGTGGCATGTCGTACCCCTAGAATGTTGCAATCAGTCGAAAAACGAACCGCTGCGCCATGCTGCGTTCAATTGGGAGCGGTCTGCGCTGCCGCCTCCGTCCGGTGAGTCTAGTGGGTCGGGCATAGGCACGCAAGCCGCACGGGAGCGTTGGCACGGGCGATCGTGGACGGCGCCCTGCTGGTCCCGCGGACCCTGTCAGCCGATCAATTGCGCGCGCGCGGAAAGTCCGATCGACCGCCGTGTCGGGCCGACCACTCGGCCGGGTTATCCAGAAAGCGTTCCACTTCGCCCAGTGTTGTCGAATCAAAGTGCCCGCTGGGTTTGGCGACGGCGAGCACATCGCGCCAGGTGGCGAGCGCATGCATCGTGACGTTCAGGTCGGAGATGATCTGGCGGCTCTCCTCGAAGATGTCGTAATAAAAGAGCACGAAAATGTGATCGACTTTGGCCCCGGCGCGTCGCAGGGCCTGGCAAAACTCGAGCTTGCTGCGCCCGTCCGTCGTCAGGTCCTCGATCAGCAGCGTCCGCGCGCCCTCGGTCAACACTCCCTCCACCTGCGCTTTCCCGCCAATGCCCTTGGTCTTCTTGCGCACGAACTGCATCGGCAAGCCCAGCACGTCGGCGATCCACGCCGCGAACGGAATGCCTGCTGCTTCGCCGCCCACGACGGAATCGATATTGGCCAGTCCGATGCGGCGCTCGATCTCGCCCGCCGCAAAGCGGGCCAGTACCTGCCGCGGGATCGGGTACGAGATGATCTTGCGGCAGTCGACGTAGACCGGGCTCGCCCAGCCAGAGGTGAAAATGAACGGCTTCTCGGCATTGAACAGCACCGCTCCGGTATCCAACAGGATTCGGGCCGTGATCTCCGAGATCAACCGTGGTTCGATGAAGGTTTGCACTCTCGCTCCTTGCGCCTGGTCATGAGACTGCGAAGCTGGCCTCGTACAGGACCGCGGTCCCGGCCATGAAGTCTTCGATCTGCATGTCCTCCTGGGGATTGTGTGAGCCGTGCTGGTTGCGTACGAAGAGCATCGCGGACGGAATGCCCACGTTCGAGAACACCGCCGCGTCGTGTCCGGCTCCGCTGGAAAGGGGCATGTGGCGCAGTTTCCCTGAATCGCAAATGGACATCAGAAGCTCAACAATGCCGGCGTTCATCATGGCCGGAGCCGAGAAGACCGGTGGATCGAACTCGAAGCGTACTCCACGTCGCTCGCCGATCGCCCGGGACGCTGCGACGGCGGCTTCCCGGAAAGACCTCAGCGTGTCGTCTGACTCGCTGCGCGCTTCCAGGCTGAACGTGACCTCGCCGGGGATCACCGATGGCGCGTGTGTCGCCGCGTTGGTCTGGAGCACACCCGAAGTCACCACGAGATCGTGACCCTGCGCCAGCCACTGCTCCCACATCGTTTCGACCTGCGACAACAGTTCCACGACCGCGAAGACAGCGTCCTGGCGCATCTCTTTCGGCACCGCGCCGGAGTGGCCGGTGGTGCCGATGCATTGGATCCCGGGGTGGCGAAAGTTGCCTCGAATGCTCGTGACCACGCCCACGGCATGGCCCGAGTTCTCCAGGACGGGGCCTTGTTCGATATGCAGTTCCAGAAAGGCGGCTACGGTGCCCAGATCGATCAGCGGCTCACCGCGGATCAGCTTGCGGGGATCCGCGCCCGCCTCGCGCATATGAAAATTCAGCGGATAGCCGGTGTCACGATGCTTGCGCGCCAGGTCCTGCTCGCTGAGCAGGCCCAGCAGCGCCGCCGAGCCCAGATAGGGCTTGCCAAACCACGCGCTTTCCTCACCGCGCAGAGCCAGCGCGGTGAATGATCTCGTGGGAACGACGCCATCGCGGCGCATGCGGATGCCACAGAGCAGGGCCGCGATGACGCCCGCGAGTCCATCGAAGTTCCCCCCTTGCGGCACGGAATCCACATGGGATCCGGCGATGACTCGGGGTAGCGAGGGGTCGCTTCCCACCACGGTCATCCACAAATTGCCAGCCAGGTCGTGCGAGGTTTCGATCCCCTCGGCCGCGGCCTGCTGCGCCAGGTAGGCCAGCGTTTCGGTTTCGATGTCGCTGTAGGACGGGCGAGTGACACCCGGACCATCCTGGCTCAACCAGCGAACATGCTCGAACATCGCTGTCGCGAGTTGCGCGTAGCTGCTGTCAAATGGTCGCATTTTCATGACGATTCCGCCGTCTCTCCGGGGCTAGGAAGCCATGCGCAGGAGCAGGCCGGCAAAGAGCTCGACGCCGATCTCCAGCTGCTTTTCGTCGAAGTCGAATTCCGCCTGGTGATGCCCGGCCGTTCGATCGGCGCCGATGATGAAATAGACCGCCTTGCCCCCATGCGCCTGCACGCGGCGGGCCAGTATCGTCGCGTCTTCGCTGCCGTTGAGCGGCTTGGTGGGCAATACTTCGGTGATCGCAGGGTGCTCTCGTGCCACCGCCATGACATGATCGGCCATCTCGGCATCGCAGATCAGGTCCACTGCCTCACCGACAATCTCGGTTTCGAGCTGCACATCGAATCCGCTCGCCACCCCCTGGGCAATCCGCATGACCTCGTCGACCATGAACGTATTGATTTTCTCCGTCTCCCCGCGCACTTCGACCTGCATCTCGGCATTCGCCGGTGTCACGTTGCGCCCTTCGCCGGCGTGCAATACGCCCACGTTGACCCGCGTCATTCCTTCGCCATGGCGCGAGATGCCGAGCATCTGGGTCGTCGCGTGGCACGCTGCCGCCAACGCGTTGCGGCCCAAGTGTGGCTCGGCGCCCGCGTGTGCCGGTTTGCCCCGGAAGCGAATGTCGATCTTCACCGTGCACAGGAAGCCGGTCGATGCGGCGATGACCGTGCCGCTCGAAGCGGAGAAACTCAGGTGGGCGCAGGCGAAGTAATCGACGTCGTCGAGAATGCCGCTCTCGGCCATGGGGCGGGCACCACGCACCCCTTCCTCGGCTGGCTGGAAGAGCAGCTTCACTTTGCCTTTGAGCCGCTCGCGGTTGTCCATCACCCATTGTGCGACCCCCAAGCCGATGCTCATGTGGCCATCGTGGCCGCAAGCGTGCATGTAACCGGGATTGGTCGAGGCGAAGCCTTCCTGGTTGGGGATATGGTCGGGCGCGGTGGATTCGTTGACATTGACGCAATCGATGTCAAACCGCAACGCGATGGTCGGGCCAGGCCGCCCGGAGTCGAATACCGCCATGCAGCCGGTCAGGCCGTCCATCCGCTCCAGCAACGCCTCGGAAACGCCGCGCTCCCTTGCAGCGGCCAGACCGGCGTCGACGATCAACTGCACGCGCCCACGAACGAATTCCGGATGGATGACGGCTTTGCCCGAGAGCACGGCAAAACCCATGCCTTCGAGCCGCTCGATCAACGTGGCGGTGGTCACAAACTCGGACCAGCCGATTTCAGGAAAAGCATGAAACTCGCGACGCCATTGCGTCAGAACTTCGGGACTCATCGGTTGCATTCTCCGAGGAAACGCGGGCCGCGCGCGGCTTTCATCGTTTCCAGGTCATGGCTCCCGCGGGCGGCGCCCGCGGGAGCGGTGAACTTCTCGCTACAGCATGAACAGCGCGACCATGACGACCGCCACAATCATCGCCGGCGCAGTACGCTTGGCCAGTTCCACGGGACTGATCCCGGCCAGACCTGCGCACACGATCGCAGCGCCGGCCAGCGGCGATGCGGTGCGTCCCAACGCGCCGGAAAGCGCGGAGGCCATCCCCAGATACGCTTGGTCGTAGCCAAACGCGGCTGCATGGGGGGTGACCGACTTGTTGAAGGCGAGTGCGGCAGCGTCACCGGAACCCGTGATCATCCCCATCAGGAACGGACCCACCGTGCCGCCCCAACGAGCGTAGTCCGGAGTCGCACTGAGGATGCCGACGAACCACTTGATCGCGCCGGTCGCTTCCAGTCCGCCGGCGAATACCGAGGCGGCAATGATGATACCGATCACGGAGGCGTACGCCGAGCCCATTCCGTCGAAGAACTGGACGGTGACTTTCTGGGGCGAATACCAGGTGACCAACATGCCATAGAGCACGCCGATGATCATGGCCGGTGCCACGCCGATCTTGAGCAGCGCCATCGCCGTCGGCACGTCCTTGTAGGTTGTCGGCAGGTCGGTGTAGGTGACGAGCAGATAGGCAACGATCAGGATTGCCAGCGGCACGAGCGGCGCCATGGCGTAGGACAGCTTGACCTGAAACGCCGCGGGCGCGGGCGCGGGGGCAACGGGCGATGTGCTCGAGCTCGACCCGGAAGCACCGGCGCCCGGTGATTCGGCTACGGCAAAACCGCCTTTGCGGTAGTCGCCGAAAACCATGGCCATGGCGACGAGCCCGACCATCGCGATTGCGCCCGAGATCAACGTGTAAGGAGCCACGATGCTGACGAGTTCCGGGATGCTCTTGCCGGTCATCCCCGCGATCAATGCGCTATGTGCCCAACCCGGGCTGAGCGCCGAACCGAAGGTGCCGGCGAATACGGCCGCTGCAGCCATCGCCGGGCGAATTCCCGCGGCCATCAGCATCGGGATCATCGTCGCCCCGACCGCGGCGGAGCAACCGGCAGCGGAGGGAATGGCGATGTTGATGAAGAAGGTGACGGCAACCGTCCCGGGGATCAGCATGAAGCCGAGATTCCTCAGCGGTTTCAGCAGCAGGTGGACCAGATGCGTGTCGCACTTGGTCAACTTCATCACGAACGCAAAACCCATCGCCGACAGGATCGTCTGAACCAGGCCGACGTTGACCATGGCCTTGACGAAGGAGTCGAGCGCGAAGAGCGGATTGAGTGCGATGATGCACAGGAACATCCCGGCGCCGAGCAACACCGTTCGCGTTTCGTACTGTTTGGCGAGGAGGTAGATGGCAACGAAGATGACAATCACCGTCATCCACAGTTCGAAGCTCGCATAGAGATCCAAGGCGTTCTCCCGACCGGATTGGGTTGAAGGATGGCAAGATCCCCCCTTCAGGGGGTAATTAATTCTATATTAATTATGGGCGCCTATGGCGGTGCCGCCGGATACTGCTCGAACTTCGGGTTGATCAGGTTCTCGAAGGCGAAAACTTCGTCCCATTTTTCCTGCGTCAGCAGCTTGCGTTCGTCGACCACGATGTCGTGCAGCGACTTGCCGGTCCCGTAGCCTTCGCGTGCGATTTCCGAACACAGTTTGTAGCCGAGCGTCGTTTTCAGTGCGGTAATGATGCCGAGCGAATTCAGCACCATGTTGCGCGTGTGATCGGCGTTGGCGGTGATGCCCTCGACGCAGTTGACCGTAAGGCTCTTGACCGCCTGCTCCATGGTCGAAATCGACGTGAACAGCGCGAAGGTGATCACGGGCTCCATCACGTTGAGCTGCAACTGTCCCGCCGACGCGGCGAGCGTTACGGTCAGGTCGAGTCCGATCACCAGAAATCCCACCTGGTTGACGACTTCGGGAATCACCGGGTTTACCTTCCCGGGCATGATCGAGCTGCCCGGCTGCACCTGCGGCAGGTTGATTTCATTGAAGCCGCAGCGCGGACCGGATGCGAGCAGGCGCAGGTCGTTGCAGATCTTTGTGAGCTTGGATGAAGTGCGCTTCAGCGTGCCCGAGAGCAGCACGTAAGCGCCGGTGTCCGAGGTCGCCTCGACCAGGTCGCCGGCGAGGACGAACCGGATGCCGGTGAGACTGGTCAGATAGCGGGTCGCGAGTTCAGGGTAGCCGGGCGCAGCGGTGACGGAGGTGCCGATGGCCGTGGCACCCAGATTGATTTCGTGCAACAGCGTGCATACCTCGCCGATCCGCTGGACCTCCTCGGCGATGGTCGTGCCCCAGCCATGGAATTCCTGGCCAAGCGACATCGGCACCGCGTCCTGCAGGTGCGTGCGCCCCATCTTGAGCACTCTCGCGAACTCATCGCCCTTGGCGAAGAAGGCTGCCTGCAGCCCACGCAGCGCTTCAGTGTAGCTGGCCAGACGCAGGATCAGCGCGAGTCGGAACGCCGTCGGGTAGACGTCGTTGGTCGACTGCCCGAAATTGACGTGATCGTTCGGGTCGACGAACTGGTATTCGCCCTTCTGGTGGCCAAGTTGCTCGAGCGCGAGATTGGCGATGACCTCATTTGCGTTCATGTTGGTCGACGTCCCGGCGCCGCCCTGAATGAAGTCGGTGAGGAACTGGTCGCGCAGCTCGCCGGCGATCAGACGGTCGCATGCGCAGCCGATCGCATCGGCAATCCTCGCGTCGAGCACCCCGAGATCGCGGTTCGCCAGAGCGGCGGCCTTCTTTACGTAGCCGAACGCCTTGACGAAGTAGGGCTCCGTGGCCATCGGGATGCCGGTAATGTGGAAGTTCTCCTTCCCCCGCAGCGTCTGGACGCCGTAGTAAGCGTCAAGGGGGATCTCCTTGGTGCCGAGAAAGTCCTTTTCAGTTCGGTGGGTCACGGCGTTGCTCCCTGGTTTTCGATCAGCGCTTTCCCTTGGCGAGCAGGGGGGCGGTGCTGCCCGCCACCCCCATCAATCCCAGAACCGTCAAGAAGACGCGCTGCGGTCCCAGCCAGGCGTCGGCCGGGTCGAACCATTCGTTCGGGGCATGGTTGTTGTCTTCCTTCCCGCCGCGGCCCAGCGTCACGGCAGGGATGCCCAGGCTGATGGGCACGTTGGAGTCCGTACTGCTTCCGCTCCCCAGGCTGGGCATCTGGCCGATCGCCTGCGCCGAGGCCCAGGCTGCCTGGACGATTGCGGTGTCGGATGGCTGAACGCCGGCAGGACGGTTGCCCACCAGTTTGGCCTCGAAGCTGATCTGCTCGCTCGCCCAGCGTGCATTTTCCGCGGTCGCCGCCTGTTGCAGAACGTCGAGAAATTGCGCTTCGAGCGCGAGCAGTTCCGCCTCGCGGTTCGAGCGCATATCGACCAGCATGCGCGCCTCGGCGGCAATCGAATTGACCGAGGTGCCGCCGCTGACGATCCCGACGGTAAAGGTGGTTTTGGGTTCGTCGGGGGTTCTCAGCTCGCCGATGGCGGCGATCGCACGCCCCATCGCGTGGATCGCACTGGGACGCCCAAAGGAGATGAAACTGTGTCCGCCGGGGCCGCGATAGGTCACTTCATAGCGATGGGACCCGGTGGCGAGGTAGGTGATGTTCCCGACATTGGTGCCATCGATCGAGATGAAGCCGTCGATGTCCTGGTGGTCGCGAAACATCGCCTTGACGCCGCGCAGGTCGCCCAGTCCTTCCTCGCCCACCGTGCCGCCAAACAGGATGTCGCCCGTGGTCTGGATTCCCGCGTCATTGAGCGCCCTGAGTACCCCCAGGAGCGCTGCCAGCCCGCCCGCGTCGTCGGAGATGCCCGGTGCGTGGAGCTTCCCGTCCTTCTCGGTCACGCTGACGTCGGTGCCGGCCGGGAAGACCGTGTCGAGGTGGGCGGTGACCAGCAGCTTGGGCCCTTTCCCGGTCCCCGGCCGCAACCCGAAAACATTGCCCTCGTCGTCCAGCTGCACATCCTGGAGCCCCAGGGCAGCGAGTCGTTGCTGAAAGTCCGCGGCGCGCACCTGTTCCGCGAAAGGTGGGGCCGGAATTTCGCAGATCTGGCGCTGCTCGGCGACCGTTTGCTCATGGTCGGCCTGGATGAACGCCATTCCGCGCTGAACCGCCGGCAGGGCAAGGAGGTCGACGAAGAGATCGGTGACCGCGGGCGGGATGGTGTAGGCGCTGGGGTCGGCTTTCATCGGCTGCGGTCCAGATACGAACGCAATGCTTGCTTCCTGTGCATGGTGGCTATCCTCGAGTTTCTTAAGTGTTAATTAACAAAGGATAACAGAGTCTCGCGTTTCGCGCCGGCAAGCGACAGCTACGAGAGCTCGGCCAGCGAATCGCTACGCCACGCCGCTGCGCAATAAAAGCGACGCGTTCGGCAACCGCAGGCGCGCCAGCAGACTCCAGGGCAGCACGCCGATGCCTTCGGCCTCGCACAGGGGAAGCATTTCCCCGCTCTTCCTCTCGCTGGATCAGAATCCGGGGGGCGTTCGAATCGCTCAACCTGCCTCCAGTTCGACGAGCACAATTGCCGGCGTCGGGACAAGATACTGGGTAAGGGGTCAGGGGATGCGCGCGGGGATTGGCGGGATAGCCGCCGTCTACAACCCGGTTCGCAGGGACGCCAAGGGCGCGCTGGAAGTGCGCCAGGTTTTTTATCTAGAAGGGAATTTCTGGTCGGGGTGAGAGGATTGAAACTCCGGCCTCTGCGTCCCGAACAGAAATCGGCTCCCTGCTACACGCGGTGACAGGAGAACAACTGCTTGGGAATCAATATGTCAGCGTGACACAGGGCGACCGGCAACGACCGCAGCCGACAGGTCTCGAAGGCGGTGGTGTCGCGCGATGTCGCACGATCGGGTTCCAGCGCCGGCATCGTGCGTACGTAAAACGAGTTGCCTTACGAGTCTCGCAAACACACATCTGCCGCAGCCAAGGAAGATTTTCTGGGAGAGGTGCTTTAAGTGGAATTGGAACAGTTTCTTCACGTCAGCGATGTTTTGTTAGGATCCTCAGGTGGCCTTGCTGACATCGATCTGCGCCGCGCGCAGTTTGAGGTCGAGCTCACGTAAAGCCGCGCGCATTCCCTCTTCGACCACCGGATGATAGAGCGGCATATCGAGCATCTGCGCAGGCGTCATCTCGTTTTGCAGCGACCAGGAAAGCAGATGTGCCAGATGCTCGGCGGCAGGCGCCAGCATTTCCGCACCCAGGAAGCGCCCGGTGGCGAAATCGCCGTAGACATTGAGCAGGCCCTTGTTCTTGAGCATCATGCGCGCGCGGCTCTGCTCCTCGAAGCTTACCTGTCCGGTGGCGAAGGTACCGGGTTTCATCGAGTGGAATCCGCTCCCGACGATGCCGATTTGCGGATCGGTGAAAACAATGGCGATGGGCGCGCGGCGCAGGCCGGGGGTTACCTGCTCGCCCAGCGCGAAACGTGCGGCATTGCCGCCGGCGATGCGCCCCTCATCGACCGCCTCGTGCAGGAGCGGGATGAAGTTGCCGGCGTCTCCCGCAATGAAAATCGGGCTTGCACCTTCTGCGCTCGTGGTCCGAGCGGTTCGCGGATCGAATGATGGCACGCCTTTGGCGTCGAGCTTGAGCGTGGTGTTCTCGAGGCCGATCCCCTTTATGTTGGGCGCGCGGCCGGTGGCAGCGAGAGCGTAGTCGAAGTACTCGATCTCGGACCTGCCATTGGGCCCGGTGCGCCCGATGGCGACACGCTCGCCGTGACGCCTCATATACGCAATTTGCGCGTCGGGCTCCAGCGCGAATTCCTCGCCAAACGTAGCGAGGGCGTAAGCGCGGATCTGCGGATCGCTGATCGCGCCCACGCGGCCGCCCTGGCCGAGCACTGCAACCCGCACGCCCAGCCGATGCAGTGCCTGACCCAACTCCAGGCCAATGATCCCCGGGCCGATCACCGCCACGGCTTTGGGCAGATCGGTCCAGTCGAAGACATCGTCGCTGATGATGAGGCGCTCGCCCAAGTCCTTGAACGAATCCGGAAAGTCGGCGCGCGAGCCGGTTGCAATGACGATGCTCTTGCTCTCGACCCAGGTATGGTCAGCGACCGCCAGCGTATGGTCGTCGACGAAACGTGCGTGACCCCGAATGCGCTCCGCGCCGGGAATGTCCTGCACTTCGCGCAGCACGAACCCGACGAAGCGGTCGCGCTCGCGCCTTACCCGATCCATGACCGCGCGTCCATCGATGCGGATTCCGCCATCGACATGGATGCCAAAGTCCGGCGCCTTGCCGACGGCATGGGCGGCATCGGCGGCGGCAATCAGGAGCTTGCTCGGCATGCAGCCCACGCGCGCGCAGGTGGTGCCGTAATCGCCGCCTTCGATAATCGCCGCGCTTGCTCCCGCGGCTTTGGCTGCGCGGTACGCGACCAAGCCCGCGGTGCCCGCACCGATTACTGCAACGTCAACTTTCAATGTCTTCATGTTTCTTCTCGATGCCGGTGGGTGCCCCGGGCATGATGTGGCGCGGTTGGAAACGTGCGCGGGCATTTCACCGCGCCATCTCCTGTTGGCTGCCGGCGGTGTCCACTTGAATCAAGGTCACCGCGACCGCAAGAGGGCGAACTTTCTCACCCACCGGTTGCTTGCAACGGACCATCGGCTTGCGCCCGGACCTCGGCCAGCGCCGCGCAAAAACAGACGCCGAACACGCAGACGCAGCTTGAGAGATAAATCCACAGCAGAAACGACACGGTGCCGCCCAAGGCACCGTAGAGGGCGTTGAAGCTCGTGAAGTGGACCCCGTAAAGCAGAAACAGCCACTCACCAATCCAGATCAAGAGTGTCGCAGCCAGCGCGCCGAGCCAGACTTCGGAAAAGCGGGTGGCCCGGCTGGGGGCCAACCGATAAATCATGATCAGCCCGTAGAACATGACCAGCCATGGAATAAGTTCGAAAATCAAGGTGAACATCCAACCTGGATATCCGAGTTTGGCGGCGAGCCACTCCCGGAACATCCGCGCCACCCCGGGCAGCAAAATGCCGATCAACACGGCACTCCCCGTGATGCCGAGCAGGGCAAGGCTTTTCAACGGCAACTGCCACCAGTTGTAAATCGGCGAATGCCAGAGGCGGTTCGTGGTCCGAATCAGCACGCCCACGAATTGCAGCGCGCTCCAAAGCAACAACGGAATCGCCACCAGGCTGATCTGGCCGCGGGTCGCCAGCACGCCGCCAATGGCCGTCACGGCGGAGTGTTCCTGTCTACTGGTCAGCGGTATGTAATGGTTGACCCACTGCACGACCTGCTGCGTCGCCACGTCGCGCTCGACGAACAGCGATCCGGCGGCCACCAGCAGGATGACCAGAGGCAGGAAAGATAGCAGCAGGTAATAGGCAGAGGCGGCGGCGCGCTCGTTGGCGTCTGCTTCCGCCCAGCGCGCGCAAGCGCGCCGGACAACCTGCCACGCGGTTGACTGCTGAACTTTGCGCAATAACTTTCGCATCGGTTTGAAGTCATTTGTCAAACCGCCAGCCACCAAAACAGACGGCTGGAGGCGAACGGGGTTGATTTGCAGCGGGGCTCCCGCAGATTTCACCTAATACACGTGCTGGCGCTGTCATCAGGGCCGCTGCAAAACTACCCGATACGCATCCATTCTGCGGCTGAGAAAGGCATGGGCTGAGCCCCAGAGATACAGCCGAAAACGACGATAAAGCATTTCGCCCCAACGGCTGACAATTTCATCCCGTGCGGCATCCAGATTCTCGGCCCAAGTCTTGCATGTGAGATAGTAATTATGCCGATCGTTATGGACCTCCAACACCTCCATCTGTGTTCTAGCCACTTCGGCCAAAAAAGAGTGCAGGCAGAAGTAGGAATGGTCGCCCGGAAAGATGTAGCGGGAAACGAAGGTGGGCTTGGAATACTTTTCCCGGAACGCGCTGGCATCGAGGTATACGCGTCCTCCGGGTTTCAGCAAACTTTGAAGATGCCGTAGCACGGACGGATAGTCGGGCAGGTGCTCCATCACCCCAAGAATTACGATGGCATCATAAGGTTCAGGCGATGCGTGCTCCCAGAAGTCCTGATTTAGCACCTCACAGGGAAGTTTTTGCCGCTCGATCAAGTCCGTCAGAAAAGCCTCAGACTGTTCTGAAATAGTCAGGGAAGTGACATGAATGCCGCGTCGTCCGGCATGCTCAGTGAAACTGCCCCAACCGCCACCAACATCCAGCACGCGATCTCCGGGTCTTAACCGGCAGACGTCGATGGCAAAATCGAGTTTGCGGTGTTGGGCTGTTTCCAGCGTCTCATCGTCGCGCTCGAATACTGCCTGCGAATAACAGCGGGTAGGGTCCATGAACTTGAGATAAAACTCGTTGCTGAAATCATAGTGGCCCGCAATCGCCTGCCGGTCAGTCTGCACCCGCCCGACGAACAATGGTGTAATTCGCCGCCATAGAGAGTGCAGTAAATGACGGTCGCTCAACAGCTCGCGAAGACTGGCGAACCCCAGCATGTCGCCTACGACATCCAAGTGGCCCGCCATATAAGCTTCACAAATCCTTACCTCATCCAGTCCGCTAAGGGCCGCCAGGCCGTGACGATCCTCGACCAATATCTTGATTGCAGGCTCGCCTTTCCCAAGACGATAGATGCGATCTCCCCATAGCTGGATTTCAACGGGTATTCTTATCTTATCGGCTACCCGCTTTTGAATCTGGCGAAATATTCCGTCATAACGCGTTGCCAATGAAGCTTCAGCAAATTGTTCCATGGATTATCCTTCCCGGGAAATAGCAAATCCTCTAACCGGTCACGTGGAGCAGACTGTAAAGCGGAATCGATCCGTGCCCGGTCGGCGCCTCCGAAAACATGGTCCCGCAACGCACTGGTCAAGCCGTAGCAGCCCAACCGCACCGGGTCAGGCCTGCGTCTCATCGGCTCGTTAAAATTAGACGCGTAGCGCTGCGCCGTCTGTGCGCCAGCGCACAAGGTCGCCGGGGGTATATCCGAGTGACGACGTGCGTGTCGGACCATGAGATCGGGTCTTGAGCAGGACTTCCTGCGCCGCGGTGTAGTCCACTTAGAGGCCCCGGGCGCGATCCCCATCGCTCATGCGCTCCACGTCAACAGGCCGGACACATGCGCGCAACCCGCAACGATCAGCATCAATCAGAATCAACCTGGCAGACAAGGGCGAGTCCGGGTCTTCAGTGACCACCATCCTCACTGCCCCCCGTCCAGCGCGACAGAAAGAAACGTTCATAGGCGAACACCGCGGCGATGGCGACGAGCGCGATGACCACGATGAGTGGGTCGGATTGCAGCTTCATGGCACCGAAGACAATGAGCACGAACGCGTCTAGCGCGATGGCCGCGATCAACACCCAGCCCCTGGCGCCGATTTCATGGCGCAGGCGGCGGAACACGCCCCAGTGGATCAGGATGTCCATCACCAGGTAGAAGAAGGCGCCAAGAGACGCAATGCGGCTGAGATCGAAGAATATCGTCAGGACCGACGCAATCACCACCGTGTACACCAGCGTGTGCTCGCGGATCGGG
>JAGXFR010000022.1 GCA_024637155.1 Burkholderiaceae bacterium | reverse complement strand
CTCTACCAGCGCGCCTACGTCGACAAGCTGCTGGCCGACCCGCAGGCGCACTTCACACGCATCCAGGGTAGCAAGCTCTGGCACCTGGCGCTGCTGGAGTGGTGGCTGCAGGTGCATGTCGATGGCCTCACTGATGGCGCCCTCACGCAACCTGGCTCTGAAGCGCTTGCCAGCACTTCGCACGCATGACCTTCGACTCGACCAAAGCGCCTGATCGCCGCGCCGATTCCGCACAACGCTGGCGAGAGAGCGCGCGCGCCCGTGTCGGTCGCGAAAGCGTCCAAGAAGCGGCGACATCAAAAGCCTTAAGCTGTTGTCCCGAATCACTTTCTCGACAACATTTTTACCGTCACGGTGCAGCACGGGCGGTGCAGTTGAAAGTCTCCTTCGAGGTCTATCGAGTTGCACAACTCTCGGCGAACGATCTGGCGGTGCCGGATCGTCCCGCGCAGCCAAGAAGAGCATGCGGCCGCCCTGCCCCGACGCACGGCAGTGACTCGGTCGCGAAACAGGCGAGCACACGATCTCAGGCGGCTGCCAGGATCCGAAACTCGGTCGCCTTCACGACCGGCCTGACGCGGGTCTTTTCGCGTTGCAATTCTACCAATCCGTAGCGCGACATCATCTTCAAGGTGCGCGACAGATTGCCGGGTTGCCGTCCCGTGGCCTTGGCCAGCACCGCGATGGAATCGGGGTTGCTCTCCCGAATCACCTTGAGCAGCGCGCGGTTCTGGTCGCTCAGTACCTCGGCCACCGACTTCATGGAGGTGAACCAGATCTTGGGCTCGCCCGGCTTGGGCTTGTACTCGCCTTTGGCGATGGCGATCGCCCGCGCCCGGATTTGCTCCTGGGGCATCACGCCGATGACGATGGTCTTCATTGCTGTGCTTCCTTGATCACCCGATCCACTTCTGCGAAGAAGTCCTCCAACAGCCGATACGCCGATTCGAACGCGTAGGGCACGCCCTTGTCGCTCGAGTTCCGGTGACGATGATCGTAGGGCAGGCGCTGCCCGGAGAACTTGGACTTTTTCGGCGGCTTCACCGCATGTGCGTTGTCGTAGCCCAGGACTCAGGCGCCATACTTGTCGTGCAGCGTCAGGCTGTACCTGATGCCATGATGAGCATGCTCCGACGTCGGGATCCGCAGCACCTCGATCTTGATCCAGTAGCCGCCCTCTTGCTCCAGGATGCTGCCGTCCAGATCAAGTAGCGTGTCGAGGCCGATGTCGGGACTGTTCATCTGCCCCAGACTATATCATCAGATGATAACCAACGCGCAACCTCCCTTCTGCATCCTAAACTGAATGTCGGCAGTGGGCCGCACAGCCGCCAGCCGCCGACTTCCGCTGACAGGCCGTTGCCGACCCGTTGCGGTCAATCGCATTATGCGATAGTGGGCAGTCTGCCAAATACGTACAACGTAACAGCCAAACTTCGCAAAACAGCTCTACGATCTGGGCGCCAAGCTCGGCGGCAACACGCCCGAAGCGTATGCGCGCGTGATCGCTGCCGACGTGGAGAAGTGGAATAAAGCGGTCGCAGCACCAAGGTTAAAGCGGGAAACGGCGTTCTGGTTTCATCAGGCGGGAGAGATACTGTGGGGCAGCGAACATACAACGGAGGATTTTTACTGTAACTTTTTCGATGTCGTACTGCGCTCGCCTTGAAACGCGCCGCGTACGTCATAGCGCGGCCAGAAACACTTTTGTTCGCGCCGATCTTTTAGCAAGAGGGAGTTGCACATGATCTCTTGGGCCGTAACATTCTTCATCATCGCGCTGATCGCCGCCGTTCTCGGTTTCAGTGGTATTGCCGGCACCGCGGTAAATCTAGCCTGGATTTTCGCCGTCATCGGCATCATTTTGGCCGTCGTCTTTGGTGTAATCGGGCGTCGCCCGGGCGTATAAGTTCGAAGGATCTACGGCCGACCGTCTGCGCAATAGATGGCACGCGCGCCCATGGAACTGCACTTGAAGAAATATCAGCTTCACAAGGACGTCGGTAAGGCTCCCGGGGTCAAGCTCACTACGGCCGACATCGCGAAGGAAAAATCGAAGGGCGGAATCTACGCCAAGCGCGCGCTGTTCGCCGTGAACGCCAAAAAGTCCAATCACCCCGGAGCGGAGGAACGGTAGTGGAAGACTTGGCTCGCTGCGCCAAAAATCCAAGCCACGTCCGGCTCAATTCTCTGCAAAGCCGGACGTCGGTGTCCGCTCGGAAATCCTGCGAAAAGTGGGCGGATCAGCCCGTTGCCGTGACGTGAGATCAGAGCCACGCTCTGGTCGCGCCCGCTGTTTTCCAAGTTCATATTTTCGATGACACGACTTGAACAACTTCAGAAGTCGGGGATACGTCGCGTGGGAACACCGGCGCGAGGGTACAAGTACAAAAGTGCCGGCGGCACTAAAGTAAGCGCCGCGGATCTCCAACGAATCGATGAACTAAAAATCCCACCTGCCTGGAGTGACGCTTGGATCAACGCTGCCGCGGGCGGGGCCGTGCAGGCAATCGGGAGAGATGCCGCCGGTCGTTTGCAGTCTCTTTATCATGCAAATCACGTCAGGCGGCAAGAGGCTAGGAAGTTCAAGCGGCTGATCAAGTTTGCCGAAGCGCTGCCGAAAATGCGCGCGACTGTTGCTTCTCATATCAAGCAGCCGGGCCTGGAAAAAGAGCCGGTGATGGCCGCGATGCTGAGGATTCTTTCCACATGTTTCCTGCGACCCGGAGGCGAGGTTTATGCTGGTGAAAATGGAAGTTTTGGTTTGGCGACTTTGCGGCCCAGGCATGTCAAGGTTAAAGGCGACGTAGTCGAATTCGATTTCACCGGCAAATGTGGAGTGCAGCAACAGCACCAACTGAAGGACCGCCAGGTCTCCAAGATTGTCAGGAGCTTGCTCAAGCACCCATCACGAGAAGTCTTCAAATATCAAAACGGCGATGGTGAGTTCGTAAACGTAACGCGCTATCACATCAACGACTACATTCGTGAAGTAATGGGCGAAAACTTCAGCGCTAAAGATTTTCGCACGTGGGCGGGTACGCTCGTTTGTGCATGTGCGCTGGCGAGGCTGGGCACGGAAAGCGTCGAGAAGAGCGCTTCGCGAAAGCGGAAGGTAATCGAAGCGATTAAGGAGACGGCTGATATTCTCGGTAACACACCGGCTGTGTGCCGCAGTTCTTATATCTGTCCCGAGATCCTCAATAGCTTCGAGAAGGGAAAAATGATTGGCAGGTACTTTAATACGCTTGACGAATTGATTACCTACCGCGGCCGAAAGCTGCACGCTGCGGAAAAGTCGCTGCTCACCTTCATGAGACGAAGCGCGAATAGCTAAAGACTTTTTCTGTTGTCGCGCGAAGAAATGTTCGGCCTCGGGCTTCGGCGTCAATGAACCGGGGCGTTCCGCATAGGGCGCCAGATGATCCGCAGCGAGCTGCGCATAACGCTGCACTACTCCGGAAGCTCCCAGCTGCCCAACTCCCCCAGTGCGAACAGCTGCACTTCTCCCACGCTTCCCAACGACATGAAACCAAGGCCAATGACCGCTTTCGGGCAATTTGGGTGGCGACGCTGGCCGACTGTTACTGGCTCGGTCTTGCCGGCCACCGCGCTCGAACGTGCGACCGCTGTCCAACGCATTGCGGGCATTCAATACCCAGTGGCCGTGGGCTTCGTACGGCTCGGGAATCAAGGCCACCAAGCATGGCCATCTCCGGCGGTCGCCACGGCTGGATCGACGCTCGGAGAGCGTTCCCGTTGATGATGTAGTACCAAAGATCAACGACAGGCAAGTTGTCTCATCCCCTGCCCTTCCATTCCCTTGCTCGGGGCGGAGCCACGAGGCGCGACGCACCGGTGCTCCCTATCGCCGGGGAGCGCGGGAATTTACCGTCTGCGCGCCCAATCGGTCGATCGCCCGGAAACCCGCATGGATGCTCGACTTCGCACTCGAGATTTACCGTCAGATTGAAGGGCATCCCAGCGATAGATCTCGATAGACCCCGATAGATCTCGAAACCTACTCCCACTCGATGGTCGCTGGCGGCTTGCCCGAGATGTCGTAGACCACGCGGTTGACGCCGCGCACCTCGTTGATGATGCGATTCGATACGCGCGCCAGCAGCTCGTGGGGCAGGTGCGCCCAGTGCGCGGTCATGAAGTCCTGCGTCTGCACCGCGCGCAGCGCCACGACGTACTCGTAGGTGCGTCCGTCGCCCATCACGCCCACCGACTTCACGGGCAGGAACACGGCAAAGGCCTGCGCCGTCTTGTCGTACCAGCTCTCCCCGTCCAGGTCGCGCGTGCCGCGCAACTCCTCGATGAAGATCGCGTCGGCCTGGCGCAGCATCTGCGCGAACTCGGGGCGCACTTCGCCCAGGATGCGCACACCCAGTCCCGGCCCCGGAAAGGGATGCCGGTAGACCATCTCGCGCGGCAGGCCAAGCGCGACGCCGAGCTTGCGAACCTCGTCCTTGAACAGATCGCGCAGCGGCTCGAGCAGTTTGAGGTGCAGCGTCTCGGGAAGTCCGCCGACGTTGTGGTGCGACTTGATCGAGTGCGCCTTCTTGCTCTTGGCCCCGGCCGATTCGATCACGTCCGGATAGATGGTTCCCTGCGCGAGCCACTTCGCTTCGGGAATTGCCGCTGCCTCGCGCTGGAACACCTCGACGAATTCCTTGCCGATGATCTTGCGTTTGGCTTCGGGGTCGGCGACCCCGGCGAGCTGGCCGAGGAATTGTGCGGCCGCATCGACATGGATCACATGCAGTCCCATGTTGCGCGCAAACGTGTCCATGACCTGCTCGGCCTCGGCGTGACGCAACAGGCCGTGGTCAACGAACACGCAGGTGAGCCGCGTGCCGATGGCCCGGTGAATCAGCGCCGCCGCCACCGACGAATCCACTCCCCCGGAGAGTCCGAGGATCACATGCTCGTCGCCCACCTGCGCGTGAATGCGCGCAATGGCCTCATCGACGAAACCGGGCATCGTCCAGTCGGGGCGCGCCGCGCAGATTCCGAGGACGAAACGCTCGTAAATCGCACGGCCCTGACGGGTGTGCGTCACCTCGGGATGCCACTGCACACCGTAATAGCCGCGATTCTCGTCCGCCATTCCGGCAATCGGGCAGTTCGCGCCCGAGGCCATCAACCGAAAACCCGCGGGCATGTCACCCACCTTGTCGCCGTGGCTCATCCACACGTCGAGCATGGCGTGGCCGGCGGACGTGCGCAAGTCCTCGATGCCGTCGAGCAGCCGCGTGTGTCCGCGTGCCCGCACCTGCGCATGGCCGAATTCGCGCGGATGCCCCGCCGCGACGCTGCCGCCAAGCTGCACGGCCATCGCCTGCATCCCATAGCAGATGCCCAGCAGCGGCACGCCCGCGTCGAAAATCGGCTGGGGAATGCGCGGACTTTGCGCGACGGTGACCGAATCGGGTCCGCCCGAGAGGACCACCCCGCGCAGCGAACCCTCCGCGATCCAGTCCGCGAGCGTCCCTGCGCAATCGTCGAAGGGGTGGATTTCGCAGTAGACGTTGAGTTCCCGGACGCGGCGTGCAATCAGCTGCGTGACCTGGGAGCCGAAATCGACGATCAGGATCTTGTCGTGCATGGTCAGGGACGCGAGCGCCGCCTATTCGATGTGATAGTTCGGCGCTTCCTTGGTGATCTGGACGTCGTGCACGTGTGACTCGCGAACCCCGGCCGCCGTGATCTCGACGAACTGGGCGCGCTCGCGCATCTCGGCGATCGACGCGCAACCGCAGTAGCCCATGCTGGCGCGCACCCCGCCGCAGAGCTGGTAGATGATCGCGACGACCGAACCTTTGTACGGGACGCGCCCTTCGATCCCTTCGGGGACCAGCTTGTCGACGTTGGACGATGAATCCTGGAAGTAGCGATCCGCCGCACCTTCGCTCATCGCGCCGAGCGATCCCATGCCACGGTAGCTCTTGTAGGAGCGACCCTGATAGAGGATCACCTCACCGGGCGCTTCCTCGGTTCCCGCGAACATCGAGCCGAGCATCACGGTGTCCGCCCCGGCAGCGATCGCCTTGGCGACGTCGCCCGAATAGCGGATGCCGCCGTCGGCGATCATCGGTACATCGGAGCCGGCCAGCGCGCGCGCCACATCTTCGATCGCGGTGATCTGCGGCACGCCGACGCCGGCGATGATGCGCGTGGTGCAGATCGACCCCGGACCGATCCCGACCTTGACTGCGTCGGCGCCGGCCTCCATCAGGGCGCGCGCGGCGTCCGCGGTGGCGATGTTTCCGCCGATCACGTCAACGGCCGGGAAGTTCTTCTTGATCCAGCGAATCCGCGCGATCACTCCGGCGCTGTGCCCGTGCGCGGTGTCGACGACGATGGCGTCCACACCGGCGCGCGCCAGTCGTTCGACGCGCTCCTCGGTGTCCGCCGCGACGCCGACCGCCGCGCCGCAGCGCAGCTTGCCCTGCGAGTCCTTCGCGGCGTTGGGATACTCGGTTGCCTTGACGATGTCCTTGACGGTCATCAGGCCACGCAACTGAAACGCGTCGTTCACCACGAGCACGCGCTCGAGGCGGTGCACATGCATCAGCGCCTGGCCGTCTTCGGGTGTCGCACCTTCCATCACCGTGATCAGGCGCTCACGCGGGGTCATGATCGTGCGCACCGGTTCGTCGAGGCGGGTCTCGAAGCGCAGGTCGCGGTTGGTGACGATGCCGGCAACGGATCCATCCGGATTGATGACCGGGAGCCCTGAGATCTTGTGCTGGCGCGTGAGCGCAATCACGTCGCGCACCTTCATCTCGGGCGAAATCGTGATCGGGTCACGCAGGATGCCGGACTCATAGCGCTTGACCTTCGCCACCTCCGCCGCCTGGCGTTCGGGGCTCAGGTTCTTGTGCACCACGCCCATCCCGCCTTCCTGGGCGATCGCGATGGCGAGTCCCGCCTCGGTGACGGTGTCCATCGCGGCCGACACCAGCGGGATGCCCAGCGCGATGTTGCGCGTCAGACGCGTTTTCAGGGAGGTGTCGCCGGGCAGGACGTCGGAAAATGCGGGGATGAGCAGGACGTCGTCGAACGTCAATGCCTTTTTAGCCAGTCGCATGAGCCCCTCTCGGCGCAAAGCGGCATTATACCGAAGGGGTGCAGGAACAGAGCATGGGGCGCCGTCTGGCCCGCGTCGGCGCCCCCTCGTCGGGCGAGGCACGCCACATGCGGGTGCGCCAGTCGAGAATCCGGGAAAACCGCTCCGCTATGGAACCTACGATGAAGACCCTGCAACCCGTCCTCGCAATCGTCCTCGCGCTCGTCTGCACTGCGGCGGGCGCTGCGTCCCATTACCAGTGGCGCGACGGATCCGGCCGGATGGTGTATTCGGACATGCCGCCGCCGAGTGACGTCAAGGCTGTGCAGATCCTGCGACGCCCCCCGAGCGCGCCCGCGGCTGCCGACTCCCAGCCGGCCGTAGCGCCGAGCGCACCGAGCGCGGCGACGCCTGGAACCGTATCTGCACCCCCTGCGCCCACGGCCAACGCGGCCCCCGGCAACTCGATCGTCGAGCGTGATGCGCAGTTTCGCAAGCGACGCACCGAGCGCATGGAAGCAGAGACGAAACAGCAGGAAAAAACCCTTCTCGCAGAGAAGACTGCGCGTGCCTGCGAGGACATGCGAGCGAGCCTGCGCACGCTCGAGAGCGGCGCGCGCGTGAACCGGGTCGACGCCAATGGCGTGCGCCAGTTCGTCAGCGACGTCGAACGCGCACAGCACGGCGCCGAACTGCGCCGCACGATCGCCCAGGACTGCAAGACCGAATAAAGCGCCCGGCGTGCGGCTCAGGCGTCCGGTTCTGCGTCCGGATCCGAGCGGCGGCGCGCCCGCGCCGCCCGCGCCGCTTTCGGGTCGAGCAGCAGTTGAGCGAGCAGTTCCACCCGGTCCCCGTCGTGCAGCAGGCTCGAGGGCTTCGCCGCACACCCGTAGATCGCGATCGCGAGTTCCCCCGCGTGCACGCGATTCGCCACCGGGGCCAGTTCCGGGCGCGCGAGCAGCGCGCCGACCGTGCTGTGGGCCGGCACATCGAGCACGAGCCAGCGGAGCGTCTCCTCTCGCTGCAGGTGTCCGACGCGAGCCGGCTGCCGGTGCGCGGCATCGGCCGCTCGCCCGATGTCCCCGCTGCGCACCCCAGCCCCACCCACCCAGCAGACGCGAACGCCGATGCGCTCTTCAGCCATGGATTTCCTGGGCCCGCTGCACGAAAGCGTCGACGAAGTTGGCGCTGATCTTTCCAAACACCGGCGCGAGCGCCTTGCCCAGCACCGCACTGGCAAATTCGTACTCCAGTTCGAATTCCACGCGGCACGCGCCCTGCGCCAGCGGAACGAAGCGCCAGTGCCCCTCGAGTCGTGAAAAGGGTCCTTCGCGCAGCGTCAGATCGATGCGCCCTGCTGCCGCCTCACGCGCGTCCCGGGTCGGGAGCACTTCACCCTGCGCGGATCGCCCATCGGCCGGCGGACGGTGGCGATTGGTGGTCGTGAAGGACTTGCGGATGCCGTGATAGTCGATCAGCAGCGTGGCGGTCAGTTCCTGACCCGGTCCGCGCTCCACCTGCACACCCCCGCACCACGGCAGGAATTGCGGATAATCCTCGACCCGGTCGACCAGATCGAACATCTGGCGCGCGTCGAAGTGAAGGAGGAGTGTTTTCTTGACGGTGGGCACGCGGAGCGGCGCTGTTAGAATCGGCCCGATTGTAGCCATGACCATCGTCCAAAACAAAAAAGCCACACACGACTACTTCATCGAAGAGCGCTTCGAGGCCGGATTGGTCCTCGAAGGCTGGGAGGTGAAGGCGATTCGTGCTGGGCGCGCGCAGCTCAAAGAGGGCTATGTGATCGTGCGCAGCGGCGAGCTCTTTCTCATTGGGGCGCATATCTCGCCACTGCTCGAGGCATCCGCCCACGTCAAGGCGGACCCGGTTCGCACCCGCAAGCTCCTGTTGCACGCGAGCGAAATAGACAAGCTCATCGGCAAGGTCGAGCGCGCCGGTTTCACCCTGGTGCCGCTGAACCTGCATTTCAAGGGTGGCCGCATCAAGCTCGAAATCGGCCTGGCGCGGGGCAAGAAGCAGTACGACAAGCGTGCCGCCGAGGAAGACCGCGACTGGGATCGGGAGCGCTCCCGCGTGCTCAAGGAATACCGCAAGTCCTGATCACCGCCGCGGGCCGGGCGCGGCCGCGCCCGGCCCGCGGCGCTCAGCGGCCCAGATGCCGGCGATGGGTGGCGAGCCGATAGGCTTCGCCGGCGTCGGCCGATTCCGGCGGCAGCTGCGCGAGCAGGCGCACGAACAGCATCGCCGTCGCCAACGCGTCGCTGGCGGCGTGGTGGCGCCGCCCGTTGGGGATCGCAAAATGCGCGAGCCAGTCGTCGAGCGAATCGCCGCGGAAGTCGGTGTTCAGCGCGGGAGCCAGTTCCGCGACGTCGAGCCACGGGACGCGCAACGGCGCACAGCGGTGCTTGCGGGTTGCCCTGGCGAGAAAGGCCCGGTCGAACTCGGCGTGGAAAGCCACCAGCGGAGACGACCCCACATAGTCGCGAAAACGGGTGAGCGCCTCGGCGGGTTCGGTGCCGCGCAGCTGCGCCTCGGCACCGATTTCGTGAACGAGAATGTTCTCGACGCTGCTCGCCCGGGACACCCGCACCCCCATTTCGAAGCTGTCGGCGATCGCGATCCGGGTACCGACCACGGCCACCGCACCGATGGCGAGCACCTCGTCGCGACGCGCGTCCAGCCCGCTCGTCTCCAGGTCGACGACCACCCAGCGCTGGGAAAGCGCTCCGGCCGGGGCGCGCCGGCCCAGCGCCCAGCGAATGCGTGCGCCGAAGCGTTGGTGCCACGACTCCTCGAGCGCTCCCATGTCTGCTCTCCTTCCCGCCGTCACTCAGCCGGGATAGTCGACTGCGAGCCGCTGCTGGAGCATGCGCGCCTCGCGATACGACTCCTTCAGGACGCGGCGATCGATGCGTGAGAGCGTGCGCGTGTCGAGCAGGTTCGGGTTCTCGCGCTCGGCGCTCGATCCGCGATGCTGGACCCGCAGGCGCAGACCCAGCAGAAACTGGAAGGCGGCGATCCAGTTCTCGACCTCTTCCGCACGCGCCTTGCCCAGCTCAACCAGCGCGCGCAGGCGCTCGGCAGTGCCCGTGGCGCGCACGCCGTGCGCCAGCGCGAGCACGCGCGCACCGTCGACGAAGGGCACCGTCCCGGTCATCTTGAGATCGACCTCGGCGACGTCCGAAGCGATCAGGCTCTCCAGCACCCCGGCCACCCACGAATGCGGGGGGCCATTCTGCTGCGCGTTGTCGCTCATCTGCTTGAGAAAGCGCGGATTCGCCGCCGCCCGTGCGGTGACGTGGGTACGCAGGGAGCCGGCGAGCAAGCGGTTCCCGGCCAGCGCCCGGAAGTCGAAGAAGATGTTCGCGTGCAACACGCTCTGCGGATCGCCCGCGTCGATCCATTCGTTGAAGCGTTCCTTCCAGGTGGCCAGGGGGAGCGACCAGAGTGGGTTGCGCGCCATGATGTTGCCCTTGCACAGCGGGAAGCCACAGGCGTCGAGCGCGCGATTCACCGAATCGGCGAAACGAAGAAGCACCTCCGGGTCCACCTCTGCGCCGTCGGCAATCACGATCCCGTTGTCCTGATCCGTGGAGATGGTCTGTTCCTCGCGTCCCTCGCTGCCCAGAGCGAGCCAGCAGATGCGCGCCACCATCACCCCCGCGGCGCCCGCCTCCAGGTCGATCAGCCGCGCAGTGAGCTTGTCGTTGAGCCCGCTGATCAGGCGTGTGATGAACGACGCGCTGACTCCCTGCGCGACCAGGTTCTTGGACCATTCCCGCACATCGGCGGCGACCGCGGCCAACTCGTCGACGGTGCTCGCGCCGCGAATCGCGTCGCTCATCTGGCGCAGCGAACGGCGCTGGAGTTCGAAGAGATTGCGCTCCGAGACCAGACCCACCAGCGCGCGTCCCTCGAGTATCGGGATGTGCCGGATGGTGCGCGACGCCATCAGCAACATCGCGTCGGCGACCGTGTCCTTGCCCGCCAGCGTTTCGACCGGCGCGCTCATCACCTCCCGGATCGCCGTGTCGAGGGAAAGCCCGGGGAGCACGACACGCCCGAGCAGGTCCTCCTTGGTGAAGATGCCCACGGGCCGCTCCGGTCCGTCGGTCTCGGAATCCGTGACCACGACCGAGCCGACGCGGGTGCGCTCCATGCGCTCGAATACCTGCCGCAGCGGTTCTTCGAGCCCGGCGGTGACGGCCGGCGCGTGCATGACGCTCGAGAGTGGCGCGTGAATCACACGCGCCTGTGCCGCCTCCAGCGCGTAGCTGGCCTGCACCGCGCGGCGCGACAGGTCGAGCAGCACGCCGAAGCGTCGGTGGCAGAAATCCAGAAAGATCGGGCACCGTTGCGTGAGCTCGTCGAAGTCCTCCCGGGGCAGCACCCAGCAGAACACGTCCCCCGCGGCGCTGTAGACGCGCTGCACCCGTCGCCGGGCCGTCAGCGCGCCAACCGGAAACAGGTCGCCCGGTCCCAGATGCGTTTCCGGATCCGGCGCCTTGTTGCCAGCGGGCAGGCGCACCGAGCCCTCGCAGCGCACGACGCCCTGCTTGACGATGTAGCAGTGCTCCGGGGGACCATCCGCGGGCCCGACCAGTTCCTCGCCGTGGGCGAAGTAGGCGACCTGGACGCGTCGCGCGATGAATTCGACGTCCTCGCCATCCATCTGCGAGAAGGGCACGAATTCAACGAGAAACTGCCGGATTCCCGCAATGATCGATGGTGACGACACGCAGCGGTACCAGGGGCCGGAGACCCTAGCCTGCCTTTGACCCGGACTGCGGACCTGCGGCGCGCACCACGGACATCGCGGTGGCGACCAGCGACGCCGCATCGGCGAGATTGGCGGGAACAATCATCGTGTTGTTCTCCTTCGCCATGTTGCCGAACGCCGTGATGTACTTCTCCGCGACCTTCAGGTTGAGCGCCTCGATCCCGCCGGGATGCTGGACCGCCGTGCCGATGCGCTCGATCGCGCGCGCCGTCGCGTCGGCCACCGCTTGGATGGCGGTCGCCTCGCCCATCGCACGATTGACCTCGGCCTGCCGCTCGCCCTCCGAGCGGGCGATGAACGCCTCGCGATCGCCGGTTGCCAGATTGATCTGTTCCTGCTTGCGCCCTTCCGACTCCGCAATGCGCGCCCGCTTCTCGCGTTCGGCGGTGATCTGCGCCTGCATCGAGCGCAGGATCTCGTTGGGCGGGGTCAGGTCCTTGATCTCGTAGCGCAGCACTTTCACACCCCAGGTCAGCGCCGCCTCATCGAGCACGTCGACGACGCTCGAGTTGATTACGTCGCGCTCCTCGAAGGTCCGGTCGAGTTCCAGCTTGCCGATCACCGAGCGCAGCGTGGTCTGCGCGAGCTGGGTGATGGCGACCACGTAGTTGCTCGACCCGTAGGAGGCGAGTGACGGGTCGGTCACCTGGAAGTAGAGCACCCCGTCGACAGTGAGCTGCGTGTTGTCGCGCGTGATGCACACCTGGCTCGGCACATCCCAGGGAATTTCCTTGAGCGAGTGCCGGTAGGCAACGCGATCGACAAAGGGAATGAGCAGGCTCAGTCCCGGAGAGAGCGTCCGATGGTACTTGCCGAGCCGCTCGATGACGAGCGCCGTCTGCTGCGGCACGACCTTCATCGCCTGCATGACGAAGACGATCGCCAGCACCAGCACGATCAGTGAAACGGTCAATCCACCCGATGGCATATCGCACCCCTCGTTCTGCGGACGTCGTCGGCCGTGCTCAGCGCTCCGGCAAGACGATGAGCCGATTGTTCTCGATTCGCGTGATCCGGTATTTCCCCGGGGCACCGGCCATGCCGGCGGCCTCGGGAGCGAGTTCCACACGCCACTGCGCGCCCCGGTAGCGCACCATCGCACGGTTCGTCTCCTGCCAGTCGTCGATACGCAGCGTCTGGCCCACGTCCAGCCGCATCAGGCCGTCGGCGTCCTCGTTGCTCGCCGCCCGGGCGCGCGTGCGGTGACGCAGCAGCAGACCCCAGCCGACGAACGCGCAGGTTGCGGTCACGAGCAACTGGACCGTGCCGCTGAATCCGGCCCACGCGGAGGTTCCACCCAGCACGAAGGCCAGCCCGAGTACCAGCAGAAAGATGGTGCCGGTCAGAATCTCCGCGATCCCGAGCGCGAGCGCGAGCAGCCACCACCAGTAATGGGCTTCCATACCGTGCCTCCCGAGACGAATCCTAGCACCCATCGCGCAGGAACAAGCCCTCGCCCCTGTCATCCAGGGAGGGCGCCAGGGAGGGCGCCAGGGAGGGCGCCATGGGAGGGCGCCATGTTGGAGGGCGCCATGTTGGAGGGCGCCATTGCGAAACAGGGGAATTGGGAATAGGATCAATCCGCTTAGGTCAATTTTTCCTGGCGAAGGGGTCCGTGTGCCCCGCAACCCGACATATCCAAGGAGATAGATACATGAAGTACAAGCTGATCAGCCTTGCCGTGGGTGCCGCGTTTGTGGTGGCCTCGGGCCCCAGCCTGGCGCAGACCGTCGTCAAGATCGGTCACGTGGCCCCGCTTACCGGCGCCATCGGCCATCTGGGCAAGGACAACGAGATGGGCGCCAAGCTCGCGATCGAGGACCTGAACGCCAAGAAGATGAAGATCGGCGGCAAGGACGTCACCTTCGAACTGCTTCCGGAAGACGACGCAGCGGATCCGAAGCAGGGAACGGCGGCCGCGCAGAAACTGGTCGACGCCAAGGTCAAGGGCGTGATCGGGCACCTGAATTCGGGCACCACGATTCCGGCCTCCCGTCTCTACCATGACGCCGGAATCCCGCAGATTTCGCCCTCGGCGACCAACCCGAAGTACACGCTGCAAGGCTACAAGACGGCGTTTCGCGTCGTGGCCAACGACGGGCAGCTCGGCGGCACGCTCGGACGCTACGCGGTGAAAGACTGGAAAGCCACGAAGATCGCGATCATCGACGACCGCACGGCCTACGGCCAGGGCGTCGCGGACGAATTCGAGAAGTCGGTCAAGGCATCGGGCGGCAAGATCGTCGGGCGCGAGTTCACCAACGACAAGGCGACGGACTTCAACGCCATTCTGACCAAGCTGAAGGGTGAGAAGCCCGACCTGATCTTCTTCGGCGGCATGGACGCGGTTGCCGGCCCGATGCTGCGCCAGATGAAACAGCTCGGCCTGAACGCCAAGTTCATGGGTGGCGATGGCATCTGCACCCCCAAGCTCGCCGAACTGGCGGGCGACGCGATCGGCGAAGGCATGGTGATCTGCGCCGAAGCGGGCGGTGTGACGAAAGACAAGGCCGCCAACATGGAGGATTTCAAGAAGCGCTTCAAGGCCCGCTGGGGCATCGACGTCCAGCTCTACGCGCCGTACACCTACGACGCGGTGATGACGATGGTCGCGGCGATGCAGAAGGCCAATTCGGTCGAACCGGCCAAGTACCTGCCCGAACTCGCCAAGATCAACTATGAAGGCGTGACCGGGAAGGTCGCGTTCGACAAGAACGGCGACATCAAGGACGGTTCGCTGACGCTCTTCACCTACAGGAATGGCAAGCGCGACGAGATGATGGTCGTCAAGTGATTCCTGGCTGATCCGCCGGCCGGAGCTGATCCGGTCGCCGCATCCAGTGCAAAGGGCGCCCGCGGGCGCCCTTTGTTTTTCGCGCAGCGCGCTCCTAGCCGCTCGCGCCGAGTTCCAGCCAGGTGTCGACCACGGTGTCCGGGTTCAGGGAGATCGAATTGATCCCGTGATTCATCAGCCAGCGCGCGAAGTCCGGATGGTCCGACGGACCCTGGCCGCAGATGCCGACGTACTTGCCGGCCTCGCGGCACGCCCGGATCGCCTGCTCGAGCAGCATCAGGACCGCCGGGTCGCGCTCGTCGAAGCCCTCGGCGACCAGACCGGAGTCCCGATCGATGCCCAGCGTGAGCTGGGTGAGGTCGTTCGACCCGATCGAAAAGCCGTCGAAGTGCTCGAGAAACGCACTCGCCAGCAGCGCGTTCGAAGGAATCTCGCACATCATGATGATGCGCAGCGCGCCGCTTCCGTCCGGGTTTGCACCCTCCCCGCGGCGCAGACCGTGACGCGCGAGCAGTTCGATGACCCCCTCGGCTTCGCGCACGGTGCGCACGAAGGGAATCATCAATTCGACGTTGGTCAGTCCCATCTCGCCGCGCACTTTCTTCAACGCCCGGCACTCCATCTCGAAGCACTCGGCGAACGCGTCGGCCAGGTAGCGCGCGGCGCCACGAAAACCGAGCATCGGATTCTCTTCTTCCGGCTCGTAGCGCGAGCCGCCGATCAGTTTACGGTACTCGTTGGACTTGAAGTCCGACAGGCGCACGATGACGGGCTTGGGCCAGAAGGACGCCGCAATGGTCGCAATTCCTTCGGACAGGCGCTGAACGAAGAATTCGCGCGGCGTCGCATGACCCCGCGCGATGCTCTCGACCGCCTTCTTGAGATCGCTGTCGAGATTCGGATAGTCGAGGATCGCCTTCGGGTGCACCCCGATGTGGTTGTTGATGATGAATTCAAGCCGTGCGAGCCCGACCCCGTCGTTGGGAATCTGCGCGAACTCGAAGGCGAGCTGCGGATTGCCGAGGTTCATCATCACCTTGACGTCGAGCTGGGGAAGTTCGCGCTTGGGCACTTCGATGACCTCGGTCTCGACCAGGCCCTCGTAGATGTAGCCCGTATCGCCTTCGGCGCACGACACCGTGACCAGCGCGCCCTCGTGGAGTTGTTCGGTTGCGTCCGCGCACCCCACCACCGCCGGGATGCCCAGTTCGCGCGCGATGATCGCAGCGTGGCAGGTGCGCCCGCCGCGATTGGTGACGATGGCCGCGGCGCGCTTCATCACCGGCTCCCAATTCGGGTCGGTCATGTCGGTCACCAGCACGTCGCCGGGCTGCACCCGGTCCATCTGGCTGACATCCTTGATGATGCGCACGGGCCCCGCGCCGATTTTCTGCCCGATCGCACGCCCCGTGCACAGCCGCGGCGCAGTGCCCTTGAGCCGGAAGCGCAACTGGCGAAGATCGTCGCCGCGCGATTTCACCGTTTCGGGGCGCGCCTGCAGGATGTAGAGCTTGCCGTCGAGACCATCGCGACCCCACTCGATATCCATGGGGCGCCCGTAGTGGCGCTCGATCTCGAGCGCGTACCGCGCCAGTTCGGTCACTTCATCGTCGCTGAGCGAGAAGCGGTTGCGCGCCTCGTGCGAGGTCTCAGCCGTGCACACGGTTGCCCCGACGCTGGAGGCGGGCGCCTCGGCGGAACCCGGCGCTTGCGGGTTGGCGTACTCCATGCGGAGCAGTTTCGAGCCGAGCTGACGCCGGATGATGGGGAACTTGCCCGCCGCGAGCATCGGCTTGTGGACGTAGAACTCGTCGGGATTGACTGCGCCCTGCACGACGGTCTCGCCCAGTCCCCAGGAACTCGTGATGAAGATGACATCGGCGAATCCCGACTCCGTGTCGATCGTGAAGATCACCCCGGCCGAGCCCTTGTCGCTGCGCACCATGCGCTGCACGCCAACGGATAGCGCGACGTGCTCGTGAGCAAAGCCCTTGTGCACCCGATAGGAGATGGCCCGGTCGTTGTACAGTGAGGCGAACACATGACGCATGCGCTCGAGCACGGCCTCGACGCCGGTCACGTTGAGGTAGGTTTCCTGCTGCCCGGCGAATGAGGCCTCGGGCAGGTCCTCCGCCGTGGCCGACGAGCGTACCGCCACGGCAACGGCGCCGTCGCCCAGTGCGGCGTAGGATTCGCGCACCGCTGCCTCCAGCGCGGGCGGGAGCTGCGCCGAGAGGATCCACGAGCGGATCTCGGCGCCGCAGGCAGTGAGCGCGCGCACGTCTTCGCAGTCGAGCGTCGCGAGTCGGGCGGAAATGCGCTCGCTGAGGCTGTTGAACGCGAGAAACTCGCGAAAGGCATGGGCGGTGGTGGCAAAGCCGCCGGGGACCCGCACGCCGCTCGCGGCGAGCTGGCTGATCATTTCCCCGAGCGAAGCATTCTTGCCGCCGACCCGCTCGACGTCGGTCATGCGCAAGCTCGCAAGGGGAGCGACGAGTGCTCGGTCCAGATGACTCATGGGGGCGCTTTCCTTTCCGGACCGGGCTGTGGGGCGCGATCCGCTCGCTGGATCGCGCCCGCCAGGCGCGATCCGGTTGGAACCATGCGGGCCGGGGCCCGCGAACTGCACGATTGTACGGTGCCTGACCCGTCTGGCACGGGATTGCCCCCGCAGTGCACAATCGGACTCATTGGCGAGAGCGAGGAAGCGATGTCCGAGGCACCCGAACCCCATTACGAGCGGACCGTCTTCTACGTCTCTGACGGGACGGGGATCACGGCGGAGACCTTCGGGCATTCGCTGCTCACCCAATTCGGCAACCTGCCCTTGCGCCAGGTGCGCATGCCGTTCATCGATTCGCTGGAGAAGGCCGAGGAGGCGCGTCGGCGCATCGACGCACAGGCGATGCTGGATCGCTACCGCCCGATCGTTTTCAGCACGCTGGTGGAAACCGCGATCAACGAGGTCCTGCAGGGCGCGCACGCGCGCTTTCTCGACCTGTTCGCCACTTTCGTCGAACCGCTCGAGCAGGAACTCGCAATGCGCTCGAGCCACACGATCGGGCAGTCGCACACGGTGGCCAATGCCCAGCGCTACGACGAGCGGATCCGGGCGATCAACTTCTCCCTGTCCCATGACGACGGTCAGTCCGAGGCCGACCTCACCTCGGCACAGGTGATTCTGGTGGGCGTGTCGCGCAGCGGCAAGACGCCCACGACGCTGTATCTGGCGATGCAATACGGGGTCAAGTCCGCCAATTACCCGTTGATTCCGGAGGATTTCGAGCGCCGCCGGCTGCCCGAAGTGCTCTACCAGTTCAAGTCCAAGCTCTTCGGCCTGACGATTACGCCGGAGCGCCTGACCGAGGTGCGCCACGAGCGTCGCCCCGGGAGCAACTACGCGTCGCTGGAGAACTGCCGTTACGAGGTCGCCGCCGCGGAAGCGATGATGCGACGCGAGGGAATCCCGTGGCTCTCATCGACGCACAAGTCGATCGAGGAGATCGCCACCACGATCCTGCAGGAACTCAACCTGCGTTTCTGAGCCGCCGCCGGCACCCGGCCCACCAGAAAAAAGGGAGCGCCGCATGGCGCTCCCCGTGACGAGAGCAGGTCGTCGCCGACCCGCTTGTGTCTCAGTTCCCGGCCGGGATCTTGCCCTCGACGCCCTTCACGTACCACTTGATGTCGTGGAGGAACTTGTCGTCGCCCACGGCGTCCTTCGCGAGGACTTCCTTGCCGTCCTGACCGATCACGGGTCCCTTCCAGATTGAGAAAGTGCCGGCCTTGAGCCCGTCACGAACTTCGGCGACGCGCTTGCGCGCTGCCTCGGGCACGCTGTCCGGGACCCCCACAAGGTCGATCGCGCCTTCCTTGACACCCCACCAGGCGCTGCCCGTCTCCCAGTTCTTCTCGAGCACGTCCCGGGTGGCCTTCTGATAGTAGGGACCCCAGTTGATCACCGCCGAGCCCAGATGCGCCTTGGGTCCGAAATGGCTCATGTCGCTGTCCCATCCGAAGGCGAACTTGCCGGCCTTCTCGGCGGTCTGGAGCACGGCCGCCGAATCGGTGTTCTGCATGAGCACGTCGGCGCCCTGATTGAGCAGCGACTGCGCGCCTTCGGCCTCCTTGGGCGGATCGAACCACTTGTTGATCCAGACCACCTTGGTCTTCACTTTCGGATTAACGCTCTGCGCGCCCAGCGTGAACGAGTTGATGTTGCGGATCACTTCCGGAATGGGAATCGAGGCCACCACGCCGAGCGTGTTGGACTTGGTCATGGCGCCGGCCACGATACCCGCCAGGTACGCCCCCTCGTAGGTGCGCGAATCGTAGGTGCGCAGATTCGCCGACGTCTTGTAGCCGGTTGCATGCTCGAAACGGATATCGGGGAACTGCGCGGCGACCTTGGCCATCGGTTCCATGTAGCCGAACGAGGTCGCGAAGATCAGCGTGTTGCCCTGGCTCGCCAGATCGCGAATCACGCGTTCCGCGTCCGGACCCTCCGGCACGCTCTCGACGAAGCTGGTCTTGACCTTGTCGCCGAACTCGGCCTCGATGGCCTTGCGACCGTTGTCGTGGGCGAAAGTCCAACCCGCGTCGCCAACCGGTCCGACATAGACGAAGCCGATCTTGAGCGCTTCGACGGGTGCGGGCGCGGCCACGGGTGCCGGCGCAGGGGCCGGCGCAGGCGCAGGGGGGGCTTCCTTCTTGCCGCAACCGGCAATGGCGAGCGCGAGAACGGCGGGTGCTAGGGCCGCGTACCGGAGCAGCGTACGCTTGGACAAGGGCTTCATTGCATCTCCTGTGGGGGGTGGATTCAGAGGTGTGCGGCAAAGCGCAAATTATCAGGCATCAATTGCCCGGATAAAAGGGTTTTCCGAGTGACGCCGGCATGTTGACCCGAATGAAGGTCGGGTTGCGCGAAATCAGCACCAGCACCGCAATCGTCGCCAGGTAGGGGAGCATCGTCAGCAGGTGACTGGACACCTGCACCCCGATCCCCTGCAGGTGAAACTGGAACATCGTCACGCCGCCGAAGAGATAGGCGCCGAGCAGCACCCGGCGCGGTCGCCAGGTTGCGAAGGTGGTCAGCGCGAGCGCAATCCAGCCGCGCCCGGCGGTCATCGATTCGACCCACAGCGGGGTGTAGATCACCGAGATGTAGGCGCCGGCGAGCCCGCACAGCGCCCCGCCCGCCATCACCGCCGCAAGTCGGATGCGACGCACCGGATAGCCCAGCGCGTGCGCCGCCTCCGGCGACTCGCCCACGGCGCGCAGCACCAGCCCGGCACGCGAGCGATAGAGAAACCAGACCATCGCCAATGCCAGACCGATCGCGAGGTAGACCATCGGATGCTGGCGAAACAGCGCCGGCCCGAGCAGCGGGATGTCCGTGAGCAGCGGAATCTCGAAGTGCCCGCGCGGAGGCAGGTTCTTGCCGACGTAACCGAGGCCGACGAAGGCCGAAAAGCCCGCGCCGAAGAGACTCAGCGCCAGGCCGGTGGCGTACTGGTTGGTGTTCAGCCAGATCACCAGCCAGCCGAACAGCGCGGCGACGAGCGCACCCGCCACCGCGGCGGCGAGGAACGCAGCCGTGTCGCTGCCCGTGTGCAGCGCCACCGCGAATCCGGCGATGGCAGCGATCAGCATCATTCCCTCGGCGCCGAGGTTGAGCACGCCAGAGCGCTCGTTGGCGAGCAGCCCGAGTGAGGCCAGCGCAAGCGGGGTGCCGGCGTTCAGCGTGGCCGCGATCAGCAGCGCGATCTCGTTCATCTCAGCGGCTCCAGCGGATGCGATAGCGGATCAGGGTGTCGCAGCCGAGCAAGCTGAACAGCAGCAGTCCCTGGAACACGCCGGTCAGCGCATTGGGCAGGCCGAGCCGAGACTGGGCCAGCTCGCCGCCGATCAGCAGCATCGAGAGCAGCAGGCCGGCGAACACGCAACCCACCGGATGCAGCCTGCCAACGAAGGCGACGATGATCGCCGTGAAGCCGTAGCCGGGCGAGACATGCGGCGTCAGCTGACCCAGCGGGCCGACCGCTTCCATCGCGCCGGCAAGCCCCGCTGTGGCGCCGGCCAGCAGCATCGAGATCCACAGTCCGCGCCGCGCCGCGAAGCCCGCATAGCGGGCGGCATCGGGCGCCATCCCGCCGACCTGCAGCTGATAGCCGACGAAGGTGCGGAACATGAAGATCCACACCGCCACCACCAGCGCGAGCGTCAGCGGAAAGCCGGCGTGCAGCCGCGAGCCCTGCACGATGATCGGCATCAGCGTTTCCGGCGCGAACATCTTGGTTTGCGGGAAGTTGTAGCCGAGCGGGTCCTTCCACGGTCCGAACACGAGGTAACTGACCAGGAGCTGCGCGACGTAGACGAGCATCAGGCTCACCAGGATCTCGTTCGCGTGGAAGCGGTCGCGCAGGAAGGCCGTGATGCCCGCCCACACCATCCCCCCGCTCACCCCCGCCAGCAGGATCGGCACGATCACCCAGCGGCCCAGATCGGTGCCCCCGATCGTTGTCACGTACAGGGCGACCCCGCCGCCCGCGATCGCGCCAGCCAGCAGTTGACCCTCGGCACCGATGTTCCAGACGTTGGAGCGATAACACACGGAAAGCCCGATCGCGCACAGAATCAGCGGCGTGCTCTTGAGCGCGAGTTCCGTGAGCGCGTAGACACTGCGGATCGGCTCGTAAAAGAATACGCCGAGCCCGGCGATCGGATCCTTGCCCAGCAGGATGAAGAGTGCGGTCCCCAGCGCGATCGTGAGCGCGAGCGCGATGACCGGCGAGGCCACCGCCATCGTCCGCGAGAGCGCCGGGCGGGGCTCAAGCCGCATGGCTGTCCTCGCGCGCCGCGGGTGCGCCCGGCGTTCCGGGCACGGTTGGCACGGGCGCATCCGCCGGCCCCTGCGGCCACAGGCCGCTCATCCACTGCCCGATCGTTTCGACGCTGGCCTGCGCGATCGGGATCGACGGCGACAGGTGCCCGCTCGCGATCACCACCAGCCGGTCACAGATCTCGAAGAGTTCGTCGAGTTCCTCGGACACCACGAGCAGCGCGCATCCGCTGCGGCGCAGCGCGAGCAGTTCCGCGCGAATCTGCGCCGCGGCGCCGACATCGACGCCCCAGGTCGGTTGCGAAACGATCAGCACGCGCGGCTCCGCGTCGATCTCGCGGCCGACGATGAATTTCTGCAGATTACCCCCCGAGAGACTCATCGCGGACGCGCCGGTACCGTCGGCCTTGACCGCGAATCGCCCGATCAATGAACGCGCAAGTTCGCCGACGGCTCCCACCCCGATCCAGCCCCGACGGATCAGCGCCCGGCGACGTCCCCGGTCGTGCAAACGGGTCAGCAGCACGTTTTGCGCCAGCGACATGCCCGGGACCGCGCCGCGCCCGAGCCGTTCCTCGGGGACGAAATGCAATCCCAGACGCCGGCGGCGGCGCGGCCCGAGCCGACCGATCGGTGCGCCAAAGAGCCGGATCGAGGGGTGCGCGGCACGCAGATCCTCGCCCGAGAGCGCCGCCAGCAACTCGCGCTGGCCGTTCCCCGAGACGCCGGCGATGCCCACGATCTCGCCCGCGCGCAACTGGAGGTGGATATCGTGCAGCGCGGTGCCAAAGCGATCGGGTTGCGGCAGACTCAGACCGGTCACCTCGATCGCCACCTCGCCGGGCTCGAGCGGATCATGGCGCAGCCGCGGCGGGTCCGCGCCGATCATCAGCCGCGAGAGGCTCGCGTTGGTTTCCAGCGCCGGGTCGACCTCGCCAGTCACGCGCCCGCCGCGCAGAATCGTGCAGTGGTGGCACAGCTTGCGGATCTCGTCGAGCTTGTGGCTGATGTACAGAATGCTGCAGCCCGTGGCGGCGAGCTTGCGCAAGGTATCGAAGAGCCGATCGACCGCCTGCGGCGTGAGCACCGAGGTCGGCTCATCGAGGATCAACAGGCTGGGATTCGTGAGCAGCGCGCGCACGATCTCGACACGCTGTCGCTGTCCGACCGAGAGCGTGTGGACCGGACGTTCCGGGTCGATTTCGAGTCCGTATTCCGTGGCCACGACGCGCACCCGCTCGGCGACCGCCGCCAGCGTCACCGAACTCTCGAGCCCCAGCCAGACGTTCTCGGCCACGGTCAGCGTCTCGAACAGGGAGAAGTTCTGAAACACCATCGAAATGCCGAGCCGGCGCGCTTCGTGCGGCGAGCGCACCGCAACCGGAGCGCCGTTCCAGAAGATCTCCCCGGCGTCGGGGCGCACGGCCCCGTAGATGATCTTCATCAGGGTCGACTTGCCCGCGCCGTTCTCGCCGAGAACGGCGTGAATCTGGCCCGGCGCGAGCCGCAGGTCGATCGCGTCGTTGGCCACGACGCCGGGGTAGCGCTTGCTGATTCCGCGTAGTTCGAGTCGCACGCTTTTCCGTCCGGGCGCCCTGTCCTAGCGATCGTCTGGCGCCGAGTGCCGGACTGTACACGAGCCCGCTGCGGCGCGCCGCTGGCGCAACTGTTCGTAGAGACCGACCGCCGCCGCCGTGGCCACGTTGAGCGACTCGACACCGGCCGATTGCGGGATCGCGAGCGCGCGCACGCCAGGCAGTGCGCTCAGTTCCTCGGCAAGCCCGCCGCCCTCGTTGCCCAGCAACCAGACGGCCGGCGCACGCAGGTCGGTGTCGTAGATGCAGGCCGCGTCGCGCGCGCGCAGCGCCAGCAAGCCGACGGCGGCGCGCTCGCGCAGCACAGCGGTGGGAACGGACTCGTGGATGGCGAGGTGGAAGTGGGCCCCCATCCCGGCGCGCAGCACCTTGGGCGACCAGGCCTCCGTCGCCCCGGGCGACAGGAGCACGGTCGCGACGCCCGTGGCGACGCAGGTGCGCAGAATCGTGCCGAGGTTGCCGGGATCCTGAATCCGGTCCAGGTAGAGCGCATCGGCGTCGAGGCGCTCGGGCAGGGGTGGATCGGGGACCTCGATGACGGCGAGCGGCCCGTTGCCGTGGCCCACCTGACTGGCCCGCTCGAACAGCGGGTCGGCGAGCACGAGCGGCGCACGACCGAGCCGGGCGATCAGCGCCGCGTGCTCGGGCAGCGCGAGCGCGCGTTCCGGCACGAACAGGCTGCGCAGTTCGCCGTGACGCGCGAGATAGGCCTCTGCCAGGTGCAGGCCTTCGATGACCGTCAACCCGGTGCGCCGCCGCTCGCGCGCCGACGTGCACAGTCGCAGCAGGCTGCGGTAGAGGTCGTTGCCGCTGGAGCGGATCGCCGTCACGACGTCGGTCCTGCCGACAGATCGTGCACTTCGGCGCGTTCCATGCGCTGTGCGGCCGCGCGCACCGGAGCAAAGCTCGCGCGGTGCTCGGCGCACGGCCCGTGCGTCGCCAGCAGGCGCAGGTGCTCGGGGCTTGGGTAGCCCTTGTGGCCGTCGAATCCGTAAGCGGGAAAGCGTGCGTGCAGCAGGTGCATGTGCGCGTCACGCGCCGTCTTGGCGAGGATCGACGCGGCGGAAATCGCCGGGTCCAGCGCGTCACCGCGCACCAGCGTCTCGACGCGACAGGAAAGGCGCGGAGCCTGGTTGCCGTCCACGCGGGCCAGCGCGGGCACCAGGGTCAGGGCCTCGACCGCGCGCCGCATGGCCAGCAGCGTGGCCTGCAGGATGTTGATCTGATCAATCTCGGCCGCGCTCGCGCTGGCCACCGCCCAGGCAAGCGCGCCATCGCGTACCGCCTGCGCCAGTTCTTCCCGGCGCCGCGGGGACAGCGTCTTCGAGTCCCGCAAACCTGCAATCGGTCGCGCCGGGTCCAAAATCACCGCGGCGGCGAAGACCGGACCGGCCAGCGGTCCGCGGCCCGCCTCGTCGACGCCGCAGGTCAGCGCCGGATCGTTTGCGCGGCCCTGCCCCGGCTCGCGCGGCGCCCGCTCAGCCACGGGCAATCTCCAGAATGCGCTCGGCGGCGCGCTCGGCGCATCCGCGGCGCAGCGTCAGATGCAGCTCCGTAAAGCGCTCGGCGAGGCGCCGCCGCAGGCCCTCGTCGTCGAGCTGGGTCAGGAGCGCTGCGCCCATCGCGGCGGGCTCAACGGCGTCCTGCAGGTACTCCGGAACGACCCCCTCCTCGCACAGGATGTTGGGCAGTCCGGCGTGCTCAACGTAGACCATGCGGCGCATGATCTGGTAGCTTCCCCACGCCATGCGATACGCGATCACCATGGGCTTTTTGTAGAGCGCCGCCTCGAGCGTGGCCGTGCCGCTGGCCACCAGCACCGCGTCGGCGGCCTCCAGCACGGTGTGCGAACTCCCGGAGATGATCCGCAGCCGCAAGCCATCGGGCAGCTGTGCCGCACGCGCCAGCGCCACGACGCGCTCGTAGTGCGCGCTCGATGCCACCGGCAGCACGAATTCGACATCGGGGCGACGCGCATGGATCCAGGCGGCCGTGTCGATGAACGGGCGCGCCATGTATTGCAGCTCCGCGGGCCGGCTTCCGGGCAGCAGCGCCACCTGCGGTGCACTGCCCAGTCCGAGTTCGGCGCGGGCACGCCGGGGATCGGGCTCCAGCGGAATCGTGTCGGCCATCGGATGGCCCACGTAGGTGGCGGGAATGCCGGCCTGGCGATAGATCTCCACCTCGTGCGGGAAAATCAGCAGCATATGATCGACCGCCGCGCGGATCCGCTCGATGCGTCCGCGCCGCCAGGCCCACACCGACGGGCCGATGAAGTGCACCACCGGGATGGATTCGGCGCGCAACCGTGCCTCGACGGCGAGGTTGAAGTCGGGTGCGTCGATTCCCAGGAAGCAGGCCGGTTTCCACTTGCGCACCCGCTCGATCAGGGCGCTGCGCATGCGGTGCAGGCGCGGGTACTCGCGCAGCACCTCCACATAGCCGCGCACCGAAAGCGCCTCGATGTCCCAC
This sequence comes from Burkholderiaceae bacterium, assembly GCA_024637155.1. Lineage (GTDB taxonomy): Bacteria > Pseudomonadota > Gammaproteobacteria > Burkholderiales > Burkholderiaceae_E > JAGXFR01. The sequence goes on along the minus strand of JAGXFR010000022.1, from coordinate 124,335 downwards.
CAGCGCTCGAGGCCGGCCTGCGCCATCGCGGGGCCGCCGATCCCGGCGCAGTGCATGCCTCCCGCGCGTTCGGCAAGCGCCGTGAGCACCGACGCGCCCAGCAGATCGCCCGATTTCTCGCCAGCCACTGCCGCGAGCGACAGGACCGGACGAGTGGACATCAGCGCACGATCCCCCGCGTGACCCGGTCGAGGAAGTCCGCGAGCAGCGCGACGTCGGATGCGCCCGGGCTGCCGTCGCCGAAGGCGCTGCGCAACTGCGCGCGTGCCTGCTCGAGCGTCAATCCCGACTTGTAGAGCGTGCGATAGGCGCGGCGCAGATCCTGGATCCGCTCGGCAGAGAAACCGCGCCGGCGCAGGCCCTCCGTATTGATGCCGTGCGCCTGCGCGCTGTTGCCCGACACCATCACGAAGGGCGGTATGTCGTGGAGCACCACACTGCCCACGCCGCTCATCGCATGCGCACCGACCTTGCAGAACTGATGCACACCGGTGTAGCCGCCCAGGATCACGTAGTCGCCGACCTCGACGTGCCCGGCGAGATTGGTGCTGTTCGCCAGGATCGTGTGGTTTCCCAGCACGCAGTCATGGGCGACATGCACGTAGGCCATGATCCAGTTGTCGTCGCCCAGACGCGTGACGCCGCCACCCTGCGCCGTGCCCCGATTGAGCGTGACGAATTCGCGGAAGGTGTTGCCGTCGCCGATCTCCAGCATGGTCGGCTCGTTGGCGTACTTCTTGTCCTGCGGCGCGGCGCCGATCGATCCGAAGGGAAAGAACCGGTTGTCGCGCCCGATCGTGGTCTGACCCTCGATCACACAATGGGCGGCGATCGACGTGCCCGCACCGATGCGCACGCCGGCGCCGATCACCGCATAGGGTCCGACCTCGACCGTGGAGTCCAGTTCGGCGCGCGCGTCGACGATCGCGCTGGCGTGGATGGTGCTCATCGCAATGCTATCCCTCGGCTCCGGCACTGCCGGCCGCCGGCGGCGGGATCTCGCGCAACGTGCACATCAGCTCCGCCTCGGCAGCGAGCGCACCGTCGACCAACGCACGCCCCGCATATTTCCAGATCGAGCGCGACACGCGCACGATCTGGACTTCGAGCCGCAACTGATCGCCCGGCACCACCGGGCGCTTGAAGCGCGCGCTGTCGATCCCCACGAAATAGTAGACCGAGTTCGCTTCGGAGCGCCGATCCATCGTCTGGAACGACAGGATTCCCGCCGCCTGCGCCAGGGCCTCGATCTGCAGCACCCCGGGCATCACCGGGTGGTGCGGGAAGTGCCCCTGAAAGAACGGCTCGTTGATGGTCACGTTCTTGATCGCGACGATCCGCTTGCCCTTCTCCAGTTCGAGGACCCGATCGACCAGCAGAAACGGATAGCGGTGCGGCAGGTGTTCGAGCACCTCCCGTATTTCGAGAACGTTCATCGGGTCTCCCTGGTCAGTCGTTCGAGCTCGCGCAGGCGTTCGCGCATCTGGGGCAGTTGTCGCACCACCGCGCCGGCCTTTTCCCAGGCCCGGTTCTCGAGCAGCGGAAACACGCCGGTATAGAAGCCGGGCGTGCGGATCGAGCGCGTCACCAGGCTCATCGCCGAGATCACCACGTCGTCGCAGATCTCGAGATGCCCGAGAATGCCGGCGCCACCGCCGATCATGCAGCGCTCGCCGATGCGCGCGCTGCCCGCCACGCCCACGCACCCGGCCAGCGCCGAATGCGCGCCGATGCGCACGTTGTGCGCGATCTGAATGAGGTTGTCGAGTTTGCAGCCGTCGCCGATCACGGTGTCTTCAAGGGCGCCGCGATCGATCGTGCAGTTCGCGCCGATCTCCACATCGTCGCCGATCACCACGCCGCCGAGTTGCGGAATCTTCAGCCAGCGTCCGCCTTCGCGCGCGAAGCCGAAGCCGTCCGAACCGATCACCGTCCCCGCATGGACGATCGCATCGCGCCCGATCACGCAGTCCGCGTAGAGCGTCACGTGGGGTCCGATGCGCGACCCGGCGCCGATCCGCGCTCCCGCTCCGATCACCGCCCCGGGTCCAAGCGTCACGCCGTCGCCGATCTCGGCGCCGGCCGCGACCACGGCCTGCGCTCCGATGGCCACCGCTGCGCCGATCTTTGCGCCGGGATCGATCGTTGCGGCCGGATGGATTTCCGGCGCGGCCCGCCCGGCGCCGAGTTGGGTCTCGAACCAGCGCGCAGCCTTGGCGAACGCCACGTAGGGGTCCGGCACCAGCACGGCCAGGGTCACGCCGGACAGGCACCCCGCCAGGGCCTCGGTGACCAGCACCGCGGTGGCCTGCGAACGTCCGGCATCTGGCGCGTAACGCGCATCGCTGAGGAAACCGAGATCTCCGGGGCCGGCTGAGGCGAGGCTCGCCAGGCGCGCGATGCGCGCGTCACCGGCGCCGGGCGCAAGGCGTGCGCCGAGGAGCTCGGCAATCTGCGTCAGGGGGACGGGCCGTTCGAGCCTGCGCACGCGGGAACGCCCTCCAGGATTACTTGGTGGTGCTCAGTGCCTTGAGCACCTTGTCGGTCAGGTCGACGCGCGGACTCGCAAAAACCACTTCCTGCAGGACGAAGTCGAACTTCTCCTGTTCGGCGATCTGACGGATCGCGCGGTTGGCCTTTTCGATCACGGCGGCAAGTTCCTCATTGCGGCGCTGGTTGAGATCCTCGCGAAACTCGCGCTGCTTGCGCTGGAAGTCCTTCTCGAGTTCCGCGAATTCGCGCTGCCGGCGCTGGCGGTCGCTGTCCGAGAGCACGCTCGCATCGCGGTCGAGCTTTTCGCTCATGCCCTTGAGCCGCGCGGTCAATTCCTGGAGTTCCTTGTCGCGCTTGCTGAATTCCTGTTCCAGCTTCTGCTGGGAGGCCTTCGCGGGGACTGCGTCGCGCAGGATCCGCTCGGTGTTGACGTAGCCGATGCGCACCGCTTCCTGGGCGATCACCGGCAGCGCCGCAGCCAGCAGGGCAACCCCAAGCCATCTCGAAACAAGCTTCATCCGGTCCATCCTCAACATGCGCTTCGCAATCCGGGAATTGTCGCACAAGGCAGGCGGACCGAATCTTCGGCCTTCCTGCCCGGCACTCAGAAACCGGTGCCGATCTGGAACTGTACGCGCTGCACGCGGTCTTCGGGCTTGCGGTTGATCGGGAACGCGTAGCTGAACTTCATCGGCCCGAGCGGCGAGAGCCAGTTCAGGCCGAGGCCCGTCGAGTAGCGCATTTCGCCGAAGTCGATCGAGCCCAGCGGAAACACATTGCCCACATCCACGAACACAAAGGTGCGGAAACTGCGGTCCTGGCCCGAACCGGCCAGCGGCACGATCAGTTCCGCGCTGCCCACCAGCTTCGTCTGCCCGCCCAGCGGGGAGTTGTCGACCGGGTCGCGGCCCGGCCCAAGCGAGCTGCCCTCGAAGCCGCGCACCGAGCCGATTCCCCCGGCGTAATAGTTCTTGAACACGGGGTAGGTGACGCCGCCGAACGCGCGCGCCACGCCGACGTCGCCGAAGAGCGCGAGGGTGATGTCCTTGGTGATTGGCCGGTACCACTGGTGCTGGTAGTTGGCCCGGGCGTAGCGCAGGTCTCCGACCGGCAGCGTCACCTCGAACGACGCCACCTGGTAACGCCCCTTGGTCGGATTGAGCGTGCTGTCGCGCTCGTCCCGGCTCCATCCGACGTTGGCGAGCAGCGCGCTCACCGAGGCGCCCGCGCCCGCCTGCGTCTGCAGACCGGTGACCGGATCGAAGATGCCGTTGACGAACTCCGTGTAGCGCTGCGGCGCCGCGGCGCCGAGCGTGAGCTTGTTGTTCTCGGCGAGCAGGCCCATCGAGACACGGTCCGTCTCCGTGTAGGGCACCCCAAAGCGCAGACCGACTCCGCTCGTGCGCAGCTTGTAGTCACCCAGATTCAGTTCGGCCGCATCGAAGGTGCGCGTGTACAGGTCGAAGGTGCGGCTCACGCCGTCGGGCGTGAAGTACGGATCGGTGTACGCGATGGAAATCGTCCGGGAACTCTTCGTCGTGTTGAGGCCGAACGCAAACGCCTTGCCGGTTCCCAGGAAATTCTGCTGGTTCACCGACGCCGACAGGATCAGGCTGTCCGTACTCGAGAAACCGACGCCCAGCATCAGGCTGCCGGTGCGCTGCTCGACGACGTTGACGTTCAGATCCACCTGGTCGGGCGCGCCGGGGACCGGCGCCGACTCGACGCGCACTTCGGTGAAGAAGCCCAGCCGCTCGACCCGGGTGCGCGAAAGCCGGATCTTTTCGGCGTCGTACCACGCATCCTCGAACTGGCGCATTTCCCGTCGGATCACGATGTCGCGGGTGCGCGTGTTGCCGCTGATGTGGATGCGGCGCACATACGCGCGCCGACCCGGATCGACCAGCACCTCGAAGCTGACCTCGCGCTTGTCCCGGTCCAGCCGCGGCACGGCCACGACGTTGGCGAACGCGTAGCCCAGTTCGCCGAGCCGGGTGGTCATGCGCTGCGTGGAATCGGTGAGTTTTGCGCCCGAGAAGACGTCGCCCGGGCGCAGCGTGAGCAGGGCCTCGAGTTCGGACTCGCGGCCCAGCAGGTCGCCGCCCATCTTGATGCCCGCGACCCGGAAGACCTCGCCCTCCTTGACCGCAATCGTCAGATGCACGTCCTCCTTGTCGGGCGTGATCGAGACCTGCGTCGATTCGATCGAGAACTCGAGATAGCCGCGATCCAGGTAATACGAACGCAAGGCCTCCAGATCGGCCGCGAATTTCTCGCGCGCGTACTGGTCGGTCTTGGTGTACCAGGAGAGCCAGGTTGGCGTCGAAAGTGACATTTCGTCGCGAAGTTTCTTCTCGCTGAACGCCTGGTTGCCGATGATGCGAATCTCGGCGATGCGCGCCAAGTCTCCTTCCTCGACTGCCAGCACGAGACCCACCCGATTGCGCGGCAGCGGGGTCACCGTCGTCGTCACCCGCGCCGCGTACCTGCCGCGCGACAGGTACTGACGCTTGAGCTCCTGTTCGGCCCGCTCGAGCACGCTGCGATCGAAGATCCGCGCCTCGCCCAGCCCCATGTCGCGCAGCACCTTGACCAGGGTCTCCGCCGGAAATTCCTTGGTTCCGGTCACTTCGACCGAAGCGATGGCGGGGCGTTCCTCCAGATAGACCACGAGCACGCTGCCTTCGACCTCGAGGCGCACATCGCGGAAGAAGCCGGTCGCGAAGAGCGCGCGCACCGCCTCGTCGGCCTGTTCCTGCGTGATGCGCTCGCCGACCTTCACCGGCAGGTAGCTGAACACGGTGCCGGGCTCGGTGCGTTGCGCCCCCTCGACCCGGATGTCGGTCACCGTGAAGGGATCGAACGCGGCGGCCCCCTGCATCAGCAGCGCCGCAATCGCGGCGGCCAGCGGTTTGATCACGAGGCGCAGCGCGCGACGCTGGTACGGTCTGGTCTGGGTCATCGCTTGGTCAGTGCCCGATCAGTCGGACAAGGTCGTTGAAAAGGGCCACCGCCATCAACAGCACGAGCATGCCGACGCCGGCCTTCTGGGTGAATTCCATGAAACGCTCCGGGAGCGGACGTCGCCACAGCGCCTCGAGGCCGTAATATACCAAATGCCCCCCGTCGAGCACGGGGATCGGGAGCAGGTTGAGCACCCCGAGACTGATGCTGATGAGCGCCAGGAAGTTGACGTAGGCCTGCCAGCCGATCCGCGCAGTCTGGCCGGCGAGATCGGCGATGGTCACCGGGCCGCTCAAGTTGCGCAGCGACAGCTCGCCCTGCACCATCTTGCCGAGCATGCGCAGCGAGAACCAGGACATGTCCCAGGTTCGGCGGGCGCCTTCGGCGAAGGACGCGAGCGCTCCATGGCGCACCGTCTCCATCTGTACGCGCTCCTGCAGCGCGGCGCCGATGCGCCCGACACGCAATTCCTCCTCGCCGGGACGCTCGGAGAGCACGGCGTCGGGCTGCACCGCGATGCGCACCGTGCCGCCGTCGCGGCGCACCGCAAACGTGAGCATCCGACCGGGACTCTCGCGAATCCGGTTCACCATGTCCCGTGATCCCCGCACCGGCTCTGCGTCGATCGCAAGGATTTCGTCCCCCTCGCGCAGTCCGTCGCGCTGCGCTGCGCCGTCCGGGCTGAGCCGGCCAACGAACACCGGACCGGGCGCCAGGGAGATGCCCAGGGTGCCCAGGAAATTGCGCTCCTCCTCGCCCTCGGGGAGGCCGGCAAGGGACAGGGACAGAGCCAGCTTGGCACCGTCGCGCTGGACATCCAGATCCACGGCGCGGCGCTCGATCAGCGGCTCGATCAGGCGCAGGCGCAGTTCCTGCCAGGAGCGCAGCGGGACCCCGGCCACGGCCACGATCCGGTCGCCCGTGCGCAGCCCCGCGTCCGCCGCAGCGCTGGCCGCCGGCGGCGTGCCCACGATGGGTGCCGGCTCCTCGACCCCGATGAAGCCCAGCGCGGCATAGAGCACGATCGCGAGCAGAAAGTTGGCGGCCGGTCCGGCGATCACCACCGCCGAGCGTGCGCCGAGGGACTTGCGGTTGAAGGCGCGATGGAATTCGGCCGGATCGACCTCCTGCCCGAGGTCGCGCTCGTCGAGCATCTTGACGTAGCCCCCGAGCGGGATCATCCCGACGACCCACTCGGTCCGATCGACCCCGCTGTGCCAGCGCAACAGCGGCCGGCCGAAGCCGATCGAAAAGCGCAGCACGCGCACGCCGCAGCGCCGCGCCACCCAGTAGTGGCCCATCTCGTGCACGAAGATCAGCAACGTGAGTGCGCCAAGAAAGGCGAGCAGCGTCTGCACCATGCTCATCGCGCCAGCTCCCCGGCCACCTGGTGCGCCAGCGCACGTGCCTCGCGATCGAGCGCGAGCACGGCTTCCACGCTCTGCCCCGCCTCCCGGGTCCCGCATCGGTCGAGCACCTGGGCGGACACCGCGGCAATGCCGCCGAAACCGATCTGATTTGCGAGAAAGGCGGCGACGGCGACCTCATTGGCGGCATTGAGCACGCAGGGCGCGCCCGCCCCGGCATGCAGCGCCTCCCGGGCCAATCGCAAGCAGGGGAAACGCACCATGTCCGGTTCCTCGAAATCAAGTGAGCCCACGCAAGCGAGCGACAGCGGTTCGACCCCGCTCGCGATGCGCTCGGGGTAGGCGAGCGCATGGGCGATCGGCGTGCGCATGTCGGGGTTGCCAAGCTGCGCGAGCATCGACCCGTCATCGTACTCGACCAGCGAATGCACGATGCTCTGCGGGTGGACCAGCACCTCGAGCGCCGCGGCCGGCACGCCGAACAGGTAATGGGCCTCGATCAGCTCCAGGCCCTTGTTCATCATGGTGGCCGAATCCACCGAGATCTTGCGTCCCATCGACCAGTTGGGATGCGCGCATGCCTGCTCCGGGGTGACCGAGGCCATCTGCGCAAGTGCCATGTCCCGAAACGGCCCGCCCGAAGCGGTCAGCACGATCCGTCGCACGCCCGGCCCGGCGCGTCCCTGCGGGAGGCACTGGAAAACCGCATTGTGTTCGCTGTCGATCGGCAGGACGTCCGCCGCCCCGGACCGGCATGCCGCGAGGAACACCTCGCCGGCCATCACCAGCGCCTCCTTGTTCGCGAGCAGGATTCGCTTGCCGGAGCGCGCCGCGGCAAGCGTCGGTTCGAGTCCGGCAGCGCCGACGATCGCCGCCATCACGCTGTCGACCTGCGGATCCGCGACCGCTCGTTCGAGCGCCTCGCGCCCGTAGCCGACCTGGATCTCCGATGACGCGCCGAGCGCCGCCAGCAGATCGCGCAGCTGTGCCGCGGCGGCGGCGTCGGCCACCACCACCTGGCGGGGCGCGAAGCGAACGCACTGACGGGCCAGCAGGTCGACCTGTCGGTGTCCGGTGAGTGCGAAGACCCGGTAGCGTTTCGGGTGCAGCGCGATCACCTCCAGCGTGCTGCACCCGATCGATCCGGTGGCGCCAAGCACGGTGACCCACTGCGGATCGGCTGCATTCATGGACGGCATTATCGCAACAGCTGGTCGAGCAACATCACGGCGGGCATGGTCGGAATCAGCGCATCCACGCGATCGAGCACGCCGCCGTGTCCCGGCAGCAGACGCCCGCTGTCCTTCACGCCGGCCCGGCGCTTGAGCAGCGATTCGTGCAGGTCGCCAACAACCGAGAGCCCGGCCAGCGCGGCGAGCAGGAGCGCCGCAGCCGCCACCCCCAGGCGATTGACCAACAACGCCGGAAAGCTATCGCCGAGCGCCGGGATGCCGGCGGCCAGGATGCCGGCAAGCGCAACCGCCACGGCTCCGCCGATCGCGCCCTCCCAGCTCTTGCCGGGACTGATCGACGGCGCCAGGCGACGCCGGCCGAAGGCCCGGCCGACGGAGTAGGCGGCAATGTCGGCTACCCAGACGATTGCCATGGCGACGAACAGCGCAGCGCCGCCCTGAAAGCGCAGTTCGAGCAGCGCGCTCCAGCACGCCAGCAGCAAGACGAGCGCAACCGGCCATCCGCCCGCGCCGATGTCACGCCCGGCCAGGCGCAGCGGCGCCACGACCACCCACCAGAGCGTGGCCGCGGCCCCGAGGGCGGCGGCTGCGGCGGGCGCCGGCTCGATTCCGAAGCCCACCAGCCAGAGAAGCGCCAGCAGCCCGAAGCCCACTGCGGCCAGCGCGCTGCTGCGGCGCTGGAATCCGAGCAGCGTCACCCACTCATGAACCGCGACGGCGACGGCCAGCAGCGTCAGCACGGCCCACACGGGCGCAGGCAGCACGAAGATCGCCGGCGCGAAAAGCGCCAGCAGCACGAGCGCGGTCACGACGCGCGTGCGCAGCATCAGTCGGCCGCGAGTTGGGCGCTGGTGCGCCCAAACCGGCGCTCACGCCGGCGATACGAGGCGAAGGCCGCCTCGAGGGCGGCCGCGTCGAAGTCCGGCCAGTAGGTATCGGTGAAATACAGCTCGCTGTAGGCGAGGTGCCAGAGCAGAAAATTGCTGATCCGCTGCTCACCGCCCGTGCGGATGAACAGGTCGGGCTCGGGCGTGTCGCCCAGCGCGAGGTAGGGTGCGAAATCGGCTTCGTCGATCGCATCGGGCGTCGCGGCGAGTTCCGGGCGTTCGCGCAGCATGCGGCGAATCGCCTGGATCACGTCCCAGCGGCCCCCGTAGTTGACCGCGATGGTGAGCGTCATCCGGCGGTTCTGCGCCGTATGCTGCTGGGCATCGGCAATCAGTTCCTGCAGGCGCGGTTCAAAAGCGCTCAGATCCCCGATCATGCGCAGCCGGATGCCGTTCTTGTGCAGTTTCGCGACCTCCTTGGTCAGCGCCTTGAGCAGCAGTTTCATCAGCACCGACACCTCTTCGGCCGGGCGACGCCAGTTCTCCGAGCTGAACGCAAACAGGGTCAGGTTTTCGACGCCGCGCCGCGCGCACTCCTCCACCGTGACCCGCACCGCGTCGACGCCGCGTGCATGCCCGGCAACCCGCGGCAGCAGCCGCTTGGTCGCCCAGCGGCCGTTGCCGTCGAGGATGATCGCCACGTGACGCGGAACCTCGCCATGCCCGGGGATGGAAGTCGTGCTGCTGGTGTACGGCGTCATGGCGTTCAGACCGTCATGATCTCCTGCTCCTTGGCCGCGAGAACCTTGTCGACCTCGGAGACGAAATGGTCGGTCAGCTTCTGGATTTCGTCCTGCGCGCGGTGCTCCTCGTCCTCGGAGATCTCCTTGTCCTTGAGCATTCTCTTGAGGTGTTCGATCGCGTCGCGCCGCAGGTTGCGAACCGCCACCTTGGCGTGTTCACCCTCGCTGCGCACCACCTTCGTCAGCTCGCGGCGACGCTCCTCCGAGAGGGGCGGCAGCGGGACCCGGATCAGTTCGCCCATCGTGGCGGGGTTCAGCCCGAGATCGGACTCGCGAATCGCCCGGTCGATCACGCCGACCATTTTCTTTTCCCACGGCGAGACGCCCAGCGTGCGCGCGTCGATCACCGTGACGTTGGCTACCTGGCTGATCGGCACGCTCGAGCCATAGTAGTCGACATGGACATGATCGAGCAGGCCCGGCGTTGGGCGCCCGGTGCGGATCTTGGTCAGATTGCTTTGCAGCGCCTCGAGCGACTTCTCCATCTTGTTGGCGGCGCCGTCATGTATCGAAGCTACAGTCATGATTCCCCCTGTTTCGAATCCGAAAGCCGCCGGTCAGAGATGGACCAGCGTGCCCTCGTCCTCCCCTGCAATCACCCTGCGCAGCGCATTCTCCCTGCGGATCGAGAAGACGTTGACCGGCAGGCGCTGGTCGCGGCACAGCGCGAGGGCGGTGGCGTCCATCACCCGCAGATTGCGGCTGATCGCCTCGTCGAAGCTGATCCGCGCATAGCGTGTCGCGCTGGGGTCCTTCTTCGGATCCGCGGAATACACGCCGTCGACCATCGTCGCCTTGAGGATGATCTCGGCACCGATCTCGGCGCCCCGCAACGCAGCGGCCGTATCCGTGGTGAAGAAGGGATTGCCCGTGCCCGCGGCGAAGATCACGACCTTGCCTTCTTCCAGGTAGCGCAGCGCCTTGGGACGGATGTAGGGCTCCACCACCTGTTCGATCTTGAGCGCCGACTGCACCCGCGCTTCGACGCCGCCCTGGCGCAGCGCATCCTGCAGCGCGAGCGCGTTCATCACGGTGGCGAGCATCCCCATGTAATCGGCCGTCGCCCGGTCCATGCCGGTGGCTCCGGGGGCGACCCCGCGGAAGATGTTGCCGCCACCGATCACGATCGCCAGCTGGACGCCCAGCCCCGAGACCTCGGCGATCTCGGCCACCATGCGCTCGATCGTGGCGCGATGGATCCCATACGAGTCGGGCCCCATCAGCGCTTCGCCCGAAAGCTTGAGCAGCACGCGCCGGTAGACGGCGGGTGCCGGGACGGGATCGACCTGCTCCACTGCCTGGGATGGATTCACATGCGCTCCGTTTCACAATGCCGGTGGATGGAGCGCATTATCCGCGCTTTGCGCTCCCCCGTTGCGGGCACGCGCGCCCTAGCGCCCGGCCGCGGCCGCCTGCGCCGCCACTTCCGCGGCGAAGTCGTTTTGCCGTTTGGCCAGCCCCTCGCCGACGACGTAGAGCTTGAACCCCTTGACCTGCGCCGACTTGGACTTCAGCAACTGCTCGACCGAGAGCTTGTCGTCCTTGACGAAGACCTGGCCCAGCAGCGTGACTTCCTTGAGAAACTTCTGCACCGAGCCCTCGACCATCTTCGCGACGATCTCGGCCGACTTGCCCGACTCCGCAGCCTTCTGCCGGGCGACCGAGCGCTCGCGCTCGATGTCGCTCTCCGCCACCCCGTCGGCGGCGATCGACTTGGGCCGGGTCGCGGCGATCTGCATCGCCAGATCGCGACCCAGTTCGGCGTCACCGCCGGCCAGATCGACCAGCACGCCGATCTTCGAGCCGCCATGGATGTATGACGAGAGCATTCCCTGTGCGACGACCCGTTCGAAGCGCCGCACCGAGACGTTCTCGCCGATCTTGCCCACCAGCCCGGTGCGCACGGCCTCGACCGTGGATCCGCCCAGCGGCAACGCCGCGAGCGCGGCCACATCGGCCGGATCCTTGGCGAGCACCAGCGCCGCCAGACCGGCGGCAAACGCCCTGAATTCGTCGTTCTTGGCGACGAAGTCGGTTTCGCAGTTCACTTCCACGATCGCCCCCAGTTTGCGGTCCTCGGCGACGAGGATCGCCACAATCCCTTCGGCCGTGATGCGCGAGGCCGCCTTGCCGGCTTTGGTGCCGAGCTTGACGCGCAGCAGTTCCTCCGCCCGCTCCAGATCGCCCTGCGCTTCGGCGAGCGCGCGCTTGCATTCCATCATCGGCGCGTCGGTTTTCTCGCGCAGTTCCTTGACCAGTGCCGCGGTGATTTCCGCCATGATTCTTCCTCCGGGAAACGTTCAGTCGCGCGCCGCGCGACCGTTTCAATCAGCAAAAGGGGCTGTCGCGCAGCCCCGGTTGTTCACGCAAGAGGCTGCGATGCCCCGTTCCGGCCTATTCCTCGCCGGAGTCGTCGATCTCGACGAATTCCTCGCCCTCGGTCTCGACCACTTCCTGCAGCGCCGCGAGGCGCCCTTCGAGGATCGCGTCGGCGGCCGCACGGGCGTAGAGCCGGATCGCGCGACCCGAGTCGTCGTTCCCCGGGATCACATAGTCCACGCCATCGGGCGAGTGGTTCGTGTCGACCACGGCGACGATGGGAATGCCGAGCTTGCGCGCCTCCGTGGCCGCAATCTTGTGGAAGCCGACATCGATCATGAAGATCGCGTCGGGCAACCCTGCCATGTCCTTGATCCCGCCCAGGCTCTTGTTGAGCTTTTCGCGCTCACGCTCGAACATCAGCGATTCCTTCTTCGACATGCGCTCGGTGCCGCTCTCGGCAACGATCGCATCCATGTCGTTGAGCCGCTTGATCGAGCCCTTGACCGTCTTGAAGTTGGTGAGCATGCCGCCGAGCCAGCGCTGGTCGACGTAGGGCATGCCCGCACGTGCCGCTTCCTCGGCTATGATCTCGCGCGCCTGGCGCTTGGTGCCCACGAAGAGCACCGTCCCGCGATTGGCCGCGAGCTTGCCGATGAAGTTCATCGCGTCGTTGAAGCACGCGAGCGTCTTCTCGAGATTCACGATGTGGATCTTGTTGCGATGGCCGTAGATGTACGGGGCCATCTTGGGGTTCCAGAAGCGGGTTTGGTGGCCGAAATGGACACCCGCTTCCAGCATCTGCCGCATGGTTACGGACATGGTTGCTACACTCCTGTCTGGGTTGGGACTGACGCGCCACGCTACGCCGGCAGAACCGGCATCAACCGCGAACTCCCCCGCCGCCTGGCAGGGAAAGTGCCCGCAGCACCCGTCAAGCGTGGTGCGCGCGATTTCAACCGCCGTTCCTCGCGGGCACGACATTGCCGTCAGGCAATGCCCATGGGTCCGGTACGGACAGGCGGTTAACCTATAATCTTATCATGTCCATCATCATCAAGAAAGGCGACGAGATCGCCGCGATGCGCGTCGCCGGCCGGCTCGCTTCCGAGGTTCTCGACTACATCGCACCGCTGGTCGTCCCGGGCGTCACGACCGGCGAACTCGATCAGCTGTGCCACCTCTACATGACCGAGGTGCAGGGGACGATTCCCGCGCCCCTGCACTACGCCCCGCCGGGCTACCCGCCCTACCCCAAGTCGATCTGCACCTCGGTGAACCAGCAGATCTGCCACGGCATCCCGGGCGAGCGCGCGCTCAAGGACGGGGACATCGTGAACATCGACATCACCGTGATCAAGGACGGCTTTCACGGGGACACCAGCCGAACCTTCCTGGTGGGCAATCCTTCAATCGCCGCCCGCCGCCTCACCGAGGTGACTTACGAGTGCATGTGGCTGGGCATCGAACAGGTGCGCCCGGGTGCGACCGTGGGTGACATCGGCGCGGTGATCCAGCGCCACGCGCTCGCCAACGGCTATTCCGTCGTGCGCGAGTACTGCGGACACGGAATCGGGCGCTCTTTCCACGAGGATCCGCAGATCCTGCACTACGGGACCCCGGGCACCGGCGTGCGACTGCTTCCCGGGATGATCTTCACGATCGAGCCGATGATCAATGCCGGCCGGCGCCACGTCCGCCAGCTGGGCGACGGCTGGACGATCGTCACCCGCGATCGCAGCCTGTCCGCGCAGTGGGAGCACACGGTGCTAGTCACCGAGACCGGGCATGACGTGCTCACCGTCTCGGCGAATTCCCCGCCCTGCCCGGACCTGGCAGCGGCGAGCGCCTAGGCACGCGCGCGTGACCGCGACCTCGCCCCGAGCGCCCGACCTCGCAGCGGATGCCGCGGCCGGGCGGATCGCGCAGCTGCGCGACGCATACCGCGAGGAGCGCGAGCGACTGATCGCGGCCGGGCACAGTCTTCCGGTGGGACGCCTGATCGCGGCCCTGACGCGCAATGCCGACCGCACACTGCGCGCGCTGTGGCGCGCCCAGCACATGCCGCGCAGCGCGCTGCTCGTGGCCGTCGGCGGCTATGGACGGCGCGACCTGTTCCTGCATTCGGACGTCGACATTCTCCTCGCCACCGCAGCCCCCGCCCGGGGCGAGGTCGCGCAACGCATCGAGTCCTTCGTCGCGGCCTGCTGGGATGTCGGTCTTGAGATCTCGCACAGCGTGCGCACGCGCGAGCAATGCCTCGCCGAAGCGGCGGGCGACATCACGGTGCAGACCAGCCTGCTCGAGCGGCGGCGGCTTGCCGGGAATCGCCATCTGTGGGCAGACCTCGACGCGCAGCTGCGCGACGCGATCCGGCCCGCCGCCTTCTTCTCCGCCAAACGACTCGAGCTGCGCCAGCGCCACGCCAAGTACGACGACACGCCCTACAGCCTCGAGCCCAACACCAAGGAGAGTCCGGGCGGGCTGCGCGACCTGCAGGTCATCCTGTGGACGGCCCAGGCCGCCGGACTGGGCGAGACCTGGTCCGATCTGGCGGCCGCCGACCTGATGACCATGCGCGAGGCTCGCCTGCTGCGCAGCCGGGAGCGCACGATCAAGGGGATCCGCGCGACGCTGCACCGGATTGCCGGACGGCGCGAGGACCGGCTGGTCTTCGACCTGCAAACCCCGGTTGCCCGCGAACTCGGCTTCGTCGACGGCGACTCGCGTCGCGCGTCCGAGGAACTGATGCAGCGCTATTTCCTCGCCGCGAAGACCGTCACCCAGCTCAACACGATCCTGATGCAGAACATCGCGACGCGCCTGTTCGCTGCGCCGGGCGAGAAGCCCGAGCCCATCGATGAGGAGTTCAGCAACCGTGGCGGTCTGCTCGAGGCAAACGACCCGCGCATCTTCGAGCGCGATCCGCAGGCGATCCTGCGCGCCTTCCTGACGATGCAGCAACACTCGGAGCTCTCGGGCATGGCCACCGCGACGCTACGGGCGATGTGGCTCGCTCGTGACGGGATCAACCCGCGCGGACGCGCCAGCCCGGCGAGCCGCGCCCTGTTCCTGCAGATCCTGCAGCAGCCGCGCGGCATCACGCACGAGCTGCGGCGCATGAACAAATGGTCGATCCTCAGCCGCTGCCTGCCCCCGTTTCGCAGCATCGTCGGGCGGATGCAGCACGACCTGTTCCACGTCTATACGGTCGACACCCATATCCTGATGGTCGTGCGCAACGTGCGCCGCTTCGCCATCGCCGAACACGCGCACGAGTATCCCTTCTGCAGCCAGCTGATGGCCCAAATGGAGAAGCCGTGGCTGCTCTACGTCGCCGCGCTGTTTCACGACATCGCCAAGGGACGCGGCGGCGACCATTCGCTGCTCGGCAAGGTCGACGCACTGCACTTCTGTCACGCGCACCGGATCGATCCCGAAGACGCGGCGCTGGTGGGCTTTCTCGTCGAGCACCACCTGACGATGTCGTTGGTCGCGCAGAAGCGTGACCTGGGCGATCCGGAAGTGATCGGCGGTTTCGCGGATACGGTGGGCACGCACGAGCGGCTCAACGCGCTCTATCTGCTCACCGTCGCCGATATTCGCGGCACCGGGCCGAAGGTCTGGAACGCCTGGAAGGGACGCCTGCTCGAAGACCTGTATCACGCGACGCGCCGCGTGCTCGACGGCGAGCGGCCCGACGCCGCGCATCGGATCGACGCGCGGCGTCGGGACGCCGTTCGGGCGCTCAACCTCGGGGCGATCGCGCCGTCGCTCTACGAAGAGCTGTGGTCCCGGCTCGACATCGCCTACTTTCTGCGCAACGACGCGCGCGACGTGGCCTGGCACACGCGCATGCTCTATCGCTTTCCGGACACCGACAAGCCGATCGTGCGCACGCGCCTCGCCCCGGGCAGCGAAGGCTTCCAGGTCGTGGTCTACCTTCTCGACCAGGACTACCTGTTCGCGCGGGTCTGCGGTTACTTCGCCGGCAAGAACCTCTCGGTGCTCGAGGCGCGAATCCACACGACGGGTCACGGCTACGCGCTCGACAGCTTCCACGTCGTCGACCCGACCGGGACGGTCCGCTACCGCGACATTCTCTCGCTGATCGAGGCCGAACTGACCGGACAGCTCGAGCGTGGCGGTCCGCTGCCCACGCCCGGACGCGCCCGCATCTCGCGGCGCTCGCGTTCCTTTCCGATCCGGCCGCAGGTGGACCTGCGGCCCGACGAACAGGGGCTGCACTACCTGCTCTCGATCGTCGCGGGCGATCGCACCGGGCTGCTCTACCGGATCGCGCGCGTGCTCGGTGACCACGGCGTGAGCCTCTACACGGCGCGGGTTGCCACGCTGGGCGAGCGCGCCGAGGACGTCTTCCTGGTGGACGGCGCGTCGCTGAGCAATCCGCGCGAACAGTTGCGTCTCGAGACCGACCTGCTCGCGGTGCTCGACCCGCAGCGCTGAGACGGCGCCCGCGCGAGAGCGCGCGGCTGGCTCAGCGCAAGGCGCGCAGCACGGTGCGCACCCGCCTCATCGCCCCATCCAGCACGCCGCCGATCGCTTCGAGCGAGATGCGCCGCGCGCTCTCGCCCCGGCCGGCCGCGTCGTTCGCGATCACGGCCAGCGTCACGTAGGGGATGCCGAGCTCGCGCGCCAGCGACGCCTCGGGCATCGCCGTCATCCCGACCACATCGCAGCCGTCGCGTTCGAGGCGCCGGATCTCGGCCGCCGTCTCGAGACGCGGCCCCTGCGTGCACCCGTAGGTGCCGCCGTCGAAGAGCGTTTCCCCAACCGCGGCCGCGGCCGCCAGCACCCGCGCCCGCAAGCCCGCGTCATAGGGCTCGGTGAAGTCGATGTGGATCACGGGTTGATCCGGCCCCTCGTAGAATGTGGCGGCTCTCCCGTGGGTATAGTCGATGATCTGATCGGGCAGCAGCAACGAGCCGGGCTCCAGATCGGCCCGGATTCCACCCACCGTCGCAACGGAGACCAGGCTCTTGACCCCGATCTCGTCGAGTGCCCAGAGGTTGGCCCGGTAGTTGATCTGGTGAGGCGTGATCGTGTGTCCGAAGCCATGGCGCGAAAGAAACACGACCTCCTGCCCGTCCAGGCGTCCGAACAGAAACGGGCACGACGGATCCCCGTAGGGCGTGCGCACGACCTGGCGTCGCCGTTCGGCAAGCTCGTCGAGCACGGCCATCCCGCTGCCACCGATGATTCCCAGCATCCTCGCTACTCCCGATTTTCGATCATTCCCAGCAGCCCTTCCTCGTCGAGCACTGCCACGCCGAGGCTGCGCGCACGTTCCAGTTTGCTGCCCGGCGCATCACCGGCCACCAGGTAATCGGTCTTGGCCGACACCGACGAGGCCACGGTCGCGCCGAGCGCGCGCAACCGATCAGCGGCCTCGGCGCGCGTCATGCTCGCCAGCGTACCGGTAATCACGAAGCTGCGTCCCGCCAGCGGCTGCGCGCCGGAGACCGGCGCCGGCCCGTCCCATCCCACGCCGGCGGCACGCAGTTGCGCGATCACCGCGCGATTGTGCGGGTCGGCAAAGAAGCGCGCCACGCTTGCGATGATCTCGGGGCCGACCCCTTCGAGCGGAATCGCCGCGGCCGCTTCGCCCCGGCTGCGGCGCCGCGCATTCTCGCGCATCACCTCCTGCTTGTGGGCCTGGACGCGCTCCCAGTCCTCCTGCGCCAACGCGTCGAGGTCAGGATATTCGGCCGCGAGCGCGCGTGCGACCTCCTCTCCCACATGGCGGATCCCGAGAGCGAAGAGCAGACGCGCCGGCGTCGTCGCGCGCGAGCGCGCGATCGCCGCCACCAGGTTCGCGGCCGACTTCTCGCCCATGCGCTCCAGCGTCGCCAGGCGCTCGGCGTCGAGTCCATAGAGATCCGCGGGTGTGTTCACCCATTGCGCATCGACGAGTGCGTCAACGAGCTTTTCGCCCAGTCCCTCGATATCCATCGCGCGGCGTTGCGCGAAGTGCAGCAGTGCCTGCTTGCGCTGCGCGGGGCAGAAGAGCCCCGAGACACAGCGCCACGCCGCCTCGCCTTCCTCACGCACCACCTGCGCGCCGCACACGGGACAGGCGCCGGGCATCTGAAAGGGCACGAACCCGCTCTCCTCGTCGTTCCCCGCAGCCTCGCGCGGCAGCGCCCGCACGACCTCCGGAATCACGTCGCCCGCGCGGCGCACGACGACACGGTCCCCGACGCGCAGGTCCTTGCGCCGGATCTCGTCCTCGTTGTGCAGCGTCGCGTTGCTCACCGTGGTGCCGCCGACGAAAACGGGACGCAGACGCGCGACGGGGGTCAGCACCCCCGTGCGTCCGACCTGCACTTCAATATCGAGCAACTCGGTGACCGCCTCCTCGGCGGCGAACTTGAGCGCGATCGCATAGCGCGGCGCACGCGCGACGCTGCCGATCGCCTCGTGCCAGTCCCGCCGGTCGACCTTGTAGACCACCCCGTCGATCTCGTAGTCGAGCTGCGCGCGCAGGTTCGCGACACGCGTGGCGAATGCGAACATCTCCTGCGCACCGGCCACCATCGAGCGCTCGCGCCCGACCGGGAAGCCGATGCGTTCGAGCCAGTCGAGGAGCGCCGCGTGGCTTTGCGCGACCTCGACGCCGCGTACCTCGCCCACGCCGTAGGCGAAAAATCGCAACGGGCGCCGGGCGGTGATGGCGGGGTCGAGCTGGCGCAGGCTGCCGGCCGCGGCATTGCGCGGGTTCACGAAGAGCTTCTCGCCGGCCGCCGCCTGACGCTCATTGAGCCGCGCGAAATCGCTGCGAAACATCACGATCTCGCCGCGCACCTCAAGCACCGCCGGAGCCAGTTCGCGCAAGCGCAGCGGAACGGCCGACACGGTGCGCAGATTGGCCGTGACGTCCTCCCCGCTCGATCCGTCGCCGCGCGTGCAGCCGCTCGCGAAGCGCCCGTTCTCGTAGCGCAGCGTCACCGCCAGGCCATCGTATTTCAGCTCGGCGCTGTAGCGCAGTTCGGGCTCCGGCAAACCAGCGGCGGCGAGCGACTCGCGCACCCGGCGATCGAAACCAGCCAGGTCCTGCTCGTCGAAGGCGTTCGCCAGCGAAAGCATCGGAATCGCGTGGCGCACCGTGGCGAAGCCCGCCAGGGCCGGCGCGCCGATTCGTTGCGTCGGCGAATCCGCGCTCGCGAGTTCGGGGTGCTCCGCCTCGAGACGCTGGAGTTCGCGAAACAGCTCGTCGTAGTGCGCATCCGGGACGCTTGGGGCATCGAGCACGTAATACTCGTAGCCGTAGCGCTCGAGCAGCGCGCGCAACTCCGCCACGCGCGCGCCGGGCTGCTGCGGCGCCGGGTCGGCGCCAGGACTGGCGTCGCTCGTCGCCATCGTCGCAGCCTCAGTTGAACAGCCGCAAAGCCAGCGCCGAGCCCGCCGGAAAGCCCGCCGACTCCAGCGAAGCATAGCGCACGTCCAATTGGCGCCCGATCGCCTCGATCGCCTCTGGCGACAGGGGGCGCCCGCCGTCGTCGACCACGGCTGCGCCGAGGCGCTCCGCAAGTTGGCGGGCACAGCCGAACATCTCGTCGAGCGGTCGAGCGGAAGCGGCGGCGCGCGGCACATCGAGCAGCAGGCTCACACCGCTGCCCGATTCGGTAGGGGTCAGGGTGAAGAGGACCTCGCCTCCCGCAGCGATGCGGGCATATCGACCGGCCCCGCGGTCATGCAGTCCCAGCGTGCGCGCCATCCCGGCAAGCGGGTCGCCGGCAATCGGTTCGCTCGCCTCGACGTTGATGCCGATCTGCGCGTCGAGTTGCGCGCAGAGCATGTCGAGTTCGCGCGCACGGGTCAGCACCTCGTTCATTTCCGGCGTATCGGCCAGCGCCGGAAGTTGCTCGGCCAGCGCCTGGATCGCGCCGACGAACTCCGAGAACTCCATCGCGTTGAGCGGGCCGTGCCGGTTCGCCAGGAGAACGCCGACCCGCAGCTGCCGGTAGCTGGCGCCGGCTTGCAGCGGCCCCCACTGCGGGGCTTCGTCCGTTCCCAGGCGACCTTCAACGATCACCGGCTTGGCACCCACCCTGCGAAAGCCGTGCAGGATCGCCATCAGGCCCTCGCCGGGCATCTCTTCCTCGAGCGGAAGCTCCACGACGCAATCGGTGGCGAGCGAAATCCCGACGGTCGACGGATCCTGCACCGGAACCACTCCGGGCGCCGCATCCGCAGACCCCGCAACCGCCTGCGCTGCGGCTTCGCGCCACGCTGCCAGGCCGTCCACCGCGCCGCTCGCTTCCCCCATCCTCGGTTCCGTACGATCCGGCGTGTCGCCCGGCAGGCCCTCACCGGGCGCGCGGCGCGCGCTTCCCGACCCGATGGCGCCCCCGCGTCCGAGAATCCGCCCCATCGGCATCGCGTCCCGCTCCTGTCGGCGCCACAGGTTGTAGCCGACGATCGCGGCCAGCCCGATGGCCACCACGATCAGCACGCTCAAACTCAGGCTGCTCATGCATTCGCCTCCGCGAGCTGGGTAGCCGCATCCAGATCCACCGCGACGATCCGCGACACACCGCGCTCCTGCATCGTCACGCCAATCAGCTGTTGGGCCAGTTCCATGGTGATCTTGTTGTGGGTGATGAACAGGAACTGGGTCTCGCCGGCCATTTCCCGCACCATGTCACAGTAGCGCTGCGTATTGGCTTCGTCCAGCGGTGCGTCGACCTCGTCGAGCAGACAGAAGGGAGCCGGATTGAGCTGGAAGAGCGCAAAGACGAGAGCGATGGCGGTCAACGCCTTCTCGCCGCCCGAGAGCAGGTGGATGGACGTGTTGCGTTTGCCGGGCGGCTGCGCCATCACCTGGATGCCCGCATCGAGGATCTCGTCACCCGTCATCACCAGCCGCGCCTCCCCGCCGCCGAACAGGCGCGGAAACAGCACACCGAAGTGCTCGTTGACCGCATCGTAGGTTTCCTGCAGCAGGGCGCGGGTCTCGCGGTCGATGCGGCGAATCGCATCTTCCAGCGTGGCCATCGCCTCGTTCAGATCGGCCGACTGGGCGTCCAGAAAACCCTTGCGCTCGTTGGCCTGGTCGAGTTCTTCGAGCGCGGCCATATTGACCTGGCCGCAGGCGGCCATCTCGGCATTGAGCCGGTTCACTTCCGCCTGCAGCCACGCGGGGCGCGGCAACTGCGCGAAGGTGGCGCGCAGCACAACCTCGGCCTCGGCATCGACCGAGGCCTCGAGCAACTGCTGCTGGAACTGCTCGGTGTTCAGGCGCGCCGCCTGCTCGCGCAGGGCCAGTTCCACCATGCGTTGACGCAGCGGTTCCTGCTCGCGCTCCATGCCGAGTCGGCGCTCCTCGGCGCCACGCACGTCATCGGTGAGCGCCGCGAGCGCCGCGCGCGCTGCGGAGAGCGCCTGCTCGCAGCCGATGCGCAGGGTGAGCGCCTGCTCGAGTGCCTGTTCGGCCGGCGCAGAAGCCAACGCCGCAAGTTCGGTTTCCAGCGTTGCGCGCTGTCCCAGCGCCTCATCGTGGCGGCGCCCCGCATCATCGATCACCTCGCCGAGGCGCTGGATCGAAGCGGCGACCGAGCGCACCGTGAACGAAGCCTCCTGCGCTTCGCGCTCCGCATCGCGCAACTCGTCACGCCGCTTCGCCACTTCACGCTCGACGGCTTCGACCCGCTCGCGCAGCGCTTCGGCGCGCTGCTGGCGAGCCGCGAGCTCGGTGTCGAAATCGTCGAAACTCAGCGCAAACGCGCGGATCGAGGAATCCAGTTCGCGGATCGACTGCTCCGCCTCGCCTTGCTCCAGGTCGACCCGGGCGCGCTCGCTGCGGGCGCGTTCGTCGGCCTGCTCGAGGCGCTGCGCCTCGAGCCGCAGCGCGGCAAGGGTGCGCGACGCAGCGGCGTGCGCGTCGCGCGCGCTCGCCACGACGGTGAGCTGCTGCGCCGCGAGGGTCTCGACCCGCGCAGCCTGGGCACGCGACTGTTCCGCGAGCGCGCGCTGCGCACTCGCCTCGCGCTCGAGCACTTCCAGTTCATGCCGCCGCGCGAGCACCCCCTCCTGATCGGAGTCGGCCGCGAAGTAGTGCAGCGTCTCGCGCCCGATCACGTCGCCCGCAGCGGTGACGAAGCGTGCGCGATCCGGGAGTTCGGCGCGCTGCGCGAGCGCCGATTCCAGCGTTTCCGCAACGAACACGCTGTGCAGCCAGCTCTCGAGGACCTGTCGCACGGCAGCGTCCTGGGCCTCGACCAGCGTGGCCAGCGGGGTGAATCCGGCGGGAACGGGGGCCGCTGCCGAACTCGGATCGCCCGAGAAGAAGGTCACCTTGGTGGGCGGTCGGTCGGCCGCGAATCCGGCGGCGTGCTCGAGCCGCCCCAGCTCGAAGGCGTTGATGCGCTCGCGCAAAACCGATTCCAGCGCGTTTTCCCATCCTTCGGCGATGCGGATCCGCTGCCAGAGGCGGCGCAGCCCGTCGAGGCCGTGGCGTGCAAACCATTGTCCGCCGCGCGCGTGGCTCTCGGATTGCTCCTGCACCTGCTGCAGCGCGGTGCGACGCGCCTGCACCTGCGCGTGGCGCCCCTCGGCCTCGCGCAGCGCCTGCTGGGCCGGTGCGCGCTGCGCGTCTGCGGCTTCCCATGCCGCCTGCGCCTGCGCAAGCCCTTCGTTCTGTTCCTGCTCGACCCGCAGCGCTTGCGCGAGGGCCGTCTGCGCGCGCTCGAGGGCGACGGGTTCCCGGTGCTGCAGTTGTGCCGCCTCCGCGTGCAGCCGCTGCTGGCGTGCCTGGATGCGCTCGAGGTTCAGCTCCGCCGCGTGCCGGCGCGCGGCACACAGATCCAGCTCGCGGCGCACCTCGGCCACCGCTGCGCGCGCCTCGTCATGCGCGGCACGCTCGGCGCGCAACGCCTCGAGCTGTTGTGGCAACTCCGCCGCGAGCAAGGCGACCCGTTCGGCGCGCTCGTCGCGCAGGCGCTCGGACTCGACGAGCCGGGCCTGCGCCTCGGCGCGCTCCCGGCCCCCCTGTTCCGACTGCGCGAGCGCGCCTTCGAGCTGACGTACGAGCGAGGCGATGCGCTCGCGCAACTGGCCGGAGGTCTGCGAGACGAGCCGTATTTCCCCCTCGATGCGCCCGACCTCCGTATTGGCTTCGTAGTAGCGGCCCTGCGCCGCGTGCACCGCGTCGCCGCCCTCATCGTGGCGCACGCGGATCCGCTCGATCTCGCTCTCGATGGCGCGCTGCGCCGCCAGGCGTTCGTCGAGCGCGGTGGCCGCCTCGGCGGCGAGCCGGGTGACCCGCTCGTGCTCGAGATGCGCTTCGTCGCGCCGGATCAGCCAGAGCATGCGCTGCTTGCGTTCGCGTTCTCCCTCCGCCTCCCGGAACCGGCGCGCGACCTCGGCCTGGCGCTCGAGGCGCTCGATCTGGCCACCGAGCTCGCGCAGGATATCCTCGACGCGGATCAGGTTTTCCCGGGTGTCCGCCAGGCGCGTCCCGGTCTCGCGCCGCCGGTCCTTGTACTTCGAGACGCCGGCGGCCTCCTCCAGAAACACGCGCAGCTCCTCGGGGCGCGCTTCGATGACCCGGCTGATCATGCCCTGCCCGATGATCGCGTAGGCGCGCGGGCCCAGGCCGGTGCCGAGGAACATCTCGTGGACGTCGCGCCGGCGCACGACCTGGTGGTTGATCTGGTAGGTCGACTGGCCGTCGCGGGTGAGAACGCGGCGCACGGAAATCTCCCCGTACGCGCCCCAGCTTCCGCCGATGCGCCCGGCCGAGTTGTCGAAGACCAGCTCGACCGAAGCGCGGGATGCCGCGCGTCGTTCGGACGCACCGCTGAAGATGACGTCCTGCATCGACTCGCCGCGCAGTTCCGAGGCCTTCGACTCGCCGAGCACCCAGCGCACGGCATCGATAATGTTCGACTTGCCGCAGCCGTTCGGCCCCACGACGCCCACCAACTGCCCGGGTACGTCCAATGCCGTCGGGTCGACGAAAGACTTGAAGCCGGCGATCTTGATCTGTTTCAGGCGCACCGTTTTCGTCCTGGATCCGGGCTGCACAGGTGGCCCGCGCCGGAGCTCTCCTGCCCGTCGCGGCTCCCGCCGTCGCCCATCCTGCCCGCAAATGCAAAGAGCCGCACGAGCGGCCCCTGAGTCGGTACGTATAATAGCATCCGACCCCGCGCAATTGCCTTCGCGTGAGCGCGCACGTCCCCCCCGCCGCCGCGTTCCGGGGACGCCTTGGCGGGTTTCGTGTTTCCACGCTCGGAGCCGCCGTTCGATGCCCGCCCAACCCAGCAAGACGCTCGAGAGCTTTCCCAACCCCAAACCGGAGCGGGACTACTTCGTGCAGATCGAGGTGCCGGAGTTCACCTGCCTGTGCCCGCTCACCGCGCAGCCGGACTTCGCCACGCTGCAGATCGCCTATGTCCCCGACCAGCGCAATGTCGAGCTGAAGTCGCTCAAGCTCTACATGTGGTCGTTTCGCGACGAGGGCGTGTTCCACGAGGCGGTCACCAACCGCATCCTCGACGACCTCGTTGCCGCACTCGCCCCGCGCTTCCTGCGGATCACCGCCAAGTGGTACGTCCGCGGGGGGATCTACACGAATGTCGTGGCCGAACACCGCAAGGCGGGCTGGCTGCCGGCCCCTCCCGTCGAGATTCCGGCCCAGACGACGCCAGCCAGCACCCGCGGCTGAATGCGCTGCTTATAAAGCCTATATGAATCCGTATCTTACGGAGAACTCTTGAACCCACGTCTCAAGTTGCTGCAACCCTATCCATTCGAGCGTCTGCGCGAGATTCTGCGCGGGGTCGAGCCCTCTGCCGGGCACACGCCGATCAACCTCTCGCTCGGCGAACCGCGTCACCCCACCCCCGCGGTGCTGCGTGATGCGCTGGTCGCCAACCTCGACGGCATGTCGAGCTACCCGCCCACGGCGGGCAGCGAGGCGCTGCGCACGGCCATCGCGGGTTGGATTGAACGCCGCTACGCCCTGCCCGGGGTCGACCCGGCGCGCGAGGTGCTGCCGGTCAACGGCTCGCGCGAGGCGCTGTTCTCCTTTGCGCAAGCCGTCATCGATCCGAGCGGCGGAGCGCGGGTCGTGTGCCCGAACCCCTTCTATCAGATCTACGAGGGGGCGGCCCTGCTCGCAGGCGCCGAGCCCTACTTCGTCGAGCAGTCGCCCACGAACGACTTCCAGTGCGACTGGTCGGGCGTGCCCGCAGCGGTCTGGGAGCGCACCCGGCTGCTCTACGTCTGCTCACCGGGAAATCCGACCGGGGCCGTGATGCCGCTCGCGCAATGGGCGGAGCTCTTCGCGCTGCGCGAGCGTCACGGTTTCGCGATCGCCTCCGACGAGTGCTACTCGGAGATCTACTTCGAGGAAGGCCAGGCGCCCCTTGGCGTGCTCGAAGCCGCGCATCGTCTCGGCGCGGGGAACCGGGGACTGGTGGCGTTTTCGAGCCTGTCCAAGCGCTCCAACGCACCGGGCCTGCGTTCGGGCTTCGTTGCCGGCGACCCGGCGCTGCTGGCACCCTTTCTTCTGTACCGGACCTACCACGGCAGCGCGATGGGCCCCACGGTGCAGGCCGCGTCGATCGCCGCCTGGAACGACGAGGAGCATGTGCGCGCCAACCGCGCGCTCTATCGCGCCAAGTTCGACGCGGTCACCCCGCTGATCGCCAGCGTGCTCGACACCGGCCGGCCGCAGGCGGGCTTCTATCTCTGGGCGCCCGTGCCGGGGGACGACGACGTGGCGTACTGCCGCGAGCTGTACCGCCAGTTTCATGTCCTGACCCTTCCCGGCAGCCTCCTCGCGCGCGAGCACGGCGGCCGCAATCCAGGGCGCGGTTTCATCCGGATCGCCCTGGTCGACAGCCTCGAGAACTGTCTCGAAGCGGCGCGCCGAATCGTCGCGTTCACCTCCGCGTTTCCCACCACGACACAGCCAAGACCATGAACGACCTGCAGAGCATCATCGAGAACGCCTGGGAAAACCGTGCCGACCTGGGCGTGCGCAGCGCCCCGGCGCCCCTGCGCGAGGCGGTCGCGCACGTGATCGGCGAACTCGACCAGGGCCGGCTGCGCGTCGCGCAGAAGACTGGCGGCGAGTGGGTCGTCAACCAGTGGATCAAGAAGGCCGTGCTGCTTTCCTTCCGGATCGACGACAACGTGGCCGTGGCCGCGGGGTCGCTGCAGTACTACGACAAGGTGCCGACCAAGTTCTCCGGCTATTCGGCCGAGGACTTCGCCCGGGGTGGATTCCGCGTGGTGCCGCCGGCGGTAGCCCGCCGGGGCGCGTTCATCGGACGCAACGTGGTGCTGATGCCCTGCTATGTGAATATCGGGGCCTATGTCGATGAGGGAACGATGGTGGACACGTGGGCAACGGTGGGCTCGTGCGCGCAGATCGGGCGCAACGTCCACCTTTCGGGCGGCGTCGGCATCGGCGGCGTGCTCGAGCCCCTGCAGGCCAACCCGACGATCATCGAGGACAACTGCTTCATCGGGGCACGCTCGGAGGTGGTCGAGGGGGTGATCGTTGAGGAGAACTCGGTGATCTCGATGGGCGTTTTCCTGGGCCAGAGCACCCGCATCTACGACCGCGCCACGGGCGAGGTCAGCTACGGGCGAATTCCGGCCGGTTCGGTGGTGGTGTCCGGTACACTCCCTTCGTCCGACGGCAAGGTGAACTTGTACTGCGCGGTGATCGTCAAGCACGTCGATGCGCAGACCCGGTCGAAGACCGGCATCAACGAGTTGCTGCGAGGCGACTGAGGAGCACAGGGCGATGATGGAACGACTTCTGCAGCTGATGGCCGAGCGCAAGGCCTCGGACCTGTTCCTCTCGCCCGGCTCGCCGGTGATGATCAAGGTCAACGGGGCGGTGGTCGCCGCCAGCGAGAAGAAGCTGGATCCGGAGCGCATCCGCAGCCTGATGCGCGAAATCGTCTCCGAGGAGCAGTGGGCAGAGTTCGAGCGTACCTGGGAACTCACCGCAGGCTACGGGCTCGCCGGCGTCGGCACCTTCCGCATCAACATCTTCCGCCAGCGCGGCACGACCAGCGCGGTGATCCGCTACATTCCGGGCGACATCCCGACGTCGGCATCCCTGGGACTGCCCGAGTTCCTCAATGAACTGATCGTCCTGCGCCGCGGCCTGATGCTCGTCGTGGGGGCGGCCGGGTCGGGCAAATCGACGACGCTCGCATCGCTGCTCAACTACCGCAATGCGGAGCGCGCCGGGCACATCCTGACGATCGAGGATCCGATCGAATTCACGTTCCGCAACCGGCGCTCGATCGTCAACCAGCGCCAGATCGGCACGGACACCGAATCGCTGGCGGTCGCGCTGCGTGCCGCGATGCGCCAGGCCCCGGACTGCATCCTGATCGGCGAGATTCGCGATCCCGACACGATGTCCCAGGCGATCGCCTACGCGCAGTCCGGACATCTGGTGGTCTCGACGATGCACGCGAACAACGCCTACCACGCGCTCACGCGCATCGTGAGCTTCTACCCGCCCGAGAACCGACGCATCGTGCTCGCGGATCTGTCGGCGACGCTCAAGGCGATCGTCTCCCAGCGCCTGGTGCGCTCGCACAATGAGACGCGCATCCCCGCGGTCGAGGTGCTGCTGAACACCACGCATATCGCCGAATTGATCGAGCACGGCCGCATCAGCGACATCAAGGAGGCGATGGAGAAGAGCCTGGCGACGGGCTCGGTGACCTTCGAGCAGGCCCTCGTGCGCCTGGTTGCCGCCAAGCGGATCACCCGCGAAGAAGCGATGCTGCATGCCGACTCGGCCACGAACCTGCTGTGGATGCTGGAAAACGTCGAGGCGATGCCGGCCCAACCCTCGGCCGCCCCTGCAGCGGCGCCGTCGCCCTTCGCCGGGCAGCAGCACGCCGCCGACATCGAGTCCCTCGGCGTGCCGGCCACCGTTGCCCCGCCCGACGACGCCTATGGGGCACTTCATTCGCCCCCCCCGGCCCCGGGCGAGCGACGCGAACCGAACCCGCCGTCCTTCTCCGAATTCCTGCTCAATATCTGACATGACCCCATCCGCGCCATCCGGACCTGCCCTTCCCTCGTCAGCGGCCCCTGGCGCGGCACGCGCACGATGAGCCGGGCGGTTCAGGAACTCACCGCAGCACTGATCGCGCGCCGCTCGCTGACGCCCGACGATGCGGGCTGCCAGGAACTGCTGATCGAACGCCTCGCACCGCTCGGTTTCACCTGCGAGACGCTCGAGAGCGGGGGCGTCACCAACCTCTGGGCGCTGCGTCGGGGCGCACTGCCGGGACCCACGGTGGCGTTCGCGGGGCACACCGACGTCGTGCCCGCGGGCCCACTCGAGCAGTGGCACTCCGACCCGTTCGTGGCGACCGAGCGCAGCGGGCGCCTCTACGGGCGCGGCGCCTCGGACATGAAGACCTCGATCGCGGCCTTCGTCGTCGCGCTCGAGGAACTCGTCGCCGAATGGCGCGGCGCGGGCGCGGAGCCCGCCGGCAGTATCGCGCTGCTCATCACCTCCGACGAGGAAGGTCCGGCCACCGACGGCACGATTCGCCTCGTCAAGATGCTGCGCGAGCGCGGCGAGCGCATCGACTACTGCATCGTCGGCGAGCCGACCTCGGTGCACACCCTCGGGGACACGATCAAGAACGGTCGGCGCGGTTCCCTGTCGGGACGCCTGCGCGTGATCGGCGTGCAGGGACATGTCGCCTACCCGCACCTCGCCAACAACCCGATCCACGCACTGGCCCCCGCGCTGGCCGAACTGGCCGCCACCACGTGGGACCAGGGCAACGCGCATTTTCCGCCGACCTCGTGGCAGGTCTCCAACCTGCACGCCGGAACGGGCGCAACCAACGTCATCCCGGGCGAAGCCGTGCTCGACTTCAACTTTCGCTTCTCGACCGCATCGAGTGCCGAGGAACTGCAGCAGCGGGTACAAGACCTGCTGGAGCGCCACGGCGTTGCCTGTGAGCTCCAGTGGTCGCTCTCCGGACAGCCGTTCCTGACCCCGGCAGGACGCCTGTCGGCGGCGCTGATCGACGCCATTCGCGAGGAGACCGGGGTGATCGCCGAACTCTCCACGACCGGGGGAACCTCGGACGCGCGCTTCATCGCGACCATCTGCAAGGAAGTAGTGGAGTTCGGCCCGCCCAACGACACCATTCACATGGTCAACGAGCACGTCGAATTGACCTTTCTCGGCCCGCTCAAGAACGTCTATCGGCGCACGCTGCAGACGCTGCTGGCACCGTGACCGGGCTGGGGCAGCGCGCCATCCCGACGCGCGAACAGGCACGCGCGGTGCTGCGCACGGTGCGCGATCTGGTGCGCTATGCGAGCAGCCGCTTCGCGGCCGCCGAACTGTCCTTCGGGCACGGCAGCGCCGACGCCTACGACGAAGCCGTGTATCTGGTGCTGTGGTCGCTGCACCTGGGACCGGAGCGGCTGGAACCCTTTCTCGACGCACGGCTCACCGAGGCCGAAATCGGCGCAGCAGTGGAACTAATCGAGCGGCGCTGTGTGGAGCGGATCCCGGCCAGCTATCTGACCGGTGAAGCCTGGCTGCGTGGACTGCGCTTTCGCGCCGATGCACGCGCCCTCGTGCCGCGTTCCCTGATCGCCGAGGCGCTCGACGAGGGGCTCGAACCGTGGCTGGCCTCGGGCGACGAACTGCCGGGGGACTGGCCCGCGCGCGTTCTCGATCTGTGCACCGGTGGCGGAAGTCTCGCGATCCTCGCCGCGCTGCACTTCCCGGACGCGGCGCTGGTCGGCGCAGACCTGTCGTCCGACGCGCTCGCGCTGGCGGCGGAAAATCTCGCGCTGCACGGCCTGACCCAGCGCATTGCCCTGGCGCAGGGCGATCTCTACGAGCCCCTGGCTGAGCAGCGCTTTGATCTGATCCTCTGCAACCCCCCCTATGTCAACGCCGTCGCGATGGCGGCGCTGCCGCCGGAGTATCGCGCGGAGCCGCCCGCGGCGCTGGCCGGCGGCCCCGACGGGATGGATCTGGTGCGTCGAATCCTCGCCGGAGCGCTGCGCCATCTCGACGACAGCGGTGTGCTGCTGCTCGAAATCGGGCACGAGGCCGGGCACTTCGAGGCGGCCTTCCCGGCGCTCGAATTCAGTTACGTCGAGGTCAGCGCCGGGTCGCACATGCTCGTGCTCGTGACGCGCGCGCAGATCGCCGCGCTGGCCCACCGGACCCCGGGCGCCCTGGAGTGATCCGGCTGCGTGGTCTTGGCGTGTCGCTCGGCGGCCGCCCGCTTCTCACCGACACGGATGCCGCGATTTCTCCCGGCGAAAAGGTAGCGTTGATCGGTCCCAACGGGAGCGGAAAGACCACGCTGCTGCGCCTGCTCGCGGGGGAATTGAGCGTCGATGCGGGGACGATCGAGCAGCCGTGCCGGGCCGTGGTGCGGCTCGAGCAGTCTCCGCCCGCATCGGCGAAGCCCGCCTGGCGCTACATCGTCGACTCCGACCCGGACCTCGTGGCCGCGCGCGCGCTGCTGGTGAGTTCCGACGCCGACGGCGACGGAACGGCGATCGCGCTGGCCCACGATGCCTGGGAGCAGGCGGGCGGCCACCGCGCCGAGGCACGCGCGCGTGAATTGCTCGACGGGCTCGGCTTCACCGATTCCGACGCGCTCGCTCCGGTCGACACGCTCTCGGGCGGGTGGCGCATGCGGCTCAATCTGGCCAGCGCGCTGTTTGCCCGCAGCGACCTGCTGCTCCTCGACGAGCCGACCAACCACCTCGATCTGGACGCGATCCTGTGGCTGGAACGCTGGCTGATTCGCTACGAGGGCACCGCGATCATCGTCTCGCACGATCGCGATTTCCTGGACCGGGTGGCCGGTGCGACGCTTTCGATCGAGGAAGGACATCTGGTGCGCTCGAGCGGCGGCTACAGCGCCTGGGAACTGCAGCGCAGCCAGCGACTCTCGCAGGCCGAGCACCAGTGGCGCAACGACGCGGCGCGCGTCGCCCATCTGCGCTCGTTCATCGATCGCTTTCGCGCGCAGGCGACCAAGGCACGCCAGGTGCAAAGCCGCATCAAGGCGCTCGAGCGCATCGCGCACGTCACGCCGCTGCGTGGCCCGCGCGCGCTCGACCTCTCGCTCGCGGCGGCCGGCGACTGTCCCGACCCGTTGGTACGCGCCGAGGATATGTCGGCCGGATACGGGAAGAACGCCGTCGTGCGCGACGTGCGGCTCACCATCGGACGTGGCGCGCGCATCGGCATCCTCGGGCGCAACGGGGCCGGCAAGACCACCCTGATCCGCACCCTGGTGGGTGAACTCGCCCCCCTCGCGGGCACCCTGCAGATTTCGCGCTCGGTGCGCGTCGGCTACTTCGCGCAGCAGGGTCTCGAGCGGCTGCGCGGCGATGAGAGCGCGCTCGCCCACCTGCAGCGCGCCGCCCCCGACGAGCGCGAAGTGGTGCTGCGCACCTTCCTCGGGCGCTTCGGGCTCGGCGGCGAGGATGCCACGCGGCCGGTCGGCCCGATGTCCGGCGGCGAGAAGGCGCGCCTCGCGCTGGCGCTGCTCGTCTGGCACAAGCCGCAGCTGCTGGTGCTCGACGAGCCGACCAACCACCTCGACGCGAACACGCGCGACGCGCTCACCGAGGCGCTGGCGGAATTCGATGGCGCGCTGCTGCTTGTTTCGCACGATCGCTACCTGCTGCGTGCGGCGGTGGATCAGTTCCTGATCGTACGCGACGGCGCGGCGGAGACCTTCGACGGAGACCTCGAGGAGTACGCTGCGCTGCTGCAATCACGCGAATCGGCAGCCTCGTCGAGCCGCGCTGCGGCGGCCCGGGAAGATGGTTCGGGTGGCACCCTGTCGCGGCGTGACGAACGCAGGGCGTCGGCGGCACAGCGCGCCGAGCGCACCGAGCGCCTGCGCCCGCTGGAGCGCGAATTGCAGCGCATCGAGCGGGAACTCGAACGAACCGACACCGAACTGCGCGCGCGGGAAACCGAATTCGCGGACCCCGCCCTCTACGCCGATCCGGCGCGCGTGGCCGAGGTCGCCCGCGCACGCGGCGAACTCGCCAGCCGGCACGAAAAGCTCGAACAGACCTGGCTGGACACCGTGGTGCGCCGCGACGAACTGGTGCGCACGCTGGACGCGGCGCAACCCGAGCGCGAAACCGGCGCCTGAGTCCGCTACCCGTTGTCGGCCACGGCGACTTCCGGCGCAGCCGCGACGCGTCACCGGCCCCGCACTGCGTCTACTTGCGCGTGCGGCTCGCCATCAGTTCGGAATTCGCCTTGCGCTCCGCGCTCACCTGCTGGACGCTTACACGCTCTCCGAGAAATTTCATGTACGGCTTCACCGGCAGAGCGGAGAGGAAATCCTCGCCGTAGATCCGCACGGTGGCCATCGAAATCACCGGCAGGTGGACCACCGCCACGCAGTCGCCCAGCGTAAAGGTGTCACCCGCGATATAGGGAGCGAATTTCGCCAGGCGCGCAAACGCGGCGATGTTGCGCGCGAGTTCGCCACGCGTCGCCTCGATCACCTCGGCGCTCGCGGTCTTTCCGAAGAACGCCTGCCCGTAGAGGCGACGCGCGACCAGTTCCACGTGCACGTCGAGAAACCAGCACAGCTCGCGCACCTTCGCAGCCTGGAACGGATCGGCCGGCAGCAGCGCAGGCTGCGGGTACGCGGCTTCGAGGTACTCGAGAATCACCTGCGATTCGCACAGCGCGCCGTGCTCCGTACGAAGGAACGGCACCTTGCCCAGCGGACTGCAGGCGAGCGTTTCCTCGTCCTTGCTCGCCCAGTTGAGCTGCTCCTGAAACGGAATCCCCTTCTCGAGAAGCGCGAGCTTGACCTTGTTGTAGTAGTTGCTCGCGGCGAAACCCACCAGTTCGATCATCGTGCTCTCCGATGCAGCGGTTGAACGCGCGACGCCGCCCGCAGCGGGCGGCGGCCTGTGCCCCGATGGAGTGTAGCCGAGTGCGACGTTGCGAGGCCTCGCTTACAATCGACGCGACACCCAGCATCCGCTCAGCGCCCGGTCGGCACCCGTTGCCGACGGGACATCCGGAGATCGTTCCCATGTCCAAGCACCCTCCTTTCCAGCGAATCGGCGTCGTCGGTGCCGGCGCGATGGGCCGCGGCATTGCCCAGCTCTTCGCCCAGTGCGGCTGCGACATCCGGCTTCACGATACCCAGCCCGACGCGAGTGCGAATGCGCTGCGTGAACTCGGCGCGACCTTCGAGCGCCTCACCCAGAAGGGCAAGATGTCCGCGGAAGAGGCCCAGGGCGCCCGCGGGCGCATCGCCGTGGCAGATCAGCTGGAAGGACTGGCGGGCTGCGAATTGGTGATCGAGGCAATCGTCGAGCGGCTCGATGCGAAGCGTGCGCTATTCGCGCGACTCGAGGCCATCGTCGGATCCGATGCGGTGCTGGCGACGAATACCTCGTCGCTCTCGGTCACGGCGATCGCGGCAGCCTGCACCCACCCGGGGCGCGTCGCCGGAATCCACTTCTTCAACCCCGTGCCGCTGATGAAGGTCGTCGAGGTCATCCCGGGCGTACGCACCGACGCGGCGGTACTCGAGCGCCTGAGCGCGCTGGTGCGCTCCAGCGGGCATCGGGCCGTGGTCGCCGCCGACACCCCCGGATTCCTCGTCAATCACGCCGGCCGCGGCTACGGCACCGAGGCGCTCAAGGCGCTGAGCGAAGGCGTTGCCGATGCGCCGACCATCGACCGGATCCTGCGCGAGCAGGTGCGTTTCGGCGGCAACGGTTTCCGGCTCGGCCCCTTCGAACTGCTCGACCTGACTGCGCTGGATGTCTCGCACCCGGTGATGGAGTCGATCTACCGCCAGTTCTACGACGAGCCGCGCTTCCGCCCGTCGGTGCTCACCGCACAGCGCCTGGCCGGCGGACTGCTCGGCCGCAAGTCGGGCGAGGGCTTCTACCGCTACGACGAAAACCAGCCGATCCTGATCGACGAACCCGTGGCGCCTGTCACCGGCGCCCTGCCTCCCGTCTGGGTGCCCGACGGTGAACGTGCCGCAGCGCTGGGCGCCACCGCGTCCGCGCTCGGCGCAACGCTCGAAGGCGGGAGTCAACCTTCGGAGCAGGCGCTGATTCTGCTCGCGCCCCTCGGGCTCGACGCGACCGCCGCGGCGGCCGGTCTCGACGCAACCCGCGCGGTCGCGCTCGACACGCTCTTCGAGCATGCGCCCGGAAACTGCCGGCGCCGGGTGCTTATGCCCACGCCGGCGACCCGGCCCGCGTTTCTGGAAGCCGCGCGCGCGCTCTTCGGCAGCGACGGGGCCGCGGTCAGCGTGCTGCGCGACAGCCCCGGATTCATCGCACAGCGCGTGATCGCGATGATCGTGTCGATCGGCTGCGAGATCGCGCAGCAGCGCATCGCTGCGCCCGAGGATATCGACGCCGCGGTACGCGCCGGTCTCGGTTATCCGGCAGGGCCGCTCGAGATGGGCGACACGCTCGGAGCAGCGACGATCGCGGCGATTCTCGAAGGCATGCACGCGGTCACCGGCGACCCGCGCTACCGCCCCTCGCAGTGGTTGCGCCGTCGTGCACTGCTCGGCCTGTCGCTGCACCACGCGGATTGAGCATGAGCGGCTCAGCGCGGCGCCGCATCTACCTGATGCGCCACGGAAGCGTCACCTACTTCGACGAGCGCGGTCGTCCCCTCGAGCCCGATGGCGCGCCGCTCAACGAGAAGGGGCGACGTGAGGCGCGGGCCGCCGGCGCGATGTTCGCCGGCGCCGGGGTCGCGTTCGATCGCGTGATCGTCAGCGGCCTCGCGCGCACCGTTGAGACTGCCGACCTGGTGCTCGCCGAGATGGGGATGCGCGGCGAACGCGAGAGCTGGCCCGAGCTCGTCGAGATCCGCGGTGGCGCGCTCTCGCGATTGCGCGACGACGAGTTGCGCGACGCGTTCCTCGGTTCGCTCGAAGGCTGCCCCGGTCCCGAAACGCGCTTTCTGGGCGGGGAGACGGTCGGTGAACTGGTTGCGCGCGTGGTCCCGGCGATCGAGCGCCTGCGCACCCACGACGACTGGCAGAACGCGCTGCTGGTGTTGCACGGCGGGGTCAATCGCGTGATCCTGTCCTGGGCGCTCACCGGCGAGCAGCACCTGCTCGGCGGCCTGCAGCAGGCGCCCGCCTGCATCAACGCGCTCGACGTCGGCGAGGCCGCGCGCGACTGGGTCGTGCGCTACGTGAACGTCTTCGCCGCCGACCTGCTCCAGCACGGCGCGCGCCGCACGACGATGGAAGAGTTGCTCGAACAGTATCTGGTCGGGAGGAAAGCATGACGGCAGGATCGGACGACAAGCCCGCGGCGCGGCCCGGCGACACCTTCGTCGGCACCATGGAGGTGGCCGAGCGGCACCGCTTCGATGTACCCGCGCTCGAAGCCTGGCTGCACGAGCATCTGCCGGGCTTTCGCGGCCCGCTGTCGGTCGAACAGTTCCGCGGCGGGCAGTCGAACCCGACCTACAAGCTCGTGGGTCCCGGGCGCACCTGGGTGATGCGCACCAAACCCGGACCCGCGGCGCGCCTGCTGCCTTCCGCGCACGCGGTCGAGCGGGAGTTCGCGGTGATGAAGGGGCTCGCCGGCACCGGCGTTCCGGTTCCCGAGGTGTACTGCCTGTGCGAGGACGAAGGCGTGATCGGTCGCGCGTTCTTCGTGATGGAGTTCGTCGCCGGCCGGGTGCTCTGGGAACAGTCGCTCCCGGGAATGACCAAGTCCGAGCGTCACGCGATCTATGACGAGATGAACCGCGTGATCGCCGCCCTGCACGCGGTCGATCCGGCGGCGGTCGGGCTGGCCAATTTCGGCAAGCCGGGCAACTATTTCGCGCGCCAAATCGATCGCTGGAGCCGGCAGTACCGCGCCTCGGAAACCGAGACCATCGAAGCGATGGACCGGCTGATCGAATGGCTGCCGGCGCATATCCCGCCGGGCGACGAGACCGCGATCGTGCATGGTGACTACCGGCTCGACAACCTGGTCTTCGCGCCCGACGCGCCGCGGATCCTCGCGATCCTCGACTGGGAACTCTCGACGCTCGGGCATCCGCTGGCCGATTTCTCGTACCACTGCATGGGCTTTCACATCGCCCCCGGCGAGTTCCGCGGGATCGCGGGGCTGGATCTGGCCGAACTCGGGATTCCCTCGGAAACCGAGTACGTGGCCCGCTATTGCCAGCGCACCGGGCGCACCGAAATCGGGAACTGGGACTTCTACCTCGCCTACAACCTGTTCCGCCTCGCCGGGATCCTGCAGGGGATCATGCGCCGGGTCGTCGACGGCACGGCCTCGAGCCAGCAGGCCCGCGACGCCGGGCGCCGCGCGCGCCCGCTCGCCGAGATGGGATGGAAAATCGCACAACGGGTCGAGTGACCCGCCCGAGGACGGAACATGATCGATCTCTACAGCTGGGCGACGCCGAACGGCCACAAGGTGCACATCATGCTCGAGGAGTGCGCGCTGCCCTACGCCGTGCACGGGGTGGACATCGGCGCCGGGGAGCAGTTCGACCCGGCCTTCCTGGCGATCAGCCCGAACAACAAGATCCCGGCCATCGTCGACTCCGAGGGTCCGGACGGAAAACCGTTCTCGCTCTTCGAGTCGGGCGCGATTCTGCTGTACCTGGCCGGGAAGACCGGGCGCTTCCTGCCGCGCTCCGACCGGGAGCGCTATCGCACGCTCGAATGGCTGATGTTTCAGATGGGCACCGTCGGGCCGATGCTCGGCCAGGCGCATCACTTCCGCATCTACGCGCCCGAGCGCATCGAATATGCGGTGCAGCGCTACACGAAGGAGGCGGCGCGGCTCTACGGCGTCATCGACAAGCGCCTGGCGCAGACCGGCGCGTTCGTCTCAGGCCGCTCCTACACCATCGCCGACATGGCAATCTGGCCGTGGACGCGTTCACACGCGAATCAGGGCATCGATTTCGCCGACTATCCCCACGTGGCAAAGTGGTTCGAGCGCATCGCAGCGCGCCCGGCGGTGCAACGCGCCGTTCAGGTGCTCGCCGACCAGCGCCGACCGCTGCTCGACCCGCAGGCCAGGGCGAACCTCTTCGGGGACGAGCAGTACCGGAAACACTGAAGCGCGCGATGCGCGTCGCCGATCACTGCAACGGCGTCTTGGCTGCCTTGGGAAGCGGAAACGCGAACACCTCGATGCCTTCTTCCTCGAGTTCCGCCCGTTCGGCAGCCGTCGCCACGCCACGGATGCCGCGCGTCGGCACCTCGTGATAGTGGATCCGGCGCGCTTCGTCGCTGAACGCCTCGCCGACGTCGTCGGTGTTCTCGACAATCTGGCGCGCCACCCGCAGCCACGACGCCTGCGCCTGCTTGATTCCGGTGCTGGCACTCGCGGCCGCCGGGGATGCGGCGCCGGGCTCGCGGCTCAGACTCAGGTGTGGCGCGGCCGGCAGCTTGCGGATCTTCTCGCTGCCGCACATCGGACACACGAGCAGGCCCGAATTCAGCTGGGTGTCATACTCCTCGGCAGAGGCAAACCATCCCTCGAACCGGTGGTCGTCCTGACAGCTGAGATCGAATACCTTCATTGCTCTCCTGCGCTCCTGCCCATGATCATGTTCTTCCCTGTCATTGTAAGGCCAAACCCGCCGATGACCACGGTGCAGACCCGGGTTCGCACTGCGCGCCGGGTGGCGCGCGGGCGCGTCCGACCCACGCGCGCGGGCCGCTGCGCGGCGGCCGCATGACGTCCCGCGATCCGCTTTCGCTCTCCATCGACGAGTGCGTGGCGCGCCTCGGCGAGTTCGACGCCATCATCGACGTGCGCAGCCCCGGGGAATACGCCGAGGATCACCTGCCGGGCGCGATCAACCTGCCCGTGCTCGACGACGCCCAGCGCGCCGAAGTCGGCACGCAGGATCGACAGCAGTCCGCTTTCGAGGCCCGTCGGCGCGGCGCCGCACTCGTGTGCGCCAACATCGCCGGCATCCTCGGCGGGCCGCTCGCCGATCGTCCGCGCGAGTTTCGTCCCCTGGTCTACTGCTGGCGCGGCGGGAACCGCTCGGGCGCGCTGGCCACCGTGCTGGCGCGCATCGGGTGGCGCACCAGCGTTCTCGACGGGGGCTACCGCGCGTACCGGCGGCGCGTGCTGCAGGACCTCGTCACCTTGCCGGAGCGCTTCACGTTCATCGTTCTCGCCGGACGCACCGGCAGCGGCAAGAGTCAAATCCTCCAGCACGCCGACGCGCTCGGGGCGCAGATCCTGGACCTGGAAGCTCTCGCAGAGCACCGTGGCTCGGTGCTTGGGCCCCTGCCCGATCGCCCGCAACCCGGACAGAAGGCCTTCGAAAGCCGCATCTGGGCGTCCCTGCGCGCGCTGGATCCCGCGCGACCGGTCTTCGTCGAGTCCGAGAGTCGCCGGGTCGGCCTGTGTCACCTTCCCGACTCGCTGATGCAGCGCATGCGTGCCGCGCCGTGCCGGGTGATCACCGCCGGACTCGAACTGCGCGTCGACCTGCTGCTGCGCGATTACGCCCACTTCGTCGCCAGCCCGCAGGATCTCTGCGAGCGGCTCGAGCGCCTGAGCGAACTGCACGGGCAGCGCACCATCGCGCGCTGGCAGGATCTCGTACGCACGGGGCAGTGGCGCGAAGTCGTCGCGGCCCTGCTCACCGAGCACTACGACCCGGCCTATGACCGTTCGATGCGGCGCAACTTCAGCGCGCTGTCGGCGGCGCCGGTGATCGCCCTCGCGGCCGACGACGCGCCAGCTGGCACATCGGGAATCGACCTGGATGGCGCACTCGCGCGCGCCGCGCGCGCCATGGTGGCGAGCGCCTGAGGAACACGGCGTGCCGCGCCGCGGCGGCGCCGTGTGGAGCGAAGCCTAGCGCAGCGGCGCGTCGCTGGCTCGCGGCGCCGGAATCGCGATCTTCGCCTCGGACTTGAGCGAGGCGAGATATTCGGCGAGCGCCTGCTGGCCGAGCATCTGGATGGCCTGCTGCCGGTACTGTGGCCGCCGCTTGGCAAGTTCCTCCTCGCTCGGCAGCGACACCTCGTCGATGCGCGCCAGCAGATAGCCATCCGCACCGCGATCGATGCCGACATAGGCCGGCAACGGTTTCGCCGGCGCCCGGAAGATCTGCTCGAGCGTCTCCGGCTTGTAATCCCCCGCTGCGGAGCGCGTCACGGTCTTGGCGGGACCGAACCCGTCTGCCGGTGCTGAACCGTCGCGCAGCGCCTGCAAACGCTTCTGGCCCGCCGCCACCGCAAGCCGGCGCGCCTCCTGATCCACAAAGCTGGCGCGGACCCGCGGCTGGACCTCCTCGAAGGGAGCTGCCTTCGCAGGCCGATATTCGGCGATGCGGGCCGAAACGAGCGTCGAGTTGCCGATGTCGATTGCCTCGGTGTTGCGCCGGTTGCGCAGTGAATCCTGCGCGAAGAGCGCTGCGAGCAGCTTCGGACTGCGCAGCGGCGAATCCGCCGGAAGTTTGTCGACGGAACTGCGCCCCAACCCGGCAGCCTTGAGGATCGGGAGCTTGAATCGCTCCGCGGCGGGCTGCAGGCTGTCGGCCTGTTCGTAGACGGTGTTGGTGAAGTTCTCGGCCAACTCGGCGAACTTGCGGTTCGACTGCTGCGCGCGAATCTCTCCCTCGATCTGCGCACGCAGCTGTTCGAAGGGGGGCACGGACCCGCCCTTGATTCCGGTGACGCGGATCAGGTGGATGCCGAACTCGGTTTCCACCGGTTCGCTGATCTGGCCTTCGGGCAGCTTGAAGGCGGCCTCTGCAAAGCTCTTGCTCATCGTCTCGCGGGTGAAGTAGCCCAGATCGCCGCCGTTCGCCGCCGAGCCCGGATCCTGCGAGTTCGCCTTGGCGAGGGCGGCAAAGTCACCGCCCGCGCGCAGTTGCGCGAGCAGATCGCGCGCCTTGGCGAGTGCCGCGTCACGCGTGGTTCCGCCACCGACTTCGATCAGGATGTGGCTCGCCCGGCGCTCCTCGGCGGTGCCGAAGCGCGCACGATTCTGCTCGTAATACGCGCGAACCTCTTCGGGATTGAGCGCGATCTGGTTCGCCACGCTTGCCGCGCTGAGCACCAGATACTCGACATCGGCGGACTCCGGAGTCTCGAACGCCTTCACGTTGTCCTGGTAGAACTTGCGCAGGTCCGCCTCGGCCGGCTGCACCTGATCCTTGAAGTCCTGTGCGCGGAACACGATTTCCCGAATCTCGCGACGCTGCTCTGCCGCGGCGATCAGGCGCTCGAGCACGGCGCGCGGCACGAATTCCGTCTGACTAATCGACTCGGGAAGCACCTGCAGCGCAAGATCGCGGCGGACTTCGGACTCGAAGCCGATTTCGCTCTTGCCCTGCGACTGGAGCATCGCGCGGTAGCGCTCGCTGTCGAAGCTGCCGTCGGCGCGGCGCAAGCCATCGATGCGGCCGATCACGCCACGCAGCTGCGCATCGGGAACGGCGATGCCCTCGGCGAAGGCCTTCTGCGCGAGGATGCGCTGCGTGATCAGGCTCTGGACGATCTCGGCGCGCACGGCCGGCGTATCGTAGAGGGCCGGGTCCACCTGGTCACCAAGCACCTGGCGTAGATTCTCGATCTGGCGGCGCTGGGCAAGGTCGAACTCCTGGCGCGTGATCCGGTCACCGCCGACGCGCGCCACGACCCCCTCGTCCGAGAAGAACCGGTCGTATCCGGAGATGCCGAAGAACGCGAAAGCGGGGATGATCAGCAGCAGCAGAAAACCCAACATCAGCCGCTGGTGCTGCCGAATCGTTTCGAACATCGGGGCTCTTCTCCTTCCTGCAGCGGCGCTGCGGCCAATCACTCGCAATGAACCGGCGCCCGGCAAAGAAAAAAGGGGAACTCGCGTTCGCCCTTGGCATGTGGCGGAATGACCCCGCGCATCGGATCGATTTTACAACATCGACGGGCAATCCGCACGCGGGCCCCGGGCCCGGTTCAACCCAGCGCGGCGATCACCTCGGGCGGCGCCTGCACCAGTTCGATCAGCACCCCTTCGCCGCCGACCGGATACTCGTCGTTGCCCCGGGGGTGGATGAAACAGATGTCGTGTCCCGAGGCGCCCGCGCGAATGCCGCCCGGCGCGAAGCGAACGCCCCGGGAGGTCATCCAGGCCACTGCCCTGGGCAGGTCATCGACCCACAGCCCCACGTGGTTCAGCGGCGTCGCATGCACGGCCGGCTTGCGCTCCGGGTCCAGCGGCTGCATCAGGTCGACTTCCACCGCGTGCGCTCCGGTGCCCAGCGCGCACACATCCTCGTCGACGTTCTCGCGCTCCGAGACGAACTGGCTGCGGATTGACAGCCCGAAGATCTCCACCCAGAGGCTGCGCAGGCGCTGCTTGTCGGGGCCGCCGATGGCGATCTGCTGAATGCCCAGGATCCGAAAACCCCGTTCCCCGGCCGCTGCGGGCGGCACGCCCCCCTGTGCGTTGCTCACCGATCGGCTCCTCAGAGAAATCGCAGAATGGGTTGATCCACGCTCAGGCTCTCGCCCTTGCTGGCGAGCACCTCGGCGACCGTGCCGTCCTGGGTCGCGGTCAGGATGTTCTCCATCTTCATCGCCTCGATCACGGCCAGCCGTTCTCCCGCCTGCACCGCCTGG
Source organism: Burkholderiaceae bacterium (assembly GCA_024637155.1). Classification (GTDB taxonomy): domain Bacteria; phylum Pseudomonadota; class Gammaproteobacteria; order Burkholderiales; family Burkholderiaceae_E; genus JAGXFR01. The sequence continues at coordinate 82,721 of JAGXFR010000022.1, read as the reverse complement.
CCCTGCTGCACGGCCACGTCGGCCAGCAGCCCGGGCATCGGCGAGAGCAGCAGCTTGCTCGTGTCCGACGGGGCCTTGAAGCGCATCAACTGGTGCAGCTCGGCGGCCAGCGGCGAGAGCACCATCGTGTCGATCTGGGTGCCGTTGTGCGAAATCCGGTACACCAGCGCGCTCTTCGCCGTGCCGCGATCCGCCTGCGCCACGAAGGGGCGCCCGTTGCAGCTGCCCGTCACCCGGATATCGTTGATGCGCGACGGCGACTCGATGCGGTAGCTCCGATCCCCGACCAGCACCGTCGCCAGACCCGCCAGACCGACGAATTCGGAGATGTGGACCGGGTGTCGGCGGTGCAGGCCGTCGGGCTGCATCACCAGCACCACGTAATCGCTCTCGATTTTCACCTCGTGTCCGGGCAGCTGGCCACTGATTCCCTTGGCGCGCTCGCGTGCCTTGCGCCGGATGAACGCCGCCAGCGCCACGAGAAAGAGGGGGTCGTCGTGCGGCACATCCTCGGCGCGGAATCCGCTCGGATAGTGTTCGGCGATGAAGCCGGTGTTGAAGTCTCCGGCGACGAACTTCGGATGCGCGAGCAGCGCCGACTGGAACGGGATGTTGCTGCTGATGCCGCGAATCACGAAGGCGTTGAGCGCCTCGCGCAGGCGCACGATCGCATCCTCGCGATCGCGCCCGTGCACGACGAGCTTGGCGATCATCGAGTCGTAGTACATCGGGATCTCGCCGCCTTCGTACACGCCGGTGTCCACGCGCACGCCGCCCACCGGCTTGCCGTCCGGACCCAGGGGCGGCATCGGCTGCGAAGCCTCCAGCGTCTGCGGCGGCGGCTCGTACTTGATCAGGCGCCCCATCGAGGGCAGGAAATTGCGGAACGGATCCTCGGCATTGATCCGGCATTCCATCGCCCAGCCGTTGCGCTCGATTCCCTCCTGCGCAAAGGGCAGCTGCTCGCCGGCGGCCACGCGAATCATCAGCTCGACCAGGTCCAGGCCGGTGATGCATTCGGTCACCGGATGCTCGACCTGCAGCCGCGTGTTCATTTCAAGGAAGTAGAAACTCTGATCCTTGCCGACCACGAACTCCACCGTGCCCGCGCTCTCATATTTCACCGCCTTTGCGAGCGCCACCGCCTGCTCGCCCATCGCGCGGCGGGTCTCCTCGCTGATAAACGAACTCGGCGCTTCCTCGATCACCTTCTGGTGGCGGCGCTGGATCGAGCATTCGCGCTCCCACAGGTAGACGCAGTGGCCGTGCGCGTCGCCGAGCACCTGGATCTCGATGTGGCGCGGCTCCTCGATGAACTTCTCGATGAATACCCGATCGTCGCCGAAACTGTTGCGCGCCTCGTTGCGGCACGACGTGAAACTCTCGAAGCTCTCCTTGTCGCTCCACGCCACCCGCAGGCCCTTGCCGCCGCCCCCCGCGCTCGCCTTGATCATCACCGGGTAGCCGATGTCGCGCGCGATCTCGACCGCGCGCTCCGGCGTCTCGATGACGTCGTTCCAGCCCGGGATGGTGTTGACCCGGGCGGCGATGGCCAGCTTCTTGGAGGCGATCTTGTCGCCCATCGCCGCGATCGAGTAGTGCTTGGGCCCGATGAAGACGATGCCTTCCTCCTCCACGCGCCGTGCAAAGCCCTCGTTCTCCGAAAGGAAGCCGTAGCCGGGATGCACCGCCTGCGCGCCGGTTTGCTTGCACGCGGCAATGATCTTGTCCATCGCCAGGTAAGACTCGCGGCTGGGCGGGGCGCCGATGCACACCGCCTCGTCGGCGAGCTCGACATGGCGCGCGTCGCGATCGGCCTCGGAGTACACCGCGACCGTGGCGATGCCCATCCGGCGAGCCGTCTTGATCACCCGACAGGCGATCTCTCCCCGATTGGCAATCAGAATCTTCGTGAACATGGCTGGAGTTCCTCGCTGCGCTAGAGGGGAATGTTGCCGTGCTTGCGCCACGGGTTCTCGATCTTCTTGTCGCGCAGCATCGTGAGCGAGCGACAGATGCGCCGGCGCGTCTCGTGCGGCTGAATCACGTCGTCGATGTAGCCGCGGCTCCCGGCGACGAAGGGATTGGCGAATCGTGCCCGGTACTCGGCCTCGCGTGCCGCGAGCTTCGCCGGGTCGCCCTTGTCCTCGCGAAAGATGATCTCCACGGCGCCCTTGGCGCCCATCACCGCGATCTCCGCGTTGGGCCAGGCGAAATTCACGTCGCCGCGCAGATGCTTGGAGGACATCACGTCGTAGGCGCCGCCATAGGCCTTGCGCGTGATCACCGTGACTTTGGGCACCGTGCAATCGGCGAAGGCGAAGAGCAGCTTGGCGCCGTGCTTGATGATCCCGCCGTATTCCTGCGCAGTGCCGGGCATGAAGCCGGGCACGTCGACGAAGGTCAGCACCGGGATGTTGAAGGCGTCGCAGAAGCGCACGAAGCGCGCCGCCTTGATGCTGCTGCGGATGTCGAGGCAGCCCGCCAGCACCATCGGGTTGTTCGCCACCACGCCCACCGTCTGCCCCTCCATGCGGGCGAAACCGATCACGATGTTCTTCGCGTAGTCGGGCTGCAGTTCGAAGAAGTCGCCGTCGTCCACAACCTTGAGGATCAGTTCCTTCATGTCGTAGGGCTTGTTGACATTGTCCGGCACCAGCGTGTCGAGGGACAGATCGAGGCGTTCCGCCGGATCGCCGCTCGCACGCAGCGGCGGCTTCTCGCGGTTGTTGAGCGGCAGGTAGTTGAAGAAACGGCGCATCAGCATCAGCGCCTCAACGTCGTTCTCGAAGGCCATGTCGGCCACGCCCGAGCGCGTCGTGTGGGTGACCGCACCCCCCAGTTCCTCGGCGCTCACTTCCTCATGGGTCACCGTCTTCACCACCTCGGGACCGGTGACGAACATGTAGGAGCTGTCCTTGACCATGAAAATGAAATCGGTCATTGCCGGCGAGTACACGGCCCCACCCGCGCACGGGCCCATGATCATGCTGATCTGCGGGATCACGCCCGAGGCCATCACGTTGCGCTGGAACACCTCCGCGTAGCCGCCCAGCGAGGCGACGCCTTCCTGGATGCGCGCGCCGCCCGAGTCGTTCAGACCGATCACCGGCGCGCCCACCTTCATCGCCTGGTCCATGATCTTGCAGATCTTCTCGGCGTGCGCCTCGGACAGGGCACCGCCGAAGACCGTGAAGTCCTGGCTGAAGACGAACACCAGGCGACCGTTGATCATCCCGTAGCCGGTGACCACGCCGTCGCCCGGGATCTTGTTGTCGGCCATGCCGAAATCGTTGCAGCGATGTTCGACGAACATATCCCATTCCTCGAACGTGCCCTCGTCGAGCAGCAGCAGGACGCGCTCGCGCGCGCTCAGCTTGCCCTTGGCATGCTGGGCTTCCACGCGCTTGGCGCCGCCGCCCAGGCGTGCCGCGGCCCGTCTGCGTTCGAGTTCTTCAATGATGTCGTGCACGGCAATGACTCCTCGGTAATCGTGAATTCCGGCGCAGGCGCCGCATGCGCATTCAGTCCATCAAGTCCAGCAGGCGCCGCGCTGCCACCGAGGCCGCGAGGCTGCCCGCGCGCACCGCCGCGCTCAGCGACGGCAGTTCGGCGCGCACCCGTGGGTGCGCGCGAAAGCGCGCCTTCAACCCGGATTCGATGCGTTCCCACATCCAGGCCTGATCCTGCTGGTGGCGGCGCTCGGCCAGTCGGCCGCTGGCCTCCTGCGCGGCGTGGAACTGCTTCACTGCGGCCCAGGATTCCGCGAGCCCCTGGCCCCTGAGGGCGCTCAATAGCAATACCGGCGGGTGCCACACCGTGCCGTCGGGCGCGGCGTGCGGCGCCTCGCGGTAGCGTCCGAACAGGCGCAGGGCAGTGCCGATCTGCGTCTGCGCGCGCAGCGCGGCCGTCGCGTCGAGATCCGCCTTGTTGATGAGCACCAGATCGGCAAGCTCCATCACGCCCTTCTTGATCGCCTGCAGATCGTCGCCGGCGTTGGGGAGCTGCAGCAGCACGAACATGTCGGTCATGCCGGCAACCGCGCTCTCGGACTGGCCCACGCCAACCGTCTCGACGATCACGATGTCGTAGCCCGCGGCCTCGCACACGCGCAGCGCTTCGCGGGTCATTTCGGCCACGCCACCCAGGGTTCCCGAAGCCGGACTCGGCCGAATGAACGCCGCATCCTCCACCGAAAGACGCTCCATGCGGGTCTTGTCCCCCAGGATCGAGCCCCCGGTCAGGCTGGACGACGGGTCGACGGCGAGCACCGCGACCCGATGGCCTTGGTCGGTTAGATACAGGCCCAGCGCCTCGATGTAGGTCGACTTGCCCCCGCCGGGAACGCCGGACACGCCCAGGCGCAACGCCCTCCCCGTGTCCGGCAGCAGGGCGTTGAGCAACTCGTCGGCCCGCGCGCGATGGTCCGGGCGTGTGGACTCCAGCAGCGTGATCACCTTGGCCATCGCGCGGCGCTGCTGCGGCCCTGCGGGCCCGCGCACGGCGTCGAGCAGGGCGCGGTCGGCCGGGGTCAGCGCACTCATGGGCTGCGCGCCGTTCAGGCTCGGGCCAACTGCGCCTGGATCTGCGCAAGCACGTCCCGGGCAGACACCGGGATCGGCGTGCCGGGCCCGTAGATTCCCTTGACGCCGACTTTGCGCAGGGCATCGTAGTCCTGCTGGGGAATCACCCCGCCGACGAACACCACGATGTCGTCACCGCCCTGCTCGCGCAACGCATCGATGACCTGGGGCACCAGGGTCTTGTGGCCTGCGGCCAGCGTCGAGACCCCCACCGCATGGACATCGTTCTCAATCGCCTGGCGCGCGCATTCGGCCGGCGTCTGAAAGAGCGGTCCGATGTCGACGTCGAAGCCCAGATCGGCGAAGGCCGTCGCCACCACCTTGGCGCCGCGATCGTGACCGTCCTGGCCGAGCTTGGCGATCAACACCCGCGGGCGCCTGCCCTGCGCCTGGGCAAAGTCCTCGATCTCCTCCTGCACGGCCGCCCAGCCCTGGGCCGATTCATAGGCCGCGGCATAGACCCCGGTCACCTTCTGCGTGTCGGCGTGGTGGCGCCCCCAAGCCTTCTCGAGCGCATCGCTGATCTCGCCCACCGTGGCGCGCAAACGCACGGCCTGAATGCTCAGTTCGAGCAGGTTGCCCGTGCCGCTGCGTGCGCAATCCGTCAGAGCCGTGAGCGCCGCGCTCACCGCCGCTCCGTCGCGTGCGGCGCGTATCCGAGCGAGCCGCTCGATCTGGCTGTCGCGCACCTGAACGTTGTCGACCTCGCGGCTTTCGATGGCGTCTTCGCGCTCCAACCGGTACTTGTTGACGCCCACGATCGTGTCCCGTCCCGCATCGATGTGCGCCTGCTTTTCGGCCGCACTGGCTTCGATCTTCAGCTTGGCCCAGCCGGAGTCGACCGCCTTGGTCATGCCGCCCATCGCCTCGACTTCCTCGATCGTCGCCCAGGCGCAATCGGCCATCTCCTGCGTCATCTTCTCCATCATGTAGCTGCCCGCCCAGGGGTCGATCACACTGGGAATGTGGGTCTCCTCCTGGATGATCAACTGCGTGTTGCGCGCGATCCGCGCGCTGAACTCGGTGGGCAGCGCGATCGCCTCGTCGAAGCTGTTGGTGTGCAGACTCTGCGTGCCGCCGAACACCGCGGCCATCGCCTCGACGGTCGTGCGCACGATGTTGTTGTAGGGATCCTGCTCGGTCAGGCTCCAGCCGGAAGTCTGGCAGTGCGTGCGCAGCTTCAGGCTCTTCGGATTCTGCGCGCCGAAGCCCTTCATGATCCGGCACCAGAGCAGGCGCGCGGCGCGCAGCTTGGCAATCTCCAGATAGAAGTTCATCCCGATCGCCCAGAAGAAACTCAGCCGCCCGGCGAACGCATCGACGTCCAACCCCCGGGCGAGCGCGGTCTTCACGTACTCCTTGCCGTCGGCCAGCGTGAAGGCCAGTTCGAGAGCCTGGTTCGCGCCCGCTTCCTGCATGTGATAGCCGGAGATGGAGATCGAGTTGAACTTCGGCATCTTCTGCGCCGTGTACTCGATGATGTCGGCGATGATCCGCATCGAGGGCTCCGGCGGGTAGATGTAGGTGTTGCGAACCATGAACTCCTTGAGGATGTCGTTCTGGATCGTCCCCGAGAGTTGGTCGGGCGTCACGCCCTGCTCCTCGGCGGCGACCACATAGCCGGCGAGCACCGGCAACACCCCGCCGTTCATGGTCATCGAGACGCTCACCTGGTCGAGCGGAATCCCGTCGAACAGGATCTTCATGTCCTCGACCGAATCGATCGCCACGCCCGCCTTGCCGACGTCTCCGGCCACCCGCGGATGGTCGCTGTCGTAGCCGCGATGGGTCGCCAGGTCGAAGGCCACCGACACGCCCTGCCCTCCGGCGGCCAGCGCCTGTCGGTAGAAGAGGTTGCTCTCCTCGGCGGTCGAAAAACCCGCGTACTGCCGGATCGTCCAGGGCCGCACCGCATACATGCTCGCCTGCGGGCCGCGCACGTAGGGCTCGAAGCCCGGCAGCGTGTCGGCATGAGGCAGCCCGGCGGTATCGGCTGCGGTGTAGAGCGCCTTCACCCGCAGGCCCTCGGGCGTCACCCATTCCAGCGCATCGGCCCGTCCCGCGGGCACCGACTTGGCGGCCGCCGCCGCCCACTCCTCGAGGCTGTGGCGGGGGAACTCTGGGGTGGGCGAACCGGACATGGGATCTCTCCTTCCAAGGCAGCGCAGATTGCACGACGGCGCGAGCCTTCGCACCTCGACATTGTGCCATAATGCATAATCATATAATTATGCATTCAAACGCAGAATCACTCTAGCCACCATGGTGCCGTCCGCTCCCGCACCCTCCCTCGCCCCGCGCGCCCTGTATCAGGCGGTCGCGGAGCGGCTGCGCGAACAGATCTTCAACCGCGAGCTGGAGCCCGGAAGCCGCATCGACGAACAGCGGCTCTGCGCCGATTACGGTATCAGCCGCACGCCCCTTCGTGAAGCCCTCAAGGTGCTTGCCGCCGAAGGCCTGGTCACGATGAAGGTGCGCCGCGGCGCATACGTCACCGAAATGTCGGCCGATGACGTGGCGCAGGTCTACCATCTGCTCGCTCTGCTCGAGAGCGACGCCGCGCGCGAGCTCGCGCGCGCCGGCAGCGAGCGGCAGATCGCCGAGCTGCGCGCGGTGCATGATCGCCTGGAGAAGCAGGTGAACCAGCGCGCGAACTTTTTCGCCACCAACGAGCAGTTTCATGTGCAGCTGCTGGCTCTCGCGGGCAACCGCTGGCGCGCCCAGATCGTCGACGACCTGCGCAAGGTGATGAAGTTGAACCGGCATCACTCACTGCTCAAGCCGAGCCGGATCCGGGAGTCCCTGTCCGAACACCGCGACCTGATGCAGGCGCTCGAGGCCCGCGACGACGAGCGCGCCGCGCAGGTGATGCGCTCACACTATCTCAGCGGACTGCGCGCCGCCAGCGGGTAAAGGCAAAGCGCAGGGCCGCCGCCGAACTGCGGCTGGGCTTGCCTCAGTTGCCAGACTTAGTTGCCGGCCTTCGCGTCCGCCTCGCACTTCTTCATGAACGAAGCCTTGGCTGCGCCGGCGAGCGGTTTGCCTTCCTTGCTGACGGCCTTGGCGGCGCAATCCGCCGCGGCGGGTGCCGCCATGGCGCCCTGCGAAAACAGCACGCCGGCCGCAAACAGGCTGCTCAGAACACAGGTGATGAACTTGGACATGGCTCGGTATCACTCCCCTGGGGAATCGTTTCGGCGAAACGCCGCGGCAGACGGCAAAACGGCCTGCATGCAGGCCGTTTGATTTGTTGGCGGAGTGGACGGGACTCGAACCCGCGACCCCCGGCGTGACAGGCCGGTATTCTAACCAACTGAACTACCACTCCGCTGTAATCGGCTCGCAACTTCTGGTGGGTGCTGAGAGGCTCGAACTCCCGACCTACGCCTTGTAAGGGCGCCGCTCTACCAACTGAGCTAAGCACCCTCGCTGGCGAACTCTCGACAGCCCGAAATTATAGCCGAATAAACGTCGTGCCCGTTCAGTTCAGGGCCTCCTTGAGGCCTTTGCCGGGACGGAACTTCGGCAGCTTCGCCGCCTTGATCTTGATCTTCTCGCCGGTCCGGGGGTTGCGACCCATGCGTGCGGCGCGCTTGCCCACCGCGAAAGTTCCAAAACCAACCATCGTGACCGTGCCGCCTTTGCGAAGCGTGGTCCGAACCGCGCCGACAAACGCATCCAGCGCTCGTCCGGCAGCTGCTTTCGAGATGTCCGCCTTGTCGGCAATGTGGTCGATCAGTTCGGTCTTGTTCATGAAAAAGTACCCCCTTGCTTTCTATTCGTTAGGGCTGGGTGGCCACATCATCAAACTGACGTGCGGGCAAAAAATTCGGCGGTCGAAAAAGCTGGAACGCAGAGGGCGTATTAAATCGTTGCACCGCCCCCTGTGTCAAGCCGAGCGCCCGTTCAGTGCGGCCGCACGTCCGCGGCCCCCGCCGTCTTTCCGGCGGCTTCGTCGCTGCCTTTCGCGGACTTCTCCTCCGCGACCGGCTGCGGTCCGCGCACCAGCGCGAGCTCGAGCACGCGGTCGATCCAGCGCACGGGAACGATCTCCAGACTGTTCTTGACGTTGTCCGGAATCTCGGCGAGGTCCTTGACGTTCTCCTCGGGGATCAGCACCTTCTTGATGTTGCCGCGCTGCGCCGCCAGCAGCTTCTCCTTGAGACCGCCGATCGCGAGCACTTCGCCGCGCAGCGTGATCTCGCCGGTCATCGCAACCTCGGCGCGCACGGGAATTCCCGTGAGTACCGACACGATCGCCACGGTCATCGCCGCGCCGGCGCTCGGTCCGTCCTTGGGTGTCGCGCCTTCGGGCACATGGATGTGGATGTCCATCTTCTCGTGGAAATCCAGCGGCACGCCCAGGCGCTGGGCGCGCCGGCGAACCACGGTCATCGCTGCCTGGATCGACTCCTGCATCACGTCGCCGAGCTTGCCTGTGAACAGCGTCTTGCCCTTGCCCGGAACCGCGGCGGCCTCGATCGTCAACAATTCGCCGCCGACCTCGGTCCAGGCGAGCCCCGTCACCTGCCCGACCTGGTCCTCCAGCTCGGCAACCCCGAACGTGAAGCGACGCACGCCCAGGAATTTCTCGAGGCTCTCGGGTCCGACTTCGACCTTTTCCTCGGAGCGCTTGAGCAGCAGCATCTTGACCGTCTTGCGGCAGATCTTGCTCAATTCGCGCTCGAGCGCGCGAACACCCGCCTCGCGCGTGTAAAAGCGAATGATGGCGCGGACCGCCTCCTCGCTGACCGCGATCTCTTCGGGCTTGAGCCCGTTGTTCTTGACCTGCTTCGGGAGCAGGTAGCGCAACGCGATCCCGACCTTCTCGTCCTCGGTGTAGCCGGCGATCTTGATCACTTCCAGCCGATCGAGAAGCGCCGGCGGAATGTTGAGCGTGTTCGCGGTGGCGACGAACATCACGTCGGAGAGGTCGTACTCGACCTCGACGTAGTGGTCGACGAAGGTGCTGTTCTGTTCGGGATCGAGCACCTCCAGGAGCGCGCTCGCCGGGTCGCCCCGGAAGTCGGTGCCCATCTTGTCGACCTCATCGAGCAGGAACAGCGGATTGCGCACACCGATGCGTGAGATGTTCTGCAGGATCTTGCCCGGCATCGAGCCAATGTAGGTGCGCCGGTGGCCGCGAATCTCGGCCTCGTCGCGAACGCCGCCGAGCGCCATGCGCAGGTACTTGCGGTTCGTCGCGCGGGCGATCGATTGCCCGAGCGAGGTCTTGCCCACGCCGGGCGGCCCCACCAGGCACAGGATCGGCGCCTTGAGCTTGTCGACCCGCTGCTGCACGGCGAGGTACTCGAGAATCCGCTCCTTGACCTTCTCGAGGCCGAAGTGATCCTCGTCGAGCACACGCTCGGCGCGCGCCAGATCCTCGCTGATCTTGCTCTTCTTCTTCCACGGAAGGCCGATCAGGATGTCGATGTAGTTGCGCACGACCGTGGCTTCGGCCGACATCGGCGACATCAGCTTGAGCTTCTTGAACTCCGCTTGTGCCTTCTTGAGCGCTTCCTTGGGCATGCGCGCCGACTTGATCTTCTTCTCGAGATCGTCCAGGTCGGCGCCCTCTTCGCCCTCGCCCAATTCCTTCTGGATTGCCTTGACCTGTTCGTTCAGGTAGTACTCGCGCTGGCTCTTCTCCATCTGGCGCTTGACGCGCCCGCGAATGCGCTTCTCGACCTGCAGGATGTCGAGTTCGGTCTCGATCTGCGCGAGCAGGCGCTCGAGACGCTCACCGACGCCGATGAGCTCCAGGACGCCCTGCTTGTGCTCGATCTTGATCGGCAGATGCGCGGCGATCGTGTCGGCCAGTCGGCCGCCATCCTCGATGCCACCGAGCGACGCAAGAATTTCCGGGGGAATCTTCTTGTTGAGCTTCACGTACTGGTCGAACTGCGCGAGGATCGCGCGCCGCAGCCCCTCGATTTCGGGACCTTCCCCCAGGTCGGCCGGGATCGTCGCGAAGCGGCAGGTGAAGTGCCCGCCGTCATCGTCGATCTCTTCGATGCGCGCACGTTCGGTGCCCTCGACGAGCACCTTGACCGTGCCGTCGGGGAGCTTGAGCAGCTGCAGAATCTTCGAGACGCATCCGATCTCGTGGATGTCCGCTGCCGCGGGATCATCCTTGGAGGCGTTGCGCTGGGCGACGAGCATGATGCTCTTGCCCACTTCGAGCGCCGCCTCGAGCGCCTTGATCGACTTCGGGCGCCCGACGAAAAGCGGAATGACCATGTGCGGGAACACGACCACGTCGCGCAGCGGCAACAGCGGTAGCGATCGGGTCGTGGGGGTGGTTTCGGACATCGGGTTCTCCATTGCGATCCTGCGCTGCATTTGACGGCACGGAACCGGATTTCAAGTCTCTCGGTACAGGATACGCCCAAACAAGTGGCGCGACCCCACCCGCCACGGAGGGCGCGTGGCCTCTTTGCCGAGGCGAATCGAACGAGGATTTGCGGCTGCTTGCGGGACGGAAATCAGCGGATCGGGGCAGGCCTACTTCGTGCTGGCGACCTTGGGGGCGTCGGCGAAGATGATCAGCGGCTTGCCGTCGCCCCGCACCGAATTCTCGTCGACCACCACCTTCTGTACGTTCTTCATTCCGGGGAGTTCGAACATGATGTCGAGCAGCACGTACTCGAGGATCGAGCGCAGTCCGCGCGCGCCCGTCTTCCTCTTGAGCGCCCGGCGGGCGATCGCCTGCAGCGCCTGCGGCCGGAATTCGAGCTCCACCGATTCCATCGCGAAGAGCCGTTGATACTGCTTGACGAGCGCATTGCGCGGCGCCGTCAGGATCTCGACGAGCGAGGCCTCATCGAGTTCCTCGAGGGTCGCCAGCACGGGCAGCCGTCCCACGAGTTCCGGGATCAGGCCGAACTTGATCAGATCCTCGGGTTCCACTTCGCGCAGGACTTCCCCCACCCGACGATTGGTGGCGCTCTTGACTTGCGCGCCGAAGCCGATCCCCGAGCGCTCCGAGCGATCGAGGATCACCTTCTCGAGCCCGTCGAACGCGCCCCCGCAGATGAACAGGATGTTGGTCGTATCGATCTGCACGAAGTCCTGGTTCGGGTGTTTGCGCCCGCCCTGTGGCGGCACCGAGGCAACCGTGCCCTCGATCAGCTTCAGCAGTGCCTGCTGCACGCCCTCGCCCGAGACGTCGCGGGTGATCGACGGGTTGTCGGACTTGCGCGAGATCTTGTCGATTTCGTCGATGTAGACGATCCCGTTCTGCGCCTTCTCGACCTCGTAGTTGCAGTTCTGCAACAGTTTCTGGATGATGTTCTCGACGTCCTCGCCGACGTAACCCGCCTCGGTCAGCGTCGTCGCATCCGCGATGACGAACGGCACTTCGAGCAGTCTGGCGAGGGTCTGCGCGAGCAGCGTCTTGCCCGATCCGGTCGGGCCGACCAGCAGGATGTTGCTCTTCGAGAGCTCGACGTCGTCCTTCTGGGCCTTGGTGCGCAGCCGCTTGTAGTGGTTGTAGACGGCCACCGAGAGCGTGCGTTTGGCGACCGCCTGCCCGATCACGTACTGGTCGAGACTGGCGCAGATTTCACTCGGCGTGGGCAGCCCGGAGGCGGCCTCGTTGGGCGCGGCGTCGGTTTGCGCCTCATCACGAATGATGTCGTTGCACAGCTCGATGCACTCGTCGCAAATGAATACCGACGGCCCGGCAATGAGCTTGCGAACTTCGTGCTGGCTCTTGCCGCAAAACGAACAGTAGAGAAGCTTCTCGCTGCTGCCTTTCTTTTCCGCCATCGTGACCCCGAGCGGCGCGCCGGCGCTAGCTGATTTCGCCGCGACTGGCCAGCACCTTGTCAATCAGACCGTAGCTTACCGCATCTTCGGCCGACAGGAAGGTGTCGCGGTCCGTGTCGCGCTCGATGCGCTCGAGCGGCTGTCCGGTCTTGGCCGCGAGCATCTCGTTGAGGCGCTTGCGCAAATAGATGATTTCGCGCGCCTGAATCTCGATGTCGGCTGCCTGCCCCTGGGCTCCGCCGGAGGGCTGATGAATCATCACGCGGGCATTGGGAAGCGCGAAGCGCTTCCCGGTCGCGCCCGAGGCGAGCAGGAACGCGCCCATGCTCGCGGCGATGCCCATGCACAGGGTGCTGACATCCGGCTTGATGAACTCCATCGTGTCGAACACGGCCAGGCCGGCGGATACCGATCCGCCCGGCGAGTTGATGTAGAAGGAAATGTCCTTGTCCGGGTTCTCGGACTCGAGAAAGAGCATCTGCGCGACGACGAGATTGCCCGTGTGATCGACCACGGGCCCGACCAGGAAGATCACCCGCTCGCGCAGCAGCCGCGAGTAGATGTCGTAGGCCCGCTCGCCACGCCCGCTCTGCTCGATCACGATCGGCACCAGGCCCAGCCCCTGCGGCTCGCGTGCCTGGTCCAGATGGGCGTTGACCAGGTCCTCGATCAAGCTGTTTCGCGTCATGATCCCGTTCTCCCCTTGCCACGCGCCGCGTCAGTGCGGCGCTCTCTCACGCGGGCGGCTGCGGCGGCTGCCGCCCGGCATCAAGTCAGGACGCCGCCATCAGCGTGTCGAAGTCGACCGCCTTCTCGGTGACCTTGGCATTGGCCAGGGTCCAGTCGACGACATTCTGCTCGATCACGATGGCCTCGACCTGCGCCAGCCGCTCGCGATCGCCGAAGTAGTAGCGCAGCACCTCATCGGGACTCTCGTAGGCCTGCGCGAATTCCTCGATCTGCTTGCGCACCTGGTCGGGCTTCGCCTGCAGGCCCTGTTTGGTGACGACCTCGGCAACGATCAGGCCGAGCCGGACCCGCTTTTCCGCCTGCTCGGCGAAGACGCCCTCGGGAATCGGCAGTTTCGCGACATCGACCCCGCGCGACTGCAGGTCGGCGCGGGCCCGCTCGGTCAGCGCGGCCTCTTCGGACGCGACCAGGGCCTTGGGAACGTCGAAGCTCGCCGCCTGCGGCAGCGCTTCCATCACATTGGTTTTGGTGCGCGCCCGCGCGCGCTGCGACACCTCGCGCTCGAGATTCGCGCGCACATCCGCGCGCATCCGGGCCACGTCGCCATCTTCCACCCCAAGCTGGCGGGCGAATTGCTCGTCGACTTCGGGGAGTTCGGGTTCTTCGGCCTTCGCCAGCACGATTTCGAACTGCGCCGTCTTCCCGGCGAGATCCTTCGAACCGTAATCCTCCGGAAAGCTCACTGGCGAAACCCGGGTCTCGCCGGGCTTCATCCCGCGCACGCCGACCTCGAAGTCCGGCAGCATCCGTCCTTCGCCGAGCACGAACGCGAAGTCCTTGCCCGAGCCGCCGTCGAATTCGGTTCCGTCGAGCGTTCCGGTGAAGTCGATCGTCGCCCGGTCGCCATCCTGCACCGCGCGCTCGATCGGCTTCCACGTAACGCGCTGCTTGCGCAGGATCTCGACCGTCTTGTCGACCTCCGCGTCTCCGACTGCGCAGGTGACGCGCTCGACCGCGAGCGCCGACAGATCACCCAGCTCGACCTGCGGATAGACCTCGAAGACAGCAGTGAAGGCCATCTCGGCCTCGTTGCCGGTCTCCGCAGCCTCGATCCGCGGTTCGCCCGCGACGCGCACGCCGTGCTCCTGGATTGCCGCCGAGAAGGCGCGCGACAGCGCCTCGCCGAGGGCCTCGGAGTGCAGCTGCGGTCCGTAGCTCCGCTCAATCATCTTCATCGGCACCTTGCCCGGCCGAAAGCCCGGCATCTTGAGCGTGCGGGCCATCTTCTTGAGGCGCTGCGCGACCTCCCGGTCGAGCGCTGCGATCTCCACCGATAGGGCCACCTTGCGCTCCAGGGGGCCGGTGTTCTCCATTTGCGTTGCCATAAGAACCACTATTGAGAGAAATGAATGGGAATACCGCGTACCAGGCTGGTGCGGCCGAAAGGACTCGAACCTTCACGCCTTGCAGCGCCAGGACCTAAACCTGGTGCGTCTACCAATTTCGCCACGGCCGCGTGTAAACGGGCAATTCTATCCGAAGAGAGCGAGCTTCACCCTACAATGCCGCCATGCGCCTTCCGCTTGCCGCCAACCCAATCAGCGTCGCACAGCACTACGAGAACTTCCCCGTTGGGTCGTGGCTCGTGCCGCGCCGGCTGCGCCCCGCGTTCGCGGCGATCTACCGGTTCGCGCGCTACGGCGACGACGTGGCCGACGAGGGCGATTTGCCCGCGGCGGCGCGTCTCGCGGAGCTCGCGGGCCTGCATGCCGCGCTCGAGGGAGGGCCTGCGCACCCGCTCGTCACACCGCTGCTGCCCGTCATCGCGCGCCACGATCTCGCGCGCGAGCACCTGCACGCGCTGCTCGATGCGTTCGAGCAGGACGCGCGCGGCGCGCGCCACGCCGATTTCGACGCCCTGCTCGACTACTGCCGTCGTTCGGCGAACCCGGTCGGGGCGCTGGTGCTCACGCTCTTCGGCTGTGACGACGCGACCAACCGCAAACACTCCGATGCGATCTGCACCGCCCTGCAATTGATCAATTTCCTGCAGGATCTGGCGCCCGACTGGCGCCGCGGCCGGCTCTACATTCCGTTGGATGAACTCCACGATGCCGGCCTCGACGAGGCGCAGTTCGACGCCGCGGTGCGCGCCGGCCGCGCCCCGGCGCCGCTGCGCGCGCTGGTCGCCGCGCAGTCGCGACGCGCCGCCGAGCTGTTGCGCATCGGCAAACCGCTGGTCAAGGCCGTGCCTTTTCGGCTGGGCTGCGAATTGCGCGCGGTGCTGGCCGGCGCGCGTCGCGTCCTTGCCAAGCTGGAGCGCGGCGAATTCGACCCCATCGCGCGGCGCCCGGCGCTGCGCTGGGCCGACGCGCCGGCGCTGACGTGGCTCTGGCTTGCGCCACTTCGGTGAGCGCCGCGATGACACCCGACGAGTTCTGCCAGCAGCGCGCGGCCGCGAGCGGTTCGAGTTTCTATTACAGCTTCCTGTTCCTGCCGGAGCGCCGGCGGCGCGCGATCACGGCGCTGTACGCTTTCTGCCGCGAGGTGGACGATGTCGTCGACGAGACCGACGATCCGGGTGTCGCGCGAGTCAAGCTGGCCTGGTGGCGCGACGAGGTCGCCCGCGCCTCCGAGGGGCGCGCCCAGCACCCGGTGGCGCTCGCGCTGCAAGCCTACGCCCAGGAGTTCGGTCTGGAGCGCCGCCTGCTCCTCGAGGTGATCGACGGCATGCAGATGGACCTCGACCAGAACCGCTACCACGACTACGCGGGTCTGCAACTCTACTGTCACCGCGTGGCCGGCGTCGTCGGCATGCTCGCGGCGGGCATCTTCGGCACGCGCACGCCGGCGGTCGCCGAGTATGCGGAGCGACTGGGCCAGGCGTTCCAGCTCACCAACATCATTCGTGACGTCGGAGAGGATGCGCGCAAGGGACGCATCTACCTGCCCCTCGAGGATCTGCGCGAGTTCGACGTCACTCCGCACGAAATCATCTCTTGCACGCCCTCGGAGCGATTCGTCGCGCTGATGCGCTTCGAGGCCCAGCGCGCGCGCGAGCTCTACCGGCAAGCCTACGCACTTCTGCCGCGCAGCGAGCGCCGCACGCAGCGCTCCGGGCTGATCATGGCTGCGATCTATTCGACGCTGCTCGCCGAGATCGAGCGCGAGCAGTTCCGCGTACTGACCCACCGCGTCTCGCTCACTCCCGTGCGCAAGCTCTGGCTGGCCTGGCTCACGTGGCTGCGGGGCCAGCCACCGCCGCCGTGACCGTCGCCGTCATCGGCGGCGGCTGGGCCGGACTTGCCGCGGCCACCGAACTCACCCGCGCCGGCGTCCCGGTCACCGTTTTCGAAGCCGCGCCGCAATGGGGCGGGCGGGCCCGCCGCAGCACGATCCGGCTGGGCGACGACGAGGTCTCGCTGGACAACGGGCAGCACCTGATGCTGGGCGCCTACAGCGAGTGCCTGCGCCTGATCGAACGGGTACACGAAGGGCCCGAGGCGCCCCCGGACGGATCGCCCGCCGCCCCGTCCCACGCCGGGTCACCGATCCCGCTCGCGCGCCGCCGGCTGCATATCGCCACGGTCAACGGCCTGCTCGTGCGCCGGGTCGCGCTGCCCGGCCCCGCCGGGATTCTGCTGGGGCTCGTCGGGGCACGCGGCCTTTCGCGCGGCGAACGCTGGGCGCTCGTGCGGCTGCTTGGCGCGCTGCGCTGGAGGGGCTGGCAGGGATTCGACGGGTTGACCGTCGCGCAGTTGCTCGATCGTTTCGCGCAGCCGCCGCAGCTGCAGGCGCGTCTCTGGGATCCCCTGTGCATCGCCGCGCTCAACACTGCGATGGACGAGGCGTGCGCACAGACCTTCGTCAACGTGCTGCGCGACTCGCTCGGCGCGCCGGGTGGCGCCAGCGACTTCCTGATCCCCACGACGACGCTCGGCGCCCTCTTCCCGGAACCTGCCGCCGCCTGGCTGAGCGCGCGCGGCGCCGCGCTGCGCCTGCGCACGCCGGTGCGCCGGATCGAAGCGCCCGAATCATCGGGCGCGGCGTGGCGCGTCGTCGTGGACCCACCGACGCCCGGGGCGAACGGAAGCGAGGAGTTCGCCGCGATCGTTCTGGCCGTGCCGCCACCCAACGCGGCCCGCCTGCTGGGCGCGGCTGCACCGCGCGTGGCCGGATTGCTCGGCGCCTTCGAGTTCGACGCGATCGCCACCGTCTATCTGGGCTGGCGCGACGGTCGCGCCCTGCCGCAGGTTGCGATGCTCGTCGAGGACCCGCAGCGCGAGCACTTCGGGCAATGGTTCTTCGATCGCGGGCGCCACGCCGGCTGGCATGTCGGCGCCGTGGTGATCAGCGCGCACGGCCGCCGCGCGGCGCTCGCCCCCGAATTGCTGGCGCAGCGCATCGCGATGCAGGTCGCTGCGCAGTTGCACGTCCCCCCGCCGGACGCGACCCGGGTGCTGACCGAGAAGCGCGCGACGTGGCGCTGCGTGCCGCAGCGCCCGCGGCTCACGCCCGACGCGTGCACCCATGAGACTCCGAGCCTGCACGGCCTCTGGCTGGCCGGCGACCATGTCCATCCCGACTACCCGGCCACGCTCGAAGGCGCGGTGCGCAGCGGCGTGGCGGCCGCGCGCGCGGTGGCGCAGAGCCTCGGCGGGATTCCTGCCGCGTCGAGCGAGCGCGGCTAGTCCCAGGCCGCGTCCAGCGCTTCGTCAAGCCGCTCGACGCCGGCCGTCGCCACCCCCTCGATCGCCTTGCGCGGCAGGTTCGCGCGCGGCACGATCAGGCGTGAAAAACCGATCTTGGCCGCTTCGCGCAGCCGTTCCTGACCCCGCGGCGCAGGCCGGATCTCGCCGGTCAGACCGAGTTCGCCGAAGACCGCGAGTCCGCGCGACAACGGCCGGTCGCGCAGCGACGAGACCACCGCAAGCATGACGGCCAGGTCGGCGGCCGGCTCGGAGATCCGCACCCCTCCGACGACGTTGACGAACACGTCCTGGTCGAAGAGCGCCACTCCGGCGTGACGGTGCAGCACCGCCAGCAGCAGCGCCAGCCGATTCGTCTCGAAACCCACGCAGAGCCGGCGCGGATTGGGCGCGTTTGCGCCGTCGACGAGCGCCTGCACCTCGACCAGCAGCGGACGGCTGCCCTCCTGCGTGACCAGCACGCAGGATCCCGCGACGTCCCGCCCGGCCCGGGACAGGAAGATCGCCGAGGGATTCGCGACGCCGCGCAGACCGGTTTCGGTCATCGCGAAGACGCCCAGTTCGTTGACCGCACCGAAACGGTTCTTGAAGGCACGCACCAGACGATGCGACGAATGGGTCTCGCCTTCGAAATAGAGCACCGTGTCGACGATGTGCTCCAGCACTCGGGGCCCCGCCAGCGTTCCTTCCTTGGTGACGTGCCCGATCATCACGACACCCACGCACGCCTGCTTCGCGAAGCGCGTGAGCTGCGCCGCGCACTCGCGCACCTGCGCCACCGAGCCCGGCGCCGAGGGCAATTGCGACGAGAAGATCGTCTGGATCGAGTCGATGACCACGACGCTCGGACGCGTGCTCTCCATCACCGGCAGGATGCGCTCCAGTTCGGTTTCAGCCAGCAGCGCCACGCTCGCGCCCTCGATCCCGAGCCGACGCGCGCGCAGTGCAATCTGCGCGGCCGATTCCTCGGCGCTCACGTAGAGCACCGGACGCTCGGCGCCCATGTGCGCGAGGGCCTGCAGGAGCAGCGTCGATTTGCCGACGCCGGGGTCGCCGCCGATCAGCACCACCGAGCCTTCCACCATTCCGCCGCCGAGCACGCGGTCGAGCTCGCCGCTGCCCGTCGCCATGCGCTGCACGTTGTCCGGCGGCACGGCGTCCATCGCCACGACCGTCTGAGCGGCGGCATTCGCGGCGCGAAAACGCTGGCCCGCGCCCACCGGCTCGGCGCGCCCTTCCTCGAGCGTGTTCCAGGCGTTGCAATGCGGGCACTGCCCCTGCCACTTCACCGTCACCCCGCCGCAGGCGGTGCACGCGTACTGCAAGCGTACGCGGGCCACCCTCAGTCTCCGCTGCGCAGAGCGGACAGCGCTTCTACCCGCACCGCCACCCGAGCGGCAAGCGCGCACATCAATTCGTAGCCGATGGTCTCGGCACTGCGCGCGACCACGTCGATCGGCACGGCGTCGCCCCAGAGCTCGACCCGGCTGCCGACCCCTGCGCCCGGACAGCGCTCGAGATCGACCATCAGCATGTCCATCGCCACGCGTCCGACCGTCGTCGTCGGCACCCCGTCCACGGTGACCGGCGTGCCCGTGGGCGCGTGACGCGGGTAGCCGTCCGCGTACCCGCAGGCGACGACCCCGATGCGCATCGGCTGGCGCGCGGTGAAGGTCGATCCGTAGCCCACGGAGTCGCCGGCCTGCAGCGTGCGCACCGCAATCAGCCTGGCGTGCAAGCGCATCGTGGCCCGCAGGCCGAGCGCGGCGGCCGGGCGATCGCTGAAGGGCGTCGCCCCATAGAGCATGATTCCCGCGCGGATCCAGTCGCCGTGCGCGGCCGGAACCGAGAGCACCGTCGCCGAATTCGCCAGCGTGCGCTCGCCGGCCAGTCCGGCGCTGGCGGCCTGGAAGCGTTCGATCGCGTCGTCCGCACCATGGGCAATGTCCGCATTGGCGAAATGGGTCATCAGCCCGACGGCAGCCACGCCGGGGAGTCCCGAGAGCTGCGCATGCGCGCGGCGCAAGCCGCTCGCGTCAAAGCCCAGCCGGCTCAACCCGCTGTTGAATTTCACGACGACGCGCACCGGTGCTGCGGTCGCGCCCGCGGCGAGCCAGCCGAGCTGCTCGTCGGTGTGCACGACCAGGTCGAGACCGAAAGCGCGGGCCAAGGCGGTGTCGGCCGCGTCAAAGGCGCCTTCCAGCATCAGGATCGGCTTGCGCCAGCCCCCTTCGCGCAACGCGCAGGCCTTGTCGAATTCGATCAGCGCCAGCCCGTCGGCCGCCGCGAGCGCCGGCAGCAGGCGCTCGAGTCCGTGCCCGTAGCCGTTCGCCTTGACCACCGCCCAGGTTTTCGCGGCGCTCGCGCAGGCGCGCGCCACGGCGAGGTTGTGCCGCACGGCGTCGAGTACGATGGTGGCTTCGAGGGGGCGCGCCATCCGCGAACTATACACAGGGAAGAGAAGGTCCAGAGCAGTGGCATGATATCCGCGTACAGGTCCGGCTGCACGGGAGTTGGCAGGCACAATTGGCAGTCGACGAGGCAGGGGACAGGGGCAGGTGAAACGCGGCTTCTACACGATCATGGCGGCGCAGTTCTTCTCTTCGCTCGCCGACAACGCACTGCTGATCGCGGGCATTGCGTTGCTCATCGAAATGCATGCGCCGGAGTGGATGAAGCCGCTGCTCAAGCTCTTCTTCACCATCTCCTACGTGCTGCTCGCGCCCTTCGTCGGTTCCTTCGCCGACGCCCTGCCCAAGGGACGGGTGATGTTCATCACCAACGCGGTCAAGGTCTTCGGCTGCATCCTGATGTTCGCGACGGTCCACCCCCTGGTCGCCTATGCGGTCGTCGGACTCGGCGCGGCCGCCTACTCACCCGCCAAGTACGGGATCCTCACCGAGTTGCTGCCGCCCGAACGGCTGGTGGTCGCCAATGGCTGGATCGAGGGCACCACCGTCGGCTCGATCATCCTCGGCACGGTGCTGGGCGGCGTGCTGATCAGCCCGACCGTTGCCAGCCTGCTGCTCGAGCACGAGGGACCGCTGGTAAGACTCGGCGTCACCACGCCCGCCGATGCGGCGATCTTCGTGATCGCCCTGCTCTACATCGTGGCCGCGCTCTTCAACCTGCGCATTCCCGACACCGGCGTGCGCTACGCCGCGCAGTCCTTCCACCCGGTCCTGCAGGTGCGCGCCTTCTGGCATTGCTGGATCACCCTGTGGCGCGACCGGCTCGGGCAGATCACGCTGGCCGTGACCACGCTCTTCTGGGGCGCCGGCGCCACGCTCCAGTTCATCGTGCTCGACTGGGCGCGGGTATCGCTGGGCTTGCCGCTCAACCGTGCGGCCATCCTGCAGGGCGTATTTGCGCTGGGGATCGCCGGGGGCGCGATGCTCGCCGCGCGCTACATCGCGCTGATCGCCTCGCTGCGGGTACTTCCGGTGGGCGTCGCGATGGGCCTCCTCGTGCCGGCGATGACGCTCGTCTCCAGCGAAGCCTCGGCCTTTCCCATGCTTGTGATCATCGGCGCGCTGGCCGGCTTCTTCGTGGTGCCGATGAACGCGCTGCTCCAGCACCGCGGCTACGTGCTGCTGAGCGCCGGCCATTCGATCGCGGTGCAGAATTTCAACGAAAACCTCAATGTCCTGCTGATGCTCGGGCTCTACGCGCTGCTGCTGCGCTACGAAATGCATGTGAACGTCGTGATCTTCCTCTTCGGCGGCTTCGTTGCGTTCACGATGCTGCTCGTCATCGCCTGGCATCGACGCAATCAGCGCGAGTACGATGCGGAGCGCTGGATCGGATCGCCCCGGCGCTGACGCCGGCGCCGTACGCGGTGCCCCGGACGGGTCGCCCCGCGCTCCGCTTCAGCCGAGCGGCATTGCGCCCGGCGTCGCCCGCAGCAGTTCGGCCGCAAGGCACAGATCGCGCCACGCCTTGCCCTTGTCGAGCGGATTGCGCAGCAGGTAGGCGGGGTGATAGGTGACGACCACCGGGATCTGCGCGCTGCCCGCACGGTAGCTGTGGCGCTGCCCGCGCAGGCTGGCGATCGATGCATCGGTTTCGAGAACGGACTGCGCCGCGAATCTGCCGAGCACCACGATCACCGCGGGAGCGACCAGTTCCACCTGCCGCGCGAGAAAGTGCTGGCAAGCAGCAACCTCGGCAGGGAGCGGATCGCGGTTGCCGGGCGGACGGCACTTGAGCACGTTGGCGATGAATACGTCGCGCTCGCGCGAGCAGCCGATCGCCGCGAGCATCCGGTCGAGCAGCTGTCCGGCACGCCCCACGAACGGTTCGCCGCGGCGATCTTCCTCCGCGCCCGGGGCTTCGCCGACGACCAGGCAGCGTGCCTGCGGACTTCCGACGCCGAAAACGGTCTGCGTCCGGGTGCCCGCGAGCGCACAGCGCTGGCACGCGGTGACTTCCGCGCGCAGGCTCTCCCAGTTCATCACCGCGATATCGGCGACGCCCGCCGCATCCTGCGCCCCGGCTCCGGTGGCTCCGGGGACATGGCGCGCGCCCGCATCGGTCTCCAGCTCCGGCGCTCCCGTGCGCGGGATCCAGGCGGGCCCGATCTCGAGCCAATCCCACGCGCGGCGCCGCGATTCATCCATCGCCGAGCTTGCGGAACAGCACCACCGCATCCTCGCGCAGGCTGCCGGCGGGGTAATAACCCCGGCGCAGCCCGATTTCGTGGAAACCGTCGGCGCGATACAGGGCCAGAGCCGAGAGGTTCGACGGGCGCACCTCGAGCATGATGCCGCGCGCACCGCGCGCCGCGGCGTCTCCGGTCAGCCACCGCAACAGGCGCCGTCCCATTCCCTGCCCCTGGTGCGGCACCGCGACGCACAGGTTCAGCAGGTGCACCTCGTCGATGGCCCACATCACGACCGCATACCCGATCACCTCGTCGCGCCGCTCGAAGATCCAGGCGTCGTAACCGGCGATCAGCGAATCGGCGAAATGGGCCCGCGACCACGGATGCGGATACGCGGCGATCTCGATCGCCGAGACGATCGCCAGGTCGTCACGGGTCATCGCGCGCACCGTGAACTCCTGGGCGTCCTGCGCCCCGATGGGCAGCGCACTCATTGCCGGGCGGCCGCGTTGCGCCGACGCAGTTCGCGCTGCTCGTCGACGTTCAGGGCGACCTTGTCGCGCACATAGAGCGGCCGCGCCTGCGCAGCGGGTCGCCAGTGCGGCAGCGACGCCGTCATCCCGGCCAGGCGTGCGAGCGTGCCCGCGGCCGGGCGAACGCCCGCGGCACAGCGCGCGCCGATTGCGCGTGCCGCCTGCGCAACCGCAGGAAAACGCGCTGCGGCGTCACCGGCAACAATCCAGCTGCGTCCGGGCTCCCGTGCGGCAAGTTCCCGGATCCACTCGCCCACCCGCTCCAGCGGACAGATCTGTGCCGGCTCGATTGCGTCGATCCGCCAGGCAAGCGCTTCGCGTACGGCATCGAAGGCCGCGACGTAACACTCGCCCATGCGGGCGTCGATCGCCGTGATCACCGTGGTGCCGGTTTCGTCGGATTCGTCGGATTCGGGGTCTTCCAGCGCGCCCAGCGCGATCGCGTCGAGCGATCCGATCGCAACCAGCGGGATTCCGAGCCCGAAGCCCAGCCCCTGGGCCAGCGAACACGAGATGCGCAATCCGGTGAAGGCTCCGGGCCCCGCGTCGAAGGCGACGCCGCGCAGGTCCCGCAGTCCGACTCCCGCCGACTCGAGCAAAGCATCGATCATCGGGAGCACGCGACTCGAATGCGCGCGTCCGACCGGTTCCTCATGCACGTCGAGGGTTTCGCCGGCGTGGCGCGACAGCGCGGTCGAGCACCACAACCCGGAGGTGCAGATGGCGAGAATGGTCGCTGGCGGCGCGGTCAGTGCAAAATCGGTGGGCATCGCCCCGATTCTAGTGCAGCCGAAGATCAGCGTCGGCGGAACGCGCCCCGTTCGTCGTCCCCGCCCCGGCGGCGTTCGTAGCCGCCCCGCTCGAGCGATTCGCCGCGCGGCCGCTCGCGCTGATCGCGCAACTGCTGGCGCAGCACCTGCATCTCGTCCGGGCTGAGCCGCTGGCGCGGCATGGCTTCGGCACCGCCCGCATCGAAGCGCGAGCGCGAACCATTTCCGAAATCGCCGCGCGGCGCTTCGCGCCCACGCTGCTCCCCATAGCGATCGCGCAGTTCCTCGCGCAGACGCTCGCGCTCGGAGGGCTCCATCCGTCGGTCGCGCGCCGCCGCGGCAAGCGGCAGCGCAATGCAGACGATCGCCACCAGCCACAGCAGGCGGTGCGCGAGGGATCGAGAAGTGAAGTTCATGCCCGGAATTGTAGGCGCTGCAGGCGGGTGGGCGCGCCCCCCGGAATGCAACGCGTGTAACCGCAGGTAACCGGGACGGCGCCACATGCTGCCGCGAACGCGCCGCACCGTTATCATCGCACCATGACGAATCAAAGCAAGAAGGTGCTGGTGGTCGACGACGACCCTCGTCTGCGCGACCTGCTGCGCCGCTACCTCAGCGAGAATCAGTTCGAGGTCAGCCTCGCCCATGACGCCAGCGTGATGAACCGGCTGCTGCTGCGCGAGCCTTTCGACCTGATCGTGCTCGATCTGATGCTCCCGGGCGAGGATGGCCTGTCGATCGTGCGGCGCCTGCGCGCCGCCAACGACCGCACCCCGATCATCATGCTCACCGCCAAGGGGGACGAAGTGGACCGCATCGTGGGGCTCGAGGTGGGAGCGGACGACTACCTGCCCAAGCCCTTCAATCCGCGCGAACTGCTCGCCCGCATGCACGCGGTGCTGCGCCGCCGCCCCCCGCCCGAAGCCCCGGGCGCGCCGAGCGCCGAGGCGATCGAGATCGATTTCGGGCCGTTTCACTTCAACCTCTCCACCCGCGCGCTCACCCGCGACGGCGCGCCGGTCACCTTGACGACCGGCGAGTTCGGCGTGCTCAAGGTGCTCGCCCAGCACCCCCGCACCCCGCTGTCGCGCGAGAAGCTGATGGCGCTCGCCAGGGGTCGCGAGTACGGCGCCTACGATCGCAGCCTGGACGTGCAGATCTCGCGCCTGCGCAAGATCATCGAGGAAGACCCGCAGCAACCCCGCTACATCCAGACGGTCTGGGGGGTCGGCTACGTGTTCGTCCCCAGCGAATAGCGCACCCGCAGGCCAGCCGGTGCGGATCAGCCTGTTCTGGCGCACGTTTCTGCTGCTCGCCGCGCTGCTCGCGGCGAGTCTGCTCGCGGTTTTCGGCGTCGCCCGTGTCCTGGACCCCGCTCCGGTCGAGCAACGGGTCGCCTGGGAAGTGGCCTCGGTGCTCAACCTGACGCGCTCGGCGCTGGTGAGTGCGCAGCCAGCCCGGCGCATCGAACTGCTCGGCGAACTCGCCCGTGACGAAGGGGTGCGCGTGTTGCCCCTGGAACCCGGCGATCGCGTCGAACCCTATCTGCCGGCCGATCGCGCCGAGGCGCTGCGCAGGTACCTGCGCGAACTGCTGGGTCCCGCCACCGACGTGGCGGGGCGTGTCAACGGCGAGGAAGGCCTGTGGGTCAGCTTCGCGATCGACGAAGGGCGCTTCTGGCTGCAAATGCAGCAGCGCCGCGTCGACCGGCACTTCGGTCCCGACCTCGGACTCGTCATTGCCATCGCCGCGGTCCTCTCGCTCGCCGGCGCCATTGTCTTCAGCCGGCTCGTCAACCGGCCGCTTGCGCTGCTTGCGGGCGCGATCGACCAGCTCAGCGGGGGTCGACATCCGGTCGCGCTGCGCGAGGATCTGGTCAGCGAGATCGCGGCGGTCAACCGGCGCTTCAACCGGATGGCGCGCGACCTCCTCGAACTCGAAGCCGACCGCTCGCTGGCGCTGGCCGGCATTTCCCACGACATCCGCGCGCCGCTTGCGCGGTTGCGCATGGAAATCGAGCTGGCGCATCTGCCCGATGCCGAGGCACAGGCCATGTGCTCGGACATCGAGCGCATCGACCAGATCGTCGGGCAGTTCGTCGACTACGCGCGCGCCGAGGCCCAGACGAGCACCGAATCGATCGACCTGTCGGCCTTCTTTGCGGCGCTGCGCGCCCGCCACCAGACGCAGATCGACGCGGGGGACCTGTCGCTGACGCTGGACGTTCCGGCCGGGTTGCGCTGGGAATTCGATCCGATCGACCTGCAGCGCGCGGTCTCGAACCTGCTCGACAACGCGCTGCGCTACGGACGCGAGCCGGCCACCGGAAAGGCCTCGGTCACGATCCGCGTGCGCACCACCGTCGACGCCTTGCTCATCGAGATCGCGGATCGCGGGCCCGGCGTTCCCGAAGCGGCGCGCGAGCGCCTGCTGCGTCCCTTCGCCCGGCTCGACACTGCGCGCGGGGGCCACGAAGGCTCCGGGCTGGGGCTGGCGATCGTCGCGCGCATCGCGCGGCGCCATGATGGGGACGTCACGCTGCACAACCGCCCCGACGCTGGCCTCCTCGTGCGCCTGCGGCTGGGCCGCACCGCCTGACGCCTCGCGCGCTTCGCTGTGGCGGGCTCTCGAACCCACCGATAGCCACTGGCAATCAATCGGATGTGAAAATTCAATTGGAATCGACAATGATGTTTTGGTAGATTGTTGCTTCCGGACCGAATCGGACCGATCCATCACCAGTCAAGGGAGAGCCTTATGCCCAGCCTCAAGGGAAGCAAGACCCACCAGAACCTCAAGGACGCGTTTGCCGGTGAAAGCCAGGCCAACCGCCGCTACCTTTACTTCGCAAACAAGGCCGACGTCGAGGGTCAGCCCGACACGGCAGCGCTGTTCCGCTCCACCGCCGAGGGCGAGACCGGCCATGCGCACGGACACCTCGACTACCTCGCTCAGGTCGGCGACCCCGCGACGGATCTGCCGATCGGCGACACGGCGTCGAATCTGAAGTCCGCCGTCGCCGGGGAAACTCACGAGTACACCGACATGTACCCCGGTATGGCGCGCGCCGCCCGCGATGAAGGTTTCGAAGAAATCGCCGAGTGGTTCGAGACGCTCGCCAAGGCCGAGCGTTCGCACGCCAGCCGCTTCACCAAGGCGCTGGCCGCCCTCGACTGAGCCACGCACGCCAGGCAGTGAGGGGGAGGCAGGTGCGCTCCCCCTTTTTTCTTGGGATGATGCATGACCTGTCCCCCTGCGCTTGCGCTCACGCTGGAGTAAAGCCATGAACAATCGCGAAGGATCCCTCGAGGCCCCGACCCGCCACCCGCTCGACTGGAAATCCCCGAGTTTCCACGACCGCGAGGACTGTTTCGCCGAGCTCGAGCGCGTCTTCGACATCTGTCACACGTGCCGGCGCTGCGTGAGCCTGTGCAACGCCTTTCCGACGCTCTTCGACCTGGTCGACGAGAGCGCGACGATGGAAGTCGACGGTGTCGCGAAGGACGACTACGGGCGCGTCGTCGACCAGTGCTACCTGTGCGACGTCTGCTTCATGACGAAGTGCCCCTACGTGCCCCCGCACGAGTGGAATGTCGACTTCCCGCACCTGATGCTGCGCGCCAAGGCGATCCAGTTCAAGGCGGGCACGCCGACCAAGTTTCGCGACAAGACACTCTCGGCGACGGATCGCAACGGCAAGCTGGCCAGCATCCCGATCGTCGTGCACGCAGTCAACAAGATGAACCGGATGCCCGCGGCGCGCGCTCTGATGGAGCGCGGCCTGGGGGTGCACAAGAGCGCCTGGTTGCCCGACTTCGACTCGAAGACCTTCCGGCGCACCGCGCGCAAGTCGGCCGACGTGCCCGTGCGCGACGGCGAACGTTCTCCGGGCAAGGTCGCGATCTTCTCCACCTGCTTCGTCAACTACAACGAACCGGGCATCGGTCACGACCTCGCGAGCATCCTCGCGCACAACGCCATTCCCTACGTGCTCGTCGCCGGGGAAGCCTGCTGCGGCATGCCGAAGCTGGAACTCGGTGACCTGGATTCGGTCGAGAAGCTCAAGGACAAGAACATCCCGACGCTCGCCGCGCTGGCGCGCGAGGGGTACGCGATTCTCGCGCCCATCCCGTCGTGCGCGCTGATGTTCAAGCAGGAACTGCCGGGCATGTTCCCGGACGATCCCGAAGTGCAGGCGGTGCGCGACGCGATGTTCGACCCCTTCGAATACCTGCTCGCAAGGCGCCGCGACGGACTGCTGCGCGAGGATTTCAAGGTCGAGCTCGGCCGCGTCTCGTATCACGTGTCCTGCCACCTGCGCGTGCAGAACGTCGGGCAGAAGACCCGCGAAGCCCTGGCGCTCATTCCCGGCACGTCGATCAACACCGTCGAGCGCTGTTCCGGACACGCCGGAACCTGGGGCGTGAAGAAGGAATTCCACGAAACCGCGCTGAAGATCGGGCGACCGGTCTTCCGGCAGATGGCCGAGCATCCAGACGGCGCGCCGGCCTGGATCGCCTCGGACTGCGCGCTGGCCGGGCATCACATCGAACAGGGCATGGAATCGCTCGACAATCCGGCCGGACCGCGGCTCGCCCACCCCATCACGTTGCTGCGCATTGCCTACGGGCTCGACTGACGCAGCGGAGGAAAGCACTCATGCAGAAGGTAACGAAGGATTCTTTGCTGACACTCGAAGCGTACGCGAAGGCGCGTCCGGAGTGGGTCGAGCGGCTGCGCAGGCACCGCAGGAACCGGCGGCTCGCCATCGGCGAGCACGTGACGCTGCATTTCGAAGACGAGCTGACGGTGCGTTTCCAGATTCAGGAAATGCTGCGCATCGAGAAGACCTTCGAGGAGGCCGGCATCCAGGACGAACTCGAGGTCTACAACCCGTTGATTCCCGATGGCAGCAACTTCAAGGCGACGATGATGATCGAGTACGGCGACCCGGAGGTGCGGCGGCGCGAGCTGCAGAAGCTGCGCGGGGTCGAGAACGCGGTCTGGCTCGAAGTCGCCGGACACGCGCGGGTGAGCGCGATCGCCGACGAGGATCTCGAGCGGGCGAACGAGGAGAAGACCTCGGCGGTGCACTTCATGCGCTTCGAGCTCGGCGCGGAGATGGTGAGCGCGCTGAAGTCCGGGGCCGCACTGGCGGCCGGGGTCGAACACGAGGCCTACCGCGCCGAAGTGCGTCCGGTGCCGGGGACGGTGCGCGACGCGCTGGTGAAGGATCTGGACTGAGGGCGGTCGCACGCCGGGGCGTGCCGTGACACAGCGGCCTGATTCGTCGACAATCGGGGCATGAACCGAAGTCTCGACAGGGCGTGAAGTATTCGGCTTTCTCTTTGTTTCGCAACGCGCTCGGCCATCACCAACGGTGGCCCATCGCGTGGCGCAAGGCCGCACCGAAGAAGTCCTACGACGCGATCGTGGTGGGCGGCGGCGGACACGGCCTCGCGACCGCCTACTACCTGGCGCAGGAGCACGGACTGCGCAACGTCGCGGTGCTCGAAAAGGGCTGGATCGGCGGCGGCAACACCGGCCGCAACACGACGATCGTGCGCTCGAACTACCACTTCGACCCCAATGCGCACATGTACGAACTGGCGCTGCAGCTCTGGGAGCGCCTGTCGCACGACCTGAACTTCAACGTGATGTACAGCGCCCGCGGCGTTCTCAATCTCACGCACTCGCCCGCCGAAGTCGACACCGCGATGCGTCGCGGCAACGCGATGCGCCTCAACGGCATCGATGCGCGCTTCCTCGGACGCGACGAGATCGCCGGCTGGATTCCCAACCTCGACTGTTCGTCCAGCGCCCGCTTCCCGGTTCACGGTGGTCTGCTGCAGCCGCGCGGCGGAACCGTGCGCCACGACGCGGTGGCCTGGGGTTATGCGCGCGCGGCCGACGCACGCGGCGTGGACATCATCGAGAATTGCGAGGTCACCGGATTGCGAGTCAGCAACGGCGCGGTCACCGGGGTCGACACATCGCGCGGCTTCATCGCCTCCGCGCGCATCGGGCTTGCCGCGGCCGGGCACTCGAGTTACGTCGCGGCGATGGCGGGCATCCGCCTGCCCATCGAATCGCATGTGCTGCAAGCGCTGGTGACCGAGCCGGTGCGCCCCGTGCTCGACACAGTGGTTACCTCCGGTGCGGTCCACTTCTACATCAGCCAGTCCGACCGCGGCGAACTGGTGATGGGCGGCGACCTGGACTTCGGCAATTCCTATTCGCAGCGCGGCAACCTGCCGACCATCGAGCGCGTGGCCAGCGCGTGCGTGACGCTGTTTCCCGAGTTCGGGCGCCTGAAGATGATGCGCAGCTGGGGCGGCGTGTGCGACATGACGATGGACGGCAGCCCGATCATCGGCAAGCTGCCGCTGCGCGGCCTCTACATGTCCGGCGGCTGGTGCTACGGGGGTTTCAAGGCGACCCCGGCGTCGGGCTTCCTGCTGGCGCACACCATCGCCCACGACGAGCCGCACCCGCTCAATGCCGCCTTCACGCTCGAGCGTTTCGCCAAGGGCCGCACGATCGACGAGAAGGGCAGCGGTCCCTGCCCCTGGGCTCACTGAACGGGAGGCGCGAACGATGCTGCTGATCCCCTGCCCCTGGTGCGGGCCCCGCGCCCAGATCGAGTTCGCCTATGGTGGCGACGCCACCGTGCAACGCCCGGCGGACGACGCGCCGGAGAGCGCGTGGCATGAGTTCGTCCACCTGCGCGACAACCCGCGGGGTCCGCACGACGAGTGGTGGCAGCACAGCGCGGGCTGCCGCGGCTGGTTCCGCGTCCGACGCGACACGCTGACCCACGCGATACTCGGCAGCGCGCCGCCGGGAGCGCAACTCGTGGACAAGCTTCCGTGAACGCGCCGGCGCAACAGCGGTCCCGGCTTGCCGGCGGCGGGGTGATCGATCGCACGAGCATGTTGCGCTTTCGCTTCGACGGCCGCGACTACACCGGCTGCGCCGGCGACACGCTGGCCTCCGCGCTGCTCGCCAACGGCGTGCATCTGGTCGGCCGCAGCTTCAAGTACCACCGTCCGCGCGGCATCTTCAGCGCCGGATCCGAGGAACCCAACGCCGTCGTGCGCCTCGGCGAGGGCACGCGCGCCGAGCCCAATGCGGTGGCCACCCGCGTCGAACTGCACGAGGGGCTCATCGCCACCCCGCAGAACGGCTGGCCGTCGCTGCGCATGGACTTCGGCGCGATCACCAACCTGCTGTCGCGCTTCCTGCCGGCGGGCTTCTACTACAAGACGTTCATGTGGCCGGCCTCCCCGGCCGCGTGGCTGCGCTACGAGCACGTGATCCGCCGCGCGGCCGGCGCGGCGGACGTCGCCCGCGGCACTGATCCGGACTGCTACGAGCACCGCTTCGCCCACTGCGACGTGCTGGTGGTCGGGGCGGGACCCACCGGCCTGGCGGCAGCGCGCGCGGCGGCGCAGGGCGGCGCGCGCGTGATTCTCTGCGACGAGGACTTCCGACTCGGCGGTCGGCTCGTCGGCGAGGCCGAGGCGATCGACGGACAGCCCTCGGCCCGCTGGCTGCGCGAAGTGGAAGCCGAACTCGCGGCGCTGCCCGACGTGACGTTGCTGCCGGGCACGACGGCGTTCGGCCATTACGACGGCAACCTCGTCGCCCTGGTCGAGCAGCTGCGCGGCGCGTCGCGTGCGCCCGCCGGAAACGCACCGCGCCTGCGCTTGTGGAAGGTTCGCGCGCGCGCGGTGGTGTTCGCGACCGGTGCGCTGGAGCGGCCGATCGCTTACGCGAACAACGATCTTCCGGGCACCCTGCTGGCGGGCGCTGTGCAGACCTACGTCAATCGTTACGGGGTGCGCCCCGGATCCCGCGCAGTCGTGTTCACCAACAACGACAGCGCCTACGCTGCCGCCCTCGCGCTGCACCGCGCCGGAGTCGAGGTGGCGGCAATCGTCGATCCGCGCGCCGCGGCAGCGATCTGCGGCACTCTTCCCGAACAGGCACGCGCCGCCGGCTTGCCGATCCTCGAGGACTCGGTGCTCACCGGGGCCCGTGGCCGGATGCACGTGGTCGGGGTCGACGTCGCAAGCGCGAATCCGGGGAGCGGGGCAGGCAAGGACCGGCGAATCGACTGCGACCTCGTATGCGTCTCGGGCGGATGGAACCCGGTGGTGCACCTGTTCTCCCAGGCGGGCGGGCGCCTGCACTACGACGATGTGCGCGCCGCGTTCGTGCCCGAGTCCACGCTGGAGACAATAAGCGTAGCGGGGGCCGCGGCTGGCACCACCGGATTGCGGGAAGCGCTTGAGAACGGGCATGCAGCCGGCATCCGTGCGCTCGGCACGGCCGGATTCAGGCCGCATGCGCAGTTCGTCGCGGCGTCGGCACCGGCGCAGCAGTACGGCGCGCTGCGCGCGCTGTGGGCCGTACCGGCCCGCCCGCATGGCGCCAAGCGCCTGGTCGACCTGCACAGCGACGTGACGGCCGACGACATCGCGCTGGCGCATCGCGAAGGCTATCGCTCGGTGGAGCACCTCAAGCGCTACACCACGCTCGGCATGGGCTCCGACCAGGGCAAGACCAGCAACGTCGTCGGCCTCGCGCTGATGGCCCAGCACCGCGGCGAGCCCATTGGCCAGGTCGGGACCACGACCTTCCGCCCGCCCTACACCCCGGTGACCATGGGCGCGCTCGCGGGCCCTGCGCAGGGCGCGCACGTCGAGCCGACCCGACTCTCCTCCGTGCACGACTGGCACGCGGAGCACGGCGCGCGCTTCGTCAACGCAGGACTGTGGCGCCGGCCGCACTCCTACCCGCAGACTGGAGAAACCGTCGAAGAGGCGGCGAACCGGGAGGCTCGCAACGTGCGCACCGCGGTCGGCGTCGTGGACGTGTCCACGCTAGGCAAGATCGAACTCCAGGGCCGTGACGTCGCAGAGTTTCTGGGCCGCGTCTACGTCAATCGCTGGGATTCACTGGCGCTGGGGCGGTGCCGCTACGGCCTGATGCTGCGCGAAGACGGCATCGTGCTGGACGACGGCACGACGTCACGGCTCGGGGAAACCCACTACCTGATGACCACGACGACGGCCAATGCGGCAAAGGTGCTCCAGCATCTCGAGTATCTCCTCCAGGTATCGTGGCCGGAACTGGACGTCTACGTGACTGCGGTCACCGAGCAATGGACCGCCGCCGCGTTGAGTGGACCGCAGGCTCGCTCGGTGCTGCAGCGGGTCGTCGACATCGACGTTTCGAATCCGGCGTTTCCGTTCCTCGCGGTTGGCGCGTGCCACGTGCTCGGGGCCGATGACCCGATTCCGGCGCGCCTGCTGCGCATGAGCTACTCGGGCGAGCTCGCCTATGAGATTCATGTCCCCGCCGATCGGGGGCGCGCGATGTGGGAAGCGATCATGGCTGCCGGCGCGGACTTCGGGATCATGCCCTACGGCACCGAGGCGATGAGCACCCTGCGCATCGAGAAGGGCCACATCGTGGTCGGCCCCGAGGCGGACGGGCGCACGACGGCCGACGACCTTGGCCTCGGCGCGATGGTCACTTCGAAGAAATGGTGCATCGGCAAGCCGCTGCTCGGGCGCTCGGCGCTGCGCGATCCGCAGCGCTGGCAACTGGTCGGGCTGACCGCGGTCGGCGCGAACGCGGCGCGCGGAATCCCGCGTGGCGGCAAGATCGTCGCAGATCCCGCGCACCCGGCCCCAAACCCGATGTTGGGACACGTCAGCTCGTGGTGCTGGAGCCCGAACCTCCAGGCATCGATCGGGCTGGCGCTCGTGGAGAACGGCCGCGCGCGCCATGGGGAGACGCTGTGGGCCGTGTCCCCGCTCGCCGATGCGCAGGTGCAGGTGCGGGTGGGCCCGCCGTGTTTCATCGATCCGCAAGGGGAGCGACTCCGTGCCTGATACCCCTGCCCGTCCGGGATCATTCGGGTCGAAGGACGGCGCGCCCAACGCGGCGTCCCGCGACCTTCGCCTGCGCGAGTGCTCGGTCGCCGCCGCCTGGAACCTCCAGGGTGATCCGAGTGCCCCCCCGTTTCGTGCGTGGGCGGACGCATTCGTCGGCGCCCCGCTGCCGGTCGCAGCCAACACGACCGCCACCGGCGAGCAGTGGACCGCGCTGTGGCTGGGGCCGCGTTCGTGGCTCGTGCTCGGGCGCGCCGAGCGTTCGTTCGAGGAGTTCGTCGCGCAACGCGATGCGGTCAACGCGACTGGCGGCGCGCTTTTCGACATCACCGCGAGCCGGGTCGCCTTCGAGATCAGCGGAGCGCATGCTGCACAGTTGCTCGCCGCGTACTGCCCGCTGGACCTGCATCCGGCCATCTTCACGCCAGGCACCTGCGCCCAGAGCCTGCTGGGGCACGTCAATGCGCTCTACTGGGCGCCGGCATCTGCGGTGTTCACCGTGTTCGTCGCGCGCAGCCTGGCGCGCGACATCTGGCAGTGCCTGTGCGAGACCGGCGCGCGCCACGGGGCGGCGCCAATCGCAGCGCAAGTAGCCCCCCTCCCTCGCTGGCCGGCGAATGCTGAATCTTGAATACGCCCAGCTCGCCGGGGTGACCTTTGTCGCCGCCGGGATTCAGTCGGCGACCGGATTCGGCTTCGGGCTGCTGGCGGCGCCGTTCTTTCTCGTGCTGATGAACTCGGCGGAAGCCATTCCGGTCGTCATCGTCCTCACGCTCGTGATCTCGCTGAGCCTGTTCAGCCGCCTCTGGACCGCCGCCCCCAAGCGGCTTCTGATGTGGCTGGCCGCCGGGAGCGCGGCGGGATTCCCCCTCGGCATCCTCGCCTTCATGCATGTCAGCCTCGACGCGATCAAGCTGATCGTCGCCGTCGTTATCCTGTTCAGCGCGCTGCAAACCGGGTTTCGCCTGTTGCGCAAGGGAAACGCGTCCGCGGGAACCCGCCCGCCGCAAACGCGGAGTCTATTGTCGATCGGTCTGACCTCGGGCGCCATGACGACGTGTATCGGGATGCCTGGTCCGCCGGTCATGGCCTACCTCGCGGCGACCGGCGTCCAGATGGAACAGATCCGCGCCGTGATGACGAGCCTCGCGGTGTTCTCCTACTTCACGGCGCTCGTGCTCCAGGCTTCGATCGTTGGCTTGGCCCCGGCGACCGTGCAGATTTCGGGCCTGCTGATTCCTGCCGCGTTGGGTGGCGCCCTCGCCGGCCATCTCATGGCCCCCAGAATCAGCCAGCGCCTGTTTCATTTCATCGTGATTGCAGCTCTTCTCACGACGAGTCTCTACCTGCTGTCAGCGACGCTGCTGAAGTAGTTCTTCGCCCGCGGCCGCCTGAAACCCGTACCACGCAGAGAAGATGACCATGCTCACTGACGGATTCCCCCGCGTCGACCTGACCCACCGGCCGACCCCCCTTGAACCGATGCCCAACCTGAGTGCCCACCTCGGCGGACCCAAGCTCTGGATCAAGCGCGACGACTGCACCGGCCTGGCGATGGGTGGCAACAAGGTCCGGCAGCTCGAATTCTACGTGGGCGAGGCCCTCGCTGAGGGCGCCGATACGCTGATCACGACCGGTGCCGTGCAGTCGAATCACGTCCGCCTGACGATTGCGGCGGCCCGCAAGCTCGGACTGTCGTGCGAGGTGCAACTCGAGGAGCGCGTCCCGGGCCGATCCGAGTCCTACTACCGATCCGGCAACGCCATGCTCAATCGCCTGATGGGCGCGAAGATCCACCGCTTTCCCGCAGGCGAAGATGAGGCCGGTGCGGAACTGGCGATGCAGCGCATCGCCGAAGGGGTGCGATCGCGCGGTGGCCGACCGCATATCATTTCGCTGGCGCAGGACCATCGCCCGACCGGCTCCCTGGGTTACGTCGACGCTGCCGAGGAAATGATGCAGCAGGCCGGGCAGATGTCGGGATCGATCGATGCGGTGGCGGTGACCTCGGGCAGCGGATCGACCCACGCGGGCTTGCTCGCCGGGCTGCGTGCAAGCGGCAATTCCATTCCGGTTTTCGGTTTTTGCGCGCGGCGCGACGCGCAGGCGCAACGCACGAGGGTGCTGGAGCGCAGCGCGCAGGTCGCGGCCATGATCCGGCACCCCGACGCAATTGCCCCGGCCGATGTCTTGACCGACGACCGGTTCCTGAAGCCGGGCTACGGGTTGCTGTCCGAGGCCGTCGTGGAGGCCATGCGCCTGGTCGCGTTCCACGAGGGCATCCTTCTCGACCCGACCTATACGGGCAAGGCGATGGCGGGCCTCTTGGCGATGATCGCCGAGGGATGTTTCTCGCGAACCGAGAATGTCGTGTTTGTTCACACCGGCGGTACGCCGGCCCTGTTCGCGTATCCCGAACTGACTGACCCCCCTGACGCCGCAGGCATACCGGCCGCCGCCTGACGGCACCCCACGCCGCAGAAGTCCAACGACGCAGGGCCTCCAAAGCGCCCGGTGGCGCGCCGCTCAGGAACCGGTCGCAACGGACGCCAGCCCGTTTGTCCGGTCCCGCCGCCACGCCAGCACCTGTTGCACCACTGCGGGGGCGGCGAAAGCCAGCGCCCACAAGTCACTCTCGATGCCCGGTGCGACCAGGAACAGCCCCGCGAGACCGCACAGCACCCGGGCCGGGCCGGGCATCGGGCGCACGAAGTAACCGGCCACCATCACTGCAAGCAACATGATCCCCACCGCGCACGTGAACACGGTGCTCGCGAAACTGGACCAGGTGAAATACTCGGGGAGCACGATCAGCATCGCCGGTGAGTAGACGAACACCATCGGCACCAAGAGCTTGGCGATGCCAAGGCTGAACGCGGCGAGTCCGGTACGGAACGGGTCCGCCCCGGCGATGCCGGCCGCGGCATAGGCCGAAGCGCAGACTGGCGGGGTGATTTCCGAGATGACGCCGTAGTACAGCACGAACAGGTGCGCGGCGAGCGGCGGCACACCGAGATTGCCGAGTGCCGGCTGGGCAACGGTTACAAGCATGATGTACAGCGCGGTGGTCGGCAGCCCTGCCCCCATCAGGATGCAGGTGATCGCGATCAGCACCAGCGAGAGGAGCAGGGTGACGCCAGGGAGGGTGAACTCGGTGAACGGGATCCACGAGAGAACGGGCACCAGCGCCTCTGCCATCGACAGCGCGCCGTTGGTGACAATGAATCCCAGGCGAAAACCGAGCCCGGTCGAGTTCACGACCCCCACGACGATGCCGATCGCCGCACACACGGCGCCGACCGCGAGGGCGTACTGCACGCCGGCCGCCGCGGCATCTGCGATGTCGCGCAGGCTGACGCGCTGTCGTGGGTTGAGGAAGCCCACCGCGAGCGCGGTGGTGATGCCCCAGAAAGCGGCCATGTGGGGCGAATAGCCCTTGAACAGCACGTATATCAGCGCCACCAGGGGCAGTGCGGTGGGCCAGCCCTCCTTGAGCACCGCCCACAGTTTGGGAATCTCCTCGCTCGGCAGCCCCTTCAGCCCGAGACGCTTGGCCTTGAAGTGCACGATGCACATCACGCCCAGATAGTGCATCAGGGCCGGCACGGTTGCCGCGATCACGATGGTGGTGTACGGGACCTCGAGGAACTCCGCCATCACGAAGGCGGCGGCGCCCATGATCGGCGGCGTGATCTGCCCGCCGGCACTCGCCGCAGCCTCCACCCCGCCGGCAAAGTGCGGGGGGTAGCCCATGCGCTTCATGTTCGGGATGGTCAGCGAGCCGGTGGACACGGTGTTGGCGATGGACGAGCCCGAGATGGTGCCGAAGAACGCCGACGACACCACGCTCACCTTCGCGAGGCCGCCGGTGTAGCGCCCGGCGACCACGGTGGCGACGTCGACGAAGAACTGGCCGAGCCCCATGCGTTGGGCGATCACGCCGAACAGCACGAAATGAAACACCACGGTCGACACCACCCACAGGGTGACGCCGTAGATCCCCTCCGACGGGAAGTACATGTTGTTGATGTACTGCCCCCAGCCGAGCCCCGGATGCCGGAGGATGTCCACCGGGATGTAGGGGCCGAGCACCGCATAAGCGGTGAACACCAGGATGATGATCGGCACGATGATGCCGATCGAGCGCCGCACCCCCTCGAGGAGGACAACAATGAACATGGTGCCCACGACCACGTCGGTCGGCGCCGGATTGCCCTGGCGCATGAACTGTGGCCGGAGCACGAAGTGGTAGCCGAAAATATTCACGTCGACGCCGTGCCAGGTGAAGCCGATGTACAGTGCGCCGAAAACGCCGGCGGCGGCGAGCACCCAGTCCCACAGCGGCACGTTGGCAATCCGCCACCACGCCGGCGGATGCATCTCCAGACTGCGAGCGCCCCCCCAGATCGGAAACAGGATGTAGATGAGCAGCAGCACCCCGGAGATGTGGATGCCCATGTGCCAGTAATCCACCGGCACGCCGGTCCCCGCCGTCACGTAGTGGTAAGCGGCAAATGCGAAGGAGAAACCGAAGACGAAGCGCGTCAGCCACGGTCCGATCTCGCGCGTCTTGAGCCCGGCGTCGTACTGGCGCTCGAGCGCTTCCGCGGCCTTCACATCGAACGTCACCATCGCGTGCTCCTCGCGGATATGCAAAAGGGTTCAGGGTGTGGCCGACCGGCGCCACACGGGCGCCGGTTGGGGAACTTCGGGGGCTGGTGAATAGGCGTTACTTGATCATTCCCTTCTCGCGATAGAATTTCTCGGCGCCAGGGTGCAGCGGAATTTGCAGGCCCTTGAGCGCGCTTTCGAGTCGGATCACCTTGCCCTTGGAATGCCCGTTGTCGAACAGTTTCCGGGAATTGTCGTTCCACATCGCCTTGGTGATTTCGTAGATGAGGTTCTCGGGCTGGTCGACGCTGGTGACGAGTTGGCCGGGCACCGCCATGGTGGGAACGTCGTACTTGATCGCCTCATAGGTGCCGGCGGAAATAACCGAATCCACGTAGTACGGAAGCAGTTGGTTGACCACCTTCTGCTCCTCGGGACTGAACCGGTACAGCTCGAAGCCCTTGGTGCTGCCGAGCTGGACCAACGCTGCGGCCGGCGTGCCCACCGCGTAGAAGTAAGCGTCGATCTGACCGTCCGCGATGCGCTGCGAGCTCTGGTCCATATTGAGCTCCGAGGCGGAGATGTCGTTGCGGGTGATGCCGTAGTGCGCAAGAATCCGCAACACCGAGACCTGCGTCTCCGAGCCTGCCTGGCCGATGCCGACCCGTTTGCCCTTCAAATCCTTCAGCGACGCCAACTTCGCGTCCTTGGGCATGATGAGGTGCAGGTCTTCCGGGAACAAGTTGGCGATCATGCGCAGCTTGCCCTTCTTGTCGTTCGCGAATGCTCCGGCGCCGTTGTACGCCTCGAAGATGGTGACCGCGCCGGAGAGCCCCGCCTCGAGCTGTCCCGCCTGGATGGCGTTGACGTTGGCCACCGAGGCGTTGGTCGAGACGGCGATCGCGACCAGGCCCGGCACACCGCAGGCGCCGCCCTTGTCGCAGGGGCGCGAACCCGGGGGGTTGGAGATGGCGTTGGCAATCAGGCCGCCAATCGGGAAATACGTAGCGCCGGCGCTGCCGGTGCCGATACGGAAGAACTTCATCTCCTGAGCGGCGACCGGGGTCGCGGCCAGAGCCCCAACCATCAGGGTTGCCAGAAACGCACTGAAAGCTTTCATCGTTAACCTCCTCGAGATGCGGGTAATGGGGGTACTTCAGGCCGGAACATCAACTACGAAGAACAGCAAGTGGCACCATGCCACCGGTGGGCGGAGAGGGCACTTGGGTGCCCGCCATAACGGCAGACGAAGCGCGCCGCTCCGCAACGGAGTGTCTGTTTCCTCCGATCGCGGCCCGCCCATTGACGATCGACGCGATGTGAACGCCGGACCAATACACCATGCTCCCCCAAATGTGTCAAGGCTCGGAGATCACGCAGTGCCAGTGCGGCCGACCCGGCGTGCCGCCGAAGGGTCCGCCACGCCCGCTGCCGAAAGCGTCACGCGTCGCCCGCTGCGAGCAGCGCGAGTTCCGAGGCGAACTTGACGGGTGAACGTGGGATCACGTCTACTTCTCCTTTCAGCCGTGGCATCCGCACGGAATCCGCTGATCGGTTCCAATCGTCGACCAGCCGCTTGGGATCACCTGCGAGGACAAAGGTCATGAACGCCGCCAAGCATCACCCGAGTGCCGAGCCTTCCGGCATTTCGTGGTGGTTCGAAGACGCACTGCAGGCGGAGGGTGGACAAGTTGCGTCAGCCGTCCTCACCGGCGAGCTCCGTGTCGATGTCGCGATCGTCGGTGGCGGCTTCACCGGCCTCTGGACGGCGCTGGCCCTGAAAGAACGCAGCCCGACCCAGACCATCGCCTTGATCGAGTCCGCGCTGTGCGGCTCCGGCGCGAGCGGGTCCAACGGCGGCAAGGTGCATGGCTACTGGGCCTCGCTGCAGGGTATGGCGGAATCGATCGGTGAGGACGCAGCACTCGCCGTGGCCCGGGCCGGAACGCGGGCGCAGGACGCGATCCGCGCCTTCGCAACGACACCGGGGCGTGACGTCTGGTGGCGCGAAGCGGGCAATATTCGGGTCTCGACCGCATCGGCGCAGGACAAGAAGATCGACGGCTACACCTCGATGGCGCGCCGCCTCGGTGTCCCCGACACAGCGGTTGCGCTCACCGCGGAGCAGGTGGCAGCGCGCTGCCGCTCGCCGGTCTTCCGGGGCGGCGTTCTTTTTCCGGAAGGGGCCAACGTGCATCCCGCACGTCTCGCCCGCGCCCTGCGCATGGCTGCGATCGAGGCCGGCGTGGCGGTATTCGAAAACTCGCCGATGATCGGTCTCGATCGGGGGACACCGAACCGAGTCCGGACTCCGCAGGGACAGATCATCGCGCGTGAGGTCGTGCTCGCCACCAACGCGGCACTTGCCGGCGAAGCCGAGGCCAAGCCGCACCTGAGCGTGTTCTCCAGCTACGCGGTGATGACCGAGGCAGCACCTGCACGGCTCCAGCAGATGGGCTGGGCGGGGGACGAGGGGATCGCCGACCTGCGGATGTTTCTCCACTATTTCCGCAAGACCCCGGATGGGCGCGTGCTCATGGGTTCGGGATCAGGACCGATCGCCTATGGCGGCAACACCGCGGATCCTGCGCTGACGCAAGACCCGGCCAGTGCCGCCCGGGCCGAGCGCGGGCTGCGCCGCCTACTCCCGATCATGGCCGACGTTGCGGTCACCAAGGCTTGGGGTGGTGCCATCGATATCTCCGCAGACCGGCTCCCCTTCTTTCGCACCATCCCCGGCACGCGAATCCATTACGGGTGCGGCTATTCCGGTCATGGCGTCAATGCAACCTACGTGGGTGGTCAATGCCTGGCCGCCCTCGTGCTCGACGTGAAGGACGAGTGGTCTAGCTTGCCCCTGTGCACGCGCTCCTTGCCGCGCTTCCCCCCTGATCCCTTCCGCACCCTTGGCGCACGGGCGATCCGCTGGGGCATTCTGGCCTGCGAGGAAGCGGAAGAGAATGAGCAATCCGGTCCGATGCTCGCAAGAGCGCTGGCCGCCGTGCCGCGCGTGTTTGGCCTGCGGATCGGCACCCGATAGGGGTTCTTCTCGCCGACATGAAGGCAGATTGCGGACGGTGTTCAGCATTGCTCGGCTCGACTCCCACGCGAGTGGCGGAGGCGTGAGCAACGGGCGTGGCGCCGCGGGCGCGATCCGGGTCGTGCGCCATCACGCGCTCGCGGCCTCGCCCTGGCGCAACGGCCGCGGCCTGACCCGGGAACTTCTGCGCGGACCCGACATCGACGGGGCGCCAGCGTGGCGCATCCGCATCGCCGAAATCGTGCAGGACGGCCGGTTCTCCACCTTCCCGGCGACCGACCGGCTCATCGCCGTCGCGCAGGGTACGGGTTTCGAACTGATCTTCGCCGACGTCCTCGCTCCGGCTCGGGCGATGCTGCGTCCGGATTCCCCGGCCTTCCCCTTTTCGGGCGAACGACCCTGCAGCTGCCGGCTGCTCGCCGGTCCGGTGCGGGCACTCAACGTGATGACGAAGTGCCACATCGCGAGGGCCTCGGTGGAGATCATCCACGTGACGGAGGCGATCCGACCCGAGGCATGGCGAGCGCGCGCCGGCGCGGAACGCACGGAATGCAAGCTCATTGTCGTCGCGCTCGACGACGGCCTGGGCTATCGCGCAGCGGGTGTCGCGGGAGCGCTCGCCAGCGGCGACGCGCTTTGCGCCGACGGTCCCGACGCGGCGCAACTCGTACTCGCTCCTGTCGTCGGCGTGCCACGCGTGGCATGCATCCTCATCGAACGCAGCAGCTAGTCCGTCGCGCGTCGCGCGGCCGTCCAGCGCTGCAGTTTTTCTCGGGCGCCGTTGTGGGCCGGGTCCATGGCACGATCGTGACCGGGGGTCTTCGCGCAGAGCTCGACGACGTAGCCGTTGGGATCGCGAAAGTAGATCGATTCGATGAAGCCGTGCTGCACTACGCCGCGCGTCTCGATGCCTGCGGCCCGTCCCTTGGCCAACATCGCATCGATGACCGGGCGCTCGACCTCGAGCGCGATGTGCAGGTCGTAGTCGTGCTGCTGCTTGAATTCGAAGGGTAGGTCCGAGGTTTCGAAGAAAGCGATGAAAGAACCGTCGTCGAGCCGGTAGAAGGTGTGCAGGGTCTCGGTGGCGCGCCCGCTCTTGGTCTTGCTGATCTCCAGCGTTCCGGACAGCGGCAGACCCAGGAAGTCTTCGTAGAAGCGCCGCGTCAGCTCCGAGTCGCGGCAACGGTAGGCGGCGTGATGCAACTTGCGGATCATGATCAGACACCCTCCATCGGCGTGCCCTGGAGCAAAGAGCCGCACGCGAGCACTGGCGCGAGACGATTCGCAATGACGGCCTTCGGCAGGGTCTTCAGCGACTCAGATTACACCCGAATCGGTGGCCCCACGGACAGCGTGGCCAAGCTTCGGCGGTCGGCGTCGAACGCCCGGTGCGGCCGGTGGAGACAGAGCGTCAGGCGCTCGCCGTGCGCTCGAGCAGGACCACCGCATGCGCCTCGATGCCCTCGCCGCGTCCCGCGAAGCCGAGCCGCTCGTTGGTCTTCGCCTTGACGTTGACCTGCCCCGGCGCAATACCCAGCACCGTGGCGATCGCGCCGACCATCGCCGGGATATGCTCGGCCAGCCGAGGCGCCTGCGCGATCACTGTCGCATCGACGTTCACCACCACGTAGCCGGCCGCGCGCACCCGTTCGAGCGCGGCGCCCAGCAGCTTCACCCCCGCCGCGCCACGATGGTGTTCGTCGGTGTCCGGAAAGTGTCGCCCGATGTCGCCGAGCGCCGCGGCGCCCAGCACCGCGTCGGTGATCGCGTGCAGCAACACGTCCGCATCCGAATGACCGAGCAGTCCCATCTCAAACGGGATGTGCACACCGCCGATCATCAGCGCCCTGCCCGGCACCAGCGCGTGCACGTCGTAACCCTGTCCGATCCGGTAGCTCATCGCTTCACTCCTCGCCCAGCACGCGGCGCATCGCCGCGAG
The DNA here is from genome assembly GCA_024637155.1 of Burkholderiaceae bacterium. GTDB lineage: Bacteria > Pseudomonadota > Gammaproteobacteria > Burkholderiales > Burkholderiaceae_E > JAGXFR01. The sequence goes on along the minus strand of JAGXFR010000022.1, from coordinate 39,564 downwards.
ATCGTCGGCGGTGGTCACCTTGAAATTGCGCAGGCTCCCGGGCACCAGCAGCGGCCGGTGGCCCATCGCCTCGAGCGCCGACGACTCGTCGGTCGCACCCGGGTGTGCGCGCAGGGCTGCGCGCAACAATCCGAGGCGGAACATCTGTGGCGTCTGCGCAAGCCACATGCCGTCGCGCGCGACGGTCGTGGCAACCATCGGGCGCTCGCCATCCGGGACGGCGCGCTTGACGGTATCGACTACCGCAAGCGCGAGCAACCCCCCGACCGGCGCATCGGCAAGCGCCGCGCGCAACCGCCCCAGCGCGTCGGCGTCCAACCCGGGCCGCGCGGCATCGTGCACCAGCACCCAGTCGTCTTCGGCCGCGCCGGTGAGCGCGTTGAGAGCGTTGAGTACGGTATCCCGCCGGGTTGCGCCGCCTGCGGCGAGCACCCGCACCCGCGGCAGCGCCGCCAGGCGCGGCGGCACCCGCGCATCCCCGGGCGCCACCACCACGATGACCTCGTCGATCCAGTCCGCCGCCGCCAGCGGCGCCACCGAGCACTCGAGCAGCGTGCGCCCGCCGACCTGCAGGTACTGCTTGGGGACGTCGCTTCCCAACCGGCTTCCGCTCCCGGCGGCGGGGACTACGGCGAAGGTCTTCGGGGTGTTCACGGTGGGCGGTGTCGCGAGGGCGCGCGAGGGCGTCGGCTAGAATTGTACTTTGTCGCCCGATCGTATTTCCTTGAGCGCTTCCACAGTCCAACCGATCGCCGGCGACGCCTCCGGCACGCCGATCGACCCGCTGATCAGCGCACTCCCGTGGCCCCGCCCCGGGACCGTGACCGGGATTCCTGCGTGCGCGGGTTCGTCCGACGCCTGGCTGCTCGCCATGCTGGCGCAGCGTGCCCAGGGACACGCGCCGCTCACCGTCGTTACGGCCAACGCCGCAGACGCCGCCCGGCTCGCGGTCGAGATCGGCTGGTTCGCGCCGCAGCTGCGCGTCGCCGTGCTCGCGGACTGGGAGACGCTGCCCTACGACAACTTCTCGCCGCACGAGGATCTGATCTCCGAACGGCTCGCGACGCTCTGGACGCTGACGCGCGGAGAATGCGAGCTGCTGCTGGTCGCTGCGAGCACGGCACTGCAGCGCATCGCGCCGCCCGCCTTCCTGGCCTCACACACCTTCTTTTTCGACAAGGGGCAGCGCCTCGACGAGGCTGCGCTGCGCGCGCAGCTGGTGCTCGCCGGCTACGAGAACGTTTCGCAGGTCATGCGCCCCGGCGAATACGCGGTGCGCGGCGGACTGATCGATCTCTTTCCCATGGGCGCGCCGCTGCCCTACCGGCTGGATCTGCTCGGCGACGAGATCGAATCGATCCGCACTTTCGACCCGGACAACCAGCGCAGCCTGCTGCCGGTGACGAAGGTGCGGCTGCTGCCGGGGCGTGAATTCCCGATGGACGAGGCCGGGCGCACCGCGTTCCGGGGGCGCTGGCGCGAGCGCTTCGAGGGGGATCCCAGCCGCTGCGCCCCTTACCGGGACATCGGCAACGGCTTGGCACCCGCCGGAATCGAGTACTACCTGGCGCTGTTCTTCGATGCGACCGCGACGCTGTTCGACTACCTGCCCGCGAGCGCGACCTTCGTGACGCACGGCGACGTCGACGCGGCGGCACGCCGCTACCTGGCCGATACCGTGGAGCGGCACCGCTTTCTGTCGCACGACCCCGAGCGTCCGCTGCTGCGCCCCGACGAGCTGCTGATCCTGCCCGAGGAATTCTTCACGCAGGCCACGGCGCGCGGACGCATGGCGATTCGCCTCGCCGGCGGCGAGCGCGAGCCCTTCACCACGCCGCCCCCCCCGGTCGCGGTCGATCGCAAGGCCGCGCAGCCGCTCGCGCAACTCTCCGAGCTGCTCGCCACCACCACGACCCGGGTGCTGCTGCTGGCGGAATCGCCCGGGCGCCGCGAAACGCTCTCCGAACTGCTCTCCGAGAACGGACTCACCCCCGCCGCCGCCGCCGGCTGGAGCAACTTTGCCGCGGGCAGCGCACCCTTCGCGCTGGGGACCGCGCCGCTGCACGACGGCTTCGTGCGCGCGCCAGCCGGCATCACCGTGCTGACCGAGAGCGAGCTCTTCGCCGGCACCGTTCGCCGGCGCCGCCGCGGACTGCGCGAATCCCCGACCGATGTCGACGCGATCATTCGCGATCTCTCCGAGTTGCGCATCGCCGATCCGGTCGTGCATACGCAGCACGGCATCGGACGCTACGAGGGTTTGGTCACGATGGATCTGGGCGAGGGGGCGACGGAATTCCTGCACCTGCGCTACGCGGGCGACGCCACGCTCTACGTGCCGGTCGCGCAACTGCACGTGATCAGTCGCTACAGCGGTGCGAGCGCCGACGAAGCGCCGCTGCACCAGCTCGGTTCCGGCGTCTGGGAGAAGGCCAAGGCGCGTGCCGCCAGCCAGGCCCGCGACACGGCCGCCGAGCTGCTCGAACTCTACGCGCGTCGTGCCGCCCGTTCGGGCCATGCCTTCCCCTTCGACGCGCACGAATACGAAGCCTTTGCCGACGGCTTTGGCTTCGAGGAAACGCCGGACCAGCTCGCCGCGATCCACGCGGTGATTCAGGACATGATTTCCGGGCGTCCGATGGATCGGCTCGTCTGCGGCGACGTCGGATTCGGCAAGACCGAGGTGGCGCTGCGCGCGGCTTTCGTCGCGGCCACCAACGGCAAGCAGGTCGCCGTGCTGGTGCCCACCACCCTGCTCGCCGAGCAGCACTTCGAATCCTTCTCGGACCGCTTCGCCGACTCGGCGATCCGCGTCGCCGAAATGTCGCGCTTTCGCAGCGCACGCGAAGCCGCCGCGGTGGTCAAGGGGCTGGCCGGGGGCGAGATCGACATCGTCATCGGCACGCACAAGCTGCTTTCCTCGGGCATCTCGTACTGCAACCTCGGGCTCGTCATCATCGACGAGGAGCACCGTTTCGGCGTGCGGCACAAGGAGGCCCTGAAGGCGCTGCGCGCCGACGTCGACGTGCTTACGCTCACCGCCACCCCGATCCCGCGCACGCTGGCGATGAGCCTCGACGGCATTCGCGACTTCTCGGTGATCGCCACGGCGCCGCTGCGGCGCCTGTCGATCAAGACCTTCCTGCGCCGGGAATCTGCGGACGTCATCCGCGAGGCGCTGCTGCGCGAGATCAAGCGCGGCGGACAGGCCTACTTTCTGCACAACGATGTGGCCACGATCGGACATCGGCGGCGCGAGCTCGAGGCGCTGCTGCCCGAGGCGCGCATCGCCGTCGCGCACGGCCAGATGCACGAGCGCGACCTCGAGCGCGTGATGCGCGACTTTCACCAGCAGCGCTGCAACGTGCTGCTGTGCACCACCATCATCGAGAGCGGGATCGATGTCCCGAGCGCGAACACGATCGTCATCCACCGCGCCGACAAGTTCGGGCTCGCGCAACTGCACCAGTTGCGCGGTCGCGTGGGGCGCTCGCATCATCAGGCCTACGCGTATCTGCTCATCCCCGACGAGGGTGCGATCACCCGCGACGCCGGCAAGCGGCTCGAGGCGATCCAGATGATGGAGGATCTCGGTGCCGGTTTCTACCTCTCGATGCACGACCTGGAGATTCGCGGTGCCGGCGAGGTGCTCGGTGAGTCGCAGTCGGGCGACATCCTGCAGGTGGGCTTCGCGCTGTATTCCGAGATGCTCGAAGAGGCCGTGCGCGCGCTGCGCGAGGGCCGCGAACCCGACACCGACGCACCGCTCGCGGCCACCACCGAGATCAACCTGCATATCCCGGCGCTGCTGCCGCAGGACTACTGCGGCGACGTCCACGAGCGCCTGACCATCTACAAGCGCCTGGCCAACTGCAGCCAGCGCGACGCGCTCGACGCGTTGCAGGAGGAGTTGATCGATCGCTTCGGCGCCCTGCCGGATCCGGCGCGCGCACTGATCGAGACCCACCGGCTGCGCGTGGCCTCGCGCCCGCTGGGGATTTCCCGCATCGACGCGAGCGGCGAGGCGATCATGCTGCAGTTTGTCGCGCGCCCGCCGATCGAGCCGGCGACGATCCTCGCGTTCCTGCAGAGCCGGCGCGACGCGCGGCTCGCCGGCCCGGATCGGCTGCGACTGACCCTGCACACCGCTGACCTGGCCCAGCGCGTGGCCCGGCTGCACGAAATCTTGCGCGCGCTCGCAGCCTGAATCCCGCCACCGGACTCCTCTGCCCATGCCGCTCAGCCCACCCGTCGATCTCGTCGTCCAGCATCCGCTCCTCGCCGACGCGGTGCTCGCCGCGATTACCGCGCAACTGGGTGCGCCGCCACGCGAGCGTGACCCGCGACGGGCCCGCTGGTCGGATGTGACGCTCGATGCCGCTGGCGTCGGCGCGCTCGCGGCGACGCACCGCGTCGACGCCGCGCTCGTCCCGGCAAACCGGATGCTGTCGGACTTTCGGCTGATCGCGCTGGACATGGATTCGACGCTGATCAACATCGAATGCGTCGACGAAATCGCGGATTTCGCGGGGCGCAAGGCCGAAGTCGCGGCACTGACCGAAGCGGCGATGCGCGGCGAGATCGGCGACTACGACGAGAGCTTGCGCCAGCGCGTCGCCTTGCTCGCGGGGCTGGACGCGTCGGTGCTCGAGCGCGTCTGGAACGAGCGCCTGTCGCTGGCGACCGGCGCGCGCACGCTGGTGGCGGGCATGCGCGCGGCGGGGCTGCGCACGCTGCTGGTCTCGGGGGGATTCACTTTCTTCACCGAACGGCTCCAGGCGCAACTGGGTCTGGACGAGAACCGCGCGAACACGCTCGAGGTCGTCGCCGGACGGCTCACCGGGCGACTCGTCGGGGCGATCGTCAATGCGCAGGCCAAGCGGGTTGCCCTCGAAGGCGCGTGTGCGCGGTTGGGCTGCACCCCGGCACAGGCCATCGCGGTCGGCGACGGCGCGAACGACCTGGCGATGATGGCGAGCGCGGGCCTATCGGTCGCCTACCGCGCCAAGCCGCAGGTCGCGGCGCAGGCGACGCACACCATCGCGCACTGCGGGCTGGACGCAATCCTGCATTTCTTCGCGCCCGGCCCCTGAGCGAGCGGGCCGGGTTCTCGGGCAGCCGCCTGCCGTCTCGCCTGACGATCAGCCCGGCGCGGGTACGCTGGGCAATCCCGAGAGCGCCATCGCCAGTTCCTTCTCGTCGTACTGCAGATCGAGCAGCTTGCCGGCGGAATAGTCGGCGTAGGCCTGCATGTCGAAGTGCCCGTGGCCGCTCAAGTTGAAGAGAATCGTCTCCGCCTTGCCTTCGCGCTTGCAGCGCAGCGCTTCCTCGACGGCCGCCTTGACCGCGTGGTTGGCTTCGGGCGCCGGAATGATCCCCTCGGCGCGTGCGAAGAGCACGCCCGCGGCGAAACACTCCGACTGCTCGTAGGCCACGGCGTCGATCAGGCCCAACTCGGCCAGATGCGACACCAGCGGGGCCATCCCGTGATAGCGCAATCCCCCGGCATGAAAACCCGGCGGCGTGAACGTCGATCCGAGCGTGTGCATCTTCGTGAGCGGCGTCAGGTGACCGGTGTCGCCGAAGTCATAGGCATATTTCCCGCGGGTGAGCGACGGGCACGCCGAGGGTTCGACCGCCAGCATGCGCGGCTTCGGGCCGCCGCGCAGGCCGTGGCCGATGAACGGAAAAGCCAGTCCCGCGAAATTCGACCCGCCCCCCGTGCAGCCGATCACCACGTCGGGCCAGGTGCCGGCCATTTCCATCTGCTCCATCGCCTCGATGCCGATGATCGACTGGTGAAGCAGCACATGATTGAGCACCGATCCGAGCGCGTACTTGGTGTCGTCTCGGGTCGCGGCGATCTCGACCGCCTCGGAAATCGCGATGCCCAGGCTGCCCGGATGATCGGGATGGGTTTCGAGCACCGAGCGGCCATAGGCGGTCTCGGGCGACGGCGAGGGCAGGCAACGCGCGCCGTAGGTCTCCATGAGCGCGCGCCGATACGGCTTCTGATCGTAGGACACGCGCACCTGGAACACCGTCACGTCGAGCCCGAAGAGCGCGCCGGCGAAGGCCAGCGACGACCCCCACTGCCCGGCGCCGGTTTCCGTGCTCAGTCGCTTGATGCCCTCCTCCTTGTTGTAGAAGGCCTGCGCGATTGCGGTGTTGGGCTTGTGGCTGCCGGCCGGGCTCACGCCCTCGTACTTGTAGAAGATCTTCGCCGGCGTGCCCAGCACCTGCTCGAGGCGTCGCGCGCGAATCAGCGGACTCGGCCGCCACACGCGATAGATTTCGCGCACCGGCTCCGGAATCTCGATCTCGCGCTCGGTGCTCACTTCCTGCATGATCAGCGCCATCGGAAAGAGCGGCGCCAGGTCGGCGGGACCGATGGGCTGCAGGGTTCCCGGGTGCAGCACCGGGGGCGCGGGGCGCGGCAGATCGGCCTGGATGTTGTACCAGTGGCGGGGAATCCGGTCTTCGGGCAACAGGTACTTGATGGTCTGGCTCATCGACTCTCTCCTATCAACGTTACTGCAGCGATGCGACGCAAACCCCCGAGAGGTCGTGCGCATCGGCGTTGGTCACGCGCACGCGCGCGAATTCCCCGACGCGCAGCGTCGGGTGCGGTTCGAGCAGCACCACGCCGTCGATTTCCGGCGCATCGGCGGCCGAGCGCGCGAGGAAGCCTTCGCGGCCATCGGCGTTTCTCACCTGCGCGTCGACCAGCACCTCGATCTCACGGCCGACGAAACGCTGCAGCCGCTGGGCGCTGATCTCCTCCTGCACCTGCATGAAGCGCGCGCGCCGCTCCTCGCGCACCGCAGCGGGAACCGGGTCGGGGAGCGCGTTCGCCGCTGCGCCTTCCACCGGCGAGTAGGCGAAGCAACCGACCCGGTCGAGGCGCGCCTCGCCCAGGAACGCGAGCAGGTGCTCGAACTCGGCTTCGGTTTCCCCGGGGAAACCGACGATGAAGGTGCTGCGGATCGTGATGTCGGGAACGAGCGCGCGCCACGCGCCAATGCGCTCGATGTTTCGTTCGCCCGAGGCGGGACGCTTCATGAGCTTGAGGATGCGCGGATGCGAGTGCTGAAACGGCACATCCAGGTAGGGCAGCACGCCGCCCTGCGCCATCAGTTCCACCACCTCGTCCACGTGCGGATAGGGGTAGACATAGTGCAGCCGCACCCAGACGCCCAGCGCGGCGAGTTCACGCACCAGGTCGGTCATGCGGGTGCGCACCGGCCGGCCGTCGACGAAGCCGGTGCGGGAACGCACGTCCACGCCGTAGGCGCTCGTGTCCTGCGAGATCACCAGCAGCTCGCGCACGCCGTCGCGCACCAGCGCCTGCGCCTCGCGCAGCACTTCACCGATCGGCCGGCTCACCAGGTCGCCGCGCATCGACGGGATGATGCAGAAGGCGCAGCGATGGTTGCAGCCCTCGGATATCTTGAGGTAGGCGTAGTGACGCGGCGTGAGCTTGAGGCCCGCCGCGGGCACCAGATCGACGTAGGGATCGTGTGGGCGCGGCAGGTGCCGGTGCACGTGCCCCATCACCTCGTCGAGCGCGTGCGGCCCGGTGACGGCGAGCACCTTCGGGTGCATGCTGCGCACCAGGTTCTCGCCCTCGCGGTTGCTGCGCGCGCCCAGGCAGCCGGTGACGATCACCTTGCCGTTCTCGGCGAGCGCTTCGCCGATTGCGTCCAGCGACTCCTCGACCGCCTCGTCGATGAAGCCGCAGGTGTTGACGACGACCAGATCCGCCCCGGGATACTCGGGCGCGATGTCGTAGCCTTCGGCACGCAGTTGCGTGACGATGCGTTCCGAGTCGACCAGCGCCTTGGGACAGCCGAGCGATACGAAGCCGACGCGCGGCGCACGTTTCTTGCGAACCATGCTCGACTACTTCTTGGGCTTCGGCGGCTCGGGCGCGAAGGGAAAGGTGCGAAACACGGATTCGGTGCTTTGTTTCATTTGTTCCTGCATCTGAACGAACAGGTTCTTGCTCTGCTCGATGTAGTTGCCCATCATCGACTGGATGATGGGCGTCTGCACGGCCATGAACTGGGTCCAGAGCTCCGGCGACGGCACCCCCTTGGCGTCGTGCAGCGTGCGCGACTGCTCCTGCATCTTCTCCTGAATCTCGCCGAACGCGCCCATCGTCTGCTCGAGGTACGAACCCATCATTCCCTGCATCGCATTCCCGTAGAAGCGGATCATCTGCGAGAGCATCTGCGCCGAGAACAGCGGCGCGCCCGCACTCTCCTCTTCGAGGATGATCTGCAGCAGGATGCTGCGCGTCAGGTCCTCGTCGGTCTTCGCGTCGACGACCTTGAACTCCTCCGTGCGCAGCACCAGCGCCTTCACGTCGGCCAGCGTGATGTACGTGCTGGTCTGCGTGTCGTAGAGCCGACGGTTCGGGTACTTCTTGATCAAACGATTCTTGCTGCTGCCCATCGCATCCTCTGCGCTCGTGCGCGGTTCGTTGTCCGGGGTCGATCAACCCATGTGCAGGCCGCCGTTGAGCGAAAAGTCCGCGCCTGTGGCAAATCCGGACTGTTCGCTGGCGAGCCACGACACGATCGAGGCGATCTCCTCGGGGCTGCCGAGACGCTTGACGGGGATGGTCGCGACGATCTTCTCGAGCACGTCGGGGCGGATCGAGGTGACCATGTCGGTCGAAATGTAGCCCGGCGACACCGTGTTCACCGTGATGCCCTTGGCGGCCACCTCCTGCGCGAGCGCCATGGTGAAACCGTGCAGCCCCGCCTTGGCGGTCGAGTAGTTGGTCTGCCCGAACTGGCCCTTCTGGCCGTTGACCGAAGAGATGGCGATGATGCGCCCCCAGCCCTTCTCGAGCATGCCGTCGAGCACCTGTTTGGTGACGTTGAAAATCGAGTTGAGATTGGTGTCGATGACGATGCGCCAGTCCTCAAGGCTCATCTTGCGAAGCTGGCCGTCGCGGGTGATGCCCGCGTTGTTCACGAGCACATCGGGCGCGCCATAGTCAGCCCGGACTTTCTCGAAAGCCTGGCGGGTGGACTCGAAGTCCGACACGTTGCCCATCGACGCGGCGAATTCATAGCCGTCCGCGCGCTGTGCGTCGATCCAGGGCTTGACATCGCGGGTCGGCCCGCAACCGGCGATCACGAAGAAGCCGTCGTCGTGCAGGCGTCGGCACAGCGCCGTCCCGATTCCACCCATTCCACCGGTTACGTAGGCGATTTTCTTGTCCATGTCGTCTCCTTGTCTGATTTTGTTCGCCGGACCTGCCGACGTTCAGTTCACACGATCAATCGACGCGCTCGCGCACGTAGCGCCCGGGCGCCGGCTCGATGGGCCGGTAGCGCGCATTTCCCGCCGTCTTGGGTGCCGGCACTTCGGCGCCGCGGAATTCGGCCAGCCATCGGACCCAGTCCGGCCACCAGCTGCCCGGTACTTCTTTCGCTGCCGCGAACCACGCGTCGGCGTCCGGCCCGAGTTCGTCGGCAACCCAGTAGTTGCGCCGGTTCTTCGCCGGCGGATTGATGACGCCGGCCAGATGTCCGCTGGCACCGAGCACGAAACGCACCGGCCCCGAGAGCAGGTCCGTCGATGCGTAGGCGGAACGCCAGGGCACGATGTGGTCCTCGCGCGAGCCGTAGACGTAGGTCGGCACGTCGATCGCGCTCAGATCGATCGGCACGCCGGCGCACACGAGACGACCCGGGATGCGCAGCGCGTTCTCCAGATAGAGATGGCGCAGATACCAGCAGTACATCGGACCCGGCAGATTGGTGCTGTCCGCGTTCCAGAACAGCAGGTCGAACGCCGGCGGCTGCTCTCCCTTCAGATAGTTTTTCTCGACATAGTTCCAGACCAGATCACGCGCCCGCAGCATCGAGAAGGTCGTCGCGAGATCCTTGCCCGCCATGATCCCGCCGTTCCCGATCTGGCTCTCGCGCCACGCAACGTGTTCCTCGTCGATGAAGACGTTGACCGTGCCCGGATCCTCGAAATCCAGCAGCGTCGTGAGCAGCGTGAGCGAGGCGACCGGGCGTTCGCCGCGGGCGTCGAGGGCAGCCAGCGCCGTGGCGAGGATCGTCCCGCCGACGCAGAAGCCCAGCGCGTTGATCTTCTCCTGCCCGCTGATTTCCTGCACCACGCGAATGGCGGCAAACGGACCCATCTCCAGGTAATCGTCCCAGCCCAGCGTCTGCTGTCCTTCCCCGACGTTGCGCCACGACACCAGAAACACCGTGTGCCCCTGCGCCACGAGGTGTGCGACCACCGAGTTCGCGGGTTGCAGGTCCAGCACGTAGAACTTGTTGATCGCCGGGGGAACGATCAGCATCGGCCGCGCGCCCACCCGTTCGGTGGTCGGCGTGTACTGGATCAGCTGGATCAGCTCGTTCTCGAAGACGACCTGACCGGGGGTGGTCGCCACGTTGCGCCCGACCTCGAACGCGCTTTCGTCGCTCTGCGTGATCCGGCCCTTGCGCATATCCTCGACGAGGTTGCCAAGACCGGCACGCAGACTCTCGCCACCGGTTTCGATCATGCGCTGCTGGGCGCTCGGGTTGGTCGCCAGGAAATTGGCCGGCGACGAGGCCTCGACCCACTGGTCGGTGGCGAAACGTACCCGTTCACAGGCCTTGTCCTCGCCCTTGAGCGCGTTGGCCATCCGCCGCAGGAAATCGGCGTTGACTTCGTAGATCGCCGCGTTCCAGGCGAAAAAATCATTGGTGCGCCAGCTCGGATCGGCGAAACGCGCGTCGGTGACGACCGGCTTGCCCTGCGCGAGCATGGCCTTCAGCCGCTCCAGGTACTGTTCCTGCAGCGCCTTGGCCTGTGCCGGATCGAGCCACACGCTGCCCTGCTGCGCGGCGGCCCCCGCTGTCGGCTTCGCCGTAAATCCCGGCGCCACCCGGCGTGCGGCGGCGGGCTTCGGGGTGGCCGCCACCGCTGCTGCCGGCTTCCGGACCGCCTTCTTGGCGACGGTCTTCTTGGCGACGGTCTTCTTGGCGACGGTCTTCTTGGCGACGGCCTTCTTGGCGACGGCCTTCTTGGCGACGGCCTTCTTGGCGACAGCCTTCTTGGCGACAGCCTTCTTGGCGACAGCCTTCTTGGCGACAGCCTTCTTGGCGGCAGTCTTCTTGGCGACAGCCTTCTTGACGACGGGCTTCTCCTCGGCGGGTTTCTGCTCGACCGGCGCCTTCGCCACCGCGTCGCCTACGGCGATGGCGGAAGGCTTGCGTGCCTTGCCGCCCCGTTTGCTCTTGCCCTTCCCGCCTTCTTCCTTGTCCGCCACGCGCACGTCTCCCAAGTGAATGATCTCGCCCCATTTTGCATTGCGGCAAATTTTTGTCAACGCGCGTGGTCATACCGGCTTCGCTTGTCCTCGGTTTCGGGTCCCGCCGAATCGATCCAGACGAAGGCGCCCAGACGTCCCGTTTCGCGGTCGCGGCGATACGAGTAGAAGTGCTCGGGTTCGCTGACGGTGCATCGCCCGCCACCCCGGACGGCACCCACGGCTGCGCTCGCGAGGCGCATGCGCGCGAGCGCGCCGAGATCCGCGTACCATTTTCCCGGCACCGACGACGGCCGGAAACAGCGCAGCGCCGCCGCCCGAGCGTCGTGCGCATCGGCAAAGGCGCTCACCACGTCCTCGCCCACCTCAAATGCATCCGGTCCGATGGCAGGACCGAGGTAGGCGACCAGTCGCTCCGCACGGGCGCCGCAATGCACCATCCGGGCGACGGTTGCCTCCAGCACGCCGGCGGCGAGTCCCCGCCATCCGGCATGCGCGATCCCGACGACCTGCGCGCCGCGATCGGCCAGCAGCACCGGCAGGCAGTCCGCCGTGAGCACGGCGAGCACGACGCCGGGAACGTCGGTCACGGCGGCATCTGCAATCACCTCCGGGTCCCCGGGTCGCGGCGCGGCACGCGCGCGGTGCACATCGATCCCGTGCACCTGTCGCATCCACACCGGCTCGGCGGGCAGCAGCGAGCGCAGCCGCGCCCGATTCGCGCGCACCGCTGCCGGGTCGTCACCGCAACGCTCGCCAAGGTTCAATCCGCCCGCGCCGCTGATCGCTGCGTAGGCGCCAAGGCTCACCCCGCCATCGCGACGCGTGAGCAGGGCGCCCACCCGCGCGCCCGCGTCCCAGTCGGGAACAATGGGGCGGATCGCATCCGCAGCATGCGCATTCCCGCTCATTCGTCCGCGCTCCACAGCCAGTCGGGCAGGACTGCGTCCAGGTCGATCCCGGCCCCGGCGATCGCGGCGCACAGATCCGGCGGAGGCAGCGCCTGCCATCGTCGCGGGCTTGCATCAACGGGGTCGGCAAGCCCCAGGCGCCACGCGTGCAGGGCCTGGCGCTCGATCGCCCCCAGCGCCAGCCCGCCGTAGAGCGCATCCCCCACCAGCGCGAATCCGAGCGAAGCCAGGTGCACGCGAATCTGATGGGTGCGCCCCGAATGCAGCCGACACTCGAGCAGCGAAACCGCGCGCCCGGCGAGCGAACCGCGGGCCAGCAGCCTGAAATCGGTGCGGGCGGGGCGACCCCGCCCTGGCGGAACCACCGCCATGCGCAGCCGATTCGCCCCGTCGCGTCCGATCGCCGCCTCGACGGTGCCGCTCACCGGGGCGGCGCCGAGGGCAAGCGCCAGATAACGGCGCGACATCGAGCGGTCGGCAAGCTGGCCGATCAGCGCCACGCGCGTCGCCTCGTCGCGCGCCACGACCATCAGACCGCTGGTGTCCTTGTCGAGACGGTGCACGATCCCCGCGCGCGGCAACGCGGCGAGTTCCCGCCAGCCGTGCAGCAGCCCGTTCATCAGCGTGCCGCTCCAGTTCCCCGCCGCCGGGTGCACGACGAGCCCCGCCGGCTTGTCGAGCACGATCAGCCGCGGGTCTTCGTCGACGACGTCAAGCGGCACCGGCTCGGGCTGAAACGCGCGGTCCGCTTCGAGCGGCTGGGGCTCGACCACGATGCGTTCGTTCCCGGCCAGCCGGGTCTTGGCCGCGAGAACCCGATCGTCGCTGTAGACCGCACCGAGCGCAATCCAGCGCTGCAGCCGCGAGCGCGAAAACTGCGGCAGGTGGCGGGCAAGAAATCGGTCCAGCCGTTCGCCGGCCCCGTCGTGCGCATCGAGCAAGAGCGCCGGGACCGCCGCGGGTTCCCCCCCGTCTGCGCTTCCGGCTTCGCTATAATCGAGCGAATCGCCGTTCCCCGCGGGTGCTTGCGCGCCCGGCGTATGATGGTTCCCGTCCGCCCGGATGCCCTGGGCGGCGCTCTTCTTGTTCCGTGCCACGATATGACTGTTGCCCTGTTCCTGAAACGATTGCTGGGCCTGCTGATGCTGGCGGGTGCGCTCTCGCTCGCCGCCTGCAGTTCGGGAAAGGATCCGGACAAGACGATCAACTGGACCCCGGAGCAATTATATGCAGACGCCCGGGAGGAGCTTGCGTCCGGCCGCTACGCCGAGGCCATCAAGCAGCTCGAGCGCCTTGAATCCCGCTACCCCTTCGGACGCTGGGCGCAGCAGGCGCAGATCGACATCGCCTACGCGCATTACAAGGATGGCGAACGCGCGCTGTCGCTCGCGGCGATCGACCGCTTCGTCAAGCTGCATCCGAATCACTTCGCGCTCGACTACGTGATCTACCTCAAGGGGATCGTCAATTTCAGCGAGCAGCAGGGGCTGCTCGCGGCACTCGGCGGCCAGGACCTCTCCGAACGTGACCTCAAGGCCTCGCGCGACGCGTTCGACGCCTTCAAGGAAGTCGTGCAGCGCTTCCCGCAGAGCCGCTACGCGGAAGATGCGGAAGCGCGCTTGGTCTACCTGCTCAACTCGATGGCCGCCGGGGAACTCCACATTGCGCGCTACTACTACCTGCGCGGTGCCTACGTCGCGGCCGCCAACCGCGCGCAGGGAGTCGTCCAGCAGTACCCGCAGGCACCGGCCACCGAGGAGGCGCTCTACATCATGGCGCGTTCCTACGAGTACCTGGGCCTCGACGCCTTGAGTGCGGGTGCGCAGAAAGTGCTCGATCGCAACTTCGCCGACAGCACCTTCATGGCGAGCGGGATCCGCGGCGACGACCGGCGCTGGTGGCAGGTCTGGCGCTAGGCGCGTCCGTCCCCGACTCGGCTGCCGAGGCAGCCGCGCTTCCGGTTTCCGCTCCCGGCCCCGAATGGCCGGCGTCCGTGGCTGCGATGAACGCAAGCACCTCGTCGCGCAGGCGCGTGCGACGAAACGGCGGCAGGCTGGCGATGAGCCGTCGCCCGTAGCCGCGCGTCGCCAGTCGTTCGTCCCCGACCACCAGCACCCCGCGATCACTCTCGGAACGAATCAGGCGCCCTGCGCCCTGCTGCAGCGCGGTCGCGGCCTCGGGCAGATGGTGGTCCTGAAACGGGTCCCGCCCGGCGCGCCGTGCCGCCACGCTGCGCGCGCGTACGACCGGGTCGTCGGGCGGCGCGAAGGGCAGCTTGTCGATGACGAGCAGCGAGAGCTGCGCGCCGACCACGTCCACCCCCTCCCAGAACGAGGCGCTGCCCACCAGCACCGGTGTTGTCGCGCCCCGGAATCGCGCGAGCAATTCCGCACGGGGGGCGGTTCCCTGCACCAGCAGTTCGAGCCCCGCCGACCCGGCGACGATGCGTTCTGCGAGCAATGCCGCCATCCGTTCGACCATGCGCAGGCTCGTGCACAAGACGAATGCCCGACCCCGATTGGCCTCGAGCAGGGGCCAGATCTCCTGCGCCAGGGCTTCGGCAAAACCGGCGGACCCCGGTTCGCCGCATCCCTGCGGCACGAAGAGCAGCGCGTTGCGTGCATAGTCAAAGGGGCTCTCCCAGCGTTCGGCACGCGCGTCTTCGAGACCCAGCGCCCTCTGGAAGTGACCGAAGCGCCCCGCCACCGACAGGGTTGCGGATGTGAAGATCCGGGCGCGCGGCGCCCCCGATAGGTGGCGACGAAAGGCTTCCGCCACCGACAACGGTGTCGCGTGCAGCGTGACACCGCCGGCGAAGACCTCGACCCAGCGCACGGCTGCGACGCTCTCCTCTGCGCTGCCCTCTTCGCCATCCGGCGCCGCCACCGCGCTCGACCAGTCTTGCAAGCGCGCGCAGAGCTCGCGGGCGCGTTCATCGAGCCGCTGCAGGTCGCGTGAACGCTCGGCGCTTCCGGATGCCGCCTGCTGGGCGGCTTCGAGCGCCTCACGCAGGTTCGTCAGCGCGGCAACGAAACCCGACATGCGCAGCACGCGCTCGCGATCCAACCGGGCCGGGCTCCCGGCCTCGAGACGCAATTCACGAACCCCGCGCTCGATCCCTTCGGCCAGCCCGCGCCAGTCGGCTGCGTCGCGCGCTTCGCTCCACCCGACACGGTGGAGATCGCGCGCGAACTGGATCGCCTGGCGCGAGGAAACGGCCGCGCCGAAGAACTGCGTCGCCACGGCCGGCAGTTGATGCGCCTCGTCGAAGATCAGCGCGTGGGCGTCGGGCAGCAACTCCGCGACGCCCTCGTCGCGCAGCGCCAGATCGGCGCAGAAGAGGTGGTGATTGACGATCACCACGTCGGCGCGTTGCGCGGCCTGGCGGGCGCGCACGACGAAGCACTCGCCCCAGTCCGGGCATTCCTGCCCGAGGCAGTTCTCGCGCGTCGAGGTGGCCAGCGACCAGACGGGTGCGTCCTCGGGAATCCCCGGAGCCTCGCCCCGGTCGCCGCTCGCGCTGATCGCGGCAAATCGCTCGATGCGGCGCAACAGCGCGACGTCCTCGCGCCGCTCGAAGCGCCCGTCGAGCAGGTTGCGCGCCAGGTGGTGGCGACACACGTAGTTTCCCCGCCCCTTGAGCACCGCGACGCGCGGTCCCACGCCCAGCGCGGCGGCCACCGCCGGCAGGTCGCGAGCGAGCAGTTGATCCTGAAGTGTCTTGGTGCCGGTGCTGATGATCACCTGTCCGCCGGCGAGCAGCGCGGGCACCAGGTAGGCGTAGGTCTTGCCGGTTCCGGTCCCGGCTTCGGCGATCAGGCATCCGGCTTGCGCGATCGTCTCGCCCACTGCCACGGCCAGCGCCTGTTGCGACGCGCGCGCCAGAAATCCGGGCTGCGCGCGTCCGAGCGCGCCATCGCCGCCGAACGCTGCGGCGACCGCCTCGGCATATTCACTCAAACGTGGCAGCTCAAATTCAGGCGTGCACGTCCGGTACCAGCCGCATCTGCAGACTGGTGATGTCGTCCTTGATCTGCAGCTTGCGCTTCTTCAATCGCCGCAGTTGCAACTCGTCAAAGGCAGGTTGCTGCCCGATCGCTTCGATCACTGCGTTCAGACCCCTGTGCTCGAGTTGCAACTCGGCGATCCGACGCTTTATTGGTTCCAAATCCGACTCGTTCGCAGCTTTCATGAATCTCCCGGTCGGGCCGGAGCGCGACTGATCCGGCGTTGGGTTGGATGAAGCTACATCATACTGCGCCGGCCCTCCGCGTTCAATCCGATCCCGGCCTGCCGACGCTCTTTTCGATACCCCTATGGGTACATAACACGCCGCGAATCGCCGTCTCAGCGGGAGGAACCGGCAACCGGCAGGCCTGCTTCCGATTGCGGGTTTTCCACAGGCGAACCGGTGTCCCTGACCAGGCGTTCCGCGAGCTTGCGGCTCTTCTCGATCGCCGCTTCGTGACGCAGCGTCGCTCGGGCCCGCCGGTCGATCCCGTCGAGTTCGGTGCTGGCTGCGCGCCGCTCACCCAAGACCTCGGCGCGACACGCCTCGACCAGATAGCGCTCGAAGCAGGCACGCTCCCGCGCACGCCACTGCGGAGCCAGCTTTCCGCGTTCCGCCTGCGTGGCCTGCAGCGCCGCGCGGGCCGTCTGCGGGTTCCGCAGCGCCTGCTCGGTGAACTCCGGCAGCAGTCCCCCGGCCAGCGCCGTGTGCGCGAGCAGCACGCATACGACGCCCACGACCGCGCGCAGCGGGGCAGCCGGCTTGCGAGCCATGCGCGGCACCCTAGAGGTGCAGCGCGCGCTTGTCCGAGGCCAGCGCCGCCTCCCGCATCGCCTCCGAGAGCGACGGATGCGCGTGGCAGATTCTCCCGATGTCCTCGCCCGAAGCTTTGAACTCCATCGCCACCACCGCCTCGGCGATCAGATCGGACGCCGATGCCGCGATGATGTGCACGCCGAGCAGCTCGTCGGTCTTGGCGTCGACCAGCACCTTGACGAAGCCATCGGGTGCCCCGATGCCCAACGCGCGCCCGTTGGCCGTGAACGGGAACTGCCCGGACTTGTAGGCGCGGCCATCGGCCTTGAGGCGCCGCTCCGTGGCCCCCACCCATGCAATCTCGGGCGAGGTGTAGATCACCCATGGAATGCAGTTGTAGTCGATGTGCGCGTGCTGTCCGGCGATGATCTCGGCGACCATGACTCCCTCGTCCTCGCCCTTGTGAGCGAGCATCGGACCGCGCACCACGTCCCCGATCGCATACACGCCGGGCAGCTTCGTGCGGCAGCGCTCATCCACCGGGATGAAGCCGCGCTCGTCCGGAGCCAGTCCGATGGCTTCGAGCTCGAGACCTTCGGTGTTGGGAATGCGCCCCACCGAGATCACCAGCTTGTCGACCTCGAGCTTGTGCGCCTTGCCCTTGTCGTCGGTGTACGCAACACTCACACCCTTCTTCGTCGAACTCACCTTGCCGACGGTGACGCCCATCTCGATCTTCAACCCCTGCTTGGTGAAGAGCTTCCAGGCTTCGCGCGCGACCGCGTCGTCGCAGGCGGCGAGAAAAGTCGGCAGCGCTTCGAGGACCGTGACCTCCGAGCCGAGCCGGCGCCACACCGAACCGAGTTCCAGTCCGATCACCCCGGCCCCGATCACGCCGACGCGCTTGGGCACCGCTGCAAACGCCAGCGCACCCTCGTTGTCGCAGATCGTCTTGTTGTCGACCTTGACCCCGTCGAGATGGCGGGCACGCGAACCGGTGGCGATGATCACGTTGACCGCAGTGTGGACCTCCGGCTTGCCGGTGCCGGCGACCTCGATCTGGTAACCGTCGTCACCGGCGCCGACGAAGCGCGCATGCCCCTTGAACCAGGTGATCTTGTTCTTGCGGAACAGGAACTCGATTCCCTTGGTCATCTTCTCGACGATGGCCGTCTTGCGCGCCATCATCTTGCCCACGTCGAGCGAGACACCCTTGACCCCGATGCCGTGCACGTCGAGATGGTGCTGCGCCTTCTCGTACTCCTCCGAGGACGCAAGGAGCGCCTTCGAAGGGATGCACCCGACATTCAGGCAGGTTCCTCCCAGCGCAGGCGAACCGGCGGCGTCCACCCACTTCTCGACGCAGCCCACCTTGAAGCCCAGCTGCGCCGCGCGGATGGCCGCGACATAGCCGGCCGGGCCCGCACCGATGACGATCACGTCGTAGCGTTCGGCCATTCTCTTCCCCCTATATGTCCAGGATCAGGCGTGCCGGATCCTCGAGCGCATCCTTGATGGCGACCAGGAACAGGACCGCCTCGCGGCCATCGACGATGCGATGGTCGTAGGAAAGCGCGAAATAGTTCATCGGCCGGATCACCACCTGCCCGTTCTCGGCCACCGGACGATCCTTGGTGGCATGAATGCCGAGGATCGCTGACTGGGGCGGGTTGATGATCGGCGTCGAGAGCATCGAGCCGAACACCCCGCCGTTGCTGATCGAGAAGGTTCCGCCCGTGAGTTCTTCTATGGTCAGCTTGCCCTCCTGGGCACGCTTGCCGAAGTCGGCGATCGTCTTCTCGACCTGCGCGAAGGTCAGCTGGTCGGCATCGCGAATCACCGGGACGACGAGTCCGCGTGGCGAACCCACCGCCACGCCGATATCGAAGAACCCGTGGTAGACGATGTCGTTGCCGTCGATCGAGGCGTTCACGATCGGAAACTTCTTCAACGCGTGCACCACCGCCTTGACGAAGAAGGACATGAAGCCCAGCCGTACCCCGTTTTCCTTCTCGAACATCTCGAGGTAGCGCTTGCGCAGGTCGATCGTGGGTTGCATGTTGACTTCGTTGAAGGTCGTCAGGATCGCGTTGCTGGACTGCGACTGGAGCAGGCGCTCGGCGACCCGCTGGCGCAGCCGCGACATCGCGACGCGCTGCATCGGACGCCCTTCGAGCAGCTTGCCCACGTCGACCGGCGCCTTCACCTGCGGCAGTGCCTGGGCTGCCGGGCGCGTCGCGGCGCCTGCGGGGGCAGCTGCCGGCGTTGCGGTGGTTTCTGCCTCGGGAGCCGGTTTTTCCCCGCTGATCGCCTGCAGCACATCCCCCTTGGTGATGCGGCCATCGCGCCCGGTTCCCTGGACGTCGCCCGGTCCGAGGCCGTGGTCGGCCATCAGTTTCGCTGCCGCGGGCATCGCCACACCCTTGGCGTGACTTCCCTCCGGCGCAGGCGCGGCCCCGGTGCCCGGAGACTGTGCTTCGGGCGCATCCGCGGCAGGCGGCTGCGGTGCGGCCACAGCCGCCTCCTTCGCCGGTTTCGCTGCCGGCGCGGCCGCGGCAGCCTTGGGTGCACCTTCGGTGTCGATCACCGCGATCACCTCATCGGCAACCACCGTCGACCCGTCCCCTTTGCGCACCTCGCGCAGCACGCCGGCCGCCGGCGCCGGGAGTTCGAGCACCACCTTGTCGGTCTCGATGTCGATTAGGTTCTCGTCGCGCGCGACCGCCTCGCCCACCTTCTTGTGCCATTGCAGCAGGGTCGCCTCGGCGACCGACTCGGACAGCTGCGGAACCTTTACTTCAAGCAATGCCATGTTGAAACTCCGGAAATGTTGTTCTGGCGGCGGCGCGGCTTCAGGAAGCCTTCTTCTTCTTCGCCTTGCGCTTGCCCTCGCCGAGCGCGTCGGCGATCAGGTCGCGCTGCTGTGCGAAGTGTTTTTCGTAGTAGCCAACCGCAGGTGACGCCGCCGCGAGGCGGCCCGAATAGCTCAGGCGCTGGTCGGAAGACAGCATTTCGGCGATGTGGTGCTGGACATAGAACCACGCGCCCTGGTTTTGCGGTTCGTCCTGGCACCAGACGATCTGCTGTGCCTTCGGGAACTTGCGCAGTTCGGCCTCGAAGGCCTTGTGCGGGAACGGATAGAGTTGCTCGAGGCGCAGCAGCGCGACATTCTGGGTTTCGAGTTCGAGGCGCCCGGCAGCCAGCTCGTAGTAGACCTTGCCGGAACAGGCCACGACCCGCGTGACCTTCTCGGCCTGGATCGACGGATCGATCTCCCCAATCACGTTCTGGAACCCGCCCCGCGCGAACTGCTCGAGCGGCGAGGCCGCGGCCTTGTTGCGCAGCAGGGACTTGGGCGACATCACCACGAGCGGCTTGCGATACTGCCGGATCATCTGCCGACGCAGCATGTGGAAGCACTGCGCCGCGGTGCTCGGCTGGCACACCTGCATGTTGTTCTCCGCGCACAGCTGCAGGAAGCGCTCGAGGCGCGCCGACGAGTGCTCGGGCCCCTGTCCCTCGTAGCCGTGCGGGAGCAGCAGCGTCAGCCCGGAGATGCGGCCCCACTTGGTCTCGCCCGACGAAATGAACTGATCGATGACGACCTGCGCCCCGTTGACGAAGTCGCCGAACTGCGCCTCCCAGATCACCAGCGTGTCGGGCTCTGCGGTCGAATAGCCGTACTCGAAGCCGAGCACCGCCTCCTCGGAGAGCACCGAATCGATCACGTTGAAGTGGCCCTGGCTCTCCGATACGTGTTCGAGCGGGATGTACTTGCCGACGCCCCACTCCTCGCGGTCCTGGTCGTGCAGCACCGCGTGGCGATGCGAGAACGTGCCGCGCGCCGAGTCCTGTCCCGAGAGCCGGATCGCGTAGCCGTTGGCGAGCAGGGTCGCAAACGCCATGTGCTCGCCCATCCCCCAGTCCAGCGGCACCTCGCCGCGCGCCATCGCTGCACGTTCCGCGATGACTTTCTCGACGATCGGGTGCACACGCAGCGTATCGGGGACCGTTGTGATCCGCGCACCGATGCGCTTGAGTTCCGCGAGCGGAACCGAGGTGTCCGCCGGATCCGTCCACTTGCGGTTCAGGTACGGCTTCCAGTCGCTCGCGTACTTGCTCTTGAAGTTCGAGAGCACCGGCCCCGAGTTGTGCGTGCCCGAGTCCATCGCCGCGCGGAAGGCCAGCGCCATCGCATCGCCATCCCCCTCGTCGATGATGCCCTGACCGACGAGCTTCTGGGCGTAGAGCAGCCGTGTGGTGGGCAGCGCCGCGATGCGCTTGTACATCAGCGGCTGCGTGAGCGCGGGGGTGTCCTGCTCGTTGTGCCCGAGCCGGCGATAGCAGACGATGTCGAGCACCACGTCCTTGCGGAATTTCGTGCGGAAGTCCACGGCGATCTGCGCGGCGAACACGACGGCCTCGGGATCGTCGCCGTTCACATGCAGCACCGGCGCCTCGATCATCTTGACCACGTCGGTGCAGTAGATGGTCGAGCCCTTGTCGCGCGGGTCCGAGGTGGTGAAGCCGATCTGGTTGTTGATGACGATGTGCACGGTCCCGCCCGTGCCGTAGCCGCGCGTGAGCGCCATGTTGAGCGTCTCCATCACGACGCCCTGTCCGGCGAACGCGGCGTCACCGTGCACGAGCACCGGCAGCACCTGCACCCCGTCGGTGTCGCCGCGGCGATCCTGACGCGCCTTGACCGAACCCTCCACCACCGGATTGACGATCTCCAGGTGCGACGGGTTGAACGCAAGCGTCAGGTGGACCGGACCCGAGGGGGTCGAGACATCGCTGGAGTAGCCCTTGTGGTACTTGACGTCGCCGCTGGGCAGGTCGGCCGCGTGCCGTCCCTCGAACTCCGCGAACAGGTCCTTCGGACTCTTGCCCAGCGTGTTGACGAGCACGTTGAGCCGTCCGCGATGCGCCATCCCGATGACGATCTCCTGCACACCCAGCGCGCCGGAACGCTCGATCACCTCGTCGAGCGCCGGGATGAAGCTCTCGCCGCCCTCGAGCGAGAAGCGTTTCTGCCCCACATACTTGGTGTGCAGGTATTTCTCGATTCCCTCGGCCGCCGTCAGGCGCGCCAGGATCTGCTTTTTCTTCTGCGGATCGAACTCGGGCTGCGAGCGCGTCCCTTCGAGGCGCTCCTGCATCCAGCGCTTCTGTGCCGGATCGCTCATGTACATGAACTCGACGCCGATCGTTCCGCAGTAGGTCTCGCGCAGCGCCCGCATGATGTCGCGCAGCGACGCCGCCTCGAAGCCCAGGAAAGTTCCCGCCGCCGAATAGATGTGCGCCTGGTCGCCCTCGGTGAAGTCGTAGAAGGCCGGGTCGAGTTCCGGGATCGCGGGACGCTCGCGCCGCTTCAGGGGATCCAGATCCGCCCACTGGCTTCCGAGGTGCCGATGCAGCGAGACCAGCTGCTGAACGAAGACCTGCTTGCGCGCGGCCGCCGCGTCGCCGCCCACCACCCGGGGACGCAGGGTCCCCTCGCGGGCACGCTCGGCGAACGAGCGTGTGATCGGCTCATGGGGCACGTCACGGGTCTGCGGATTCCCATTCGAGGCCGGCACCAGCTGCATGTTGTCGAAGTACTGCCGCCAGGTCTCGTCGACCGAGCCCGGATCCTGCAGATAACTCTCGTAGAGTTCTTCGATGAACGGGGCGTTGCCGCCGAACAAATACGAGTTCGACGCGAAGGTCTTCATCATGTGCGCTTCACCTTTCAGAACGAGTTTCTCGTCGAAGATGCCTGGAGATCCACCCCGGGGTGGGCTCCACAGACCGCCAGCCGGTTTTCGGCAGCGCAGTCCGCGATCAGAGAGTGGGAATGAGTGCGGGTCAGGTCATAGGCAGTTCGGCTCAGCCTCAAGCATACCCGCGAATCGGGCCAAGCTCCACCGCGACGCGAGCGGCCAACGAAAAACGCACCCCGAGAGCATCGTCCCGGGGTGCGTGAGGCGCGCGCAGGGGGCCGCGCACGCCCGCTACCTCAATGAATCAGCGCTTCTTGACCGGGATGAACTCGCGGGTCGGGTAGCCCGTATAGAGCTGGCGCGGCCGGCCGATCTTCTGGTCGGGTTCCGAGATCATCTCGTTCCATTGCGAAATCCAGCCCACCGTGCGCGAGACCGCAAACATGCACGTGAACATCGACACCGGGATGCCCATCGCCTTCTGGACGATGCCCGAGTAGTAGTCGACGTTCGGGTAGAGCTTGCGTGACACAAAGTAGTCGTCTTCGAGCGCGATCTGCTCGAGCTTCATCGCGATCGCAAACAACGGATCGTCGTGCAGGCCCAGCTCGGTGAGCACTTCGTGGCAGGTCTCGCGCATCAGCTTGGCGCGCGGATCGTAGTTCTTGTAAACGCGGTGGCCAAAGCCCATCAGCTTGACGCCGGAGTCCTTGTCCTTCACCTTCGTGATGAACTCGCCGATCTTCGAGACGCCGCCCTGTTTCTGCAGGTTCTGCAACATCACCAGGCAAGCCTCGTTGGCGCCGCCGTGCGCAGGTCCCCACAGCGTCGAGATGCCGGCGGAGATGCACGCGAACGGGTTCGCACCCGAGGAGCCGGCCAGGCGCACCGTGGAGGTGGACGCATTCTGCTCGTGATCAGCGTGCAGGATCAGGATTCGATCCAGCGCGCGCACCAGCACTTCGTTGGGTTCGTAGGGCTCGGTGGGCATGCCGAACATCATCTGCATGATGTTGGCGGCAAACGAAAGGTTCTTCTGCGGATAGCGGAAGGGCTGGCCGACCGAATACTTGTAGGCCATCGCCATCAGCGTCGGAATCTTGGCGATCACGCGCACCGCCGAGATGCGCCGCGATTCCGGATCATCGATGTCGAGCGAGTCGTGATAGAACGCCGCGAGCGCGCCGATCACGGCCACCAGCACGGCCATCGGGTGCGCGTCACGACGGAAACCCCGCAGAAAGAAGTGCATCTGCTCGTGCACCATCGAGTGACCCTTGACCGATTCCTCGAAGCGCTCTCGCTGCGCAGCCGTGGGCAACTCGCCGTAGAGCAGCAGGTAGCAGACCTCGAGATGGTCGCAGTTCGCGGCGAGGATCTCGATCGGGTAGCCCCGATACACCAGTTCGCCCTTGTCGCCATCGATGTAGGTGATCTTGGACTCGCAAGCCGCGGTCGACATGAAGCCCGGGTCGAAGGTGAACTTGCCCGTTTGCCCGTAGATCTTGCGGATGTCGATCACGTCCGGTCCGACGGTTCCCTTGTAGATCGGCATTTCGACCGACGGGCTGCCATCACTGAACGAGAGTGTTGCCTTATGTTCGCTTTTCATCGTCTGTTCCTCTCTTCCTTGTCAACGGGGATGGATCGGCATGCGTATGTTTCGCCCCCCCAGCGGCGAAACCGCGATCAGGTCTCCTGGAGCATCGCGAGTACGCGTCGTGTCGCCGAATCGTCGAGTTCCGGATTCAACTGCGCATGCCCACGAATCAGTTCAAACAAATCCTTGTCACCTTGTTCAAGCAGCCGTTCGAGCCCGGCGATCTCCTGCTCGTCGAGACTTTCCTGATGGGCATCGAGAAAACGCTCGAGAACGATGTCGTTCTCCAGCAGTCCGCGCCGTGCCCGCCAGCGCAGGCGCTGTCGCCGCACCGCCAGGTCCGCTGCCCCGGATCCGCCGGCCATTTCGTCGGCCGCCATGGCGCTCGCTGTCACAATCCGTGGCACCGTCGCACGCTCAACCGAGCTGGTTGAAGTAGTGGTGACGGGTCGTCACGTAGAAGCCGCGCCGCACCTCGACCGGCTGTTCGTCGTAGGTGAACGAAACGCGTTCGACCTGCAGCAGCGGGGCGCCCACGGCGATGCCGAGCGGCCCGGCCTGTTCGGGTTGCGCCAGAACCGCCTTGAGGCGTTCTTCGGCGCGCAGCATCTGCACGCCGAACTCGGCTTCCAGATAACCGTAGAGCAGCCCCTGGTAGCTTTCGAAACCTTCGGCGCTGAAGCCCTTGAAACGCTCTGCCGGAAGCCAGATCTCGTCGAGAACCGTGTCCTCCGGACCGAATTGCAGGATCCGCCGGGTCAGGATTGCGGCCTCGCCGGGGCGCAGCCGCAGCTGGCGCGCCAGGGATGCCGGGGGGCGCGTGCGGCGGCACTCGATGACCTTCCCGCTGAAGGGCTCCAGATCGCCGCCATCGGGACGCAATTTCAGGAAGCGAAATTGGTTCACCCTCTGCAGGTGCGACGCCACGAAGGTGCCGCGCCCCTGCCGGCGCACCAGCACGTTCTCGGCCGCCAGTTCGTCGATCGCGCGGCGTGCCGTGCCCTGACTGACCCCGAAACGCGTCGCCAGTTCGGTCTCGCTGGGGATCATGTCCCCCGGCCGCCACTCGCCTTCCTTAAGACTGCGCAGGATCAGCGCCCGAATCTGCCGGTACAGGGGCGCGAAGGTCGGCACGTCGCTGCTTGCCGAAGCCATGGATCCTTCGTTGGGGGGAGCCTGGTTGCTCATCGCTTTTCCGCTTGCTCCGTCAGTTTATCGCCTCATTGAATCATGTCGCGCGCCCCGAGTCTAGGGCCTTATGTCTTATAACATTGATCAACGCCAGTTGACAGTCCCCCGGGGTCTATCTAGACTCACCCTTAATTTCCGTCGAGCCCTTCAGCCTTGCGCGGAAGGGTTCGTTTTCCCGCGTGTCCTGCCCTACCCAATACGAGGAAGTCATGAACAAACCTGTCAAACGCGTTGCCGTCACCGGCGCCGCTGGCCAGATCGGCTACGCCCTGCTCTTCCGGATCGCAAACGGCGACATGCTGGGCAAGGACCAGCCTGTCGCCCTTCAGTTGCTCGACCTCGAGGCGCAGGTTCCGGCGATGCGCGGCGTGGTCATGGAACTCGACGACTGCGCGTTCCCGCTGCTCCAGGGCGTCTCGGTCAGTTCCGACCCGATGGTCGCCTTCAAGGATGCCGACTACGCCGTGCTGGTCGGCGCGCGCCCCCGCTCCAAGGGCATGGAACGCAAGGACCTGCTCGAGGCCAACGGCGCGATCTTCACCGTCCAGGGCAAGGCGCTCGACGCCGTCGCCAGCCGTGACTGCAAGGTTCTCGTGGTCGGCAACCCGGCCAACACGAACGCCTACATCGCGATGAAATCGGCGCCGAGCCTGCCGGCGAAGAACTTCACGGCGATGCTGCGCCTCGACCACAACCGCACGCTTTCGCAACTTGCCGCCAAGACGGGCAAGCCGGTGGATTCCTTCGAGAAGATCGCGGTCTGGGGAAACCACTCCCCGACGATGTACCCCGACTATCGATTCGCCACGGCTGGCGGGCAACCCGTCAAGGCGATGATCAACGACGAGGTCTGGAACAACGACGTGTTCATGCCCACCGTCGGCAAGCGCGGCGCGGCGATCATCGAAGCGCGCGGCGCGTCCTCGGCTGCCTCGGCGGCCAGCGCGGCGATCGACCACATGCACGACTGGGTTCTCGGCACCAGCGGCAAGTGGGTGACGATGGGCATTCCCTCGGACGGTTCCTACGGCATCCCCGAAGGGATCATCTACGGTTTCCCGGTCACCTGCGCCAAGGGGGAATACCAGTTGGTGCAAGACCTCGATATCGACGCGGCCTCGCGTGCCCGCATGGACGCCACCTTGCAAGAACTGCTCGGCGAGCGTGACGCCGTCGCTGCGCTGCTCGGGTGATTTGGGCGCCCCGCCGGTACGCCGGCGGGCGCGCGGATTCCGCTTCACGATCACCCGACCGGCGGGCCTGCGGGGCCGCCGGTCGGATCAACGCCGGCGAGTCGCCGCACCGACGGCGTTTGGCGTATTCTCTGCCGGATGGCCGGCGACCCCATGACCGAGAGCGCAGGGAACCGATTTCGTGCGGCGTTGGCGGCCGAGCGGCCGCTGCAGATTCCCGGCGCAATCAATGCAAACCATGCCCTGCTCGCCCAGCGAGCCGGCTTTCGCGCGATCTATCTCTCCGGCGGCGGGGTTGCCGCCGGATCGCTCGGACTTCCCGACCTCGGCATCTCGACCCTCGATGACGTGCTCACCGACGTGCGCCGGATCACCGACGTCTGCGAACTCCCGCTGCTGGTGGACGTCGACACCGGCTTTGGTGCGTCGGCGTTCAATGTGGCCCGCACGGTCCGCTCGCTGATCAAGTTCGGCGCGGCGGCGCTCCACATCGAGGACCAGGTCGAGGCCAAACGCTGCGGGCACCGACCCGGCAAGGAGATCGTCAGCCAACCGGAGATGGTCGACCGGATCAAGGCAGCGGTCGACGCGCGCACCGATCCGGGCTTCTTCATCATTGCGCGCACAGACGCGCTCGCGGTCGAAGGACTCGAGCCCGCGATCGAGCGCGCTCGCGCCTGCGTTGCCGCCGGCGCCGACGGCGTCTTCCCCGAGGCGGTGACCGAGTTGGGGATGTATCGGCAGTTCGCCGAGGCGACCCAGGCGCCGGTCCTCGCCAACATCACCGAGTTCGGCGCTACGCCCTTGTTCACGGTGGAGGAACTGCGCTCCGTCGATGTGGCGATGGCACTCTATCCGCTTTCCGCGTTTCGGGCGATGAACAAGGCGGCGCAATTGGTGTACCGGACGCTGCGCGGCGAAGGCACTCAGCGCGCCGTGGTCGATCGCATGCAGACGCGCCAGGAACTGTACGATGCGATCGACTACTGGGAATACGAGAGGAAGCTCGACGCGCTGTTCGCCAAGCCGCGGTGACATGAGCGACCCGGCATGACGCACCCGGCGCCGCGCGCCGCACCACAGGGAGCAGGGATTTGACGACAGGATTGGAGCGCGGAGCGCGCACGAGAAATGCCCGGACGCTCGTCGGGCGAACGGGTGCCGCGCTGGCGTTCACGGCCGCCGCGCTGCTCTCGGGTTGTGCCCAGTTCCCCTTTCCCTTCCCGGGTACGCCTGCGGAGGCCACTCCAACGGGCCCGGGCGTCACGCCGAGCGCGGCGGCGTCCCTGCCGAATCCGGTCGAATCGGCCCCTGCCTCCGTGCCGCCGCCGGTGATCACCGGCCCCGTCGCGGCGGCGCCGGCGCCGCCGCCGGAACCGTTCACCCCCCCCGCGGCAATACCGGCGCCGGAGCCGCCCACCCCCCCGGTGCCCCCGAGCGCGACCCCGAGCGCGACCCCGAGTGCGCCCGCGATCGCCCCGGCCCCAGCCCTCGGCTCCGCCGCACCGGCTGTGGTCCCGGCCTTCGGCACCCCCGCACCGGCGGTGACCCCGGCCCCGGCCGCCACCGTGGCGCCGCCACCGGGACTGGGCATCGGCGCCCCGCCGGGCATCGGCGTCGTCCCGCCGACGGGCCCCGTTGCGGCCCCGCCGCCCGCCGCAGACGTTCCGTTCGTGATCGCCTTCCATGCGGGTGTCTACAAGTGCGAACTCGGCCGCAGCGTGCATGTCAGGGAGATCACCACCGATCGCCGCACGATCACGCTCCAGTGGTCCCGCAAGGATTACACGTTGGCGGCGGTCGAAGCCCGCACCGGCGCGCTGCGCTTCGAGGACGCCGCGAGCGGCTTCGTGTGGATCGTGATTCCGGCCAAGGCCATGCTGCTCGACACGCGCAGCGGACGTCAACTCGCCAACGAGTGCCGGCTCTGAACCACAGCCGGCGCTTCTCCACTAAAATTGTTGTTGCGCCGCCGATGCATTCCGGCGAAGCGCAGCCGTCCTCCACTCCACGACAGACGAGAAGAGTAATGACCAGCAACCCCTTCAACACGCTCCAGGATTTCATGACGAAGTCCGGCAAGACCGGCAAGCTCTACTCGCTGCCGGTTCTCGCGCGCAAGTTCCCCAACGTGAAGAAACTTCCGATATCGATGCGCATCGTCCTCGAGGCGGTGCTGCGCAATGTCGATGGGAAGAAGGTCACGTTGACGCACGTCGAACAACTTGCCAACTGGGTGGCGAACGGCCAGCGCGTTGAGGAGATTCCCTTCATCGTCTCGCGCGTGGTGCTGCAGGACTTCACCGGGGTTCCGTTGCTCGCCGACCTGGCCGCGATGCGCAGCGTCGCCGCGCGCATGAATCGCAATCCGAAGATGATCGAACCGCTCGTTCCGGTTGACCTGGTGGTCGACCACTCGGTGATGATCGATCACTACGGCACGCCCGACGCACTGGACCTGAACATGAAGCTGGAGTTCGCGCGCAACCGCGAACGCTATCAGTTCATGAAGTGGGGCATGCAGGCCTTCGACACCTTCAAGGTCGTCCCCCCGGGCATCGGCATCGTCCACCAGGTAAACCTCGAATATCTCGCGCGCGGCGTCCATCGCAAGGGCGGGGTCTACTACCCGGACACACTCGTCGGCACCGACAGCCACACGACGATGATCAATGGCATTGGCGTGGTGGGCTGGGGCGTCGGCGGCATTGAGGCCGAGGCGGCGATGCTCGGCCAGCCGGTCTACATGCTCACGCCCGACGTGGTCGGCGTGAACCTCAAGGGCAAGCTGCGCGAGGGCTGCACCGCGACCGATCTGGTGCTCACCATCACCGAAATGCTGCGCAAGGAAAAGGTCGTCGGCAAGTTCGTCGAATTCTTCGGCGCGGGCACCAGCACGCTGTCGCTGCCCGATCGCGCGACGGTCGCCAACATGGCGCCCGAATACGGCGCAACGATGGGTTTCTTCCCCGTCGACGAGAAGACCATCGCCTACTTCGAGGGCACCGGACGCACGAGCGCCGAGATTGACGCCTTCGAGAGTTACTTCCGCGCGCAGGGGCTCTTCGGCGTGCCCAAGGCGGGCGAGCTGAATTACACGAAAGTCGTCGAGCTCGATCTCGCGAGCGTGGCACCTTCGCTCGCCGGACCCAGGCGGCCGCAGGACCGGATCGAAATCGGCAAGGTCCGCTCGACCTTCGCGAGCCTGTTCTCCAAGGCCCCCGAGGACAACGGTTTCAACAAGAGGCCGGAGGATCTTGATCGCGCCTACATGACGAGCGCCGGCACGCCGCTGCGCAACGGCGACATCCTGATCGCAGCGATCACCTCCTGCACCAATACCTCGAACCCCAGCGTGCTGCTCGCCGCCGGTCTGCTCGCCAAGAAGGCGGTCGCGCGCGGCCTCAAGGTCAACCCGAAGATCAAGACCTCGCTGGCGCCCGGTTCGCGGGTGGTGACCGACTACCTGACCCGCACGAAGCTGCTGCCGCACCTCGAACAGCTCGGTTTCTCGGTGGCGGCCTACGGATGCACGACCTGCATCGGCAACGCGGGCGACCTGCGCCCGGAATTCAACGAGGCGATTCTCGCCAACGACCTGGTCTGCGCGGCGGTGCTCTCGGGCAATCGGAACTTCGAGGCCCGAATCCACCCGAACCTGCGCGCCAACTTCCTGGCCTCGCCCCCGCTGGTGGTCGCGTACGCGCTGGCCGGGAACATCCAGATCGACCTGATGACGGAGCCGCTGGGCCAGGACAAGAACGGCAAGGACGTCTACATCGGGGAGATCTGGCCGAGCTCGGAGGAGATCTACGCGCTGATGAAGACGGCGATGAATCCGCGCACCTTCAAGCGCCTCTACAGCGACCTGACCAAGGACCACGCGATGTGGAACGAGGTGCCCGCGGCCGTCGGCCAGGTCTACGACTGGCCGCGCTCGACGTACATCGCCGAGCCGCCTTTCTTCGAGTCCTTTGACATGCAGCCCGCCGCGGTGAAACCGATTCAGGGTGCACGCGCGCTCGGTCTGTTCGGTGATTCGATCACGACCGATCACATCTCTCCGGCGGGATCGATCAAGGAATCCTCGCCTGCAGGCCAGTACCTGGTCGCGCATCGCGTGCTGAAGCCGGATTTCAATTCGTACGGCGCGCGCCGGGGCAACCACGAAGTGATGATGCGCGGCACGTTCGCCAATGTGCGCATCAAGAACCTGATGATTCCGGCCAAGGAGGGCGGTTCGCGCGTCGAGGGGGGGCTGACCTTGCACCAGCCGAGCGGCGAACAGATCTACATCTACGACGCCGCGATGCGCTACATCGCCGCGGGAACCCCGACCGTGATTCTGGCCGGGGAGGAGTACGGCACGGGTTCGTCGCGTGACTGGGCGGCCAAGGGAACGCAGCTGCTGGGCGTGCGGGCCGTTGTCGCGCGCAGCTTCGAGCGCATCCACCGTTCGAATCTGGTCGGCATGGGCGTGCTGCCGCTGCAGTTCAAGGGGTCCGACACCTGGCAATCGCTCGGGGTCACCGGCGACGAGGAGTTCGACATCGAGATTCCGGCCGAGATCAAGCCGCAGCAGGACGTACGCATGACGATTCGCGGCAGGGAAGGTTCCCGGCGCGAAGTGCTCCTTGCGTCGCGGATCGACACGCCGATCGAGGTCGACTACTACGTGCACGGCGGCATTCTCCCGTTCGTGTTGCGCGAACTCGTGGCGGCCTGAGCGCGTTCCGCATCCCGCCCGGACCCAGGCGGGATGCGCAGCACCGGGGCGGCACGTGCCGCCCCTGTTTCGTCTGGCGGGCCGATCGTTTACACTGCCAGCGACGCGGCTTTATCGGCGCATGCCCTTGCCCCACACCCCCCTCACTGCCAAGGACCCACTCGGAGCGCTCGTCCGTGTCCCGTTGATCGCAACGGTGGCCTTTGTCGCCTGCGTTCTCGCGCAATGGGTGTCGCTCAATCGCCCGGAGAATTTGCTGTTGTGGCCGGCGGCCGGCATCGCGTTTGCCTTCGGATGGCGCTACGGCCGCAGATGGATACTCGCCGTGGCGCCCGGGGTCTTCGCCTGGGCCTGGCTGTCCGTCGGGTCACTCGCAACGGCCTCGACCCTCACGCTCGGGAGCGTGATCGGTCCTGCGGTGGCGCTGACGGTGCTCGCGCGCCTGAAATCGTGGAAGCCACCGGATTATCGACTCGACGCCACGTTGCGGCTCGTGTTCGGAATCGTCTTCGTTGCGGCGCCTCTCGACGCGCTGCTGGTCAGCCTCGGGTACGCGTTCTTCGCCCCGGCCGGTGGCGCGATCGGGCTCGCATCACTCTCCGGGTGGCAGCTCTTCCTCGCCTGGTGGCTGATCGATGCGCTCGGCGTTCTGCTCCTCGCACCCGTTGTGCTCGCCTGGCTCGAACCGGCGGAGCACGCCGAGAGAACGCTGCCCGGCGATCGACCGATCAACATCGCAGGCGTGCTGCTGACGCTGGCCGTGGTGGCCGCGAGCCTGCTGTTCACCTCGCTGGGCTTTGGCGCCCGAGTCTACGCCCTGGCGTTCTTCTACTTTCCGATCGTCGCCTGGGCGGCCATTCGCAGCAGCCACCGCGCCACCGCCACCACGCTGCTCGTCACCGCGCTTCCCCTGCTGCTGCTGCGCGGCTACCAGGTCGGCGTCGCGGACGACGCGTTCTTCCACGCGATCGAGGCTTCGGTCCTCGTCTTCTGCGCGGTATTCGTTGCTCTGATGCTCCAGGCGGCTGCGGCAGATCGTCGCGTGGCGCTGATGCGCGTCGCTCAGCAGGCTCGGCATGATCATTCGACGGGACTGCTCAATGATCGCGGCCTGCTAGCCGAGGTCGGGGATCGACTGGCCGCGCGGGATCGCCCGACTTTCGGGCTGATCGGCCTGCATTTTTCGAACTTCGACGCGCTCAACGAGCTGTGCGGGGCGATTCCAACCCTGCAATGCGAGCAGGAGGCGGCGGTACTGCTGCGCCGCCAACCCGGCATGCGCGCGGCGGCACGCCTCTCGGGCGGGCACTTTGCGCTGCTCATCGAAGCCGAGACGCTCGCCGCGGTGCGTGCTGTCTCGCGCGAGATCTACTCGCAGCTGAACGGTCAGATCCTGCGCACCGCGCACGGCAGCATCCGGCTGCAGGTGTGCGTGGGCGCGCTGTTGATCGATCGCGCAGCAAACATCACCAGCGAGGACTGCCTGTTCTCACTCTCCGACGCCCTGGCCATCGCGGCGAGCGTGCGCGATCCTCAGCTCTTCGTCGAGCCCCTCTCGCAGAGTGCGATCGACACCCGACGGGCGCACCAGGGCAAGATCGAACACATCCGCGAGTCGATCCGCGAACGCCGCTTCGAGATGCACGCGCAGGCAATCCTCGATCCGGACGCGCCGCCGGGAATGGTGTCCTACGAGATGCTGATCCGCCTGATCGATCGCGACGGCAGCCTGATCCATCCGCCGGAATTCCTGTCGCTCGCTGTGCAAGCGCAGATGACCCCGGAGATGGACCGCGGCGTCATCAACTGGGTCTTCGCGTGGCTGGCATCCAATCCGGACTCGCTCGCGCTCACGCACAAGTGCTCGATCAACCTCTCGGGGCTCACGATGAGCGACGGGATGATCGCCGGATACATCCGCGAACAGCGCGCGCAGTACGGCATCCCGCCCGACAAGATCGTCTTCGAGATCACCGAGAGCGAGGCCATCCGCAATCCGGCCGCAGCCTCGCGCCTCGTCGATGAACTCAAGGCTTCCGGCTTCGGAATTGCACTCGACGACTTCGGCACCGGTCTGGCCACCTTCGAGTACCTGAAGCGCTTCCCGCTGGATTACCTGAAGATCGATGGATCCTTCATTCGCACGCTGCCGATGGACGAGATCGACGAGGAGATCGTGCTCTCGACGGTGCGCGTCGCAAAGCGACTGAATATCCGCACCGTGGCCGAGCACGTCCACACGCGGGCGATCTACGACCGCCTGACGCACTTGGGCGTGCGCTACATGCAGGGCGAACTGGTCGGCATGCCCCGGCGCGTCGACCTGTTCTTCGCGGCCCTCGCGTCCGGCGGCCGGAATCCGACGACGAGCATGCATCCGGCGTGGCAGGACAAGCACCCCGCCTGAGCGCGCTCCCGCGCGGCACACCGAGCCGCTCTACTTCATGCGCCCCATCGCCGGCGCCTGGCGTGCCGCCGCGCGGCGAGCGCGCTGCGCCTCCCAACGCTGCAGGTCGGGGAGACGATCCACATCCCAGACTTCGGGGAGCACGGTGAGCGGAATTCCGGCACGCGCCGCAGCCTCCCGGGTCTGCGCAAACACCTGCGCGCCACCCCAGGAAATGCCCTGGAAGAGGGCCGCCACCGGCCGGCTCAGGGCGACGAGCGCGTAACCGCCATCCTCGGCGGGCGCAAATGCCGCCGTGGCCTGCGCGAGCGCGGCGAAGGCGCGATCCAGGTGGCGCGCGCTCATCACCGGGCAGTCGCAGCCGATCAGCACCACGCGCTCGAAGCCCGCCGCGAAGGCACGGGTGAACGCGTCGTGCATGCGCGCCCCGAGATCGCCGCCGCGCTGCACGCGCCACGCGAAGCCGTGCCGCGCGGCGCGCCGCGCGAGTTCGTCGGACCCCGCGCTGCCCTCCCCGGCGAGGATCACGGAGATGCCACGGCGCTCCCCGTAGCGGCGTGCGACGCCGAGCACGCGCGCGAGCAGGCGACGATAGACGCGCAGCGCAGGCAAAGCGCCGATCTCCGCGGCCAGCCGCCTCTTGACTTCCCCGACGGCGGGCTCGCGCGCAAAGACGATCAGCGCGCAACGGGGCGGATCCATTGGCGCCGGCCGCACCGCGCTCACCCGAGGTGCCCCGGGGGTCGTGTCGCGCTGTCGACGGCGCGCCCGTAGTAGCGCCGGTGGAGTACGG
Source organism: Burkholderiaceae bacterium (assembly GCA_024637155.1). Lineage (GTDB taxonomy): Bacteria > Pseudomonadota > Gammaproteobacteria > Burkholderiales > Burkholderiaceae_E > JAGXFR01. The sequence goes on along the minus strand of JAGXFR010000022.1, from coordinate 4,983 downwards.
CGGCGGGCACCCCGCAGAAGTAGAGCGCGCGGTAGAGCCACATGCGGGCGATCGTGCGCAGCACGCCGTGCGAACGCCAGCGCCGCGACGAGGTGCGCACCGTCGTGCGCAGGCACAGCGGAGGACCGACGGCGCGCTTGAGTCGCCTGGAAATCTCCACATCCTCCATCAGCGGGATCGCCGGGAATCCGCCCACCTGATTCCAGGCCGCGCGCGTCAGGAAGATGGCCTGGTCCCCCGTCGCGATTCCGGTGAGCCGCGAGCGCAGGTTCATTGCGGCCGCCACGACCCCCAGCACGGGCGACGACGGATCGAGCCGCACGTCGAAACGTCCCCAGGCGGCCTCACCCGGTGCCGCCGCCAGCCGTGCCGCGATCGCGGGCAGCCAGTCCACCGGCAGCCGGGTGTCCGCGTGCAGGAAGACGAGCACATCGGCGTCGACCGCGGCAGCGCCCGCATTCATCTGCGCCGCGCGCCCCGGCTCGGCCTCGAGCACAGTGGCACCGGCGGCGCGGGCACGCGCGACGGTATCGTCACGGCTGCCGCCATCGACCACCACGCACACGATCTGCGGAGCCGATGCGGCATCGGCGGCAACCCGAGGCGTTTCGTCGCCGGCGCCGGCGCCCGGCTCGGGCACGCCGCAGCCGGCCGAGCCGAGCGCCGCGACGATCTGCTTCTCCTCATCGCGGGCGGGAATGATCACGGCAATGCGCTTCACCACGCCGTTCCAGCGCTCCTCGGCCGATCGTTCAATTTCCAGTCGTACTCCAGGAAACGCAGCGTGTAGCGCCCCTGCTGGATCGCACCCGCATCTCCCGCCGCAGCGGCGAGCGCCTCGGCGTAGCGCGCGAGAAACGCACGCCGCGAACCCGCGGATGACTTCTCGAAGTCCTCCTCGTACCAGTCGAAAATCCGCGACACCTCGAGCGTCGCCGCACGGAAGCGGTTGCGCGTGCGGTCCCTCAGGAAGCGCCGCGTGCTGTCCTCGAGTTGTGCTTCGAGCCGCATCGCGGTGAACGCCTCCGGGCGCAGTGCGGGGCACCCGACGGACGCGCAAACGGCGACGAAGTGGATGCGTGGCTCGTCGAAGACGCCTGGCGCGCGGATCATCCCGTGCTCGACATCGTCGAGGCTGCGCTCCTCGCCCAGCAACGCGAAGAAGCGCTTCTGCCACGGAGAGCGAAACAGGAAGCCGAGTTCCTTGATCGAGCGCAGATCCGGATAGCGGGTGAGTACCAGTTCGATCGTGAATGCGTTGTAGGCGTTGAGGAGAAACGCAAGTTTCTGCTCGCGCGAGAACCCGGCATACTCGTCGTGGCCGAGCGCCGAGAAGCCCTCGAGCACAGCGCGCAGTTGCGCGCGATCGCGCGCAATCCCGGCGTAGTCGACCCCGGACGCAACCCCCCGATCGTTCCACGCGACGTGCGCCCGCAGCAGCGCGTCCCAACCCGCGTACCCGTGATCGAAGCCCGCCCCGAAAGCGCCCCCAACCCCGACCGCGAGCGCCACGGCCACGCCGGCCAGCCGCGCGCGCACGCGATTCACTTCCCGCCTCCTCCCAGCTGCCAGGTGTGGAAGCGCCGCACCCACTCGAGCAGCCGTTGCGGGGCGTGCGAGCGCTTCCACTCGCCGGCCACGTACTTGTTGGCTTCGGCGAGCGTCGGATAGATGTGGATCGTGCCCAGGATCTTGTTCAGTCCCAGCCCGTGCTTCATCGCGCTGACGAACTCCGCGATCAGATCCCCGGCGTGTTCGCCGACCATGGTCACGCCCAGGATCTTGTCGCTGTTCGGTCGCGTGAGCACCTTGACGAAGCCGTAGGCGGACTCGTCGGCGATCGCCCGGTCCAGGTCGTCGATGCCGTAACGCGTGACCTCGACCGGGATCCCCTTTTCCTTTGCTTCCTGCTCGTTGATGCCCACCCGCGCCACCTCGGGCGAGGTGAAGGTGCACCACGGGATCACCGAGTAGTCGACGCGAAAGCGCTTGAAGCGCCCGAAGAGCGCGTTGACCGAAGCGAACCACGCCATGTGCGCCGCGGTGTGCGTGAACTGGTAGGGCCCGGTCACGTCTCCGCAGGCGTAGATGTTCGGGTAGTTCGTCTCCAAGAATTCATTGACCTCGATGGTGCGGTTGCGCGCCACCGGAATCCCGAGCTCCTCGAGCCCGAAGCCCGTGACCCGCGGGCTGCGCCCCAGCGCGCAGAGCATCTGATCGAAGCCGATTTCGACGGTCTCGCCCTCGGTGTCGGTGCGCTCGGCGATCATCTTGCGCTCGCCATCTTCGAGCACGAAGCGCAGCGCCTTGTGGTTGACGCGCACGTCGATGCCGTCGTCGACGAAGGACTCGAGCACCAGATCCGATACGTCGGTGTCCTCGCGCAGCATCAGGCGCGGCGCCATTTCGACGAGCGTCACCTGCGCGCCGAGGCGCGCGAAGGCCTGCGCGAGCTCGCATCCGATCGGGCCGCCGCCGAGCACGAGCAGGCGGCGCGGCCGCTCACGCAGCCCCCACACCGTATCCGAGCTCAGGTAGCCGACCTCGTCTATCCCGGGAATCGGCGGCACCAGCGGCGCGGCGCCGGTGGCGACGATGATGTTGCGGGTGGTGAGCACGCGCGTGCGCTCGCCCGGCGCGCCGTCGCTGCCCGCGAGACGCACTTCCACCTCCCAGGGCGAGACGATCTTCGCGTCGCCGATCAGGCACTCGACGCCCAGCTCCGTGTAGCGCTCGACCGAATCATGCGGCGCCACGGTCTTCACCACCCGCGCGACGCGCTCCATCACGTCGGCGAAGTCGAAGTCCGCCTCCAGCGAGCGAATGCCGTAGCGCGACGCGTGGCGGGCCTGGTGCAGCAGCTTCGCCGAGCGGATCAGCGCCTTCGACGGCATACAGCCGTAGTTCAGGCAGTCGCCTCCCATCTTGTGGCGCTCGACAAGCGTCACGCGCGCCTTGACCGCAGCGGCGATGTACGAGCTCACCAGCCCGGCGCTGCCGGCCCCGATCACCACGAGGTTGCGATCGAAGCGCCGCGGGCGGGTCCAGCGCGCGTAGACGCGCCGGCGGCGCAGTGCGTCGACCACCCGGTGCGCGACGAGCGGCAGCAGTCCGATCGCCGCGAAGGAGCCCAGCAGCATCGGCGACAGAATGCCCTGGAGCGACTCCAGCTGCGCGAGCTGTGTACCGACGTTCACGTAGACGATCGTCCCGGCGAGCATCCCCAGCTGGCTCACCCAGTAGAAGGTGCGCGTGCGCATCGGCGTCAGGCCCATCGCCAGGTTGATCATGAAGAACGGAAACACCGGGATCAGGCGCAAGGTGAACAGGTAGAAGCCGCCGTCGCGCGCCACGCCCCGATTCAGTGCCCCGAGCTTGTCGGCGAACTTCGCCTGCACCGCGTCGCGAAACAGGAAGCGCGACACCAGAAAGGCCAGCGTGGCGCCAATGCTCGAGGCAAAGGAGACGATCACCACGCCCCAGAAGAGTCCGAGCAACGCTCCGCCGAGCACCGTCATCAGCGCGGCGCCGGGCAGCGACAGGGCGGTGACCGCGACGTAGATGACGAAATAGGCCGCAGCGACCGTGAGCGGGCGCGCGGCCAGGAGTTGCGCAAATTCGGCTTGCCGCGCCTTGACCTCTTCGAGCGTGAAGTAGCGATCCAGCCCCAGCGCGAAAAAGGCGGCGATCGCGGCCACGATGACAATCAGCACGATGATGCGGTTGCGACTCATGCGTCCTCCCGTATCGGATGATGGCGGCAGCGTGCCGCCGCTCAGCGGGGTGCTGAAACCTGGATCTGCGCCGGTTCCGCGGCGGCGAGCGCGCCGCTGCACGAACTGCCCTGCCCGGCCGTGCAGCCATAGCAGTGACCGCTCACCGTGATCGGGTTGCCGGCGAGCCGCGCACCGGACAGCGCGGAAACGTGCACCCGCGCGTCCCCATTGTGGCGCAGGGGCAGCCCGAGCATCTGGTTGAAATCGCAATCGAAGAGGTAGCCCTGCCAGTCGATGCTGACCGTGCTGCGGCACATCACACCATCCAGATTCTCGTCGCGGTGCGCGCCGCGCAGCAGCGCCATGTAGGCGTCGAACTGTCCCTTGGAGACCAGCGTCGAGCCGAAACGCTGGATCGGCATGTTGGCGAGCGTCAGCAGGCGCGTGAAGACGATCCCGTGGCGCTCGTGGAGCATGCGCCGGTAATCGGACTCGAGTGCGGCCTGAGCCGGCGGCAGCACGGGCCCCTGCGGGTTGTAGACCAGGTTCAGTTCCAGTTCGCGCCCGTAGCCCAGGGTGTTCAGGCGGCGCAGTCCCCAGATGCTGCGCTCGAAGACGCCGCGCCCGCGCTGGGCGTCGACGTTCTCCTCCAGATAGCAGGGCAGCGACGCGGTGACTTCGACGCCGTTCCCGGCGAGAAACTCGGCCAGATCCTCCTGCCCCGGCTCGAAGAGCACGGTGAGGTTGCAGCGATCGATCACGCGCACGCCGCGGGATCGCGCGGCAAGGACCAGATCGCGGAAATTCGCGTTGAGTTCAGGGGCGCCACCGGTCAGGTCGAGCAGTCCTGCACCGCTGTCGAACAGGAAATCGCGCACCTGCCCCGCCGTCTCGGCGCTCATCTGCTCGGTGCGATTCGGCCCCGCACCCACGTGACAGTGCACGCACGACTGGTTGCACAGATAGCCGAGATTCACCTGCACCGTCTCGATCGAACGGCGGGAAATCGGCGGAAATCTGTTCTTGCGAATCAGCGGGAGGACGTCATGCATGGCCGGCTTGGTCTTTCTCGATGTGGCGCCGGCACGATTGATTCGGCGCCGACTGCGGGTCACTGGCCTCATGGAATGTCGAGGTATCGTACGCAAGCTTACAGAAGCGCGCCACATGACAAGGGGCTGACCCCTTGCGGGAGTCAACCCCTCGATTTTCCCGCTCGTGTTGGTCGGGACGGAGTGATTCGAACACTCGACCCCTTGCACCCCAT
>JAGXFR010000021.1 GCA_024637155.1 Burkholderiaceae bacterium | reverse complement strand
CGGAACACGCCCCAGTGGATCAGGATGTCCATCACCAGGTAGAAGAAGGCGCCAAGAGACGCAATGCGGCTGAGATCGAAGAATATCGTCAGGACCGACGCAATCACCACCGTGTACACCAGCGTGTGCTCGCGGATCGGGCCGGACATGCCGAAATGGCTGTGCGGGATCATCTCCATGTCAGTCAGCATCGCCAGCATGCGCGAGACGGCGAAGACGCTCGCGAGCAGACCCGAGGCGGTGGCGACGACAGCAAGCGCGATGGTGAAGTAGAAGCCGTAGGGACCAAACGCCGGCTTCGCCGCCTCGGCCAGCGAATAGTCCTTGGCGGCGACGATTTCATCCAGCGCGAGGCTGGAGCCGACCCCGAACGCGACGAGCAGATAGACCACCACGCAGATCGCAATGGAAATGATGATCGTGCGACCGACATTGCGGTGCGGATCGACGATCTCGGCGCCGCTGTTGGTGATCGTGGTGAAGCCCTTGAACGCGAGGATCGACAGCGCGATCGACGCCGTGAAGCCTGCGATCGGGATGGTTTCAGCCGATCCGGAAGCAGGCTCGAACCGAAACCCGCTTGCTGCCAGCGCAGCAATGCCGAAGACGGCGATGCCGCCGATTTTCAGGAACGCCATGGCGACCGAGAACAGGCCAACGGAGCGGTTGCCCGAGAGATTGACAAGATAGGCGAAGCCGATCAGCCCGACGCCGAGCAAGGGTACGAGGACGCTGTCCGCGCTCAGATCGAAGGGCCGCAGGACGTAGGTGCCGAAGGTCCGCGCCACGAGGCTCTCGCTGATCACCATCGAGAACGCCATCAGCAGGGATGCCGCCGCCGCGATCGCCCCCGGCCGATAGGCCTTCTGCAGGATCATCGCGATCCCGCCGGCGGACGGAAAGGCGTTGGACATCTTCACATAGGTGTAGGCGCTGAACCCGGTGACGATCCCGCCTGCGACGAACGAGAGCGGGAACCATGGTCCCGCCAGTTCCGCAATCTGTCCGGTGAGCGCGAAGATTCCCGCCCCGATCATCACCCCGGTGCCCATCGAGATCGCGCCGATCAGGGTGATGCTGTTCTCTTGATATTCGGATTTCATCGTGTGCGCTCCCTTGCCGATCCACCGTCACTGCGCCCAGCGCCAGTCCCGGACTTCGGGCAGGTCGTCGCCGTGCTCACCGATGTAGCGGTGGTGGCGTTCCATGGTCGAGCGGTAGCGTGCGCTCGCCTCCTCGATCTGATCGCCGAGCCTCGGAATGCGCCGGATCGCGTCCAGCGCGAGTTGATACCGATCGAGGTTGTTCAGCACAACCATATCAAACGGCGTGGTCGTGGTACCCTCTTCCTTGTAGCCGCGCACATGGATGTTGTCGTGATTGCGCCGCCGGTACGTCAGCTTGTGGATGATCGCGGGGTAGCCGTGGAAGGCGAAGATCACCGGCTTGTCGGTTGTGAACAGGGCATCGAACTCAGGGTCTGTCAGGCCGTGGGGATGTTCTGACTGGGGCTGCAGCACCATCAGGTTGACGACGTTGACGAAGCGGATGCGGATGTTGGGCACATAGCTGTGCAGCAGGGTCACCGCGGCCAGCGCCTCGAGCGTGGGCACGTCGCCGGCGCAGGCCATCACCACATCAGGATCCCCCGCGTCGTTGCTGGCCCAGTCCCAGACGCCCACGCCTGCCGTGCAGTGGGCCACGGCCGCATCCATGTCGAGCCACTGCGGCGCAGGCTGCTTGCCGGCGATGATCAGGTTGACGTAGTTGCGGCTGCGCAGGCAGTGGTCGGCCACCGACAGCAGGCAGTTGGCGTCGGGCGGCAGATAGATCCGCACGACATCGGCCTTCTTGTTCGCGACGTGATCGATGAAACCGGGGTCTTGATGCGAGAAGCCGTTGTGGTCCTGCCGCCAGACATGCGAGGTGAGCAGGTAGTTCAGCGATGCGATCGGCTTGCGCCACGGGATCTGATGGCACACCTTCAGCCATTTGGCGTGCTGGTTGAACATGGAATCGATGATGTGGATGAAGGCCTCGTAGCACGAGAACAGACCATGGCGTCCGGTGAGCAGGTAGCCCTCGAGCCAGCCCTCGCACAGATGCTCGCTCAATACTTCCATCACGCGGCCGTCGACGCTCAGGTGGTTGTCGCCCGCTTGCACATCGTCCAGCCATACCTTGCCGGACACCTCGAACACGGCTTCCAGGCGGTTCGACGCGGTTTCGTCGGGGCCGAAAAGGCGAAAGTTGGCGGCGTTCAAGTTGAGCTTCATCACGTCGCGCAGGAACTTGCCCAGAACGCGCGTCGCTTCGGCTTCGACCCCGCCGGCTTCGGGTACCGAAACCGCGTAGTCCTGGAAGCGCGGCATGGCCAGAGCCTGCAACAGCGCGCCGCCATTGGCGTGCGGATTGGAGCCCATTCGGCCCTGGCCGGTCGGGGCGAGCGCGGCCAGTTCGTCCAGAAACGTGCCGCGTTCGTCGAACAACTCTTCGGGCCGATAACTCCTCAGCCAGTCTTCGAGCTGCTGCACATGACCGGCGGTCTTGAACTCGGCGATGGGCACCTGGTGCGAGCGCCAGGTGCCTTCGACCGGTTTGCCGTCGACGAACTTCGGTCCGGTCCAGCCCTTGGGTGTGCGCAGGATGATCATCGGCCAGCGCGGACGCAGCGGCGACTGCGAAGCGCCGGGGGATCGTGCATCGGCCTGGATCTGCTGTATCCGGGCCAGCACCGCATCCAGCGCACCGGCCAGCGCCTGGTGCACCAGCGTCGGGTCCTCGCCCTCGACGAAATGCGGCTCGTGGCCGTAGCCGCGCATCAGATCGGTCAGTTCCTCGCGGCTGATGCGCGCCAGCACCGTCGGATTGGCAATCTTGTACCCGTTGAGGTGCAGGATCGGCAGCACCGCGCCGTCGCGCGCGGGGTTCAGGAATTTGTTGGAGTGCCAGCTCGCGGCCAACGCGCCGGTTTCGGCCTCGCCGTCGCCGATGATGCAGGCGACGATCAACTCAGGGTTGTCGAACGCCGCCCCATAGGCGTGGGCCAGTGAATAGCCCAGTTCCCCACCTTCATGGATGGAGCCCGGAACTTCGGGCGAAACGTGGCTGGGAACCCCATGCGGCCAGGAGAACTGGCGCAAGAGCCGGTCCAGACCGATGCGGTTGCGCTCGATCTCCGGGTAGTGCTCGGTGTACGACCCTTCCAGGTAGGTGTGCGCCACGATGCCCGGGCCACCGTGCCCAGGGCCGATGACGTACATCATGTCCAGGTCTTTCTCCTTGATCAGCCGGTTCAGGTGAACATAGATGAAGTTCAACCCTGGCGTCGTACCCCAATGCCCCAGCAGTCGCGGCTTGATGTGCTCGAGCGTGAGCGGCGACTCGAGCAACGGGTTGTCTCGCAGGTAGATCTGGCCCACGGAGAGGTAGTTCGCTGCACGCCAATAGGCGTCCATCTTCTGCAGCATGTCGGGGGTCAGGGGATCGGACATCGGAACCTCCAGAGTCAATGATCGCTACTGTGATGGCGTCGGCGCGATCGCTGCGTCGACAATGTCCTGCGCCGCGTCCAGGATGCGCCGCAGGTGTTCAGAGCCCTTGAAGCTCTTGGCGTAAATCTTGTAGACGTCCTCGGTGCCAGAGGGCCGCGCGGCGATATGAGGCGCTCCTTGGTTCGCGTCGTCACGCCCACTTGCTCGAGCGCTTGCGCGTGGCGAGCGCGCCGAGCCTCGACGCACACGGGTTGAACCTTACCCAGATGATACGGTGTGCCCCCATTCTGAACCGCCCCTCTGTGCGCTGTCCCACCGAGCGCGGGCGCGAAGCCGGGAGACTCCATTCCGGCATCCAGTTCGTGTGCCAGCTCTCGGATGCTGATCGTTTCGGCACGAGCTGTGTTCGCTGTCGTACAGACGTTGGTTACATCTCAGCGCAGACTACCTGACTTGGACAGCTTGGATTGCAAAGGTTCACCGGCCCTGCGCCTTGGCTCGCAGGTGTTGTCGTTGGTGTCGTGAGGGACGGATCTCATGGCGGCTCACCAGACGCGTAACGAGCGGATCGCCCCAAGCGAGACCAGGGGCGGCATCAAGCTGTCCGTTGACGCCGAACTGGACAAACTGCAGCGCCAGACCTTCGACTATTTCCTGCATGAGACGAATCCGACCAACGGCCTGGTGGTCGACAAGACGGCGCCGGATTGGCCTGCGAGCATCGCCGCCACCGGCCTCGCGTTGGCCTGTTATCCGGTGAGTGTCGAACGCGGCTTCATGACCCGGGCGGCTGCGGTGGAGCGGACACTGGCGACGCTGGATTTCTTCTGGAACAGCCCGCAAGGACCCGAACCGGACGCCACCGGCTACCGGGGCTTCTACTACCACTTTCTCGATATGCAGACCGGCCGACGCGCCTGGCAATGCGAACTGTCCACCGTGGACAGCACGTTCCTGCTGGCCGGCGCATTGACGGCCGCGATGTATTTCAACGCCGACAACGCCGACGAGGACGAAATCCGCAGGCTCGGCGATGCGCTCTATCGGCGCGCCGATTGGCGCTGGGCGCAAGACGGCGCTGCCACGGTCAGCCACGGCTGGAAGCCGGAGAGCGGGTTCCTCCCGTACCGCTGGGAAGGTTACGACGAGGCGCTGCTGCTCTATGTGCTGGGTCTGGGTTCGCCGACGCATCCGCTGCCAGCGCAGAGCTACGCGGCGTGGACCACCACGTACCGTTGGGAGACCGGTGATGGACGCGACGGTGCTGAAGGCTACCTGTACGCCGGGCCACTATTCACGCACCAGTTGTCGCACGTCTGGATCGACTTTCGCGGCATCCAGGACGCCTTCATGCGCGACAAGGGCATCGACTATTTCGAGAACAGCCGCCGCGCCACCTATGCGCAACAGCGCTACGCGATCGACAACCCGCGCAAGTTTGCCGGCTACGGCAGCTGTTGTTGGGGCATCACGGCGAGCGAGGGACCCGGTCCCGGCGCCCTCAAGGTGGGCGGCATCGAGCGCCAGTTCTTCGGCTACCTGGCCCGCGGCGTGCCTGACGGACCCGATGACGGTACGCTGGCACCGTGGGCCGTGCTGGCGTCGCTGCCCTTCGCGCCCAAGATCGTGTTGCCAGCCTTGGACTATTGCGTGCATCAGGCCAAGTTGACCGAATTCAATGCCTACGGTTTCAAGGCGTCCTTCAACCCGTCGCACCCGGGTGAGCCCGGCAATCCGTATGGCTGGTGGGTGTCACCGTGGCATTTCGGGCTCAACCAGGGGCCGATCGTCTTGATGATCGAAAACCATCGCTCCGGTTTGTTATGGCAATTGATGCGAAGTTGCCCCTATATCGCCGGTGGTTTACGGCGAGCGGGCTTCACGGGCGGTTGGCTTGCGCCTTCAAACGACCACGAGCCCGGCGATCGAACTCTTCCACATGACCGGGCGTCTTTGAACGAAGATAAGGAGAGGCAATGAAAACGAGTGTCATCGACGTGCGGGACATGCTCTCGGTATTGAGCGTGCCCGGGGTTGAAGAGCGCATTGGTGAGGTCCCGGGTGTCGAGAGCGTCACCGTGAACTTCTCTGCGGGAAGCGCCACCGTACGCTACGACGAGACCCGACTCGATATCGCTGCCATCAGGTCGGGGGTGCGACAACGCGCGCATGAGGCCGACGCTGGGGCCGCCGCTTCGGCCGGGGACGCTGACGAGGCCTCGGCGGCACCGGAATCGGCTCCTTCCTCGGCCCCTGCGGCCGAGGATGTGCCGCCTGACCCAGGCTGATGTGACCAGCATGATGCCCATCCGCCGAACTGACCGCCAGGCCAAGGAGCAGCAATGAAGACAAGCGTCATCAACGTGCAAGACATGCTGTCGGTACTGAGCGTGCCCGGCGTCGAAGAGCGCATTGGCAGCGTGCCGGGTGTCGAAAGCGTCACCGTGAACCACGCGGCGGGAAGCGCAACCGTGCGCTACGACGAAACCCGACTCGAGGTCGCCGATATCAAGTCGGCCGTGCGCCAGAGCGCTTATGAGCCCGCCTCGCCGGCTGTGCCCAAGCCGCCCGCAGCGCATTCGGCGAACGACGGTCACGGCGGCCACACCGCACCGGCCGCACCCGCCGCAACGCCAGAACCCGCCACACCGAAGGCCGATGCGGATGTGGCCCCCGCCGCGCGGCCCGCCGACACGAAGGCGGCCAACGGGCACGAAGGCCACGAAGGCCACGAAGGCCAGGCGGCGCCCGGTTCACCAGCCGCCGCAGCCGCGCCCGCTGCACCGAAAGCGAGCGGGAAAGCACCCGCCGCCCACCCGGATCACCACGCCCACATGGCCGCGGATTTCCAGAAGCGGTTCTGGATATCGCTGGCGGTGACGCTGCCGATTCTGGTGCTCTCGCCGATGCTGCAGGAGCTGATCGGGCTGCGGGAGGCGATCCGCTTTCCCGGCGACGTCTATGTGCTGTTTGGCCTTTCGTCCGCGGTCTTCTGGTATGGCGGATGGCCCTTCCTCAAGGGATTCGTCGAGGAAGTGAAGAACCGCCGGCCGGGGATGATGACGCTCGTCGCCGTCGCCATCGCCACGGCGTATCTCTACAGCAGCGCCGTCGTTTTCGGCCTGGCCGGCAAGATGTTCTTCTGGGAACTGGCCTCGCTCGTCGACATCATGTTGCTCGGTCACTGGATCGAGATGCGCTCCGTGATGGGCGCCTCGCGGGCCCTGGAGGAGCTGGCCAAGTTGATGCCCTCCGACGCACACAAGCTCATGCCCGACGGCAGCGTGAAGGACGTGCCGCTGAGTGAACTGGCGGTGGGCGACAAGGTCCTGATCAAACCGGGCGAGAAGGTTGCCGCGGACGGTGTGATCGTGGCTGGCGAGAGTTCGGTCGACGAGGCGATGCTCACCGGGGAATCGACTCCCGTCAGCAAGAAAACCGGCGCGAATGTGATCGGCGGCGCCATCAACGGGGAAGGCTCGCTGACCATCGAGGTCAAGGGAACCGGCAAGGATTCCTTTCTGTCGCAGGTCATCGACCTCGTCAGGCAGGCCCAGGAAAGCAAGTCAAAGACCCAGGATCTGGCCAACACGGCGGCGCTGTGGCTCACCGTCATCGCCCTGGGGGGCGGCGTGATCACCTTCTTTGTCTGGCAGGTGATTGTCGGCCAGGACTTCGCATTCGCCATCGAACGCACGGTAACGGTGATGGTCATCGCATGCCCGCATGCGCTGGGTCTCGCCGTTCCGCTGGTGGTGGCCGTCTCCACCGCGCTGGGCGCGCAGAACGGATTGCTGATTCGGAATCGCGTCGCGTTCGAAGGCGCGCGCAAGCTGCAGGCTGTCATCTTCGACAAGACCGGCACGCTGACCGAGGGTCGCTTTGGTGTTACCGAAACGCTGGTGCTGAGCGACGACATCGACGAGGAAACGCTGCGCAGCTACGCGGCCTCGGTGGACGCGAATTCCGCCCACCCCATTGCCAAGGCGATCGCCGCCGCATCGGACAAGTTGCTCTCGGTCGAGGGTTTCAGGAGTCTCACCGGCAAGGGCGCCGAGGGTCGGGTCGAGGGCAAGGACGTCAAGGTGGTAAGCCCCGGCTATCTGCGCGACCAGAATATTGCGCAAACCGACCCGCGTGTCGAACCCCTGCAGGCCCAGGGCAAGACGGTCGTGTTTGTCCTCGTGGACGGCAAGCTGAAAGGGGCCATTGCCCTGGCTGACATCGTCCGAGCCGAAGCGAAGCAAGCCATCGATGCCCTCAAAGCGCTCGACATCCGCTGCCTGATGCTGACGGGCGACAACGAGGCGACGGCCAAGTGGGTTGCGGAGCAGGTCGGATTGGACGAATATTTCGCCGAAGTCCTGCCCCCGGACAAAGCGGCCAAGGTGAAGGAAGTCCAGGCCCGGGGCGTGCGCGTTGCCATGACGGGCGATGGCGTCAACGATGCCCCGGCGCTGGCACAGGCCGATGTGGGCATCGCGATCGGCGCCGGTTCCGATGTGGCGGTCGAAACCGCGGACGTCATCCTGGTGCGCAGCAATCCGCTCGACGTCGTGGCCATCGTGGAGCTTTCGCGCGCCACCTATCGCAAGATGGTCCAGAACCTGATCTGGGCGACCGGCTACAACGTCGTCGCCATTCCGCTGGCCGCCGGCGCGCTCTACGCGTGGGGCGTGCTGCTCACGCCCGCGCTGGGCGCGGTGCTGATGTCCGCGAGCACGGTGATCGTGGCGATCAACGCGCGCCTGCTAAGCCTGAAGAAATGACGACAAACGCCCAGGCGCCTTGCGGTTAAGTCGCGTCAGCGCGCATCAGGGACGCCGCAACAAGCGTGGAAGCGCTTTGTGCGCCTGCGTACGGACGCTGAATCGTCCGGCCTGTATGAAAGAGGTTCTTCCCAATGGCGAGGCGGATGCCACCGCTGCGCCCTGTCACCCGTAGCGGAAACCTGCATTGATTCAATTCGAAATGGAGTTGAGCCATGAAACGCATGATCCTCGAAAGAACTTTGAGCGCGGCCCTATTGATAGGCGGACCAATCATGGGAACAAGCGCATTGGCGCAGTCGCAAGGCGGCTACGGCCCCGGCATGATGGGCGGCTATGGCGGCGGCTGGATGGGTGGCTGGATGGGTGGCGGAATGTGGATACCCGTCTTGCTCGTCGTCGCGGTGGCCGGCCTCGTGGCCTGGATTTTTGCGCAAAAGAAGAAGTGAATCGAGTTCGTCTCGATTTGTTTCATGCAAACCTAGAGGAAAACTCATTATGAGAACTTCAATACTGGTCGTCGCGATCGTCGCCGGCGCTTTGTCGGCACCCATCGTATCGGCGCACGAAAGATCCGCGCCTGCCCGGGCGGCGATGCGCATGGACCTGGACAAGCAAATGCCCCAGATGCAGGGGAACATCGAAGCCATGCAGCAGCAGCTGGAGAAAGCCCGGGTGACAGCCGACCCGAACGAACGCCAGAAGCTGATGCAGGGGCACACGCAGGCCATGCAGGAAAACATGAAGGCGATGCGCAGCATGGGCGGTCCGATGATGATGGGCGGCAGCCAGTCCGCCGGCATTGCGATGGGCGGCAACAGGAACATGACGGGTGGCGACCTGGATCGGCGCCAGGCAATGATGGAAAAACGCGTGGACATGATGCAGATGATGATGGAGCAGATGCTGCAGCATGACCAGATGACGGAGTCAAAGCCCGTCCAATGACGGTGAATTGAGCTGCCAATTGCGCGCACCGGAGGCGATGCGCCACGCTCATTGCGGTGACAGCCGAAATGAAACACAACATCAACCGGCAGCGCCAATTCTGAAGGAGCCGTTCCATGTACGGATTCAGCACCCAACTAAGAATACCGTTTGATGCCGCTGTCGAGAAAGTCACCGAGGCCCTGAAAAAGGAAGGCTTTGGCGTGCTCAGCGACATCGATGTCAAGGCGACGTTGAAAGCGAAACTCAACATCGAGCAGCGCCCGTATCGCATCCTTGGCGCATGCAATCCCCCGCTCGCCCATCGCGCGATCGAGGCCGACCCCGACATCGGCTTGCTGTTGCCGTGCAACGTGGTGGTGCGCGAAGAACCCGATGGCGCCATTACGGTTGCATTCATGGACCCCGAGGCGGTGTTGAAACTGGTCGATAAACCGGAAGTGGCTGACATTGCCCGAGAAGTACGGGCACTGCTGAACAAGGTGTGTACGAGCCTCTCGGCGTGAAGAATGCCCCCATGCCGGCGCCGGGCGTGTCTCCGGTCCTGGAGGTGAACATCAGCGCCGATCTGGCGTCGGTGGAGGTGATGCACCATGGCCGCATGGTTACCATCATGCGCAACCAGCATCAGGGCAACGCCATCAATCCGGAATTTGCCCAGACTTCGCGCAAATGCCCGCCGTTCTGCATACAGCCAATCGAGTTGGCGCCGGGCGTGAAGACCGTCGCCGAACTCGAGGTGTTGCACTATCTCAGGCAGGTAAGCGATGGCGACGCGTCCATATTGGTGATCGACTCGCGTACGCCAGCCTGGGTGGAAAAGGGCATCATCCCCGGGACGGTGCACATCCCGTGGGACGCGCTCGACATCGGCAAGTCGGATCCGGCCGCGGTGCAAGATATCTTGGAGAACCAGCTGGGCGCCACGCAGCGGGATGGTATTTGGGATTTCGACAGCGCCAAGACGCTGGTGCTGTTCTGCAACGGCTCCTGGTGCGGACAGTCACCGACTACCATCAAAGGCCTGCTGAAGATCGGCTATCCGGCGCAAAAATTGCTCTGGTATCGCGGCGGCATGCAGGATTGGGAAAGCTTCGGACTGACCACGCTCAAGCCAGCGGGCAAATAGTACGACTCGATGCGATCCCTCGACGAGGCGAGGAACATGCCGGTGAAGAGTCCGGGTTGGCGTGCGCGCCAGAAAGCGTGAACGCAAGAATCTCGTCGATCGCGGGGGGCTGAAATGCCGCGTTAGCCGGCAGCCTGGACTCGGCGAATCGAATGAGCCGTGAGAGGGTGGTCAGCCTCGGGCGCACTGTGTGATCTGCCAACGGCACAGGGGAAGAGGCCCCTGTCTGGAAGGGCCTTCTTGCCACGAGGCGCCCGACCAAGGTGTACTCGGGCAACGGGGACTGACAAGTGCTCCGCGCGGCACGACTCCACCTACAGCACGGCCCAGCGCGTCATCGGCTGGTCCGGAGAGGTGCCCGCGACACGAGTGGCTCTTCGGGCGCCAGCCGAGGGGAGGGCAGCGCAGCGCACCTTCCGCAAGGCGTCTTTATCCCAAACCACGGCGAGCGGTCTCAGATCGAAGGTCTTGGACGGGTAGGACACGCCCTTGTGCCAAACTTGCGCCTGATGGTCAGACCAAACGGTCAGCAAACGCGGGCTCGAGGTTCGTGCCCGCTTGCATGAAACGCTGCACCCAGAAAGCCTTTGGGTGCGGTATTTGATTCACCTGTGCCGCCTCGCAAGCGGTAGGTCGCCCGTTCGAGTCGGGCAGTCGGCACCACACTGGAGCAGCCATGAAGGATCATCCCGAGGATCGCCCGTTCGATCGTTCCGACTGGCGTCGATTGCTGCGCCGCCTGGGCGATGATCCCGATCGCCCCGGCCTGCGTGACACGCCGGAGCGCCTCGAGCGCGCCTGGGAGCACTGGATGTCGGGCTACGGGCAGAATCCGGCCGACGTGTTCACGAGCTTCGAGGATGGTGCGGAGAACTACAACGAGCTGATCGTGGTGCGGGGGATTCCCGTGTACAGCCACTGCGAGCACCATCTGGCACCCTTCTTCGGCACGGCGACCGTGGGCTATGTGCCCAGCAAGCGCATCGTCGGTCTCTCCAAGCTCACGCGCCTTGTGGATCTCTTCGCCAAGCGCCTCCAGGTGCAGGAACGCCTGACGCGCCAGATCGCCGATGCGCTGATGGCGCAGATCGAACCGAAGGCGGTGGGAGTGGTGATTCGTTGCCGCCACCTGTGCATGGAAAGCCGCGGCATCCGGGCGATCGGCGAGGAGACGATCACCTCGGCGATGCTCGGCGAGCTGCTGACCAACCTGGGGATGCGCACCGAACTGCTGGCGCTCGATCGCGGCTGCTGATCGCCGGCGGGGGCTCTAGCGCTCGCTGTACACCCAGAAGCGCACGGGCTCTTTTTCCACCCCGGCGTAGTCGGCGAGGTGCGCGATCAATTCCGCACTCAGCTTCTCTTCGGCGGCGAGCAGCAGGAAACCCTCGCCACTGATCACGTCGCGGCTCAGCGTCATGCCGGGGCGCAGATCCTGGGGGGCGATCTCGACGTCCGCCGCCCCCACCGTGACGCTTTCCTCGTCGCCTCCGGCCGCCGCTTCGGTGCGCTCGCCCGACTGCGGCAACGCACGGCACAGCGCAGCGACGACCCGCGGGTCGTAGTGCGTGCCGACGCGCGCCTCGATGAAACGCAGCGCCTCGCCCGGGCTGAGGCACTCGTCGGTCAGCGTGCCCAGCTGCACCGCGTCGTAGTCCTTGGCAACCGACAGGATTCGCGCCCCCAGCGGGATTTCTTCGCCCACGAGGCCATCCGGCGAACCGTTGCCGTCGTAGCGTTCGCGGTGCGAGCGCACCAGCGCCGCGGCGCCGCGCAGCCCGGAAACGCCCATCAGGGCGGCTTCGCCCTTGAGCGGGTGCTTGCGAATCTCAGCGCGATCGAGTCCTTCGATCAGTGCTTCGGGTGTGTGAAGCAGATCGTCGCGCAGGCCGATCTTGCCGATGTCGTGGAGCAGGGCGGCGTAGATCAGATCCTGTGTCCCATTTCGGTCCAGACCAAGTGACGCGGCAATCTGGCGCGCAATTTCAGCAACCCGGCGCGAGTGACCGGCCAGTGAGCGCTCGCGCAATTCGATCAGGCTCGCCAGGAGCTTGATCGAGAGCGCGAAGTCGCTGCGCAGCCGCTCTTGGGCGAGTTGCAGGGAGGCGTTGGCGGCGTCGATTTCCGCGGTTCGGGCACGCACCCGCTCCTCGAGCGTCTGGTTCATTTCGCGCAGCAGCTGGTTTTGCCCGTGCGTGATCGCTTCGAGGCGCGCCCGGTCGAGTTCGAGCGCGCGGCGCTCCAGTGCGCGGCGGACCTCGAAGACGAACTGCTGGTCGTCCCAGGGCTTGCTGATGAAACGGTAGAGCCCGCCGCGATTGATCGCGTCGACGGTCGAGGACATGTCGGCCTGTCCGGTGAGAAGGATGCGGATCGCGTCGGGTTGCAGGCTGCGCGCCTGCTCGAGAAACTTGGATCCGTCCATCTCGGGCATGCGCATGTCGGAGATGATCAGATCGAAGGAGTCCTCCAGCAGGACGTCCAGCGCACGAACGGGCGAATTGACCGTGACGACGCGCCACCCGTAGGGGCGCAGCAGCCGGCGCAGTGCATTGAGGATGTTGTCCTCGTCATCGACGCACAGGATCGACTGGGTGGGAACCTCGGTCGCAGTGCCTTCGCGCTGGCCTTCCGCCGGGAACCCGCTTCCCGCCGAAGGCGCGGGCAGCGTCCTGGATGCGGAATCGGCGATCATGCCGTCACCCCCTGCTGCATCACTTCCCCGCGTACGTCCTCGGCGTCCTCTTCGGGCTGTTCGATCGGCAACCGGATGCGGAAAGTCGTCCCGACACCCACGGTGCTCTCGACTTCGATCCGGCCGCGATGCTTCTCGACGATCCCGTACGCAAGCGACAGGCCCAGGCCCGTGCCCTTTCCCACCGGCTTGGTGGTGAAGAACGGGTCGAAGATCCGCAACCTGGTTTCCGCGGTCATCCCCTTGCCGGAGTCGGTGATCTCGATCCATACCTGGTCGCCACTGCGTCCGGTACGCACCGTAATCGTTCCCGGCGGCTGCTCGATGGCGTGGGTAGCGTTCACCAGCAGATTCAGGAACACTTGATTGAGCTGTGACGGCAGGCAGCGCACCGGCGGCAGTTCGCCGTATTCGCGCTGCACTACGGCGCAGTACTTGATTTCGTTGTGGGCGATATTGAGCGTGCTCTCCAGGCATGTGCGCAGATCGGCCCACTCCCACTCCTGCGATGCGTCCGTGCGGGAGAAATCCTTCAGATCGGCGACGATCTTGCGCACGCGCGTAATGCCCTCGGCGGTTTCCTTCATCAGTTGCGGGATATCCTCGGCGAGGAATTCGATATCGGCGCCGGTTCGCACGCCGCGCATCTCGCCGGCAAGCACAGGGTCCGTCGCGCAGCGCTGCTCGATTTCCGAATAGGCCGAGACCGCGCCCAGCAGATCGTCGAGGTAGCGCCCGAGCGTGCCCAGGTTCGACTGGACGTAGCCGATCGGGTTGTTGATCTCGTGGGCCACTCCGGCCGCAAGTTGTCCGATCGACGCGAGTTTGTCGGACTGCAGCAGCTGCGCCTGCGTGCGGCCCAACTCCTCGGTGCGCTGCGCAACGCGCACTTCGAGCTGCTCATGGGTCTCGCGCAGGGCTTGCTCCGCACGCCTGCGCTCGCTGATGTCGGTCGCCGTCAACAGGACTGCGGGTGCTCCGTCGAAGTCGAAAGTCGCCGCATGGCATTCGCACCAGTGCTCCCGACCATCGCGCCCGACGAGCACATGCTCGTAGGATTTCGGTTCCTCCCGCCCGGCAAGGCGCGCGCGGCCACGACTGCGCCAGGTCTCCTGATCCTCGGCGCGCACGACTTCCCAGAATCGCGTGTCCAGCAGTACGTCACGGGTGACTCCGATCATGCGATCGGCCGCCAAGTTGGCGTAGATGAACTTCTCTCCGCGGTGCACGAACAGGGCCGAGGGCATGGTGTCCGCGAGGCAGCGAAACTTCTCTTCGGTGGAGTCGAACGTGTGGGACATCTTCGTCGGTCGAGGGTTGCGAGTCGAGTCACTGTACTGGAAAGCGGTGTTCTGCGGCGCACACGTCGGCGGCTGATCGCGACCGTTGGTCGCCCGGGGCCAGGCGCGACGGACATCGCGTCCACGCGAGCACCGGCAGAAAGACGAGCAGTTCCATGGCGGGCGCGATGCGCGCGCCCATCGGGCGCCGCTCGACGCGATACCTCGCCCCGTCGCCCGCTGCGAAGACGGCACCGGCGGCGTCCTCGAGACCGGGCAGCAGTTCACTGCGTGGCCTGCTCGAGCTGGGCAGCGAGGGCCTGCTCGAGCTGCGCATTGGCGTAGGCCAGTTCGTGATGACTGCTCACGATCTGCGCAGCGAGTCGCCGGTTGTCATCGATCATGTCCTTGTGTTTGAAGGCCTCGTCGATGTTTGCCAGAAGCAGCGGCTCGTCCCAGGGTTTGGTCAGGAACTTGTAAATAGCGCCTTCGTTGATGGCTTGCGTAATCGACTGCAACTCGGTGTATCCCGAGAGCACGATGCGCACCGTGTCGGGGTGGATTACCTTGACGCGCCGCAGGAATTCGACCCCGGTCATGCCCGGCATGCGCTGATCGGAGATGATGACATCGACCTTGTCGCGAGCGAGCACCGCCAGCCCCTCCTGAGCGCTTCCGGCGGTCAGAACCCGGTAGCCTGAACGGCGCAGCAGGCGGCGCAGGGCCGCAATGATGTTCTCCTCGTCGTCGACCAGCAGCAGGGTCCGCCCGCCGCGTGCGCTCGG
Organism: Burkholderiaceae bacterium; assembly: GCA_024637155.1. GTDB lineage: Bacteria > Pseudomonadota > Gammaproteobacteria > Burkholderiales > Burkholderiaceae_E > JAGXFR01. The sequence continues at coordinate 255 of JAGXFR010000021.1, read as the reverse complement.
AAGCATGTCCGGTGGCAGCCCGCGCCCGGCGCGCAACATGGTCGTGATCTCGTCGGCCGGACAGGCCCGGGAGAAGAAATGGCCCTGGATCACGTCGCACCCGTTGGCGATCAGCAGTCCAAGCTGGCTTTCGGTCTCGACGCCCTCGGCGGCGACTTCGAGGCGCAACTGGTGCGCAAGCTGAATGATCGCCCGCGTGATCGAGACGTCGTTCGGGTCGGCGACGATGTCCTGGATGAACGATCGGTCGATCTT
>JAGXFR010000020.1 GCA_024637155.1 Burkholderiaceae bacterium | reverse complement strand
TCCCCACCTTCCTCCGGTTTGTCACCGGCAGTCTCATTAGAGTGCCCTTGCGTAGCAACTAATGATAAGGGTTGCGCTCGTTGCGGGACTTAACCCAACATCTCACGACACGAGCTGACGACAGCCATGCAGCACCTGTGTCCAGGTTCCCTTTCGGGCACCAATCCATCTCTGGAAAGTTCCTGGCATGTCAAGCGTAGGTAAGGTTTTTCGCGTTGCATCGAATTAATCCACATCATCCACCGCTTGTGCGGGTCCCCGTCAATTCCTTTGAGTTTTAACCTTGCGGCCGTACTCCCCAGGCGGTCAACTTCACGCGTTAGCTGCGTTACCAAGGAAATAAATCCCCGACAACTAGTTGACATCGTTTAGGGCGTGGACTACCAGGGTATCTAATCCTGTTTGCTCCCCACGCTTTCGTGCCTGAGCGTCAGTGTTATCCCAGGAGGCTGCCTTCGCCATCGGTGTTCCTCCGCATCTCTACGCATTTCACTGCTACACGCGGAATTCCACCTCCCTCTGACACACTCTAGCCTTGCAGTCACAAATGCAGTTCCCAGGTTAAGCCCGGGGATTTCACACCTGTCTTGCAAAGCCGCCTGCGCACGCTTTACGCCCAGTAATTCCGATTAACGCTTGCACCCTACGTATTACCGCGGCTGCTGGCACGTAGTTAGCCGGTGCTTATTCTGCAGGTACCGTCATTAGTTCATGGTATTAGCATGAACCGTTTCTTCCCTGCCAAAAGTGCTTTACAACCCGAAGGCCTTCTTCACACACGCGGCATTGCTGGATCAGGGTTTCCCCCATTGTCCAAAATTCCCCACTGCTGCCTCCCGTAGGAGTCTGGGCCGTGTCTCAGTCCCAGTGTGACTGGTCGTCCTCTCAGACCAGTTACGGATCGTAGCCTTGGTGGGCCTTTACCTCACCAACTAGCTAATCCGACATCGGCTGCTCCAATAGCGCGAGGCCTTACGGTCCCCCGCTTTCCACCATAGTGCGTATGCGGTATTAATCCGGCTTTCGCCGGGCTATCCCCCACTATTGGGCACATTCCGATGCATTACTCACCCGTTCGCCACTCGCCACCAGGGTTGCCCCCGTGCTGCCGTTCGACTTGCATGTGTAAGGCATGCCGCCAGCGTTCAATCTGAGCCAGGATCAAACTCTTCAGTTTAATCTCTTGGTTTGCTTTCTCAAGGAAAGCTTCTCAAACGGAATCTGACATAACTCTCGGCTTTCACCGAGAAAAATATCTTCTTACCGTGTGAGCGTTTCTATCATCGAGCTGTACGGTTTTGACACCGTGCAGTTCGCGCTTTCGTTCAAACGCCCACACTTATCGGCTGTTGGTTGTTAAAGATCAGGCAGTTCGCCGCGCTGTTTTGCTTTTCGAACTGCAGAGAAGCGGAATTATGACAAGCCCGTTTCTCACTGTCAAGCCGGTTGGCCGGGAAGGCTGCAAGCTTCTTTGGAACCGTTGCAACCCCACGACAACCGGCCTGCCGACCGCGCCCCGCAGGGCCCGACCGCTCCGATTTTTGCTCTTCATCACCGATGCTTCTGGAGGTGGTGAAAATCATCAATCGAGTCCGCCATGTTAGCACATCGCGAAGAAGCTCGCACCGCCCGCTACCGGTGCTGTAGCAAGCAAGTAGTCTGTCCGGTCTTGTAGCAAGTGATCTGTCCGGTTTCACACTTGTCCCCCGGAGGGGGACGAGATGAAGCGGACGGAGTTGCTACAGGAGATCCGGAAGATGCGATTCGAGGAGGCGTATGGAGGCTGGCAGGAGGGACGTCTGACGCAGTGCGAAGCGGCCAGTCTGCTGGGGGTGTGTGAACGGACATTCCGCCGTTACCGGGTGCGCTACGACGAGGAGGGCCTGGCCGGGCTGATCGACCATCGGCTCGAACAGGTCTCGCAGCGCAGGGCGCCGGTCGATGAGGTGATGCGCATGACCGAGCAGTATCGGAGCCGACACACGGGCTGGAGCGCCAAGCACTTCTTTGCCTGGTACCGGCGCGACGGTGGCGAGCGCAGCTACACCTGGGTCAAGAGCCGGTTGCAGGACTCGGGGCTGGTGGTGCGTGCCCAGCGGCGTGGTGCGCATCGCAAGCGGCGCGATCGCTCGCCGTGGCCGGGGCTGATGATCCATCAGGACGGCAGCACGCACGAGTGGGTGGCGGGGCAGCGCTGGGATCTGATCGTGACGATGGACGATGCGACCAACGAGCACTATTCGATGTTCTTCGTCGCCCAGGAGGGCACGGCGAGCAGCCTGCGCGGGGTGCACGAGGTGATTGCGCAGCGCGGGCTGTTCTCGAGCTTTTACTCGGACCGGGGCAGCCACTATTGGCACACCCCCGAGGCGGGCGGCAAGGTGGATCGCAAGAACCCCACCCAGTTCGGCAAAGCGCTGCAGCGGCTCGGCATCGAGATGATCGCCGCCTACTCACCCGAGGCGCGCGGGCGCTCGGAGCGGATGTTCCGCACTCACCAGGAGCGCCTGGTGCGCGAGCTGGCACTGGCGGGTATCACCGACATGGCGCAGGCCAACCGATATCTGCAGGAACATTACCGCGTGGCGTTCAACGCCGAGTTCGCGCAGCCGGCGATGGAGGAAGGCAGCGCCTTCGTGGCCTGGATCGGCGGCGCGCTGCACGACTTCCTGTGCGAGCGCTTCGAGCGCACGGTGGGCAACGACAACTGCGTGAGCTTCGAGGCGATGAAGCTGCAGATCCCAGCCGACCGATATCGCTGCCACTACGTCAAGGCCAAGGTGGCCGTGCTGCGGCGCACCGACGGCACCTTGGCGATTCTGCACGGGCCGCGCACGCTGGCCGAGTACACCGCCGCGGGGCAGCCCAAGGCACTTGATCACCAGGCTGCCGCGTAGGTCCGCCGCGACAGCCGCCGGGTCAGTCAGGCGTTACGGGCTACGCCCTCCACGCCTGACTGACCCGGACAAAAGCGGACAATCTATTTGCTACAAAACCGGACAAGTCTATTTGTTGCCAACACGCCCGCTACCGGTGCCGGAACTCGGGTGCACGCTTCTCCACGAAGGCCGCCATTCCTTCCTTCTGATCGGCGGTGGCGAAGAGGGAGTGGAACAGGCGGCGCTCGTGGAGAATCCCCTCGGCAAGCGAGGACTCGAAGGCCCGGTTCACGGCCTCCTTGGCCATCATCACGGCGGGCAGCGAGAAGCCGGCGATCGTCGTCGCCGCGGCAAGCGCTTCCTCGAGCAGGCGCTCGGCCGGCACCACCCGCGAGACGAGCCCGGCGCGCTCGGCTTCGGCGGCATCCATCATCCGCGCGGTCAGGCACAGATCCATCGCCTTGGCCTTGGAAACGGCGCGCGGCAGACGCTGCGTGCCGCCCGCTCCGGGGATCACCCCGAGCTTGATCTCGGGCTGGCCGAAGCGTGCCGTGTCCGCCGCGATGATGATGTCGCACATCATCGCGAGTTCACACCCGCCGCCGAGCGCGAAGCCCGCCACCGCGGCGATCACCGGCTTGCGCACCCGCCGGATCGTCTCCCAGTTTCGGGTGATGTATTCGCCCTTGTAGGCGTCCATGAAATCGAACTTCGCCATCGCGGCGATGTCCGCTCCGGCGGCGAAAGCCTTCTCGCTGCCGGTGAGCACGATCGCTCCGATCGCGTCGTTTGCATCGAACGCGAGCAGCGCCGCGCCGAGTTCATCCATCAGCGCGTCGTTGAGCGCATTGAGCTGCTTGGGTCGGTTGATCGTGATCAGGCCCACGCGAGCGCGGGTCTCGACGAGAATCAGTTCGTAGGACATGGCTTGCCTCCTGGTGGTCGGGACATGGCGCACGCCACGCGCGCACCGCTGCACCGATGATAGCCGGGAGGCCGCTCAGAAATTGCGCGACAGACCGATCTGCGCGATCACGCGCCGGTAGTCGTAGAGTTCGAGCGACGAGTCGTTCACAACGAAGGTGAGGTAGAGCACGGGCATCATTCCGCGCCACTGCAGGGTGCGCTGCGCGATCGACAGGCTCAGGGTGTGGGTGGTGTCGCGCCGGTCGACGAATTCAAACGCGGCGAGCGCCTCGTCGTAGCGCGTGACGCCGTAGCGCCATTGCGCACCGAGCGACCAGCCGTGCCGAAAATCCCGGTTGCCGCCAAACAGAACCGACACCCGTCGGTTGCTCAGCGCCCGGGAGACGAGCTGCTCGCGGTGCAGTTCGACGCCGGCGTGCACCGTCGTCGTGGCGTCGAGGTTCCAGCGCTGCACGGCCGAGAACTGCGAGATGGGGCCGTCGAGTTCGGGGAAGAAGCGCCAGCGATAGTCGACCCGCTCGAGCGCCAGTTCACTGTGCCAGAAGCGATCGATGCGGCGCACCCACTCGATGCGCGCGCCGGCGCCGCTGCTCGCCCGATCGTTGGCGACCCAGCGCTCGCTGGCGACACCCAGCACGCCGATCTCGTCGCGCGTCCCGTTCCAGCGCGGCCCGATGTCCGCGCGCAGGATCATGTCGTCAAAGCGGCTGCCGGGGAAGTCGCGGCGCAACAGCGTGCCGCGCGCGATCAGGCCGAAATTCGGACCCAGCGGCCACGCCCGCCCGAGAGACCCGTGCACGTAGAGCCCGAGGCCGCTGCGCTGGCGCAAGTCCTCCGAAGGGACGAAGCCCGGCAGTCCGTAGAGCGTCACGCTGTGCAGGGTGGTGCCGGTGTTGACGTTGCTGTCCGGGAGGATCGCCACGGTGAGCCCGGCGCTCCAGCCGCGCCGCGCACGCAGCGCCGCGAGAAAACGCTCGACGTTCGCCGCCACCGCCGCCGGCAGATCCTCGCTCGCACGCAAGCGCTCGAAATGAAAACGCGCGCTCGCATCGTCGCCCGTCTCGAACAGCGCGCGCGCGAGTTCGAGACGGATCCGTGTCAACTCCGGGTGTTCGACCAGTAGCGCGCGGAAGATCGCGATCGCGCGCGCCGGATCGCCCGCGCCCAGACTCGCCATGCCGAGCAGAAAGCGCACCTCGATCGGATCGACACTGGCTTCGTCGAGCAATCCCGCCAAAAGCGACCGGGCGGCGGGCGCCTGCCCGGATTCGATCAGCTGGCGCGCGCGCTCGAGTTGTTCGTCCAGCGTCTGCGCGTAAGACAGCGCGGAGCAGGCGAGCAGCGCCGAGAGGACCAGCGCCCGCAGGGCGAACACCTGCGCGCAGGTCCTGCGTTACTGGCGGGCGCCGAAGGCGCCGACAATCTGCTGGGCGTCCGGGGTCACGAACTGGAAGCGCCCGGCCACCTCGGGGGGTCCGCCGGCCGCGGACGGACCGAAGAACGCACCCTGGAACGTACCGCTGGCAGCGCCGCTCCCCCCGCCCGCCGGCATCGTCCCGGAGAAGCCGCTGCCTGAGATCGACCCGCTCAGGTTGACCGGATTGATGGGGGCCGCGACCGGTCCCGTGAGAAGCTGGTTCGAGAGCATGAACCCGGACATGGTCCCGTTCACCGCGCTGGTTGCAAAGTTCGTGGTCAGCGAAATCGCGCCGGACAGCCCGTAGAGAGGCGGATTGCCGTTCACCGGCGCGAGCGCCCCGACGAGCACGCCGGTGTAGGTCGCGCTGCCGGTGATGGGCAGGACGGGGTTGGCGGCAGCGGAGTTGCGCGGCAGGAACCAGCCACCGTAGTAGCCCTCGTTCGCGCTGACGAAGCGTTCCCAGAGCCCGAAATTGGTGTAGGAAAGCGCGCCGCCGGCAAACTTCGAATTCCCGCTCGTTCGATCGACCGCACTGGCGAAGTCGCCGATCGCGATGTATGCCCCGGCGCCGTAGTCCTTCTGCAGGTACAGCCCGCGCACGTCGCCCAGGGTGTTGAGCGTGCTGATATTCGTCGCGTCGAGGTTGTGGGTCGGGACCGGGTCCCCGCCCGGCAGTGGCAGCGTCACCGAGTAGTTCGGCCCCGGCGCGATCGTCACGGCCGCATCGATGGGGCGGCCCAGTGAAATGAGCGCGGTTGCCGAACTGCAGGTTCCCATGGAGTATCCCGCCGCTACCCCGGTCGTCGAATTGCACACGGGGCCGGTAGGCGGCACGGTTCCCGAGATCCCCCCGCCGCCGCCGCAGGCGGACAGGGTCAGTGACGCGAGGGCGCCCAGGCCCAGGGTGCGGAGACGAAGGGCCCGAATGCGGCAGGATTCGCTTTTCATCGCTTTTTCCCTCTGATCGGTGTGGAATGCGCCCATCGTACCGCAATGAGCCACGCGCACAAATGGAAATCGGCACGCTCGTCAGCAGCGCGGAACCGCTCGCCGGATTCCGGGGTCCCGGGGGTCCATTGGACGGTCCCCGGCGGAATTGGCGACAATGCGCATACCCGTTGCCCATGCAACGCCTTACCGGGAGAGCTTCATGTTCCGCGCCATCCTTCTCGAACAGGTGGACTCCGCTTTTCGCGCCTCGCTGCAGCAGCTCGAGGACACAGCGCTGGATGGACAGGAAGGCGACGTGCTGGTGCGCGTCGAGTACTCGACGCTCAACTACAAGGACGGGCTGGCGATCGCCAACCGCAGCCCGGTGGTGCGCAAGTGGCCGATGGTGGCCGGCATCGACTTCGCGGGCCTCGTCGAATCGAGCGGACATCCGCAGTGGAAAGCGGGCGATCGCGTCGTGTCGAACGGCTGGGGTGCGGGGGAAGTGCACTGGGGTGGCCTCGCGGAGCGCGCGAAGGTTCCCGGTGACTGGCTCGTGCGCCTGCCCGAGGCGATCAGCACGCGCCAGGCCGCCGCGATCGGCACCGCCGGCTACACCGCGATGCTGTGCGTGATGATGCTCGAGCGCCACGGACTGGCCCCCGGCGGCGAGGTGCTCGTCACGGGTGCCGCCGGCGGCGTCGGCAGCGTTGCCGTGGCGCTGCTCGCGCATCTGGGCCACCGGGTCGTCGCCTCCACGGGGCGGCCGCAGGAGGCCGACTACCTGCAAGCGCTCGGCGCCGCGGAACTGATCGAGCGCAGCGCGCTCGCCACCGCGGGCCGGGCTCTGCAAAAGGAGCGCTGGAACGGGGTGGTCGACGTGGTTGGCTCGACGACGCTGGCCAACGCCTGCGCGCAGACGCGCTATCGCGGCGTGGTCGCGGCCTGCGGCTTGGCCGGCGCGATGGACTTCCCGGCCAGCGTGGCGCCCTTCATCCTGCGTGGCGTCAAGCTGATCGGCGTCGATTCGGTGATGTGCCCGAGCGATGACCGGCGCACCGCGTGGGAACGCCTCGCGCGTGAACTCGACCCGGCGCTCCTCGAGCGCATGGCCGCGGAAATCAGCCTGGCCGAGGCGCTGGAATGGGCGCCGCGCCTGCTCGATGGCGCGGTACGTGGCCGCCTCGTCGTGGACGTCGCGCGCTGAACGGCAGCGTGCTGCGTCGCGGCAGATTCCCGCAGCCGGCGCCCGCCGAGCGCCGCGCGCTGGTCGGCATCCTGCTTGCCGCCGGGCCCGGAACGCGCTTTGACCGCAGCGGCGCGGTCAACAAGCTGCTCGCGCCCTTCGCGGGCATGCCGCTCGCCTGCCACGCCGCGCGGCTGCTCGTCGCGCACTGCCGCCACGTGATCGCCGTGACCGCGCCCGACGACACGGACTTGCGCGCTTACCTCGTCGCCGAGGGCTGCGAAACGGTGACGCGCGCGGCGCAACCCGAGGGTCTCGGCTACAGTCTCGCGGCGGGTGTCCACGAGGCACGGCGGCGCTACGACCCGCAGGCGCTGGTCATCCTGCCGGCCGACATGCCGGCGGTGCGCGACGAGTCGCTGACCCGGCTGCTCGCGACACCCCGCGCGCCGGACACGATCGTGGCGCCGTGCCACGACGGCCAGCGCGGCTACCCCCTCGTGTGCGGTGCCGGACAATTCGCCCGGCTGGCCGCCTGCACCGACGACGCGAGCGTGGGCCAGTTGCTCGCGCGCCAGCGCGTCACTCTGCTCGATGTCGACGACCCCGGAATCGTGCAGGATATCGACTTCCCCGCCGACCTCGTCACGCTGCGCTTTGATGTCCTTAGCTAAGCACCCCATCGCGCTCGGCTACCGGATCGTTCCCATCGACCCGCAGGCGCACCTCTTTGAGGTGGTGCTGCGCGTGGCGAATCCGGAACCGTCCGGGCAGCTCTTCTCGCTGCCCGCCTGGATTCCCGGCAGCTACCTGATCCGTGATTTCGCGCGCCAGATCGTCACGATCGAGGCGCGCTCCCGCGGCAAGCCGCTGCGCCTCGAGAAGCGCGACAAGCACACCTGGCAGGCGGCACCTTGCCAGGGCGTCCTCGAACTGCGCTACCGCGTCTATGCGTGGGACTTGTCGGTGCGCGGCGCACACCTCGATGCGACCCACGGATTCTTCAATGGCGCGAGCGTGTTCCTGCGGGTGCACGGCAGGGAGAGCGAAGCCTGCGGGGTGCGCATCGATCCGCCGCCGGGAGCCGAATTTCCGCACTGGCGCGTCGCAACCACGCTGCCGCCTGCCGGCGCGCCCGAGTTCGGATTCGGCGACTACCAGGCCGGGGATTACGACGAACTCCTCGATCATCCCGTCGAGATGGGCGACTTCGCACTGGCCTCCTTTGAGGCAGGAGGAGCGCGCCACGACATCGCGCTCACCGGTCGGCACGATACGGATTTCGCGCGGCTCAGCGCCGATCTGCGCGCGGTCTGCGCGACGCAGGTGCGCTTCTTCGAGCCGCGCACGCGCAGCGCGCCGATGACGCGCTATCTGTTCCTGGTGGACGCAATCGGCGACGGTTACGGCGGCCTCGAGCACCGCGCCAGCACGGCGCTGATTTGTTCGCGCAACGGTCTGCCGTACCCGGGCATGACGGGTCTGCCACCGGCGTACCGCAAGTTCCTCGGACTGGCGAGCCACGAGTATTTCCACACCTGGAACGTCAAGCGCATCAAGCCGCAGGTCTTCGCTCCATACGAACTCGCGCGCGAAAGCCACACGCGACTGCTGTGGGTCTTCGAGGGCTTTACCTCCTACTACGACGACCTGCTGCTGCTGAGATCGGGCGTGCTCGGCGTCGAGGACTATTTCGAGGCGCTCGGCGAGACGATCGCCAATGTGATGCGGGGCCCGGGACGCGCGCTGCAGAGCGTGACCGCGTCGAGCTTCGACGCGTGGTCGCGTTACTACCGCCAGGACGAGAACTCGCCCAACGCGATCGTCAGCTACTACACCAAGGGTGCGCTCGTCGCCCTCGCGCTGGACCTGACGATCCGGCAGCGCAGCGCCGGCAAGCGCTCGCTGGACGACGTGATGCGGCACCTCTGGCGGCGATTCGGGCGCGCGTTCGAGCGCGTCGGTGCGGGACTCGAAGAAGGCGCATTTCCCGCGGAATTGGAGGCGGTGACCGGACTGAAGCTGGGCCGGCAGATCCGGGCATGGACCGAAGGCACGGCGGACCTGCCGCTGACGCGACTGCTGCGCGGCGCCGGGGTGAAGCTGGCGCTCCACGCGGCGACCAAGGGGGGCGCCTTGCTCGGCGCCAAGCTCGTCACGCGCGCCGGCGCGCTCGAGATCGCCACCGCGTACAGCGATGGCCCGGCCGAGCGTGCCGGACTGGCGGGCGGCGACGTGATCATCGCCGCCGACGGACTGCGCGTCGACGAGGCGGGGCTGCAGGCGCTGCTCGAACGGCGTCGGGCCGGGCAGAAATTGCGCCTGCACGCCTTCCGTCGCGACGAACTCCTCGCGTGCGAGGTGGTGCTCGCGGCTCCCCCGCCCAGCGAGCCGAAGCTGACGCTCGAGGCGCGCGCGAGCGCCGCCGCGCTGCGCCTGCGCGACGGCTGGCTGGCAACCCCGCGCCGGCGGCGGCGATGAGCAGGGCAACGGATTTCGCCGTGGCGCGGCGGGCGCTGCCAATCGGGCCGCGCCTGGCGGCCGTGATCTGCGCGGCGTTGCTGGCGATGCCGGTTGCCGCGCAGCCCGTGACGGAACGCGAACGCTGCCTGCTCGAAGCGCTGCGGGATGCGGATCCGAGCGCATCGGTGGCGAGCCTGCGCGCACGCTGCGCCACGCCGACCCCCGGCCCGGCACGAGAGGCTGCGGTCCCATCCAGCGACGGGAACACGGCCGCGCCACCGTTCGCCCCCGTTGCGGTGGCTTTGGCGTCCACCGACACCCCGATCCTGCGTCGGCTCGCCGACGAGGAGCGGTTGCGCGGCGACCGGCTCGCCTTCATCCCGCACCGGCCGAATTACCTGCTGCCCTTCGCGCACGGTGGCAACCTGAGCGGTTCGGGGGCGCTCTCG
>JAGXFR010000019.1 GCA_024637155.1 Burkholderiaceae bacterium | reverse complement strand
CGTTTGGAACAGCTTGGCCTGTGGAGATGAGCGGTCACCGATTCGGTGACTCCGAGAATGCGGGGCCGCGTTAGCGACCCCGACCAGCCGCTTCGAGCGGCTCACAAACTAATGCCCCCGGCTCTGCCGGGGGATATTTACTCCTTTCGTGGGGTTCTCACCACTCCTGCCGGGGTGCAGAATCAGGCACGGCAGCCGGGAGGACGAAATGAATTTCCGCGATCTGGCAAATGACGCCTTGGCCGAAGGACTCCGAGCGAGGCTTGAAAGGGACGCCGCCGTAGTAGAACCGGTCGAATCGACAGCGGAAGAAGGCACAGCAGGTGTCGAGCCGCCCAGTGTGGCAGGAGCCTGACATGAACCACTTCTCGCGAACGCTGCTGTCGGCCGTCTGCATTTTTGCCACGGGGTGCGCCAGCGTCCCGACCATTCCTCCGGAGCTCGACCTCAGTCGGGCGATGATCGTCTCGGGCACCGCCGAGTCAGCGCTGGTGCTCGACGGCCCTTCCGGAAAGGGCAAGGGCGCTGCCAAGGGCGCGGCCAAGGGGGCTGGCACCGGGGCCGGGTTAGGATTAATGTCCTGCCTTATGGCCGGTCCGATTGCCCCCGTATGTTTTTTGGGGGTGGGCGCGGGGTTCGCGGTCATCGGCGCCGTCAGCGGCGCCGCGATCGGCACGGCACTGGCGGAAAGTGCCGAGAGCGTCGAAGTCAAGCGAAGCCTACTGAAGACGGCCCTGACGGCGCCCGGCGTCCGCGAGCGCATGGCCACCTACGTACAGCAGAAGGTGCGAGCGAAGTTGGCCGTCGAGCTGCCGATTGCCGGCGCGCAGGCGTCGGCGACGCGTTCCGGGTGGACGCTGCGCATCGCGATGACTGAATTCGCTACAGTGGGCTCCGGCCCGGAGGTGCCTTGGGCGCTGCAAGCTTCCGGCAGTCTCGAGGTGATGCGCGCGGATGTTCCGGAGGCGGTGTTCGTCAAAAACTATCGGGCATTGAGTGCCAAGAAGATGACGACTGCTGATTGGGGCGTCAGCGATGGTCAGGCGGTGCGGACCGAGTTGGAAGATTTGTCGGCGGTACTTGCAACACAGATGGTCAGCGACTTGACGCAGCCCGCCAAGTGACAGAGGTGGCCCCGGCAAACTGCACAGCCGGAAAAGTGAAGGCCCTGCAAGAGTCGTGGACGCGATTTTCAACCCCCTGTGTCGGGGGACCATCGGGGGACGGACCTTAGATCGACGCGGGAGCTAGAATTGGCGCGGGGTCTTGACAGACCCCTTTCCGCCACCAAACCGCTCACTCGCGCTACGCTGAGGTCAGCGATCTCCTTCCTTCGCAGCCGACCGGCTCACCGCGCGCGCGCCCGCTGACATCGCCGGCGGCGCCCGTCCCACAGGAGAAAACCATGAACACCAAACCAAGCCGCAGCGGGCTGCAACTTCGCTCCCTGGTCAAGGCCGGGGGCGAACTGGAGCTTTCGCTGCTCAGCGTCCCGATTGCCGAGCCGGCGCCGGACGAAGTGGTCGTTCAGGTCGGGGCGGCACCGATCAATCCATCCGACATCGGCTTGTTGTTCGGCGCGGCGGACATGGGCACGGCGCAGGTGAAGGGCGCGGGCGTCAACGCCGTTCTCACCGCGCGCATTTCCGAAGCCGCCATGAAGAGTATGGAGGCCCGGCTGGGCCAATTCCTGCCGGTGGGCAACGAGGGCGCGGGCATCGTCGTCGACACGGGCTCGTCGCCTGCCGCGCAGGCGCTGCTTGGCACCACCGTGGCCGTCATCGGGGGCGCGATGTATGCGCAGTATCGCACCGTCAAAGTGAGCCAGTGCCTGGCGCTGCCCGCGGGAATCTCGGCCGCCGAGGGCGCCGCCTGCTTCGTCAACCCGCTGACTGCGCTCGGCATGGTCGAGACCATGCGACGCGAGGGCCACACCGCACTGGTGCACACCGCGGCAGCGTCGAACCTGGGCCAGATGCTCAACCGGATCTGCATCAAGGACAAGGTGGGCCTGGTCAATATCGTGCGCAAGCCCGAGCAGGAGGAACTGCTGCGTTCGATGGGGGCCACGCACGTGTGCAATGCGACTTCGGCCACCTTCATGGCGGATCTCACGCAGGCTCTGGTCGATACGGGCGCAACGATCGCCTTCGATGCGACGGGGGGTGGCAAGCTCGCGGGTCAGATCCTGACCTGCATGGAGGCGGCGCTGAACCGAAACGCCACCGAGTACAGCCGATACGGCTCGGCGACGCACAAGCAGGTCTATCTCTACGGCAGCCTCGACATGGGACCGACCGAATTCCAGCGCCGCTTCGGTATGGCCTGGGGGATCGGCGGCTGGCTGTTGTTTCCGTTTCTGCAGAAGATCGGGCCCGCGGCGAACCAGGCGCTGAGAGACCGCGTGGTGGCCGAGTTGAAGAGCACGTTCGCCAGCACCTATGCGCGGGAAATCTCTTTGGCAGAGGTGCTGCTGCCGGACGTGATCGCGGAATACGGCAGGCGCGCCACGGGCGCGAAGTACCTGATCAATCCCACCAAGGGAATGCAGGCGTAGACGCATCGGGACACGGTGGCGCGCCACCCGTCGTCAGCGCCACCGTTCGTCACTCATTCCCTCGCCGCGGGATTCCGCCCGAACACCCCGGCGCCCGCGAAACGCGCACGCTCCCCGAGCCGCTCCTCGATGCGCAGCGCCTCGTTCCACTTGGCCATGCGCTCGCCGCGCGCGAAGGAGCCGACCTTCAGTTGCCCGGCGCCCCAGCCGATGGCCAGGTGCACGATCGTGGTGTCTTCGGTCTCGCCGGAGCGCGCGGACACGATGCCGGCGTAGCCGAGCGACTTCGCCGCCTGCCACGCCTGCAGCGTCTCGGTGAGCGTGCCGCGCTGGTTGGGCTTGAGCAGCACGGTGTTGGCGGCGCCGGCGGCGGCGGCCTCGCGCACGAGCCGGGCGTCGGACACGAGCAGGTCGTCGCCGACGATCTGCAGCCGGTGGCCGGCGGCCTGCGTGAAGCGCGCAAAACCCGCGAGGTCGTCCTCGGCCAGCGGGTCTTCGATCGAGACGATCGGATACTTGTCGATCCAGGCGAGCAGCAACTCGGTGAGACCGTCGGAATCCAGTTCGCGCGACTCGAGTCCGAGCGTATAGCGTCCGTCGCGGCCGAACTCGGAGGCCGCCACGTCGAGCGCGATGGCCACCTGCGCGCCGGGCACGAAGCCGGCGCGCTCGATGGCGGCCACGAGCGTTTCGAGGGCCTGCTCGTTGGTGGCGAAATCGGGCCACCAGCCGCCTTCGTCGGCCACGCCGAAGCTCGCGCCCCGCGAGCGCATCAACTCGCCGGCGCTGCGGTAGACCTCGGCAGTCCACTCGAGCGCCTGCGTGAAGTGCTGTGCGCCAGGGCAGACGATCATGAAGTCCTGAATGTCGACGCGCCGGCCGGCGTGCGCGCCGCCACCGAAAATCTGGATCTGCGGCATCGGCAGCAACGCGGCATCGGCACCACCGAGGTGGTGGTAGAGCGGCACACCGCGCAACGCCGCCATCGCGTGCGCTGCCGCCATCGACACGGCAAGCGTCGCATTGGCGCCGAGCCGCGTCTTGGCGGGCGTGCTGTCGAGATCGATCAGGCGTTGGTCGAGTGCCGCCTGATCGTCGGCGGGCATGCCGGCGAGCGCGCGCGCGATCGCGCCGTTGACGTTGTCGACCGCGCGCAGCACGTCCAGGCCACCGAAGCGCGGCGTCGCGTCGCGCAGCTCGAGCGCCTCGCGCGTGCCCTTGGACGCACCGGCCGGAACGATCGCGCGCCCCACGGCGCCACCGGCAAGCGTCACTTCGGCCTCGACGGTCGGCCGGCCGCGGCTGTCCCACACGCGCCGGGCATGGATTGTGCGGATGTCGTGTTCGTTCATCGTTCCAACTCCTCATGCCACGCTGCCCCGATTGCCTGCAGACGCGCGACGGGCTTTCGCAACAGGGGCACCGCCACGCGCCGCACGGTGTCGCGCTGGGCGTCGCTGTCGATGTACTCCACGGGTGACTTGCCGTCGACGCGCGCGAGCAGCAGACCGGGCAGCAGCGCCGCGGCGCGCCGCTCGAGCGCCGCGCACGGTTCCCAGTCCACTCCCTGCAGATAGGTGGCGGAAAGCGCGTCGAAGGCCGCGAGAAAGGCGTCCGTGGCCGGCGGATTCCACAGGCACTTGAGCAACAGGTGGTTCAGGCAGAAGGCGATGTCGAAGGCCGGGTCGCCCCACCACGCGCATTCCGCGTCGAGCAGCACCGGACCCTGCGGCCCGAGGAGAATGTTCTTCGGGCTGACATCGCCGTGCACCAGGGCCACGGCGTGCGCCTGGGTCGCTGCGACCAGCGCTTCCAGCGCCGGCGCCACTTCGGGATGCCGGCGCGCCGTGGCGAGCAGATAGGGCTCGAGCCGGATGTCGAAGAAGATCGTGCCGGTGTCGAACTGCGCGGCGAGCTCCGGTCGTGCTGCCGAATGACTGTGGATCCGCGCGAGCATGCGACCGACCGCACGCGCCGTCGCGAGATCCGCGTGGCCCGCGCGCAGTACCTGCTTCCACAGGGGGTAATCGGAAGGCGGCAGGAAGCGCATCACCAGCACGCCGAGTTCGCCGTGCTGGCCGAGCACCTGCGGCGCGCAGCCCGGGACGGCTTCGTTCGCCACCTGCATCCAGCGCGCCTCGTAGCGGTTGCGCTCGATGGGCGCGCGCCAGTCGGCGGCCACGCGCAGTTTGGAGAGTGCGCGCTTGGCGCAGATCGGGCCCTGATCGGTCTCGATGTGCCAGATGTCGGAGGACACCCCACCGGTCAGCGGCCAGCCGCTCAGCGGCCGCGAGCCGGCCAGCCCCAGTTCGCGCAGGGCTTGCGCGAACGCAGCCGGCACCGGCGCCGACGCCTCAGGCGCCGGCATAACCCGCCTCGACCAGCTTGACCAGAGCGTGCAGCGTCTCGTTGACGGGAGTCGGAATGCCCAGCTCGCGGCCGCGCCGCGCCACGAAACCGTTCAGGTGGTCGATCTCGCTGGGTTTGCTGCGCGCCATGTCCTGTGCGGTGGACGACAGCTGCGCGGGCATCGCCACGGCAATGCGCTCCATCGCCTCGAGCGCCGGCTGCAAGGGCAGCTGCACACCCTCGGCGTCGGCGAGGGCCACCACTTCGCGCACGACGGCCTGCTGCAGCGCGCGAATCGACGGCAGGGCAGCGAGCTGCGCGTAGCTCGCCTGCGCGAGGCCGGAGATGGCGTTGTAGGCACAGTTCACCATCAGCTTGGACCACAGCTCGGCCGTCACGTCGTCGCTGATGCGTACCGGCACATGGGCGGCGGCGAAGAAATCGGCCAGGTCCTGCAGTCGCTGCGTGGTCGCCTCGTCCGGCGCCGCCTCGGCGCGCAAGGCGCCGATGACCAGGTCGCCGCGGCCGTGATGCTGGACGCAGCCGGGCGCGGGCATCGCCGTGGCGACGTACACCACGGCGGGCACGACGATCTGGCTGACGTGGCGCGCGATCGTCGGCGCGTTCTCCACCCCGTTTTGCAGGCTCACGACCAGCGCGCCGGGGTCCAGATGCGGCGCGATCTGACTCGCGACGGTCTGCGTGTCGGTGGACTTGACGCTGAAGAGCACGAGATCCGCGCCGCGCAGCGCCGCCAGGTCCTCGCTGGCCGCCATGCGAATCGACTCGACACGTCCGGCCATCTCGAGGCGCAGCCCATCGCGTTCGATGGCCTGCACGTGTGCAGCGCGCCCGATCAGGGTCACCCGATGACCCGCACGCGCGAGCATGGCGCCGAAGAAGCTGCCGACGGCGCCGGCACCGACGACCGCAACGGTCTGAAAGCGATGGGTCACGAGGGCTCCGCCGGGGATCAAGGAGCCTGAATCATAGCGCGCGGGATCGCGCCGCCTGCGCGCGGTCCGGGCGCCGCGCTCACCATTGGCGGCTGAACGCCCGCAGCAGGTCCAGGCGCGAAATGATGCCGACCAGGCGGCCGTTCTCCATAACCGGAAAACGCCGGTAGGGACTCGCCAGAAACTGCTCGGCCGCGGCGACGATGTCAAGCCCGATGTCCATGGTCTGGACCGGTGTGCTCATGTAGTCGGCGACCACGCCGCCCCAGCCCTGGTAATAACTCGCGTGCAGCGCGGCCTGGAAACTGTCCTTCGCCGTGAGGATGCCCACGAGTGTTCCGGCATCGTCCACCACCGGCGCGCCCGAGATCTTGCTTGCGATCAGACGCGCGACCGCGTGATTGATTTCCAGGTCCGGGGCGAAAGTCACGAGATCCCGGGTCATGTACGTGCCAATCGTCGATGCCTCGCTCATTGCATGCCCCCGCTGTCGCGCTTGCACGCTCCGCTGGCGGCCTTCGCGCAGCCGCCGCAGGCCAGTCCGCCGCAGCTTCCCGCGAGCGGCGGCCGCCCCGTCAGGACGCCGATTGCCAGTCCTGCGAGGGATACCACGATGATCAGAAACGCGAGAAAGAGCGTTGCCATGTATGCGCCTCCTTCAGCTCAGCATGCGGCCGGCGAAGCGACCGAAGGGGAACGATTTCAGGCCCGTGCCGTCGCGCGCCAGCAGCAGGGCGTCCATGCCTTCGCTGTGGGCAAAGGCGCCCGCCCGCTCCAGACCCATGGCCATCATGCCGGTTGCCAGCGCGTCGGCCAACATGGCGACATTGGCCATGACGGATACCGACAGCAGGTTCGTGGCGGTGGCGGACTGCGTGAGCGGGTCGATGATGTGCCCGTAGCGGTGGCCGGAAAGCGCATATCCGTTGACCTTGTTGCCCGACGTGGCGATGGCTTGGGCGTCGAGCGTGACGAGGTGCGCCAGCGCGTTCGATTCGACCCGGGGATCCTCGACGGCCACCTGCCAGCGCCGCCCCGCGGGGTGCCGCCCGCGCGCAAAGACCTCCCCGCCGAGTTCGATCAGATAATCGGTGATTCCGAGGGCGTCGAGCGCGACGACCATGCGGTCCAGCGCGTGTCCCTTGGCAATACCGCACAGATCCAGCGTCAGGCCCGCGTCGTCCTTGCGGATCGCACCGGCGCGCACGGCCAGGTGCCGATGATTGCCGTGACGGCTTCCGCCGATCGGACCAAAGCCGTAGCGTCCGACAAGCGGCCCCACGGTTGGGTCGAAGGAGCCGTGGCAGCGGCGCGCCGCATGCAGCGCGGCCGCCACCACGGTTTGCGTGTGGGGCGACACGGCCAGCCAGTCGGTGGATCGGGAAGCATTGAAGCGCGCGATTTCCGAATCGGGGCGATACGGGGACATCGCCGCGTCGACGGAGGCGATGATCGTCGCGATGCGCGCGCGCAGGCGATCGGTGCTGCTGCCTTCGCGGCAAGTGATGCGCCAGTAGGATCCGAAAGCGTGGCCACCGAAAGTGGACGTCGCGGCGGCGCGTACGGATTGCGCCGGGAACAGCGGTGCGACGCAGCTCAGGGCGAGAAAATGGCGACGGTTCATCGGCACGGCGCTAGCTCCCGAAATCGTCGAAGAAGATCGCGTCCCGATCGACGCCGATATCCTCGAGCATATTCATCACGGCGTGGATCATCAGCGGCGGTCCGCACAGGTAGAACTCGCACTCCTCGGGTGCCGGATGGGGCTGCAGATGGGAGCGGTGCACCACCTCATGGATGAACCCGGCCGGTCCGGGCCATGGGTCCGCGGGATCGGGATCGGAAAGAGCAACGGTCCACGTGAAGTTCGGGTGCTGCTCGGCAAGCGCGCTGAATTCTTCGGCATAGAAGACGTCGGACTTGCTGCGGGCCCCGTACCAGAACGAAATGGTCCTCCCGGTGTGCTTGCGCTCGAGTTCGTCGAAGATGATCGAGCGCATCGGCGCCATGCCGACGCCGCCGGCAATCAACACCATCTCGCGCTCGGTTTCCCGAACCCGGAAATCGCCGAAGGGCCCGGAGACGATGATTCTCTGCTCCGCGGCCAGGCCAAACAGATAGGAGGAGACGATCCCGGGCGGGGCATCGTTCGGCGCAGCCGGCGGCGGGACGGCGAGACGGATATTGAGCACGAGTCGGCCGATCGCGGTTTCGGCCGGCGTGCTGGCGATCGAATAGGCGCGCGAGACCGGCTCGGCGCTCGCGACCTTCAGGGCGCGCCAGCCGAACCGGTTCCACGCGGCCTCACAGCTCGGGGCGACCTCGATGTCGGCGAAGTCCAGTGCGTAGGGCGGGGAACTCACCTGAACAAAGGAGCCGGCGCGAAATGAGAACTCCGCCTCGGGCGGCAGCTGCAGCACGAGTTCCTTGATCAGCGGGGCCAGCATTGTGTTGGACACGACCGAACAGTCCCACTGCTTCGCGTCGAGCATGTCCTCGGGAACTTCCACGGACAGCGCGCGGCGCACGACGAACTGACACGCCAGGCGTATTCCGGTGCGCATCTCGGCAGGGTTCAGACGCGCGGTCTCCGTGGGCAACGGATCGCCGCCGCCCTCCGGAACCCGAACCCGGCACAGCCCGCAGGTCCCCGCTCCGGCGCACGCCGAGGGCACGGGAATGTCCGCGCCGTTCAGGATCTGCAGCAGCTTCTCGCCCGTGGTGCCCCGGACGACGGTCTTGCCGTTGACCGTGATGTCGACGGGAACGGCCGGCGAGAACACGCGGCGCGCGCCCATCACGAACGCGCTCAGCACCAGCACGATCAGGGTGAGCAGGGCGGTCGCGAGCAGGATCTCGGTCATGGCGCGTGTGCCCCGCCCAGGGCCATAAAGCCCATCGACATCAGGCCGGCCACGATGAAGGTGATGCCCAGGCCGCGCAAGCCCGCCGGGATATCGGCGTAGCGCAGTCGCTCGCGGATGGCGGCCAGGGCCACGATGGCCAGCGCCCAGCCGAGGCCGCCGCCCACTGCGAACACCACACTTTGTGCAAAGTCGTAATGGCGCTCTGCCATGAACAGGCTGCCGCCGAGAATCGCGCAATTGACGGTGATCAGCGGCAGATAGATGCCCAGCGCACGGTAGAGCGCCGGGACATAGCGGTCGAGCACCATCTCGAGCACTTGGACGGTGGCTGCGATGACCCCGATGAAGGCGATCAGTTTCAGGAAGCGCAGATCGATGTCCGGGAGCCCGAGCCCGGTCCAGGCGCCGGCGCTCAGCAGATGGGAGTGGATCAGGTAGTTCAGCGGCACCGTCACGGTCTGCACCGCCACCATCGCGATGGCCAGCCCGAATGCGGTTTCGATGCGCCGTGAAACCGCCAGAAAGGTGCAGCCGCCCAGAAAGAGCGACAGGATCAGGTTGTCCGCGAATACCGAGCGCAGGAAGAGTTCGGTCATGGCTCGCTCCGTTGCGCAGCGTGGGTGAGCGGGTAGTCATCCGGCTCGGCCTGTTCCGGGCGCCAGGTGCGAATGGCCCAGATCAGCAGGCCCAGGATGAAGAAGGCGCTGGGAGCGAGCAGCATGACGCCCAGCGGCACGAACCAACCCCCGGCGGCAGTGCTCTGCAGGATGGGCACACCGAGCAGCGTTCCGAGTCCGAAGAGCTCGCGCAGGCTGCCCACGACCAGCAGGATCAGGGAATAGCCGAGCCCGTTGCCCAGTGCGTCGAGCATGCTGGGGCCCACGGGATTGCGCATCGCGAAGGCCTCCGCGCGACCCAGCACCAGGCAGTTGGCGACGATCAGCGACACGAAGATCGACAGGCGCTGGCTGATGGCGAATGCGAAGGCCTGCAGAAACTGGTCGATGACGATCACCAGCGAGGCGATGATCGTGATCTGCAGAATCAGCCGGATCGACGACGGGATGTGTCGCCGGATCGAGCTGATGAGCGCGCTGCTGGCGACGATCACCACCGTGAGCGCGAGCGACATCGTGAGCGCCGTCGCCACCGATGTGGTGACGGCGAGCGCCGAGCAGATCCCGAGAATCTGCAGCGTGACCGGGTTGTTGTCCACCAGCGGACTGAGGATGAGCTTTGTTCTCGCAGTCATGATCAGAACTTGCCTTCGCGCAGATTTCTGAGCACCGGTGCGTAACCGTTTTCGCCGAGCCAGAACCGGACCATGTTGCTGACGCCGTTGCTGCTGCGTGTCGCACCGGTGATGCCGTCCACTTCGAAGCGTGAGGTCGCGGCGCCGCGCACCACCGCCAGACGAATCGCACCGTTTTCATCGGCAATCTGCTTTCCGGGCCACAGCTTCTGCCAGGCCGGCTCCTCGATGCGGGCGCCGATGCCGGGCGTTTCGCCTTGCTCGACGATCTTCAGCGCAGCGACCGTGTTGAGATCCCCGCGCAACGCCAGGTACGCGTGAAGGGTCGATTGGTACCCGGCCCCGTAGATCGGCAGGATCACGAGAGCAAGTTGCTGGTCGCGCTTCAAGACGTGAATGCGGGCGAAATGCGGCCGTCTGCCAATGCGGGCCAAGTCGATCTCGGGCGCAAGCGGCGAGCTGGTTTCCTCGGCGACTGCCGCCGCGCGCATATCGAAGGCAACCGGATCGATTCCGGTCGCGGGCAGGCCGGTGGCCAGATCGACGACCAGGGTTTCCAGCTTTCCCGTGCCCGCACTCTGGAGAACATCTTCCATGCCGGGCAAGGTCGCGACGACTTCTGCCAGACGGGCCTGCTGTTGCAGGGCACGGTTGGCTTCCTGCAGCGGGCGCAGCAGAATCGCCGCGCTGGAGACCACCACGGCACAGACGGCCGACACGGCAAGGGCCATCGCGATGGTCTTCGCCGGGCTGTCGTTGGGCAGGGAGAGCAGACGCCGCCAGAGCCGGATCGGATGCAGATCAGCCATGGCGACGCCTCTTGAGCGCGGTCCGGAACGCAATCACACCGTGATCGATCAGCGGCGCGAAAATCGACGCCAGCAGGGTGGCAAACACGACGGCCTGCGGTGCGCCGATCGCGCCGTAACCCTGGCCCAGAAGCGCGGTGAGCGCGCCGCACAGCGCGCCGTAGAGCACCCGGCCAGCCTGGGTGCTCGGCGACGAGACCGGGTCGCCGACCAAGTACACGAAACCGAAGGCGACCCCGCCCATCGTGGCCATCGAAGGGGTTTCAGCGCCGAGGACGATTATGGTCACGGCCAGTGCGGCCACCGACGAGCCCAGCACCCGCCACGACAGGATTCCGGTGGCGAGCAGCATGGCGGCTGCGGGCAGCGACGCGAGCGCGATCCACGATCCGGCTGGAGATTGCGCGACCTGCGGAAAGCTGACGAACAGGAAGGCCAGCGTCACCACGGCGCCGTTGAGGAAGTTGCGACCCCAGCCACCGAAGATCAGCTCACCGATGACCGTTCCGAAGGTCAGCGCCAGGATCAATTGCCACACGGCGAGATCGCCGGGCGCGAGCACCGCGACCGCCACGGCGCCGAGCACGGCGGTCGGCGACATCGGCACGCCCGAGGCGATGCGGAACACCAGCTGCCAGCCGAGAATCACGGCGATTCCGATCGCGATGCGTGCTGCCGCGGGCGGGCCCTGCGGCAGCAGCAGCGCGGCCACCGTTGGCAGCAGGGAGGCAGCGATGACCCATGCGATCGTGTCCCGCGACCAGACCCCGCGGATCATCGCTCTCCCTCCAGTTCGTCGAGCACGATGCGCAGCAGATGTCCGAAATCCTGCGTCCCGTCGGTTGCATAGGTGACGAGCGCCAGGTCCTCTTCCAGGAGTTCGCGACAGCCCACCCGCGCGGCCGTCTCCGCATCACCGACGCTCAGCGCACGCAGCAAAGTCACGATCGGGACGTCGGCCGCCAGCGCGCGTTCGAGTGCGGCAGTGGGCACGATGGCGGGCGGTTTCGGCGCGCGCGTCCGCTGGCCGAACCAACCGGGCGGTGTCGCGGGCAGCGCGCGCGGCAGGACGCTGACCTGCCAGTGGTGACGACCGAGAAAACGGCTCGCGCGTCCGGCCAGCGGTGAGCCCGAGAGAAGCTCCTTGGCGCCCGGGGTCAGTTCGTTCTCGACCAGATCCTCGAGGTCCGCACCGGGCGGAACGCGCACCAGCCGCGGTCTGCGCACGCCCGATCCCGCCAGCGCAATCACGCGTTCGCCGGCCAGTTCACCGGTGCGCAGCAGCGTGCCGATCGCCATCACGTCCTGGTAGTGGATTTGCCACACCGTGCGGTGCCCGGCCACCGGAAAGAGGCGACTGATATGGGTGCCGGCAAGTCCCGCCGGATGCAGGCCGCTGACCTCGACACACCGGATGCGCTCGTCATCGGGAATCCAGCGATGCCCGGGGCGCTGGCAGACGAAGAGCGGACCGTCGGTGAGGCGTTTGAGCGCGGCGACGCCGCGCGCGAAATCCTCGGCTCCCTCGCCCTGGGCCAGGACCACGCCGGCGTCGGCGGAGAACGGTTGCGTGTCCAGCGCGGTGACGAAGATCGCGTCCGGCGCGCTGCCGGGGTCCGGAATGCGCCCGAATGGACGCGCGATGAAGCTGGGCCACAGTCCGCTCGAGAGCAGGACGGCCTGCGTTTGCTCCCGGTCGGGAAGCTTTGCAACGGGGAAGCGTTCCCGCTCGGCGCCCGCGACGGCGATCGTGAGCGTGGCCAAGGCCCGCTTCTCGCCGATGCGGATTCCGGTCACCGTTCCGGAGACCGGCGCGGTGAAGCGCAGTTCCGGCCGCTTGCGGTCACGAAAGAGGGCCGTTCCGGCCGCTACACGCGTGCCCTCGGAGACCAGCAGTTCGGCCCGAATTCCCGGGGAGTCGACCCCAAGCAGGCCGATCGTCCGGGTCGCGTTCGCAGGAAGGACTTCCTGAATCGGCGAACCGGCCAATTCAAGCTGGAATCCACCCCTGATCACGAGCTTCATGCTGTGGCGGGTGGCGCAAACACATTGCGACCCGCTTAACCTGGACGACGGAGTTCAGTCTATTTAAGCAGATTGCGCGTGCCTGCGGGGAAATCGGTCGTCGTTCTCACCCAACGGCGGGCGCAGGGGGGCTCGGGGCCCCTTTACCGGCAAGGCCCGGGGGAGCCGGCACCATTTGCGGTGCCTGGCTCGCCCGGTGTGGTGTTACGGGAACGCGATCGGCGGCGTCGTGATCGTGGCTCCCCCGGTCAGCGGCGCCAACACGACGCTCTGGTCCGCGAATCCGGTGAGGCTGGCCTTGAGGGTGTATTTCCCCGCCACCGGCGCGTCGGCAGCAAAGACCAGCGCACCGGGCAGGGCGACGTAGGGCGCCACCTGCGGCGGTCCGACCGGCACCGTGTAGGCGTAGTCACCGAGGCCGTCCACGAACGCGCCCGCAACCTCCACCGTCGGTCCGTCCGTAAGCGGCTGCAGCACGCGCACCAGCGTATCGAGCGGCGCCGTGCCACCGAGAATGCCTGTCGACGAAGTCGGCGGGGGATTCAGTCGGCTCGTCGTTGCGTTGATCACCGTGACCGCGTCGCGTACCACCGGCACTGCGGTGATGACCGCGGTGGCGCGGCCGGGCGCCGTCACGACCAGCGTGTAGTTCCCCTCGGCAACGGGCGCCAGCACAAATTCGCCCGTGGTGACGATTGGCGTCGTGGCCTTCACGATGGTGCCGTCGCTCCTTTGCACCGAGACGCGGGTGCCGAAGTTCAAGGCCGCCAGGTCGAGATGCACGAAACCGGACACTCCGGATACAAGACGGGGGATCACGGTCAGCACGGGTTTGAGGATGTACTGTCCCGAACTCCCTGCGGAAACGACCGACTTGTGGGCGTCGAAATCGATGACGAAATCAGCCATCGTCCCGGGCAGGATCGTGATGTTGACCTTCATCTTGAGGCCGGATTGCTGGCCGCTCGGGGTCTTCAGCGCGACCTCGGTGCCGCCCGTGGGCAGCACCGAATTGGCGAGCGGGGTTGTCGCGTCGTTTTCCGCCAGCACCAGCCGCAGCTGGGTGTAGGTGCCGGCCGGCAGCGACACTTCGCCGAGCTCCTCCAGCACGCCGTTTTGCAGATCGAGCAGATTCAGGCGCTTCGCCGGACTGAGCGTCATTTCCGACCAGCCGCCCGCCGACTCGCTGGCGGTGGCGCTCTGGTGCACGCGGACCTTCTCGACCGTCACGTAGACGGCGTCATAGTCGATGGATGGCGCATCGGTCAGCGCCAGGCGCAGTGTGCCGGTGTCGCCGCCGCCGCCGCCGCAGGCGGCGAGGCTGGCCAGGGCGATGGCGGCCAGCGAAAGTTTCAGATTACGGATGATGTTCATGGGAACCTCTTTGTGAATCGACCCGCGGAAACGGGGAATGGAGCGGTGGGCCGTTAGGACAACATACTCCGCTTGCGGCCGGCAGCCTGCCGAGATCCCCGACCGCCGGAGTGTTACTGCCGACCGGCGGCGCGGCATTGCCGACCGGCGGCGCGGCGTGGCCCCGGCGCTCCCATCCCGACGCGCGCCAAGGCGCCGCCTCTCAGGTGCCGCTGGCCCGGATCTCGACCGTGCTCGTGCTGCTGTTCCCCGCCTGGTCGATCACCTGCAGCATGACTTGATACGGTCCAGCTACATCCGGAACGAAGACGGCCGAAGCCAGCAGTGTGGGACGCAGCGTGGCCGTACTGCCCGCGGGGCGGGACAGGAAGGACCACTGGTAGGACACGATCAGGTTCCACCCGCTGCTGCTGTCCGACCCGTTCAAGGTGACCGTGGCACCGACCTGCGCGTCCCGGTCGGGGCCGGCGTCGGCCACGGTGCTGATGCTGAAGGAGAAGCCGACGCCGCCGCAGCCGGCGGTCAGCACGGCCAGCGACAGCGACACCGCGCCGATGATGCGTTTGAAGGCCCCTGGATACTCCATGGAACGCTCCCGGGTCGACGTCCGGACTACAACGGCCACACCCAGAGCAGCGTCGGAATGCTGACCGCCACGACGATGATCTCCATCGGCAGCCCGAGCCGCCAGTAGTCGCCGAAGCGAAACCCGCCGGGCCCGAGGATCAAGGTGTTGTTCTGGTGGCCGATCGGGGTGAGGAAGGCGCAGGAGGCGCCGACGGCGACCGCCATCAGGAACGCGTCCGGGCTTGCGCCGAGCTGCGCAGCGGTGCTGATTGCCAGCGGACACATCACCGCCGCGGTCGCGGCGTTGTTCATGAAGTCCGACAGCGTCATCGTTACGACGAGAATCAGGGCCAGGGCAATGACCGGGTGCCCCTGGGCCACGCCTTCGAGCATGGCCGTGGCCAGCAGATCGGCCGTTCCGGTGGCCGCCAAGGCGCCGGCGACGGGGATCAGCGCCGCGAGCAGCACCACCACCGGCCAGTCGATGGCCTCATACACCCGGCGCAGCGGAACGATGCCCAGCGCCATGAACACCACGACGCCCGCCGCGAAGGAAATCGCCGCCGGCAGCAGGCCGAACGCCGCCCCGGCGACAGCGGCCAGCATCACCAGCGTGGCAATGATCGAGCGGCGCTTGTCGGGGATGCGGATCGCGCGCGTCGCGAGGGGCGCACCGCCGAACGTCCCCGCGAAGCCGGTCAACGCATCCGGCGGCCCCTGAATCAGCAGCACGTCCCCGGCCACGATCGGCGTCGTGCGCAGGCGTTTGATCGAGCGGTTGCCCTGGCGCGAAATCGCCAGCAGGTTCAGTCCGTAGCGGGTGCGCAGCCGCAGGTCGGTTGCCGAGCGACCGATCGCCCGCGCGCCGGGCATCACGACCAGTTCCTGAACGACGATTTCTCCGGTATCGGGCCGTTCCCCCTCTTTGCCTTCGCCTGTCGCCGCCCGCAGTTCGTCTGCCGTCACCGCTTCGGCAGGCACGCTCATTGTTGCGCGCTTTGATGGCGCGCTTTCGCTGTCGTCCGTCGCTTCGGGCTCCGGGTCGACGGCTTCCTCCAGTTTCAGGCCGTGGGCGGAGAGCACGGTCGCAAGGGCCTCCGGCTCGGCCTCGATCACCAGGATGTCGTCGATGCGCAGCACCCGTTGCGGGTTGGGCGCGATCACGCGCATGTCGTTGCGCAGGAGGCCGACGATCTGGGCGTCGGCCTCCTGCAGCAGGACTTCCACCTCGCGCAAGGACTTGCCGACCGCCTTGCTGTCCTTCACCACGCGCAGCTCGGTGATGTATGCGCCGATGTCGAAGTGCTCCGCATCGGCCTGCTTGCGTGCGGGGACGATCCGCCATCCGATCAACACGATGAACAGGACGCCGGTGAGCGCCACGGCGAGACCCACCGGCGTGAAATCGAACATCCCGAAACTGCCCAGCCCCGCCTCCTCACGAAAGCCGGCGACGATCAGATTGGGCGGTGTGCCGATCATCGTCGTCATGCCGCCCAGAATTGTGCCGAACGCGAGCGGCATCAGAATCTTTCCGGATGGCAGGTTCTGTTTCCGGGCGAGTTGAATGGCGACCGGCATGAGCAGCGCCAGCGCACCCACATTGTTCATGAATGCGGACAGCGCTGCGCCCAGCCCGGTCAGCGCGGCAATGGTGAGCACGGGTCCGGCCGAAGTGGGCAGAACGGCGCGTGCGAGTGCGTCGACGGCTCCGGTGATGCGCAAGCCGAAGCTGAGCACCAGCACGCAGGCCACCGTGATCACCGCCGGGTGACCAAAGCCCAGGAAGGCCTCTTCGGCCGGAATCAGGCCGGCCAGCACGCACGCGAGCAAGGCGCCGAGCGCCACGATGTCGTGGCGCCAGCGGCCCCACAGAAACATCACGATGGTCAGCGCGAGGATGAGGATGATCGCGATTTGGTCCTGCGTCATGCCGGCGCGTCCCCGCTCTGGCGCGTCCCGCCGAGCAGCGCTGCCGCTGTGACCAGCAGCACGCCGCTCGCGGCCAGCAGCGGCGCGGCGAAGCTCCCGGTGATCGCGTGGAGCGAACTGGCGAACACCGGCCCGATCATCTGGCCGGCGGCAAAGGCGATGGTCATCACGCCAATATGCCTCATCGCGTCTCCGGACGGAACCATGCGGTGCACTTCCTTCATGCTCATCAGCGTGATGATCATCAGCGTGCCGCCGACGCACAGTCCGGCGATGATGATCGTCACGATGTCGGGCGCGAGCGCGGCCAGCAGCAGACCCAGCGCCATCACCGCCTGGCTGATCGCCCAGACGGTGCGGTTGGCAGCCCAGTTCTGCAGGCGCGCGACGCACAGCGCCGAGACAAAGGCCGCTGCGCCGAAGACGGGCCAGCTCCAGCCGAAGACCAGCGGCGAGTCGACGATGGCGCGCGCCATCACCGGAAGATAGGTGGCCGGAATGATGTAGCCGATGCCGGCGGCCGCGTAGGCGATGACGATCCGCCAGACGATGGGCGTTCGCCCGCTGCTGCGCGGCGGCGCGGCGAGCGCCCGTTGCGGAACCTCGGGGCCCAGGACGAGCGACAGCGCCAGTGCGGCGATCAGCGTGACCACGCCGATGATCCGCCATGCCGCCAGACTGCCGATGCCGAGCGCCATGAAGACCAGGCACACGAGCCCCGCGGCCGCGATGCCTGAGCCCACGCCCGAGAAGACCCAGCCCTGCAGATCCGCGCGGCCGTGCTCCGCGAGCGCGCGCAGCGTGTAGTTGCTCACGATGACCATCGCCCAGGCGCTGCATAGTCCGGCGACCCAGCGCGCGGCCAGCCAGAGCGGGTAGCTTTCCGTCAGCCCCGCGCCCAGCGTCGCGATGCCGATCACGATCAGCGATCCGCGCAGCGCGAGCCGGGGCGAGAGCGGCAGCCAGGCCGCCGCCAGCGCGCCGAGCAGGTAGCCCAGGAAATTGACCGACGCGAGCCAGCCCCCCTGGCCGATGTCGACCAGGCCGTCGGCGAGCATCATCGGCAGCAAGGGCGTGAAGGCGAAGCGCCCGATGCCCATCGCCAGGGCCAGCGCCAGCATGCCGGAGAGCGTGATGCGGAGAACCGGCGGGAGGAGCGGCATCGTCGCGCGCGCTGGGGATCAGCCGGGGCGCGTCAGCAGGGGGCCGGGACGGCAACGCCGAGCTTTTCCGCCCAGGGTTGCAGCGCCGGCAGGATCTGCGGATTCAGCGCCACGCCTTGCTCCAGCTGCTCGCGGCGCAGCGCCTGTCCGCGCTCGCCCGGCATGCGCACCGGCGGCATTTCCGGTCGCGGCGGGCTCGCGCGGCAGGCCTCGGCGATCGCCTGCATCTGTCGCACGAAATGCGTGCCGCCGCCGAACGCCTCCGGGTCGAAGACCTGAACGAATACGGTGGCCCCCCAACCCTCGCGCGGGTCGGCGCGACCGAGGCCGGCCAGCCCCCCGGTCAGTGCCTCCACGAGCAGCGCCAGGCCGTAGCCCTTGTGCCCGGCGTCCAGCCCGCCCAGCGGCAGGATCGTTCCGGGCGGGTCATCCGCGAAAACGTTCGGGTCGTTCGACGGCGCGCCGTGCCCGTCCAGGAGCCATTCGTGAGGAAGTTTGCGACCCTGGGCGCGCAGCCGGTTGGTCAGCCCGTTGGTCGTGATCGACGCCGAGATGTCGACGATCACGGGGTCTCCCGCCGTCGGGAAGGCGATCGCCAGCGGATCGGGCGTGAACACCGCGCGGGTGCCGCCGAAGGGGGCGACGCTGGCGGTATTGGGATCCGAACAGTGGAGCTGCGCGACGAAACCCTGCTCCGCGACGCGCCGCAGGTACGCGGCCAGACAGGCGATGTGATGGCTGCGGCGGATGACGACGGTGCCGCTGCCCTGCGCGCGTGCGAGTTCGATCGCGCGCGCGAGCGCCTGCATGGTAAGCCATGGACCGGGCAGCCGGCGGCCGTCCCAGGTCTCGGTGGCGCCGCGCGCGGAAATGATCTCGTAGGTGCCGGAAGCGGCCATCGATCCGCTCTCGAGCTCGCCCAGGTACGGGGCGAGGAGGGCGAGGCCGTGCGTGTCATGGCCCAGCAGGTCGCCCTCGACGAGCACCGAGGCGACCGCGGCGGCCTTTTCCGGCTCCACGCCGACGCGCGCGAGCAGCGCGCGGGCAAAATCCTCCAGCGCCGTGACACCGTGACGCGCGCTCATGGCGTCAGTACACCGCGCGTCCGCCCGACAGGTCGAAGACCGCTCCGGTGGAGAACGAGCAGTCCTCGGTGCACAGCCAGGCGACCAGCGCGGCGATTTCCTCGACTTCGCCGAAGCGCGCCATCGGGATTTTGGAGAGCATGAAGTCGATATGGGTCTGCGTCATCTGGCTGAACATGCCGGTCTTCACCGCGGCCGGCGTCACGCAGTTCACGCAGACGCCGCTCCGGGCCAGTTCCTTGCCCAGGCTCTTGGTAAGCGAGATGACGCCCGCCTTGGAGGCGCTGTAGGCCGAGGCGTTGGGATTGCCTTCCTTGCCCGCGATCGAGGCGATGTTGACGATGCGACCGTAGCCGTTGGCGACCAGGTGCGGCACGAGTGTCTTGTTGCACAGGAATACGCCGGTCAGATTGACGTCGAGCACCTTCTTCCACTCGTCGAGCGGATAGTCCGCCACCGTCATGTTGGGGCCGGTGATTCCGGCGCTGCACACGAGCACGTCGACGTGACCCAGCGCCTGCAGTGTTCGCGCCAGCGCGTCTTGCACCTGCGCTTCGTCGGAGACATCCACCTGCTGCGCACTGACCGCGGCACCGAGGGTCTGCGCGCTCGCCGCGAGCGCCGCTGCGTCGCGGTCCCACAGCGCCACCCGCGCGCCGGCGCCGGCGAGGCGCGAGGCGATCGCAAATCCGATCCCGGCCGCGCCGCCGGTGACGATTGCGTTGCGGCCCTTCAGGTCGAGCTGATTCATGCTTGCCTCTCCATCGATGTGCTCCGAGGATAACCGAAGATTGGCCTGACCACTTGACCATCCACGTCGCGCCCCGTACCCTCGCCGGACAACGGGTCGGGCCTTGCGCGACCACAAGAGAACGAGACGACCCCGGGGTCCCGGGGTGCCAGAGGGGAGAGCGGAATTGGCGGAACCCAGGAAACGGCGACGCAGCCAGGAGTGGTTTGGTCGCGACGGGAAGATGGGCTTCATCTATCGCTCGTGGGTGAAGAACCGGGGCATTCCCCACGACCAGTTCGACGGCCGGCCGGTCATCGGCATCTGCAACACCTTCTCCGAATTCACGCCCTGCAACTCGCACTTCCGACTGCTCGCCGAGCAGGTCAAGATGGGCGTGCTCGAGGCCGGTGGATTCCCGCTCGAGTTCCCCGTGATGTCGCTCGGCGAAACCCTGCTGCGTCCCACGGCGATGCTCTACCGCAACCTGGCCTCGATGGACGTCGAGGAGTCGATCCGGGGCAACCCCATGGACGGCGTCGTGCTTCTGATGGGTTGCGACAAGACGACCCCGTCGCTGCTGATGGGCGCCTCGAGCGTCGACCTGCCCACCATCGGGGTGTCCGGCGGTCCGATGCTCTCGGGCTGGTACAAGGGCGAACGCATCGGCTCGGGCACCAATACCTGGTCGCTCTCCGAGGACCTGCGCGCGGGCCGCATCACCAAGGCGGAGTTCCACGAGGCCGAGGCGAGCATGCATCGCTCGCACGGCAGCTGCATGACGATGGGCACCGCCTCGACGATGGCCTCGATGGTCGAGGCGCTGGGCGTCGGGCTGCCCGGCAACGCCGCCTACCCGGCGGTCGATGCGCGTCGCAACGAGCTGGCGCGGATGGCGGGGCGGCGCGCGGTGGAACTGGTGATCCAGGACATACGCCTGTCGCAGATTCTCACGCGCGCGGCCTTCGAGAACGCCATCCGCGTGAACGCGGCCATCGGCGGATCCACGAACGCGGTCATTCACCTGATCGCGATCGCGCGTCGCATCGGCGTGAAGCTGGGCCTCGAAGACTGGGACCGGTTCGGCCGTGACGTGCACACGCTCGTGAACCTGATGCCCAACGGCAAGTACCTGATGGAGGACTTCTGCTACGCGGGCGGGCTGCCGGTCGTGATCCGCGAGCTGGGCGAACAGGGGCTGCTCAACAAGCGCTCGGTCACGGCCAACGGCAAGACGATCTGGGCCAACAACAAGGACGCGCAGAACCACAACACCGAAGTCATCATGCCTTTCGCGAAGCCCTTCAAGGCGGATGCGGGCATCGCCGTGCTGCGCGGAAACCTGTGCCCCGACGGTGCCATCATCAAGCCCTCGGCGGCCACACCGAAGCTCATGAAGCACATCGGGCGGGCGGTGGTGTTCGAGGACATCGAGGATTTTCACAAGCGCGTCGACGATCCCAAGCTGGCGATCGACGCCGACTCGGTGATGGTGCTCAAGAACTGCGGGCCCAAGGGCTATCCGGGCATGGCCGAGGTGGGCAACATGCCGCTGCCGGCAAAGCTCCTCAAGCGCGGCGTCACCGACATGGTGCG
The DNA here is from genome assembly GCA_024637155.1 of Burkholderiaceae bacterium. Lineage (GTDB taxonomy): Bacteria > Pseudomonadota > Gammaproteobacteria > Burkholderiales > Burkholderiaceae_E > JAGXFR01. Next base: position 55,830 of record JAGXFR010000019.1, on the reverse strand, counting down.
CATTTCCGACGCACGCATGAGCGGCACCGCGTACGGCACGGTGGTCCTGCACGTCGCTCCGGAGGCGGCCGCAGGGGGGCCGCTCGCGCTGGTGCGGGAGGGCGATCGGATCGAGCTCGACGTGGCGCAGCGCAAGCTCCACCTGCATGTCAGCGACGCGGAGCTCGCGAAGCGGCGGGCCGCCTGGAAGGCGCCGGCGGCGGCGCTGACGCGCGGGTACTGGAAGCTCTATGTCGATCATGTGAACCAGGCGAGCGATGGCGCGGACCTGGACTTCCTGGTCGGCAAGAGCGGGTCGGCCGTGCCGCGGGACAATCATTGATGGCGCGCTTTCTGATCACGGACTACGATTACCCGGATATCGAGCTGGAACGCGAGCTCTTTGTGGAGGCGGGCGTGGAAATGCGTGCCGCGCAGTGCCGCACCGAGGACGAGGTGATCGCGGCGTCGGAAGGCTGCGACGGCCTGCTTGTGCAGTACGCGCCGGTCAACGCCGAGGTGTTCGCGGCGCGCCCCGAAATCCGCATCGCCTCGCGCTACGGCGCCGGTTTCGACACCATCGACACCGAGGACGCGCGGAGCCACGGCGTCTGGGTGGCGAATTCCCCGGATTACGGCGTCGGCGAAGTGGCCACGCACGCGCTGGGCATGGCGCTGGCGCTGCTGCGCCACCTGGCCATCTACGATCGGGACGTCAAGGCCGGCAAGTGGCACTACACGTCGCCGGGTCCGATCCGCCGTGTATCCGGGATGACGCTCGGCATCCTCGGGCTCGGGCGCATCGGCAAGCGCATGGCGCACCTGGGGCGGAACTGCTTCCAGCGGGTGATCGCCTGCGACCCGTACATCATCGACGGCGACTTCCCGGCCTATGTGGGGCGCGTTTCGCTCGAGGATTTGTTCCGGGAAGCGGACGTGGTGTCGCTGCACGTGCCGCTCACCGACGAGACGCGGGGGATTGTGAATGCCCGGCTCTTCGACATGGCGAAACCGGGGGCGGTGCTCGTGAATACGGCGCGCGGCGCGGTGGTCAAGGTGGACGACGCACTCTCGGCGCTGGATTCCGGCGGGCTCGACGGCGCGGCCTTCGACGTCCTGCCGCAGGAGCCGATTCCCGCTGGACACCCGCTGCTCGCGCACCGGCGCGTGCTGCTGACGCCGCACGCGGCCTTCTATTCGGTGGAAGCCGAGCAGGAATTGCGCCGCAAAGCGGCGCAGAATCTGATCGACTGGGCGCGCACGGGCCGGCCGCGCTACGTCGTGGTCGAAGGCCGCACTGGAACGGGGATCTGAATGGCATCCGTATCGATCCGCAACGTCGAGAAGTACTTCGGCAAGAACCACGTGATCCGCGGCGTGGACATCGAAATTGCCGACGGGGAGTTCGCAGTGCTGGTGGGGCCGTCGGGCTGCGGCAAGTCCACGCTGCTGCGCATGATCGCGGGCCTCGAGGAGATCGGCAGTGGCGAGATCGCGATCGGCGCCACGGTGGTGAACAAGGTGCAGCCGAAGGAGCGGGACATCGCGATGGTGTTCCAGAACTACGCGCTCTACCCGCACATGAACGTGCGCGACAACATGGCGTTCAGCCTGGTCCTCGCCAAGCGGCCGAAGGCCGAGATCGACGAGCGGGTGGGGAAGGCAGCCGACATCCTGGGCCTGACGGAACTGCTCGAACGCTACCCGCGCCAGCTCTCCGGCGGCCAGCGCCAGCGCGTGGCCATGGGGCGGGCCATCGTGCGCAATCCCCAGGTTTTCCTGTTCGACGAGCCGCTTTCGAACCTCGACGCGAAGCTGCGCGTGGACATGCGCACCGAAATCCGGGAACTGCACCAGCGCCTCAAGACCACCTCGGTGTACGTGACCCACGACCAGATCGAGGCCATGACGATGGCCGACCTGATCGTCGTGATGAAGGACGGCCTGGTCGAACAGCACGGGCGTCCGCTGGATCTCTACGACAGCCCGAGCAACCTGTTTGTTGCGGGCTTCATCGGTTCGCCCGCGATGAACATGATGCAGGGTGTGGTGAAGAGCGCGGGCGGCGCGATGCGCATCGCGCTCGACGGCGGCCGGACGGTGGCCGCACCCCTGGGGAGCGAAGCGCAGGACAACCAACGCGTCATCTACGGGGCGCGCCCGGAGCACCTCTCTCTCGAAGGCGACCCGGAGGACGGACTCGCGGCCCGGGTCGTGGTGGTGGAGCCCACGGGGATGGATACGCAGGTGTTCTGCCGCTTCGGCGACGTCGAGTTCAACGCCGTCTTCCGCGAACGGCACGAGTTCAAGCCCGAGTCGGTGATCCAACTCTTTCCGGACCATGACCGCACGCATCTGTTCGACGCGGAAACGGGGAAGTCGCTGATTCGGAGGTAGCAGGACGGTTCGGGCCCCCGGCCCGGGAGATATTCCAACACCAAGAAGGAGACTGCGATGTCAAAGTACACGAGACGGGATTTCCTGAAATCCACGACGGCAGGAGCGGCGGCGGCCGGAGCCCTGGGCGTGGGCAGCGCGGTCTGGACGCCGCAGGCGTTTGCGCAGACGAAGTGGACGCCCGAGAAGGGAGCCAAGCTGCGCGTGCTGCGCTGGAAGCGCTTCGTCCAGGGTGACGAAGACATGTGGATGGCCAACGTGAAGAAGTTCACCGCGCTCACCGGCGTCGAGGTGCGGGTGGACAACGAGGGCTGGGAGGACGTGCGGCCCAAGGCGGCGGTGGCGGCGAACGTGGGCAGCGGCCCGGACATCATCGTCGGGTGGTTCGACGACCCGCACCAGTATCCGGACAAGCTGGTGGACGTCACCGACGTCGCGAACTATCTGGGAGGAAAGTACGGCGGCTGGTACGACGTGTGCCGCAAGTACGGCACCAAGAACAATCGCTGGATCGCGATTCCGCTGGGCATCATCGGCAACGCGATCGTCTACCGCGAGAGCCACGTGAAGGCGGCCGGTTTCGACGGCATCCCCAAGGACACGGCGGGCTTCCTCTCGCTGATGCAGGCGCTCAAGGCCAAGGGCACGCCCGGCGGCTTCGCGCTGGGCAAGGCGGTCGGCGACGGCAACAACTGGGCGCACTGGCTGCTCTGGTCGCACGGCGGCAAGATGGTCGACGAGAAGGGCAACGTGGTCATCAATTCGCCCGAGACCATCGCCTCGCTCGAATACGCCAGGAAGCTCTATGACACCTTCGTGCCGGGCACGCTCTCCTGGCTCGATCCGTCGAACAACAAGGCCTTCCTCGATGGACAGATCTCGCTCACCGGCAACGGCATCTCGGTCTACTACGCGGCCAAGAACTCGCAGGAGCCGCGGATCAAGGACCTGGTGCCGGACATCAATCACGCGCGTTTCCCCATCGGTCCGGTCGGCAAGCCCGCCGAACTGATGCAGATCACGCAGATGTTCCTGTTCAAGTATTCGAAGGCGCCGAACGCGGCCAAGGCTTTCCTCGCGTTCATGATGGAGGGCGACCAGTACAACCCGTGGTTGCAGGCGTCGATCGGTTACACCAGCCAGCCGCTCAAGGCTTTCGAAGCGAATCCGATCTGGACCTCGGATCCGAAGCACACGGTCTATCGTGACGGCGGGAAAATCATGCTCGACAACGGTCACGCGGGGCCGCTGGGCTATGCCTCGGCGGCGGCAATGGCCGACTACATCGTGCTCGACATGGTCGCGGAGGCGGCGAGCGGCTCGCAGACGCCGCAGGATGCCGCGGCGCGCGCGCAGAAGCGTGCCGAGCGTTACTACAAGGTCTGACCAAAGGAATCGGGGCCGGCTTCGGCCGGCCCCGTCTCGCACATGACGCGTTGGCTCAACAATCGCCATTTCCTCGGGATGCTGTTCATGCTGCCCGCGGCAGCGGTTCTCGTCGTCTTCCTCACCTATCCGCTCGGGCTCGGCACCTGGCTGGGCTTCACCGACACCAAGATCGGGCGGATCGGGGAATGGGTGGGCTTCGACAACTTCAGCTACCTGATCAGCGATCCGATCGCCCGCCTCTCGGTTTTCAACACGCTCTTCTACACGGTCTTCGCGAGTGTCGTGAAGTTCATGCTCGGCCTGTGGCTGGCGGTGCTGCTCAACCGCAACATCCCGCTCAAGTCGTTCTTCCGCGCGATCGTGCTGCTGCCCTTCATCGTGCCCACGGCGCTCTCGGCCATCGCCTTCTGGTGGCTCTACGACGCGCAATTCTCGGTCATCTCGTGGACCCTGACCAAGATGGGCCTGATCGACGTCTACATCGACTTCCTGGGCGATCCGTGGAATGCGCGGTTCTCCGCCGTGGCGGCGAACATCTGGCGGGGCGTGCCCTTCGTGGCGATCTGCCTGCTGGCGGGCCTGCAGACGATTTCACCCACACTCTACGAGGCCGCCGCGCTCGACGGCGCCTCGCCGCTGCAGCGCTTCCGCTTCGTGACGCTGCCGCTCCTGACGCCCATCATCGCGGTGGTGATGACCTTCTCGGTGCTCTTCACCTTCACCGACTTCCAGCTCATCTACGTGCTCACCCGCGGCGGACCGTTGAACGCCACCCACCTGATGGCCACGCTGTCCTTTCAGCGCGCGATCTCGGGCGGCTCGCTGGGCGAGGGCGCCGCGCTCGCGACGCTGATGATCCCCTTCCTGCTCTCGGCGATCCTGTTCAGCTACTTCGGCCTGCAGCGGCGCAAGTGGCAGCAGGGCGGAAAGGACTAGCGTGAAGAACGAAGAAGACCTCCAGACCTCGGGGATGAACTACCTCGAGACGATTCCGAGGCGTGTCGTCACGGTCTATCTCCCGCTCGTGATCTTTCTCTTCGTGCTGCTCTTTCCCTTCTACTGGATGACGGTGACCTCTTTCAAGCCGAACGGAGAACTCCTGTCGCGCACCGGCAATCCGTTCTGGGTGATCGAGCCGACGCTGGATCACTTCCGCAAGCTGCTTTTCGACACGCCGTACCCGGCCTGGATGTGGAATACCGTGATCGTGTCGGTCGTCGCGACGTTCACCTCGCTCTTCGCGAGCGTGCTCGCCGCCTACGCGATCGAGCGGCTGCGCTTCAACGGTTCGAAGCAGGTGGGGCTGGCGATCTTCCTCGCCTACCTGGTGCCGCCCTCGATCCTGTTCATCCCGCTCGCGGCGATCGTCTTCCAGCTGGGTCTCTTCGATACGCGCTGGGCGCTGATCCTCACCTACCCGACCTTCCTCATTCCGTTCTGTACGTGGCTGCTGATGGGCTACTTCCGCTCGATCCCCTACGAGCTCGAGGAGTGCGCGCTGATCGACGGCGCGACGCGGCTGCAGATTCTCGTCAAGATCATTCTGCCGCTCGCGGTGCCCGGGCTGATTTCGGCAGGCATCTTCGCGTTCACGCTCTCGTGGAACGAATTCATCTATGCGCTCACCTTCGTCTCTTCGTCGGAGATCAAGACCGTCCCGGTGGGCGTGATCACCGAACTCGTCGAGGGGGACGTGTATCACTGGGGCGCGCTGATGGCGGGCGCGCTGCTGGGCTCGCTCCCGGTCGCGATCATGTACTCGTTCTTCGTCGAGTACTACGTTTCGGGAATGACCGGAGCCGTCAAGGAGTAGGAGAGCCATGGAAGTCGGGTTGATCGGGCTGGGCGCAATGGGCCGCGGCATGGCCGCGTCGTTGCGGCGCGCCGGCCACGCGGTGCATGTCTGCGACCTGCGCGCGGAGGCGGTCGCGGCCTTTGTCGCGGAGGGCGGAACCGGTCACGCAACTCCGGCGAGTCTGGCGGCCGCCAGCGACGTGGTGATCTCGGTGGTCGTCAACGCGGCGCAGACCGAGGCTGTGCTTTTCGGGGAAGACGGTGCCGCGGCAGCGATGCGAGCGGGCGCGTGCTTCGTGATGTGTTCGACCGTGGCGCCGGCCTGGTCGTCGGCGCTCGAGTCACGCCTCGAGGCGCTGGACATCCTGTATCTGGATGCGCCGATCTCCGGTGGGGCCGCCAAGGCGCTCGCGGGCGAGATCACGATGATGACCGCCGGCAAGCCGGCGGCCTATGCCTGCAGCGACGCCGTCCTCGAATCGATGGCGGGCCGCGTCTTCCGGCTGGGGAATCGTGCCGGCACGGGCAGCACGGTGAAGATCGTCAATCAGCTGCTCGCCGGCGTGCACATCGCGGCCGCGGCGGAGGCGATGGCGCTCGGCCTGCGCGCCGGGGTCGATGCGCGCGCGCTCTTCGAGGTGATCACCGCGAGCGCGGGAAACAGCTGGATGTTCGAGAATCGCATGCCGCATGTCCTCGCGGGCGACTACACGGCGCTCTCCGCGGTGGACATCTTCGTCAAGGACCTGGGCATCGTGCTGGACACGGCGCGCGCCACTTCGTTCCCGCTGCCGCTTGCCTCCACCGCGCATCAGATGTTCATGCAGGCATCCACTGCCGGGTATGGCCGCGAGGACGATTCCGCGGTCATCAAAGTGTTCCCCGGGATCGAGCTGCCCGGGCAGTCATGACGGGCATCGTGCTTGGCGCCATCGCGGACGACTTCACGGGCGCCACCGACCTCGCCAACAACCTCGTTCGTTGCGGGATGCGCGTCGTGCAGACGATCGGCGTCCCCGCCGGCCCCCTGGGCGAAGAAGTCGACGCGGTGGTCGTCGCGCTCAAGTCGCGCACCATTCCCGCCGCGGAGGCGGTGGCGCAGTCGCTGGCTGCCCTCGCGTGGCTGCGGCGAGAGGGCGTGCGCCAGGTCTACTTCAAGTACTGTTCGACCTTCGACTCGACGCCGGCCGGCAACATTGGTCCCGTGACCGAAGCGCTGATGGATGCGCTCGACGCGGACTTCACCATCGCCTGCCCCGCCTTCCCCGAAAACAAGCGCACGGTCTTCAAGGGCTACCTGTTCGCCGGTGACGGGCTGCTCAGCGAATCGGGCATGCAGAACCATCCGCTCACGCCGATGACCGACGCGAACCTCGTGCGCGTGCTGCAGGCGCAGTGCCGCAAGCGCGTCGGCCTGATCGACTACGCGACGGTGGCCCGGGGGGGCGACGCCATCGCGGCACGCATCGCGGCGCTGCGCGAGGAAGGGATCGCGATCGCGATCGTCGATGCGATCTCGGACGACGATCTGCGCCGTCTCGGTCCGGTCCTTGCGGATCTGGCGCTGGTGACGGCGGGCTCGGGCATTGCCATCGGGCTTCCGGCGAAGTGGGGATTCGCGCCCACGTCGCGCGCCGCGCAATTGCCGCCCGCAGTGGGGTACCGCGCGATCGTGTCCGGAAGCTGCTCGACGGCCACGCGCGCGCAGGTGGAGGCATTCAGCGCGACGGGCGGCGCATCCTTTGCACTCGATCCGGTTGCCCTCGCCGACGATCCGTCCCTCGCCGCGCGGCTGCTCGCGCAGGCAGCCGAGGCGCTCTCCGGCGGCCCGGTGCTCGTTTACTCGACCGCGGCGCCGGAAGCGGTGGCGGCCGTCCAGAAACGACTGGGCGTCGCAGCGGCCGGGAGCCTCGTCGAAAAGGCGCTCGCCGGGATCGCACGGGGTCTGGTCGAGCGCGGCGTTCGTCAACTGGTCGTCGCGGGCGGTGAGACTTCCGGGGCCGTCGTGCAGGCGCTGGGCGTCGAACGGCTGCGCATCGGGACGCAGATCGATCCGGGCGTGCCGTGGTGCGCGGCGCATTCGACGGTGGGCAACGCGACGATTCACCTCGCGCTCAAGTCCGGAAACTTCGGCGCGACCGATTTCTTCGCGAAGTCCTTCGGGTGCCTGGCGCGGCCGTCGGCATGAACGAGCAGGCGCTGCGCGACGAAATCTGCCGCGTGGGCAGGAGCCTGTTCGCGCGGGGCTACGTTCACGCGACGGCCGGCAACATCAGCGCGCGGCTCGGTGACGACTACCTGATCACGCCCACGGACGCGTGCCTGGGTTTTCTCGATCCCGCCCGACTGGCCCGGGTCAATGCGGGCGGCGCTGCGGTGTCGGGCGATCGGCCGAGCAAGACACTGGCGTTGCACCGGCGCATCTATGAGGCCGACCCGGAGGCGCAGTGCGTGATCCACACGCATTCGACCCACCTGGTGGCCCTGTCGCTGATCGGCGCGTGGCACACCGACGATCTGATTCCACCCCTTACGCCGTACTTCGTGATGAAGGTCGGGCACGTGCCGCTGGTCCCGTACCATCGACCCGGTGATGCGGCAGTGGGGGAACGGGTTGCGCAGGCCATCGCGCGCTTTGCCGCGCAGGGCGCGCCAATTCGGGCGGTGATGCTTGAGCGACTCGGACCCAACGTGTGGCACGAGACGCCGGGCGCGGCGATGGCCGTACTCGAAGAACTCGAGGAGACCGCGAAGCTGTGGCTCCTCACTGGCCGTGCAGCGACCCCGCTGCACGAAAACACGATTGACGAACTGCGTCGCGCTTTTGGCGCGCGCTGGTAGACGAGGAGGATCCCATGGCGCGCTTCGCCGCGAATCTGTCGATGATGTACACCGAGCACCCGTTCCTGGACCGTTTCGGCGCCGCCGCGCGCGACGGTTTCCGCGGGGTCGAGTTCCTGTTTCCGTACGAGAACACGCCGGCCGAACTGCGCCAGCGGCTCGATGACAACGGCCTGACGCAGGTGCTCTTCAACGCGCCGCCGGGCGACTGGGCCAAGGGAGAGCGCGGCATCGCGTCGCTGCCGGGTCGCGAGGAGGAATTCAGGCGTTCGGTCGCAAGCGCGCTGGAATATGCGGCCGTGCTCGGCAACACGCGCGTCCACGTGATGGCCGGGCTCATCGCAGCGGGCGATGATCGGACCCGCCATCGCAAGACCTACGTGGACAATCTTGCGTGGGCCGCCGAGCAGGCGGCGAGCGCCGGCATCACCACCGTGATCGAGCCGATCAATACGCGCGACATCCCGGGCTTCTTCCTGAACCGACAGGACGAGGCACACGCCGTCTGCGAGGAGGTCGGTGCGGCGAACCTCAAGGTGCAGCTGGACCTCTATCACTGCCAGATCGTCGAGGGTGACCTGGCGGTGAAGATGCGCAAGAACCTCAGCCAGGTGGGGCACATTCAGATCGCCGGCGTTCCGGACCGCGGCGAACCGGATCGCGGAGAGGTGAATTACCCGTTCCTCTTCGATCTTCTCGACGAGCTCGGTTACGACGGGTGGATCGGCTGCGAATATCGGCCCCGCGCAGGCACCTCGGCGGGCCTCGGCTGGGCCCGCAAGTGGCTCGGGAAATAGGAAGACGACCATGAAGATCGTGATCACGGGGGGCGCAGGTTTTCTCGGGCTGCGCCTGGCGAAAGAACTGCTGGCGCGCGGTTCGCTGACCGCAAGCTCCGGGCGGGCCGAGGCGATTTCACGCATCGTCATTCTGGATGTTGTGCGGGCAATGCTCGATGACCCGCGGGTGCGCTGCGTCGCGGGCGATGTCGCGGACCCGACGCTCATCGCGGAGGTGATCGGGGATGACACCGCGACGATCTTCCACCTTGCCGCGGTGGTGAGCGGACAGGCGGAGGCCGAGTTCGATCTGGGCATGCGGGTGAACCTGGACGCGACGCGCATCCTTCTGGAAGCGTGTCGCAAGCTGCCGGTTGCTCCGCGGGTCGTCTTCACCAGCAGTTGCGCCGTATTCGGCGGCGCGCTTCCGGCGCTGGTTCCGGAGACCTGGAACCTGCAGCCGCAGACCTCCTACGGAACCCAGAAGGTGATCGGCGAACTGCTGGTCAACGACTATTCGCGCAAGGGCTTCATCGACGGCCGCGCGCTGCGGCTGCCGACGATCTGCGTGCGTCCCGGAATACCGAATCTGGCAGCTTCCTCGTTCGCGAGCGGCATCATCCGTGAGCCGCTCGCCGGCGTGGAGGCGATCTGCCCGGTCGGCCCGGAAACGCCGATGTGGCTGTCCTCGCCGCGTGCGGTCGTGGGTCACTTCATCGCGGCGCACGAGGTTCCGGCAGCGGCCTTCGGAGCGAGCCGCTCGCTCAATCTCCCGGGCATCACGGTGAGCGTTGGCGAGATGGCCGCGACCCTCGAGCGCGTTGCCGGCCGGGAGGTGGCATCCCGCATCCGCTGGGAGCCCGACGCGCGCATCGCGAAGATCGTCTCCGGCTGGCCCGCCGGGGTCGAGACCGCGCGCGCGAGAGAGATGGGCATGCAGGCCGATGCCGGCTTCGAGGAGATCGTGCGCGCATACATCGCCGACGAACATCCCTGAGCGATCCGTTGACCCGGGCGGCGCGCGCAGAAACGTTGACGGGAGGACTTCAGAACATGCCGCTCCAGGCGGTCGAAAACCGCAGGCTCTATCGGCAGATTGCCGATCAGATCGCGGCGCTCCTCCGCAGCGGCGAGTACGCTGCGGGTGCACGGCTGCCGCCGGAGCGCGCGCTCGCCACGCAACTGGGCGTGAGCCGGCCGTCGGTGCGCGAGGCCCTGATCGCGCTCGAGGTGGAAGGCTACGTCGAGGTGCGCGTCGGCTCGGGCGTGTACGCCCGGCGTGCGCCGCCGGTGGCCCGGGTTGCTTCCCTGTCGGCGGAGACGGGCCCCTTTGAGCTGATTCGGGCCCGCTGGATCATCGAGGGCGAATGTGCCGCGCTCGCCGCCCGGGAGGCCACCCCGGCCCAGGTGCGCGCGATGGAGGAGGCGCTCTCGGCGATGGAGGCCAGTTGGCCCGCGGGCGATCCGCTGGTGCCCGATCGCCTGTTTCACCTGTGCGTGGCGCAGGGCAGCGGCAACAGCGCCCTTGTGCTCGCCGTGCAGGCACTCTGGGAGCAGCGCATGGGGCCGCTGTTCCTGCAGCTCGAGCACCATTTTGATTCGCCGGAACTCTGGCGGACCGCCATCGCCGAGCATCACGATGTCCTCGTCGCGATCCAGAAGGGCGAGGCGCGGCGCGCGCGCGCCGCCATGCGGCGCCACATGGACAACGCGGCGCGGCGCTTCAGCGCGAGCTGGCGCAAGATGTCCGCCTAGTCGCCGGCGGGCGAATCGCGACCGATCGAGTGGTATCGTAACGGGTTGCCGCCGCCACGCCGGCGCGCGCGCCCCACGCCAAGAGAACCCCGATGCCGCAGCGAATTCTCGAGAATCTCAATGTCACCGCATTCGATCGGATGCCCTCGCCGGAAGAGGTGCACGAGCGGATTCCGCTCACGCGCCGCGCGGCGGACACGGTGCACGCGGGGCGCGAGGACCTCAAGCGCATTCTCGACCGGCAGGATCACCGGCTCTTCATCGTCGTCGGGCCCTGTTCGATCCACGATCCGGTCGCCGGGCTCGACTACGCACGTCGCCTGGCCGCACTCTCGGCCGAGGTCGACGACACACTGCGGCTGGTGATGCGCGTGTACTTCGAGAAGCCGCGCACCGCCACCGGCTGGAAGGGTTTCATCAACGACCCGCGGATGAATGATTCCTTTCACATCGAGGAGGGCATGGAGCGCGCGCGCGCGTTTCTGCTGGAACTGGCTGAACTTGGACTGCCGACCGCCACCGAGGCGCTCGATCCGATCGGCCCGCAATATCTCGGCGACCTGATTTCCTGGACCGCAATCGGTGCGCGCACCTCCGAGTCGCAGACGCACCGCGAGATGGCCTCGGGGCTCTCGACGCCGGTGGGCTTCAAGAACGCCACCGACGGCGACATCGAAGTCGCGGTCAACGCGATCCGTTCGGCGGCGATCCCGCACAGTTTCCTCGGCATCAACCGCGCCGGCAGCACGGCGGTGGTGCGAACTGGGGGCAATCGCTACGGGCACACGGTGCTGCGTGGCGGCGGCGGGCGGCCGAACTACGACAGCGTCAGCGTGGCGATCGCCGAGCGCGCGCTGCGCAACGCGGACCTCGCGCCCAACATCGTGGTGGACTGCTCGCACGCGAATTCCTTCAAAGACCCCGCGCTGCAGTCGCTCGTGATGACCGACTGCGTGCATCAGATTCGCCAGGGGAACCGCTCGATTCTGGGCATGATGGTCGAGAGCAACATCGAGGCAGGCAACCAGCCGATCCCGGCGGATCTCAGCGAACTGCGCTACGGCTGCTCGGTCACCGACGCGTGCGTCGACTGGCCGACCACCGAGGCGATGCTGCGCGGCGCGCGCGAGGTGCTGCGCGAGGTGCTGCCGCGGCGTCTCGCAGCGCCGTGAAACCGCGCCGGGTCTACGCGGAGAACGTCGACCCGGGCGCGTTGGCGCAGTTTGAAAGCGCGCTGGAGCAGCCCTTTGCGGTGCGCGGCGCGCTGATGCCCGATGCGCACCTGGGCTATGCGCTGCCGATCGGCGCCGTGGTGGCCACGCGCGGCGTGGTGGTTCCGGCCTGGGTGGGCTACGACATCGGATGCGGCATGTGCGCGTTGCCCACGCGCTTCGACGCACAGGCCCTGCGCGAGAATGCGCGCGCCATCTTCGACGACATCTACCGCGTGATTCCGGTCGGCTTCGCGCACAACCGCGCCGAGACCCCGTGGCCGCAGGGTGAGGCGCTCGAGCCCAGTTCCGTGCTCGCGGCGATCTTCGCGCGCGACGGGCTGCACCAGCTCGGCTCGCTGGGCAGCGGCAACCACTTCATCGAGATCGGCACCGACGAGCAGGCGCGTGTCTGGGTGGTGATCCACTCGGGCTCGCGCGGCGTCGGCCATGCGACCGCGACCCATTACATGAAGCTCGCCGCCGGTGGGGGGCATGCGCGCGAAGGTCATGACGGACTCGCGCTGGTGAGCGCGGCGGGGCGGGAGTACCTGAGCGACCAGCGTTTCTGCCTGGCCTTCGCGCTTGAGAACCGGCTCGAGATGATGCGCCGGGTGCTCGCCGTGCTGCGCCGCCAGATTGGGGGCAAGGACACGAGTGACGGGGGCACGTGGGACGAATTGATCAATCGGCACCACAACCACGTCGAGGAGCGCGACGGGATGTGGATTCATCGCAAGGGCGCGACGCACGCCGAGGCGGGCATGATGGGCGTGGTGCCGGGCAACATGCGTGACGGCTCGTTTATCGTGCGCGGGCGCGGCAACCCGGAGGCGCTCTGGTCGAGCGCCCACGGGGCCGGCCGCGTACTCGGGCGCAACGCGGCGCGGCGCACGCTCGCGCTCGAGGGCTTTCGCGCACAGATGCGCGGCATCACGGCCCGCGTGGAGGCGAAGACGCTGGACGAGTCGCCCGCCGCCTACAAGGACCTCGATGCGGTCATGGCACAACAGCGCGAGCTCGTCGAAGTGGTTGCGCGCGTGCGCCCGGTGGTGAATGTGAAGGGATGAACGCGCGCGTCACGTGGCGCAGCCGCGGGGCTTTGCACCGCGCCTGCGGCGGCAGTAGGATCGAGGACTTGCCCGAACAACCCGTTGTTACCGATTGCCACCCACTGCCGCCCATTGCCGAACATGTCCCCATCCTGGCCCAGCGAAGTCTTTGACGAACTGCGTTCCGCGCAGGTCCGGCAGGTTGCCTACGTTCCCGACGGGGGCTTGGGCGAACTGATCCGGTTGTGCGACGCGGACCCCGACATGCACTCGATCACGCTGACCACCGAAGAGGAGGGGGTCGCGATGCTCGCCGGGGCATGGCTCGGCGGGGTGCGCGGCGCGCTGCTGATGCAGTCGAGCGGCGTGGGCAACTGCATCAACATGCTCTCGCTCCAGCAGGAGTGCCGGATCCCGCTGCTCGCCATCGTCACGATGCGCGGCGAGTGGGGCGAATTCAACCCCTGGCAGGTGCCGATGGGGCAGGCGACACAGGCCGCGCTCGAACTCGCCGGCGTGATCGTCCAGCGCGCGCAGACTGCCGCGGAGGTCGGGCCGAACGTGCGGGCCGCCGCGCGGCTCGCGTTCGAGAGCGGACGTGCGGTGGCCGTGCTCGTCCCGCAGCGGGTCGTGGGTTCGAAGGAGTTTCGCAAATGAGCGCGCCGGCGAAGTCCGCAGCGGGCAAGGCGGCGCTGCAGCGGCGCGAGGTGGTGGCGCGGATCCTGCTCGGGCGCGGCGATGCGCTCGTGGTGGCGGGTCTGGGGAGTTCGGCCTACGACCTGTTCGCGGCCGGGGACACACCGCACAACTTCTACCTGTGGGGCGCGATGGGCGGGGCGGCGATGGTCGGGCTGGGCATCGCGCTCGCGCAACCGGACCGGCGCGTGATCGTCTTCACCGGCGACGGGGAGATGCTGATGGGGCTCGGGTCGTTCGCGACGATTGCCGGCGCAGGGCCCGCCAATCTGGCGATCGTCGTGCTCGACAACGAACGCTACGGCGAAACCGGAATGCAGGCGACGGCGAGCGCGCGGGGCGCGGATCTCGCGGGCATCGCGGCGGCCACCGGAATCGTCGACACCGGCACCGTGCGCACGGCCCCGGAACTGGAGGCGCTGGCGCAGCGGATCGGCACCGCGCCCGGGCCGCTGGTCGCGGTCATCAAGATTGGCACCGACCCCACCGCGGTGTCCCTGCCACCGCGCGACGGTCCGCTGCTGCGCAGCCGCTTCCGTTTGGCGCTGCTCGGGGCGCAGGAGCCCTAGCGGCTGCGATGAATCCGCGGCCCACGGGGATCGTCCCCCTCGGAGACGCTGCCGCCTACGTCGAGTTCTCGGAAACGCTCGACCTCGCTCTCAACGCGGCGCTGCAGGAGGTGGCGGCACTGATCCGCGCCCAGCAGCCGCCGTGGATCCGTGACGTGGTGCCGGCCCTCGGCGGCATCGCGCTGCACTTCGATCTGGATCACCCGGCCTTGCCCGAAGTGCCGCTCCTTGCGGTCGCCGAACTCGTCGACGGCTGCCTTGCGGGCGATCGGGCGGCGCCGGAGCCCGGACGTCTCGTCGAGGTGCCGGTGTGCTACGAGCCGGAGTTCGGGATCGATCTCCCCGAGCTGGCGGCATCACTCGGTCTGGACGTCGAGGAAGTGATCCGGCGCCACGGCGCGCGCGAGTACGCGGTGCTGATGATGGGCTTCGCCCCCGGCCATCCGTATCTCGGGGGCCTCGACCCCGCGCTTTCCGTGCCGCGGCGCGCCAACCCCCGGCCCGCCGTACCGGCCGGGTCGGTCGCGATCGCCAACGTGCAGTGCGTCGTCTACCCCTATGCGATTCCGGGCGGCTGGAACGTGATCGGACGCACCCCGCGCGTGGTCTTCGACGCGTACCGCGCGGAGCCGAGCCTGCTGGCGCCGCGCGACCGAGTTCGCTTCGTGCGCGTGTCGCGCCAGGACTATGAGCGCCTTGCCGCCGAGGAAGCGCGCGGCGGACCGGCGGCGGACGCGCCGCGGCGCACCGGGGGGCCGCGATGAACGCCGCGAAGGCCGTGAAAGCCGCTGCGGGCACAGGCATCACGGTGGTGCGACCCGGCATGCTGACGACGGTGCAGGATCGCGGCCGCCACGGTTTGCAGCACCTCGGGGTGGGGCCCGGGGGAGCCATGGATCCGGTGGCGCACGAGCTCGCCAACGCACTGGTGGGCAACGCGCCGGATGCGGCCACGCTCGAGTTCACCCTGATCGGCCCCGAACTGGTGTTTGCGCGCGCCGCCCTGATCGCCCTGTGCGGTGCGCCTTTCGATGCGTCGATCGAAGGGTGCCGGCTGCCGGGCAATCGCCCCGTCCTGGTGCCGGCGGGGGCCCGCCTGGTCGCGGGACGCGCGTTGCGCGGGTGCCGGGGCTACCTGGCGATCGCCGGGGGCATTGCGGTGGAACCGGTGCTCGAGAGTCGCAGCACCTATCTGCCGGCTGCCTTCGGCGGGCTGGCCGGACGCGCGCTGCGTGCCGGGGACGCGGTGCCGCTCGCGCGCAACGCCGCGACGCTCGCCCGTGAGCGCTTCGCTCGCCTCGCGTCGCCGGTTCCGGCGGGGGCCGGGCTGGTCACGGTACGCTGGTTCACGCCGCCGCTCACGGTGCTCGAGCGCGCCCCGATCCAGGTCGCCGCGATGACCGGGCGGCACTTCGAGCGCTTTGCCCCGGAGGCGCAGGCGGCGCTCTTCGCCAGTGCCTGGCGCGTGCTCCCGGACTCGAACCGGATGGGCTTTCGGCTCGGCGGCCCCCGGCTGGACACCGTCGGGCGGCTCGAAATTCTGTCCGAACCCACCTGCCTGGGCACCGTGCAGGTGCCGGCGGGCGGGGCGCCAATCGTGCTGATGTCCGACCATCAAACCACCGGCGGCTACCCGAAGATCGCCGAGGTGGCGAGCGTCGATGTGCCGCGCGTCGCCCAACTCGCGCCGGGTGACGAATTGCGCCTGCTTCGGTGTACGCTCGAGGAGGCGCGCGCGCGCCACGGCGCGGCCCACGGCGTCCTGGAGGCGGTGCTGCGTTCCATTGCCACGGAGTTCGGAACATGAGGCGAATCGATCTGAATTGCGACATGGGCGAGAGCTTCGGTGCCTGGCGCATGGGTGCCGACGCCGAGGTGATGCCGCTGGTGAGTTCGGCGAACATCGCCTGCGGCTTCCATGCCGGCGACGGGGCGACGATTCGCCAGACGATTGATCTGGCCCTCGCGCATGGCGTGGCGGTGGGCGCACATCCGGGGCTTCCGGACCTGCAGGGTTTCGGGAGGCGGGCGATGAAGATCTCGCCCCAGGAGATGTACGACCTCGTGCTCTATCAGGCCGGCGCGGTGCAGGCCTTCGCCCGGGCGGCGGGGGCCCCGCTGCACCACGTCAAGTGCCACGGGGCGCTCTACAACACGGCGGCCGGCGACGAGGCGCTCTCCGCGGCCATGGCGCGTGCGGTGCGCGACCTGGGCGGCGACGTGATCCTCTACGCGCTCGCCGGCAGCACAATGGCGCGGGTGGGGCGCGAACAGGGCTTGCGGGTTGCCGAAGAAGGTTTCGCCGACCGGGGTTACCGCGACGACGGCACGCTTACGCCGCGCGGCACGGCCGGCGCGATGATCGAGGAGGAGGCGCGCGCGGTGGCCCAGGCGCTGTCGATGGTGCGCGAGGGTCGCGTGACGAGCGTCACCGGGCATGCGGTGGCGGTCGCCCCCGATACCCTGTGTCTGCACGGCGACCAGCCCGGCGCAGTTGCGTTTGCCGGGGCGCTGCGAACCGCCTTCGCGGCTTGCGGAATCGAAGTCGGGGCGCCGTGAGCGAGCAAGGAGACCCTGTGATGGATCAGGCATCGAATGACGCGACGCTTTCCACGACACTGAAAGCACGCTTCGAGGCGCTGCGCGCGGCCGCGCGGCGTGACCCATACCCGGGCATCGAGCTGCGCCGCAGTCGCCTGACGAAGCTCGAAGGATTGTTGCGTGACAATGTTGAAGCGTTCGTGGCGGCGATCAGCGCCGACTTCGGCAATCGCTCCGGTGACGAGACCCGGATGTGCGAATTCTTCCCGGTTTTCAACGAACTGCGGCACGCGCGGCGCCATTTGCGCGGCTGGATGCGCCCGCGCCGCCGCGCCACCGGAATGTGGTTCCTGCCGGCGCGTTCCAGCGTGGTCTCGCAGCCGCTCGGAGCGGTCGGTATCGTGGCGCCGTGGAACTATCCGCTGCTGCTCGCGGTCGGCCCGCTCAGCGAAGCGCTCGCGGCCGGGAATCGCGTGATGATCAAGATGTCCGAACACGCGCCGCGCACCGCATCACTCCTGGCGCGATTGATCGCGGAACGCTTCGCTGCGGACGAAGTCACGGTGGTCGAAGGCGACATACCGGTCGCACAGGCCTTCGTGGCGTTGCCTTTCGATCACCTCCTGTTCACGGGTTCGACCGCGGTCGGAGCGAGCGTGATGTGCGCGGCAGGCCTGAACCTGACGCCGGTCACCCTGGAACTGGGTGGCAAGTCGCCGACGATTGTTGCACCCGATTATCCGTTGGCGCATGCGCTGGACCGCATCTTCGTGGGCAAGCTCATGAACGCCGGGCAGACCTGCCTCGCGCCCGACTACGTCCTCGTGCCGGCGGGCAGCGAGGCGGCCTTTGTCGCGGAGGCGCGCCGGGTCTGCGCGCGCTTCTATCCGGAGATGGCGACGACGCCCGACTACGCGACGATCGTCGACGAGCGCCACTACCGGCGGCTGTGCCGCCTGATCGACGAAGCAGCGCAGGGGGGCGCCGAGGTGATCCGGCTCGGTCCCGAGATGCCGGAAGGGACCCGGCGGCTTGCACCCCATCTGCTGCTGGGCGTGCGGCCGCAGATGCAGGTGATGCGCGAGGAGATCTTCGGGCCGCTCCTGCCGGTCATTGCCTACCGGGACCTCGACGAGGCGATCGCGTTCGTCAACGCGCTCCCGCGCGCACTTGCCCTCTATCTGTTCGATCGCAATCCGCAGCGCATCGAGCGCGTGATGCGCGAAACGACGACGGGCGGCGTGACGCTCAACGACACGATCCTGCACATCGCGCAGAACGATCTGCCCTTCGGCGGGGTGGGCCCGAGCGGAATGGGACGCATCCACGGACGCGACGGCTTCGACACCTTCTCCCACCAGAAGGCCGTGTTTCATCAGTCACGGTTCGCCGGGATCGGCCTGTTGAAGCCGCCCTACGGCAGGCGCTTCCGCGCGATGGTCGGATTGCTGCTGGGCCGGCACTGAGCACGCGCCCCTTTGGCGCAAGCGAAGGGGAGGTTCGCCAATTGCGAATTGTCCCCGCGGCCCGGATCGGGTTACCGTGCAGGCCTGACATCGAGGGGAGGCGGGGATGGCTGTCGATCTGGATCACTTGCGGGAATGGGTCGGGCGCGGCGAGCGGCGCGTCGAGCAGTTCTGTGCGGCGCCGATCGCCGCTCTCTCGGCGACGCTGGATCGCGACGATCCCCCGGTGAAACCGGGCACCGAAGTGCCTCCCCTGTGGCACTGGGTTGCATTCAATCCCGCGGTGCCCCAGGGCGATCTCGGCCCCGACGGACACCCGAGCCGCGGCGGCTTCCTGCCGCCGGTGGCCCTGCCGCGCCGGATGTGGGCCGGGGGACGGCTCGACTTCGCGCGTTCGCTGCGGGTTGGCGACTCCGCCACGCGCACCTCCACGATTGCCGATGTGAACGCCAAGAGCGGGCGCAGCGGGGACCTGGTTTTCGTCACGGTGCGTCACGAGATCGCCGTGCACGACAAGACGGCGATCACCGAGGAACACGACATCGTCTACCGCGACGCGCCGCAGCCCGGCGCCGCGGCGCCAGCTCCGGTGGCGGCGCGCACCGACGCCGCCTTCGAGCGCACGATCGTTCCCGACCCGGTGCTGCTGTTTCGCTATTCGGCGCTGACCTTCAACGGGCATCGCATCCACTACGACCGCAGCTACGTGACCGAAGTGGAGGGCTATCCGGGGCTGGTTGTGCACGGCCCGCTGATCGCCACGCTGCTGCTCGACCTGCTGCGCCGCGAGATGCCCACCGCGCGGGTGCGTCGCTTCAGCTTCCGGGCCGTCTCCCCGCTGTTCGACATCGCGCCCTTTGACGTCTGCGGTCGACCCGAGAGCGACGGCAGCGTCGCGCTGTGGGCGCGCAATTCCGCCGGCGCGCTCGCGATGGATGCGCGTGGCGAAATCGACTGACCCCCGGGAACCGTGCCATCACCCCGCAGCGTCCCATCCGGGCACGCTGCCCGAATCCTGCCTTCTGAAAAAGTGATCCGATGAAAAGCTTTCACGACGACAAGCACCCCGACATCCGCGACGCCGTACGCGCACTGTGCGCCGAGTTCCCCGACGAGTACCACCGCAAGATCGACGAGCAGCGCGCGTACCCGGAAGCCTTCGTCGACGCCCTGACGAAGGCCGGCTGGATGGCGGCACTGATTCCGCAGGAGTTCGGCGGCTCCGGGCTGGGCCTCGTGGAGGCTTCGATCATCATGGAGGAGATCAACCGCAGCGGCGGCAACTCCGGGGCCTGTCACGGTCAGATGTACAACATGGGTACGTTGCTGCGCCACGGTTCGGCGGAGCAGAAGCAGCGCTATCTGCCGTCGATCGCCGCCGGCGAACTGCGGCTGCAGTCGATGGGCGTGACCGAGCCGAGCACCGGCACCGACACGACGAAGATCAAGACCACCGCCGTGCGCAAGGGCGATCGCTACGTGGTCAACGGTCAGAAGGTCTGGATCTCGCGCATTCAGCATTCGGATCTGATGATCCTGCTGGCGCGCACCACGCCGCTCGCCGAAGTGCAGCGCAAGTCCGAGGGGATGTCGATCTTCATCGTCGACCTGCGCGAGGCGACCGGCCATGGGATGGAGGTGCGGCCGATCGCCAACATGGTCAACCACGAGACCAACGAGCTGTTCTTCGAGAACCTCGAGATTCCCGTGGAGAACCTGATCGGCGCCGAGGGGCGCGGCTTCAAGTACATCCTCGACGGCCTGAACGCCGAGCGCGCGCTGATCGCCGCCGAGTGCATCGGCGACGGCTACTGGTTCATCGAGCGCGCGACGCGCTACGCCAACGAGCGCCGCGTCTTCGATCGGCCGATCGGGCAGAACCAGGGCGTGCAGTTCCCGATCGCGCAGTCGCACATCGAAGTCGAGGCCGCCAATCTGATGCGCTATCGTGCCTGCGAACTCTTCGACGCCGGGCAGCCCTGCGGGGCCGAAGCGAACATGGCCAAGTACCTGGCGGCGAAGGCTTCCTGGGAGGCGGGCGAGGCCTGCCTGCAGACCTACGGCGGTTTCGGCTTTGCCTGCGAATACGACATCGAGCGCAAGTTCCGCGAGACGCGGCTCTATCAGGTGGCGCCGATCTCGACGAACCTGATCCTCTCCTTCGTGGCCGAGCACGTGCTGGGCCTGCCGCGGTCGTTCTGAGGTGAGCATGTCCGCCACTGCCGCTGCTCCGCTCCCGCTCGCGGGAATCACCGTGCTCACCCTCGAGCATGCGATCGCCGCGCCGTTTTGCACGCGACAGCTTGCCGACCTGGGGGCGCGTGTGATCAAGGTCGAGCGCCCGGGTGTCGGGGATTTCGCGCGTGGCTACGACGAGCGCGCGCGCGGTCAGGCCTCGCACTTCGTGTGGACCAACCGCTCCAAGGAGAGCCTGACGCTGGACCTGAAGCACCCGCAGGCGCTCGCGATCCTGCGGCGCGTGCTGGCGCACACCGACGTGCTGGTGCAAAACCTCGCGCCGGGCGCAGCCGCGCGCATGGGGCTGTCCTTCGAGGCCTTGCACGACGATTTCCCGCGGCTCATCGTCTGCGACATCTCGGGCTACGGCGCCGACGGGCCGTACCGCGACAAGAAGGCCTACGACCTGCTGATCCAGAGCGAGGCGGGTGTTCTGTCGGTGACCGGCTCGGCCGATGCGCCGGCCAAGGTCGGTTGTTCGATGTCGGACATCGCCGCGGGGATGTACGGGTACAGCAACATCCTGGCGGCGCTGCTCGCGCGCACCACGAGCGGACAAGGTTGCCGGATCGACGTCTCGATGCTCGAGAGCACCGTCGAGTGGATGAGCTATCCGCTGTACTACGCGATGGACGGCGCACAGCCGCCGGCGCGCGCCGGCGCGGCCCATGCAACGATCTACCCTTACGGACCGTTCGAGGCGGGCGACGGCAAGACCGTGATGCTCGGATTGCAGAACGAGCGCGAGTGGCGCGAATTCTGCGTGCAGGTGCTCGCGCTTCCCGAACTGGCCGACGACGAAAGATTCAGCTCGAACGCGCGCCGCCAGGGCGCCCGCGAGGAACTGCGGAAGCGCATCGTCGAAGTGTTCGCCACGCTGAGCTCGGAAGAACTCCTCGCGCGGCTCGAGCGTGCGCAGATCGCCAATGCCCGACTCAACGACATGCACGACGTCTGGGCGCACGAGCAGCTGGCCGCCCGCGGGCGCTGGACCGAAGTGGGCGTGCCCGGCGGCACGCTGCCGGCCTTGCTGCCTCCGGGACTCCCGGACGGCTGGGCGGCGCGCATGGGCGCGATCCCCGCGCTCGGCGAGCACACCGATGCGCTGCTCAGCGAGTTCGGCTGCGGCGACGACGAGATTGCACAACTGCGCGCGCAGGGCGCGGTCTAGGAGGAAGCACGCATGAATTCGAAGGACAACACGCAGGCATCGCCGACGCGAACGCTCGCCGCCTTCGCGGCCGGACTGCAATGCGAGGCGATCCCCGTGCCGGTGCTGCGTCGTGCGGAAGATCTTTTTCTGGACTGGTTCGCCTCCGCGCTGGCGGGGAAGGGCGCGCTTCCGGTCGAGGCGCTCGCGGCATTCGCGCACCGGATCTGCCCGGCCGACGGACCGTCGGAGATCCTGATTCACCGCTCTGCGACGAGCCCCTTCGCGGCGGCCTATGCGAATGCTGCGGCTTCGCATTTCGCCGAGCAGGACGACGTTCACAATGGCTCGGTGTTCCATCCCGCGGCCGTCGTGTTTCCCGCGGCGCTGGCGGTTGCCCAGGAACTCGGGCGCTCGGGGGCGGAGTTCCTGACGGCTGCGGTGGCCGGCTACGAGGTCGGCATCCGGGTCGGGGAGTTTCTCGGGCGCTCGCACTACAAGGTGTTCCACACGACGGGAACCGCCGGGACGCTCGCCGCCGCGGCGGCCGTGGGCAATCTGCTGCGGCTCACGCCCGAGCAGATGGGGCACGCGTTCGGCTCGGCGGGAACCCAGTCGGCCGGCCTGTGGGAATTCCTGCGCGACGCGGCGCACTCCAAGCAACTGCACACGGCGCACGCGTCCAGCGCGGGTCTGGCCGCGGCGTACCTCGCCGCGGACGACCTGACCGGGGCGACGCGCATTCTCGAAGGTCCGCAGGGCATGGCGGCGGGGATGTCCGACGACGCCGATGCGGCGCGGCTCACGGACCGGCTCGGCGCGCGCTGGGCGCTCCCGGAGACCTCGTTCAAGTTTCACGCATCGTGCCGTCACACCCATCCCGCGGCCGACGCGCTGGCGCGTGTGATGCGCGAGAACGACGTGGCCGCCGGCGCGATCCGCCGCGTCACCGCGCGGGTTCACCAGGGAGCGCTCGACGTGCTCGGACCGGTGACGGATCCGCAGACGGTTCATCAGGCAAAGTTCTCGATGGGCACGGTGCTGGCGATGATCGCGCTCGAGGGTCGTGCCGGGCTCGCCGAGTTCGACGCGCGCTTCCGCGACCCGGAGGTCGTCGCGTTTCGCGATCGGGTCGTGATGGTGCGCGACGACGAGGTCGATCGCGCCTACCCGCAGCGCTGGATCGGCAAGGTTGAAATCGAAACCGCCGACGGCCGGACGCTCGCCGCGCGCGTCGACGAGCCCAAGGGGGATCCGGGGAACACGCTGAGCCGCCCCGAACTCGAAGACAAGGCGATTCGGCTGGCGACCTATCGCGACGGTGCGACCGAGAGCGAGATGCGCGCGGTGATCGCACGCATCTGGACGCTCGCCGACACCCCGGTGATGGGACGCTGGTTTCCGGCGCAGGGGGCGCAATGACGCTGCCTGCGCGTTCCTACCTGTTCGTTCCGGGCAATCGGCCGGAACGTTTCGACAAGGCACTCTCGAGTGGCGCCGACGCGGTGATCGTCGATCTGGAGGATGCGGTCGCGCCCGACGACAAGGGGCAGGCGCGCGCCGCGCTGGCCGGCTGGCTCTCGGCGGCGCACCCGGTCGTGGTGCGCATCAATGCGGCCGGCACGCGCTGGTTCGACGACGATCTGAAGCTGTGCGCGCACCCGGGCGTCGCCGCGGTGATGCTGCCCAAGACCGAGCGCGTCGAAGACGTCGCTGCCGTCGTGCGGGCGCTGGACACGGTGGCGCAACCGGCGGGCAACGGCGGTGGCGAACGCACGGTGCTGGCGCTCATCGAGAGCGCGGCGGGCTTCGCCAATGCGCTCGCGCTGGCGCACGCGCCCCGCGTGGCGCGGATCGCCTTCGGGACCATCGATTTCCAGCTCGACCTGGGCATGGACGGCGGCCACGAGGAACTCCTGTGGTTCCGCTCGCAGCTGGTGCTCGCCTCGCGGCTGGCGCAGCTGGCCGCGCCGATCGACGGCGTGACGGCCGCGATCGACGATCCGGTGGCGATCGAGCATGACACTGCGCTCGCGCGCCGGATCGGCTTTGGCGGCAAGCTGTGCATCCACCCGCGCCAGGTGGGCGCGGTCAACCGGGGCTTCGCGCCGAGCGACGGCCAGCTCGCGTGGGCGCGCCACATCGTGGCGGCGGCCGGCGCGGCCGGGGGCGCGGCGGTCGCGGTGGGCGGCGAAATGGTCGACCGACCGGTGCTGCTGCGCGCGCAGGCGATCCTGCGCGAGCACGCCGCGCGCGGTGGCGCGTCCGAGCGGACGGAAGACCGGTGAACCCGGGCGAGCGGCTGCGGACCTTCTGGAACGAGCGCTACGCGTCGCCGGACTACGCGTATGGGACGCAACCCAATGACTTCCTGGTTGCGCGGGCGGCGTCCTTCGACAAGGGGTCGCGCATCCTGTGCCTGGCGGACGGCGAGGGCCGCAACGGGGTCTGGCTCGCGACGCAGGGCCATCGGGTGAGCTCGCTCGACATCGCCGACCAGGGGATCGTCAAGGCGCGCGAACTGGCCCAGGTGGCCGGGGTCGTCATCGATGCGCAGGTGGCCGACGTCACCGAATTCGACCCCGGCGTGGAGGGCTGGGACGCGATCGTCTCGATCTTCCTGCATCTGCCGCCGGCGCCGCGGCGCGCCCTGCATGCGCGCTGTGCGCAGGCACTGCGCCCGGGTGGCGTGTTTGTCTACGAGGCCTATGCGCAGGGGCAACTGGGCCGGGGAACCGGCGGGCCGCCCGACGCGGCGCTGCTGCCCGCACTCGAGGAACTGCTCGGGGACTGGCCGGGTTGCGAGGTGGTTCACCGCTTCAGCGGCCCGCGCGCCGTGCGCGAAGGCGCGCTGCACTCCGGAGTCGGGGTCGTCAACCAGGTGGTGGCGCGGCGCCTGGCGTAAGGGCGGTGCCGCCGGCATCGGCCACGAGCAGGTCGACCAGGTCACGGGCAAACGGCGCCAGCGCGTCGAGCCGGCGCACGACGATCTGCATCGCGCGCAGCGCCCAGTCGTCGCGCAGCGGCACCGCGTGAATCGCCATCGACTGGGCGTGCCGCAGCGCCGCCGAACCGGGCATGATGCCCACCCCGACGTTGGCCTCGATCATCCGGCACGCGGCCTCGAAGCTGCCGACCTGAATGCGTGGCGCGAACGGGCGGCGCAGTCCTTCGCAGATGACGGTGAGAAAGCCGTGGATCGCGCTGCCCTCGTCGAGCCCGACGTGGTTGTACTCGAGCGTGTCGGCGAACCACGCGCCGGGAAGCGGCGCCAGTTCGTGGCCGCGCGGCACCGCGAGCACCAGGCGGTCCTTGCGATAGGGAATGGTTTCAAGGCTCTCGGTGCGCACCGTGCCCGCCACGATGCCGATGTCGATCTGCCCCTCGGAAACGGCACGCACGATGTCGTGGCTCAGGCGTTCGCGCAGGTCGACGCTGACGTCGGGGTGGCGCAGCAAGTAGGTGCGCAGCACGGGCGGCAGGAATTCGCCCAGCGCGGTCGTGTTCGCGAACACGCGCAAGTGGCCCTTGATGCCCCGCGTGTACTCGCGCAGGTCGCCGCGCAGTTGCTCGAGCTGGCCCAGCACCAGGCGCGCGTGGTGCACGAAGGCCTGCCCGGGCGGCGTGAGCGTGACGCCCTGCGGGGTCCGATGCAGCAGCTGCGCCCCGATGCGCACTTCGAGGTTCTTCACGCGCACGCTCGCCGCGGGCAGCGAGATCCCGAGCGCCTGCGCGCCAGCGGTCAGGCTGTTGCCCTCGGCGACGCGCACCAGCAGGCGCAGGTCGGTCAGGTCGAAATTCGCCGTCATCGTCACGCCATTTTCCTCATGCCGGTCGTCGCGACCGATCCTGCACGCTGCCCTGAGGCGAAAAAACCACACTGCCCGGCGCGTCCCCGCGCTCGCTCGATTGCGTCAACTTCGTCACATTGTCGCTGATCCGGATCGATTAGCATGACGCGGGGGACGATGCATCATCGGATCCGACTGGGGCCATTGGGGATGACCGAGCGGGACACAACGCAGCACAGGGAGCAGTTCGCAGAGTTGCGCGCGATGATCGGCGCCGAGCTCCGTCGGGTCGTGGCCGACGCCCTGGCCCTGTTGCCGCGTGACCTCGAGGCGGCGGGCTCGCGTGCCCCCCACCCGCGCGAACGTCACTCGCTGTATGCGGCGGCGTCGCTGCTGCGGCTCGACGAAACCGAACGCTCGGGTCGCGTCGCGGCGGCATTCGACGATCGGGTGCGCCGTTGCCTCGCGCTCGCCGAAATCGACAACCCGGACGAGCGTTCCCTGGCGCTGATCGACGAAGACGAACTCGACGCCCAGATCGTCACGGTGGAACTCGCCGGAGCGGTACGGGCGGCGGCCGGCCCGGACTATGTGGACTACGCGCAGCGGGTGCAGACGCTCTGTCCGCGGGCCTGGCAGGATGACGACTTCAACCCGCTCGGAGCGCGCGCGATCGCATCCGCCGCGGTGGCAGCGTTTCACGGCGCGGCGGAATCCGCGGCGGCCAAGTCCGCGCTGCGCAGCCTGTTGCCGCAACACCTGACCGGCCGCATCGTGGGGATTCTCGCCGCGGCGCGGGCACGCATGATCGAGATGGGCGTGGCGCCGATGCCCACGGAAGCGCCGATCATCACCGATCGCCGTGCCGACGTGAGTTCCGTGGCCGATGCGGTCCCCGCGCCAGCCCCACCGGAAAGCGTGGCGCCGCGAGCTGCCCCGTCGGCACCCTGGAATCCCGCAGCGATTGCCGCCGAGAGCGCTGCCACCGCCGACGCGCTGGGGTCGTCGCCGCTGAGCGCCGTCGGCGAGGAGAAGTGGCGGGGCGTGCTGCCCATGCTGCGGCCCATTTTCGAGATCGAACGCGACGCCATCGCGTTCGCCCATTCGATCGACGTCAGCCCCTATGGGCGCGACGCCCGCAGCGCCTACTTCGGGGGCGTGCGCGCCGGGCTGCGCGAGGCCGGTGCGGGGCCCGCCCAGATTGCCGTGGTCGACGTCGTGGCGGGCCTGTTCGACTACGTGGTCGATGACCGGCGCCTGTCCGAAGCGGCAAAGCCGCTGCTGTGGCGGCTGCAACAGCCCGCCGTATCGCTTGCCCTGATGGATGCCGGTTACCTTGGCGAGGAGCCGCGCTCGCTGCGTCGCCTGATCGAGAATCTCGGCGCGATCGCGAGCGTCCATGGCGACGAGCTGAGTCCCGAGAACGCACTGTACCGTCGGCTCGAGACCGCGGTGAGGGCGGTCGAGATCGTGACCAGTGCGCTGCAGACGCGGGCGACGGTGATCGCGCACCAGGTCGACAAGGAGTACTCGCGGGCGGCGCGCAACATCGAACAGCTGATCGAACGCGTGATTCGTGAGCGCAAGACGCTCGAGACCGCCCCGGGAGGGCGGAACCGGCGCGACTATTCGCGGCGGCCCGGGCCCGAGCGTGAAGTGCAGGTCACCCAGCAGGTCGAGGAAATGCTCGCGCAGCGCCTCGACGAGAAGGCCGTTCCGGAGACCACCCGCGAGTTCCTGACGAACGTCTGGGCCCGTCACCTGCGTACGGCGGCGCTGCGGGGCGGAGAGCAGGGCCCCGAATTCCAGCTGGCGCTCAACGTCGTCGACGAACTGCTCTGGAGCCTGGGCGGCACGCAGCAGCGGGTCAGCCGCAGCCAGCTGGCGCGCAAGATCCCCTCATTGATCCGCACCCTGACCCGGGGCACGCGGGACATCGGTGCGCGCGACGAGGATTACAAGGCGTTCTTCGACGAGCTCTTCCTGATCCACCTGCGCCGGATGCACCGCGGCGCGGGTTCGGGACGTTCCGGCGCGACGACGCTCCCGAGCGGGACCGGGCATGCGGAGGAAGCGGGTGCCGCCCGTTCCGGGTCGCCCAGCACGCGCGCCAGCACGCGCCGCGGCCAGGGCGAAGCGTCGACGACGAGCCGCGCCGCGCCGCCTGCTGCCACGCCGCACCCCGCGCCGGCGCCTCCCGTCGATCCCTTTGCGGTCCGGGGAGATCCGGGCTACGGACGCCGCGCGACGGATGCCCCCCCCGCCGGCGCGATGCTCTTCGACGTGCTGCCACCCTTGCCGACCCTGCAGCAGCGTCCGCCGGAGGCGGCCCGCACGGTCCCGGCCCCGTTGCCGGAGCGCGCGGCGCAGGAGAAGGAGGTGCGAGAAAGCGAGCCGGACGGCGTGCCGACCGAGCCCGCGTCGGACGCCACGCGCAGCGAATCGGAAGGCAACCAGCGTCTGCTCGACATCCTCAAGTCGCTCGACCTCGACGACCTGCCGAGCGACCCGCGGCAAGCCTCGCTCGAACCCGAGCAGGCGTTTCGACGGATTCACCGCGGGGGGTGGCTGGAGTTCTCCGAGCCGGGCGCACCGCCGGCCTACCTGAAGGTCGCGTGGGTCAACCGGCGGCGCACGGTGGCGCTCCTGGTGCGTCGCAGCGATCGACGTGCCGTCTCGATCCGCTTTTCCGAACTGCAGAAGCGCTTCGCGCGCGGGCGGGTTCACCTGATCGAACCGGAAGCCCGCTGACGCGGGTGCGCGCAGCCCCCTGGAGTCAGTCCCCGGAGTTCTCGATCGGAAAGGTCACCACATGTTCGGCTGCGAAGCGGATTCCGATCTGCTCGCCGACCGCATGGTTGTGGTGGCTGGGCACCAGGCTGAGCAGCGTGGTGCCGCTCGGCAAGCGCAGCGTATAGAGAAAAGAGGCGCCGCGGAAGGACTTGCGCACCACGTCGGCGCGAACCGGGCTCTCGTCGTCGTGGACGACGTCGTCGGGGCGCAGCAGCACCGTGACCTGCCCGCTCACGCCCGCGTGCGCGCCCGCCATCGCCTGGTCGGTGCGCAGGTGAATCGGCAGCGCGCCGAGTTCGATCACCACGCTCGCCAGCCCGTCGCGCTGCACCATCTGGCCGGGCACGAACGCGCCGAGTCCGACGAAGTCCGCCACCGCGCGCGTTTCCGGGCGGTGATACAGGCGGTAGGGAGTGTCCCACTGGGCGATGCGTCCGGCCTCCATCACGCCCACGCTGTCGGCGAGCGCGAAGGCTTCGTACTGGTCGTGCGTGACCAGCAGGGCGGTCGTCCGGCAGCGCTTGAGGATGTCGCGCAATTCGAGCGCAAGGCGCTCGCGCAGGTCCGGGTCCAGATTGGAGAAGGGCTCGTCGAGCAGCAGCACCCCGGGCGCTGGCGCGAGCGCGCGCGCCAGCGCCACGCGCTGCTGCTGGCCGCCCGAGAGTTCGTGCGGGAAGCGGCTGGCCGCGTCGGCGAGGCCGACGAGTTCGAGCATTTCCGCGACGCGCGTGTCACGCTCGCCGGGCGCGCTGGCGCGCAGGCCGAAGGCGACGTTGCGTGTGACGTTCAGATGCGGGAACAGCGCATAGTCCTGGAACACGACACCGACCCCGCGCGCCTCGGGCTCGACCCAGGTCTCGGGCGAACACACGGTGCGACCCGCGATCTCGATCTGGCCGGCCTGCGGCCGCGCGAAGCCGGCAATCGCGCGCAGCGCCGTCGTCTTGCCGCAGCCCGACTCACCCAGCAGGCAGCCGATCTCGCCGTCATGCAAACCGAAGTCGAGTCCTGCGAGAACCTGCAGCGCGCCCCGGTCGGTCGGAAACTGCAGGTGCAGATTCCGGGCGCGCAGCGTCGTCGCCGGTCGCGCTGCCGGCACCGCAGGCTCGAAGGTGGAAGGGTCAAGCGGAGACGGCATCGACGCTGCCTATAATCGGAGCATGCATTCTAGCCCGCGCGACTTCCGATCCGTAGCGGCCCGCCCCGCGCGCGCCGGTGCGCTCGAAGCCGGCGCACTTTTGCTGGCGCTCGCCACCGCCGCGCCCATCGTCGCGCTGGCGCTGATTGCCCTTGGCGGGGACACGAATCCCGCAGTGGATTCGGGGATTGCGCACCTCGTCCAGACGGTGTTGCCGCGCTACGCGCTGACCACGTTCGCGCTCGCGCTGGTGGTCCTCACCACGGCCCTGCTGGTCGGCGTATCGTCGGCCTGGCTGGTTGCGGCCTACGAGTTCCCGGGACGCGGCTGGCTGGCCTGGGCGCTCGTCCTGCCGCTCGCCATGCCGGCTTTCGTGATGGCCTACGCCTACACCGACTTCTTTGACACATCGGGCCCCTTCCAGGGGTGGCTGCGGGGGGTGACGGGTTGGCGGATCGGCGAGTACTGGTTCCCCGACATCCGGTCGATCCCGGGCGCCGGGCTCTTTCTCGGCCTTGCGCTCTATCCCTACGTCTATCTGCTGGCGCGCGCGGCCTTCGCCGAGCGCAGCCCGTCGCTCGCCGAGGCGGCGCGTTCGCTGGGGCTCGGCCGGCGCGCGCTCTGGTGGCGCGTGGCCTGGCCGGTGGCCCGCCCGGCCGTCGTCGCCGGCTGCGCGCTGGTGCTGATGGAAACGCTGGCGGACTTCGGCGTCGTCACCTATTTTGCGGTCGACACCTTCACCGCCGGGATCTACCGCGCCTGGCAGGGCCTGGGCGATCGAACGGGCGCCGCGCGCCTGGCGCTGGTGTTGCTGGTGCTGGTAGGAGGGCTGATCTGGATCGAGCGGCGCCAGCGCGGCCGCATGCAGTTCTTTTCCCGCGCCCATCGGGTCGCCCCGCGCGAACGGCTGGCCGGCGGCGCTGCGCTGCGCGCCACCGCCGTCTGCCTGGCGCCGATCCTGCTCGGCTTCGCGTTGCCCGCGGCGCTCCTGATCCGGGCCTGGCTGGGCGAGGGGGGGCAGCTCGACGCACGCCTCGCCGGGTGGCTTGCCAACACCGCGACGCTCGCGCTGCTGGGTGCGGCGGCCACGCTGCCTGCGGCACTGCTCGCGGCCTATGCCGCACGGCTGGGACCGGGCCGCTCGACGCGCGCGGCGATCGCCATGGCGAACAGCGGCTACGCGCTGCCGGGGATCGTGCTCGGCGTGGGTCTGCTGGTGGTGGTCGGTGCGATCGATCGGGGCCTCGGGCAGACCTTGTTCGGCCGGGCCCTGTTGGGGGGGACCGTGTTCGCGGTCGTCTATTCCTATCTGGTGCGCTTCTTCGCGGTCGCGTTCCAGGGGCTGGACTCCGGGCTCAAACGCATCAGTCCGGCCATGGATCAGAGCGCACGCAGCCTGGGCCGGACCCCCATCGGCGTGCTGCGCGACGTCCACTGGCCGCTGTTGCGCCGCAGCGTGGCGACGGCCGGGCTGCTGGTGATGATCGACTGCCTGAAGGAACTCCCCGCCACGCTCGTGCTGCGCCCCTTCGACTTCGACACGCTGGCGGTGATCGCCTACCAGTTCGCCTCCGACGAACGCCTCGCGCAGGCCGCCGCACCGTCGCTGCTGATCGTCGCGCTGGGGCTCGCGCCCGTGCTGCTGCTCACGCGCAGCACGCTGCGCCCATGACGCCCCGGCACGGCGCGTCCAGGCCGCCCGCGGCCCCTGCGGCACAGTGCATTTTTGCTATACTCCGCCGTTCAGATTCAGCAGGCGCGTAGCTCAGCTGGTTAGAGCACCACCTTGACATGGTGGGGGTCGTTGGTTCGAGTCCAATCGCGCCTACCAACACCACAGACGTTTCGGTTCCGAAAGTGGAGTGTGAAGAAAGCGGCGCCGACGGCGCTGTTTTTGTTTCCGGGGTCACGCATGGTCACGATTACCCTTCCCGACGGTTCACAGCGCGCTTTCGAGGCACCGGTGACGGTGGCCGAACTGGCCGCGTCGATCGGCGCGGGGCTCGCCAAGGCCGCGCTGGCCGGACGGGTCGACGGAAAGCTCGTCGACACCTCGCATTGCATCGAGGCCGACGCCAAGGTGTCGATCGTCACCGAGCGCGACGCCGAGGGCCTGGAGGTCATCCGCCATTCCAGCGCGCACCTGCTCGCCTATGCGGTCAAGGAACTGTTTCCCGAGGCGCAGGTCACCATCGGGCCGGTGATCGAGAACGGCTTCTACTACGACTTCTCCTATCACCGGCCGTTCACGCCCGAGGATCTGGTCGCGATCGAGGCCAAGATGGTCGAGCTCGCGCGGCGCGACGAACCGGTGACCCGCGAGCTGATGGAGCGCGACGCGGCCGTCGGTTACTTCAAGTCGATCGGCGAGCACTACAAGGCGGAACTGATTGCGGCGATTCCGGCGGGGGATCCCATCTCGCTGTACCGCGAGGGCAATTTCGTCGATCTCTGCCGCGGACCGCACGTGCCCTCCACCGGCCGGCTCAAGGTGTTCAAGCTGATGAAGCTCGCCGGGGCCTACTGGCGCGGCGACTCGAAGAACGAAATGCTCCAGCGCATCTACGGCACCGCGTGGGCGCGCAAGGACGATCAGGACGCGTATCTGCACATGCTCGAGGAAGCCGAGCGCCGCGATCACCGGCGCCTGGGCCGGGAACTCGACCTGTTTCACCTGCAGGACAATGCGCCGGGGATGGTCTTCTGGCACCCGCGCGGCTGGGTCCTCTGGCAGCAGGTCGAGCAGTACATGCGTCGCGTCTACCAGGACAACGGGTACCAGGAAATTCGCTGCCCGCAGATTCTCGATCGGGCGCTCTGGGAGAAGTCCGGCCACTGGGAGAACTACCAGGAGCACATGTTCACGACGTCCTCGGAGAATCGCGACTACGCCGTGAAGCCGATGAACTGTCCGGGTCACGTGCAGGTCTACAACTCGGCGCTGCGCAGCTATCGCGAACTGCCGCTGCGCTACGGCGAGTTCGGTTCGTGCCACCGCAACGAGCCCTCGGGCGCGCTGCACGGAATCATGCGGCTGCGCGGGTTCGTGCAGGACGACGGCCACATCTTCTGCACCGAGGACCAGATCCTCGACGAATGCGTCGCCTACACCGCACTGCTGCGCCAGGTCTACGCCGACTTCGGCTTCGAGAACATTCTCTACAAGGTTGCCACCCGGCCGGACAAGCGCGTCGGTTCCGATGCGCTTTGGGACCAGGCGGAAGAGGCGCTCATGGAGAGCATGCGCCGTTCGGGCTGCGAGTTCACCGTGTCGCCCGGGGAGGGTGCCTTCTACGGCCCCAAGATCGAGTACACGTTGAAGGACGCCCTCGGGCGCCCGTGGCAGTGCGGCACGATGCAGGTGGACTTCACCATGCCCGAGCGCCTCGGCGCCGAGTACGTGGCGGAGGACAACTCGCGCCGCCACCCCGTGATGCTGCACCGCGCGATCGTCGGTTCGATGGAACGCTTCCTCGGGATTCTGATCGAAAACTACGCCGGAGCAATGCCGATCTGGCTCGCTCCCGTGCAGGTCGCCGTGCTCACGATCAGCGAGGGGCAGGACGAATACGCACGTTCAGTTGCACAAACGCTGAAAAAACAAGGCTTTAGGGTTCAGGCCGATTTGCGAAACGAGAAGATCAACTATAAAATCCGCGAGCACAGTCTCCAGAAGCTGCCCTATCTGCTCGTTGTGGGCGACAAGGAGCGCGAGACTGGGCAGGTTGCCGTGCGCGCGCGGGGCGGTGCCAATCTCGGAGTGACCACGCTCGAGGCGTTCATCGAACGCATCGCGGAGGATGTGACGAGTCGTCGGCACAACCCGCTGGCCTAGGGCTGCGGCGCGGCCATTGATTATTCTGTCGGAGGAGAAGCAAGCATCGCTAACGAACGTTCGCATCGCATCAACGGGGAAATCACGGCGCCGCAGGTGCGACTGGTTGGTTTGGAGAATGAGCCGATCGGGGTTGTGAGCATCCGGGAAGCGCTGCAGCTGGCCGAAGAGGCCGTTGTGGACCTGGTCGAGATCGCACCGCAGGCGGAGCCGCCGGTGTGCCGGATCATGGACTACGGCAAGTTCAAGTATCAGGAGCAGAAGCGGGCTCACGATGCGCGCCAGAAGCAGAAGATCGTCCAGATCAAGGAAGTGAAGTTCCGGCCCGGAACCGATGAGGGCGACTATCAGGTCAAGCTGCGCAACCTGAAGCGCTTCATCGACGAAGGCGACAAGGCGAAGGTGACGCTGCGCTTCCGGGGGCGCGAAATGGCGCACCAGGAATTCGGGTACCGGCTCCTCGAGCGAGTGCGCGACGATCTGGTCGAATTGGCCGTGGTCGAGCAGATGCCGAAGATGGAAGGACGTCAGATGGTGATGGTGCTCACGCCGAAGAAGAAGTGATGCGGCGCGGGCAGTAGGAATCGAAAGGGCGCCCGCACGCGGGCGCCGAACGATCCGGAGGGAAGCCTCCGGCGCGCGCTGTCCCCCCGGGGCGGCGCGACGACAAGCCGAGCAGGTATCAAAAGATTCGGGACGCGATCCCGGGCACCTGTCGAGGCAATAAAATAGGAAGGGTTGTCACATGCCCAAGATGAAGACGAAGCGGGGCGCTGCAAAGCGTTTCCGGGTGCGAGCAGGCGGCACGATCAAGCGCTCGCAGGCGTTCAAGCGCCATATCCTGACCAAGAAAACCACCAAGAACAAACGCCATCTGCGCGCCACGGTTCACGTCGACAAGTCCGACGTGCGCTCCGTCAAGGCCATGATGCCTTACGCCTGAGGAGAGCGATATGCCCAGAGTCAAACGCGGAGTTACGGCGCGCGCGCGCCACAAGAAGGTCATCGAACGTGCCAAGGGGTATCGCGGCCGGCGCAACAACGTCTACCGGGTTGCGGTCCAGGCGGTCATGCGGGCAGGGCAGTACGCCTACCGGGATCGTCGCACCAAGAAGCGGATGTTCCGCAGACTGTGGATCGCCCGGATCAACGCGGCGGCCCGTTCGCACGGCATCTCGTACAGCTTGTTCATCAACGGACTGAACCGCGCCGAGATCGGGCTGGACCGCAAGGTGCTCGCGGACCTGGCGGTTCACGACAAGCCGGCGTTCGCGGCAATCGTGGAACGGGTCAAGGCCGCCCTCGCGGCGGTCTGAACAGGCCCCGACCGGCTGGCGGCGCCCTTGGCGGGGCGCCGACGGCAGGATGCCGAGACGGGGCCGCACAGGCCCCGTTTCCTTTTGAGGGTGCGGCACGGGAGAAACATGGACACAGCATCGATTGATGCCCTGATCGGGTTGGCGCGCGAAACCGTCGGGACGGCGGTCGATGCGGCAGCGCTCGCCAACGCCAAGGCACGCTTCCTGGGCCGCGACGGCGAGTTGACCCGGCGCATGAAGGATCTCGGCAAGGCCACGCCCGAAGAGCGCGCGGCGCTGGGCAAGCGCCTGAACGAAGTCAAGCAGGCGATCGAATCCTTTGTCGTCGCGCGCGAGGCAGAGCTTGCGCGAGCGCTGCTCGAAACCCGGCTCGCGCAGGAAGCGATCGACGTCACGCTGCCCGGGCGCGGGAGCGCGCGCGGCGGACTGCACCCGATCACGCTGACCATCGAGCGGGTCGAGGCGATCTTTCGCTCGATCGGCTTCGATGTCGCCGATGGTCCCGAGATCGAGGAGGATTTCTACAACTTCACCGCGTTGAACACCCCGGAGAACCATCCGGCGCGTTCGATGCACGACACCTTCTACGTCGAGGGCGGGCTGCTGCTGCGCACGCACACGAGCCCGATGCAGATTCGCTACGCGCGCATGCATCAGCCGCCGATCCGGGTGATCGCGCCGGGCAAGACCTACCGGGTCGATTCCGACGCGACCCACTCGCCGATGTTCCACCAGGTCGAGGGCTTGTGGGTCGAGGAGAACATCAGCCTCACCGACCTCAAGAACGTCTACGCTGATTTCGTGCACCGCTTCTTCGAGCGCGACGACATCGATGTGCGCTTTCGTCCGTCGTATTTCCCGTTCACCGAGCCGTCAGCCGAGATCGACATGCGTTTCGCCGACGGGCCGCTCGCCGGACGCTGGCTCGAGGTGTGCGGCGCAGGGCAGGTGCACCCGAGCGTAATTCGCAACATCGGGCTGGACCCGGAGCGCTACACGGGATTCGCCTTTGGTTCCGGCGTCGAGCGCCTTGCCATGCTGCGCTACGGCGTGGGCGACCTGCGTCTGTTCTACGAGAACGATCTGCGCTTCCTGCAGCAGTTCGCCGGCTGAGTGCACCGACCAACCAGGAACGAGCGATGAAGATTCCCGAGAGCTGGCTGCGCAGTTTCGTCGCGCCGCCCTGGAACTCGCAGGAGCTGGCCGACGCATTGACGATGGCGGGGCTCGAGGTCGAGGAGTCGACCCCGTTCGCTCCGCCCTTCGAGCGCGTGGTGGTGGCCGAGGTGCGCACGGTCCGGCCGCATCCGCAGGCCGACAAGCTCTCGATCTGCGAAGTCTGGGACGGCACCGAGTTGCGCCAGATCGTCTGCGGGGCGAGCAACGTGGCGCCGGGGCTGCGCGTGCCCTGTGCACTGCCCGGTGCCGTGCTGCCGGGAGGACTGCCGATCGGCGCGGCACAATTGCGTGGCGTCGACAGCCACGGGATGCTGTGCTCGGCGCGCGAACTGGGGATTTCCGAGGAGCACGCCGGTCTGCTGGCGCTCCCGGCCGACGCGCCGGTTGGCGCCGACATCCGCGAATTCCTGGATCTCGACGATCCGGTGCATCTGCTCAAGCTCACTCCGAATCTTGCCCACTGCCTGAGCGTCTTTGGCGTGGCCCGCGAAGTCGCCGCGCTCAGCAACACCCCGCTGCGCGCGCTGCGCTTCGAACCCGCTCCGGTCAGCCTGGACGAACGCGTTGCGGTGCACATCGAGGCGGACGATCTGTGCGGGCGCTTCTCGGGCCGCGTGATTCGCGGAGTCGATGCGCGCGCACCGACCCCGGAGTGGATGAAGCGCCGTCTCGAGCACGCCGGGCAGCGCCCGATCTCGGCGCTGGTGGACATCTCCAATTACGTGATGCTCGAACTCGGTCGGCCCACGCACGTGTTCGACCTGGGCAAGATCCGCGCGCCCCTGACGGTGCGCTGGGGGCGCGAAGGAGAGCAGCTCGAACTGCTTAACGGCCGTACGGTGGCACTCGACGCCGGAATCGGTGTCATCGCCGACGCCGATCAGGTCGAGAGCATCGCCGGAATCATGGGCGGCGAGCGCACCGCGGTGACGCTCGACACGACCGATGTCTACCTCGAAGCGGCCTTCTGGTGGCCCGACGCCATCGCCGGGCGCGCACGCCGGCTGAACTTCACCACCGACGCGGCGCATCGCTTTGAGCGCGGGGTGGACCCCGCGAGCACGGTCGAGCACCTCGAGTACCTGTCGCGACTGGTGCTCGAGATCTGCGGCGGGCAGGCGGGCCCGGTCGACGACCAGATCACGGGCCTGCCGGAGCGCGAGCCGGTGGTGCTGCGCGTCGCGCGGGCCCAGCGGGTGATCGGCGCCGCGGTCAGCGAGCAGGAGATCGCCGAGATCTTCACGCGCCTGGGCTTCGACTTCGAACGCGAACCCGGATCCTTCCGGGTCACCCCGCCCGCGTACCGTTTCGACCTGCAGATCGAGGAAGACCTGATCGAAGAGGTGGCGCGGGTCTGGGGCTTCGAACGTCTGCCGCAGCGGCCCCCGGTGGCGTCGCTGCCGATGCTCGCGTGTCCCGAGGGTCGCAGGAGTGTCGGAACGATCAAGCGAGCCATGGCGGCGCGCGATTTCCAGGAAGTGATCAACTACAGTTTCGTCGATTCGCGCACCGACGCGCTGCTCTCGCACGCGGCACCGATCCGGCTGCTCAACCCGATCGCCTCGAATCTGGACGTGATGCGCACGACGCTGCTCGGGGGCCTGGTCGAGAATCTGCGCGCCAACCTGAACCGCAAGGCGGCGCGGGTGCGCATCTTCGAGGTCGGTCGCGTGTTTCGCCCGGATGCGAGCGTCAGCGCGGGACCGCTTGCGGTGGCCGGTGTGGCGCAACCGCAGCGCTTGGCGGCGCTCGCCTACGGCGACGCGTCCGGCGAGCAATGGGGTCTGGCCGGGCGAGGGGTCGATTTCTTCGATCTCA
This sequence comes from Burkholderiaceae bacterium, assembly GCA_024637155.1. Lineage (GTDB taxonomy): Bacteria > Pseudomonadota > Gammaproteobacteria > Burkholderiales > Burkholderiaceae_E > JAGXFR01. Next base: position 18,100 of record JAGXFR010000019.1, on the reverse strand, counting down.
AGGGAGATCTGGTCACGCTGGCGCCGGAGTCCGAGTGGAGCTTCGAGCCCGGTGAACATCCGGCGCTGCATCCGGGCCGGGCCGCGCGCGTGCTGCTGCGCGGCACGCCGGTCGGCTGGCTGGGCGAGATTCACCCGGCACTGCAGCAACAGCTTGAACTGCCCCGGGCTGCGCTGGTGATGGAAATCGACCTCGAGCCACTGCTGACGGTCGGGATTCCGCTCTTCGCCGAGGTGTCCCGCTTCCCGCCGGCGATCCGCGACCTGGCGCTGGTGGTCGCCGACGATGTGCCGGCGGCACGGGTGGCCGCCGCGATCCGCGCCGCGGCCGCGGCGGACCCTGTTGCAAGGAGTGTGAAATACGTCAAGTTATTTGACGAATATCGCGGTAAGGGGTTGGAAAATAAGGAAAAAAGCCTTGCGTTCAGAATTTGGATGCAAGATACTGACCGCACCCTGGACGACGCTCAGGTGGCTCAGGCGATGCAGGTCATCGTCGCCCGATTGGCTGTCGAACTGGGCGCGCGGCTGCGCTAAACGAGCTCCGGAAACGAGAACACTGAAGCGACCATGAACCAGCGCGACACACAGCCCGACGAACGCCTCGAGCCGGCGGCGGTGGGGACGAGCCCGGCGCCCCGGGCGCCGTCCTTCACGCTGACGAAGGCCGAACTCGCCGAGCTGCTGTTCGAATCGGTCGGGTTGAACAAGCGCGAAGCCAAGGACATGGTCGACACCTTTTTCGACGAGATCCGTGACGCGCTCGAGCGCGGCGAGAGCGTGAAGCTCTCGGGCTTCGGGAATTTCCAGTTGCGCGACAAGCCGCAGCGCCCCGGACGCAATCCCAAGACCGGAGAAGAGATCCCGATCTGCGCGCGCCGCGTGGTGACCTTTCACGCCAGCCAGAAGCTCAAGACCCAGATTGACTCCGTCGGCAGCTGAGCCGCGATTCATCCTCTCCCGCCCAACACGCCGCGATGTCGACCAAGAGCGAGGCCCCCCTGCCGCCGATTCCGGCGAAACGCTACTTCACGATTGGTGAGGTGAGCGAACTGTGCGCGGTAAAGCCGCACGTGCTGCGCTACTGGGAACAGGAATTCACGCAGCTGCGCCCGATGAAGCGTCGCGGCAATCGACGCTACTACCAGCATCACGAGGTGCTGCTCGTGCGTCGGATTCGCGAGCTGCTCTACGAGGACGGTTTCACGATCAGCGGCGCGCGCAACCGACTGCTCGAGGCATCGCAAAACGGTCGCGGCCGCAGCGCTGCGGCGCCATCCCAACCCTCCGACGAGGCAGTGGCCACCCCGACGCCAGACGAAGTCGGCAGCGCCCGCGCAGACTTGGAGGCAGCCCTCAAACTGCTGCGCATCGAGTGAGATTCCCGCTGCTATAATGCACGGCTTCGGGGCGTAGCGCAGCCTGGTAGCGCACTTGCATGGGGTGCAAGGGGTCGAGTGTTCGAATCACTCCGTCCCGACCAAAATAATAGAAGTAAATCAACGGGTTACGCTGAAAGGCGTAACCCGTTTTTCTTTCTAGGGGTGCTTTTAGGGGTGCTTCTATTTCTCTGAGCTAGTTCGAAGTTCGGTCGACGCGGCGGACGCATGAACGGCAGGCTGCCAAGTTTGCCGCGAAAACGACTGAACGAGACCACCATCGGGCGATTGAACGTCGGATGCTGCAGGCGTAGGGCCTAACGTCATCCGCGGGGAGACTGGAGGCTAGCGGAGCTTGCCGGCAGGCGTCCGGATTGATGGAAGGGCTAGGTAGCCCCTTAATAACTGGAACGCTCATTGACTGAAAAGAGCGAGCGCAAGAGAAGAAAGTCATCTGGCGCCTCTATGAGCAACTCTCCATCATGGGCGACGCGTACCTCTGCAAGTCGATGATGGGATAGAAGGCCCCTGGGAACAGGAAACTTGGCGAACGGGTTGTGCAGCACGTACAGACCGTCAAGTAGGTCCTCGGTGTAGTCGCTCTTTTGCGTGCGTCGAACTTCCGGCAGCAAGCTGCCTTCATTCGTGTGGAAAGTTGTGTAGACGGTCCTAGCGCCAGGGTTGTCGGCGAGTGCTCGGATCTTGCCCCAAGTAGCTAGTGCGCTATAGATGACCGCAGAAACATCCTCGTAGGCGTCATCGCAGAAGAGGCCCATTGGCACAACGACTGTCTCGGACTTGGCCGCAGCCGAGACGTTATAGCTCACAACTTCTTTCGCGTCGGGCGACGTGGCTGCTTCATCGTGGTATAGGCCGTACAGTGTAGGCATGACTGAACGCCCAGCGGCAAAGTGTGCCCCTGGCCTGTCGAAAGGGGCGATTGCTATAACAAATGGGCGATTGGAAGCCTGTGGAAGGGAAGCGTAGTAGTCTCGATATCGCTTTACCTTCGATGTGAAGCTGTTGCTAAGGCGCAGAGACGCTTGGACGTTGAAGTCAGTGAAGTCTTCGGGGATGTCTGAGATTTCGTAGCCGATCGGAGGCTTGCCACCCTGTGCGGGCGCGGCAATAGTTGCTTCAATGCAGAGTGAGGTTGGTGCCGTGACTACAAAGTCTGGTGAACCGTATGTGCGGTCGATAGTTAAGCCCCAAGTCGACGCCGCAGCGTTCAGATAGAGCTCCCAGAAGCTTGACTCAAAAGTGCTCTGAAACTCGCGAACGAATTTTCCGTCACGATCCCGAAAGTCTCTTGCGAAGCTTGTAACTACGACCCTTTCAGCTGCATACCTCTTGTCGAGTAGCATTTGAAAGATTTGGTGTTGCTCAGATTGAGGAATGACCGGGGTGAATAGGTCCATTGGCATCTGAGGTAGTTGCGTTGCCTAACGTTTGAGGTGAGCCGCGACTGAATGTTGCAGGCCGGGAGACGTCAGCTCGACCCCATGGTAAGGGTTAGAAGCCGGTTTGTTTGAGTCGAGGAAGGTGTTCATAGACCTCCACGATCTCGTATCTAGCGTTCACATAGATTCCAGTGTCGCGACTCTTCTCTTGGATGATTCGGAGGGCAACATGCAAAGAGTCGCCTGGCGCTATGGTTATTTCATGCGCGAAGAACCGATCGTAGAAGCCGTCGTCGAGTATCGGTGCGGCTATACGAATACCTCGCCAGAAGAACTCCCAGCGACGCTTACCACGCTCCAGGATGGCGCGATTGATTTCAACGTGTGTGATTTCCACAATCTCGCGGATGTGCTCATCAACGTCTCGGCTCACCTCAAAGATCGCGAACTGTTCCCGATTCACCATGAGCGGTGGCCGTTTGCCACCATCATCTTCGGTAATCGCGAGGCCAGTGATTGAAACGTCAGAACTGGCGGCATCGAAGATTTGACCTACTGCGCTCTTGAAGCGAATCGATTTCTCAAGTTGGCGCTTTGCCTCGTAGACGTCCTTGGGGACGATGATCCTGTCGTTACCAATGACTACAGTCACGAGATCACCGGTGACGATAATTTGCGGAGGTACTTCAGACTTCAGGCCCTTCTCGTAGACGTAGGTCGAGATGACTCCGTAGATCACCGCCTGAACGGCGGTGTGCGAGAAGAGATTTTTTGCCTTGGTGTAAACCGTTCGAACCGTTGCCTTGAAGCTACCGTCACTGAGTGACTCGACAACGACCTCAACAACGTGCCCTGGGTTGACAAGGTTGTTGGCCTCACGCACGGCATCTGCTAGTCCCACAAGGGCGCTAGCAAGCGCATATGCACTCACCTCATGCTTCGGCGTTTCGAAGTAGAGGACGAAGCGATCAACTTCCCGATGAACTTCTACTGTAGTCAACGGTAATTCCTCCGGCTTCTAAGGTGTGCTGGAGAGACGGTCTTGTACCCGATTTTCGGCATCGGCGAACCCAACCAGACGGTTGGACGCCTTCTGCCCCCGGTACTGCAGTTGGTTCGCTGGCCTGTGCCGCCATAATGTCCCTTCCGAGCAGCGCTCGGAGCCCTTCAGCCAACGCATCATTCGCTAGGTCGTGGAAGTTGATTCCATCCTCCCATTTTCCGTGCCTGATTCTGCTCCTCAGGCTCAGTGGCGAGAACCCCACAAAGGGACTAGGTCGCGGGAATTGATCCGCGCGCGAAATACTGATCTGATCGCACACAGGATTGTTGGCGAGAGCCTAGCCACGTTGTGACACATCTCCTGGATCCGCCAAGAGCGACCAATTATTCTCGTAATCCGCCAGTGGCGATTTGTTTAGCTTGGCCCAAGAGACATCACGAAACCACGCATCCTTGCGGCCGAGACCAGGCACATTCGCGTTCTGTTCAACTACCTCGTATGGAACGATCCACGAACGGACGATTCCAGTGCGCGGCTTGAAAATAAAAACCACCCAATCACATTCCTTCCGATCGTCGAAGGTGAACCAGCTGTTGGCCTTCCAGCCACTTGTCTCGCTTCGGGTCTTCACGCTCACACGCACTAGGCCTGAGCCAGTCTCGACGGCTAGGTCGTAGGCCTCCCAGTTGTCAGGCATTTTCGCGGCGTACTTGCCGGCAAAGCTGAACTGACTTAACGCGTAGTGCTCGCCAGCATCACCAAGCAATTTGCCCGGCAAGCGCTTCTTTCGAGTAGTGATCCTCTCCATCGTTTGCTAGCCAAATGACGTGGTGACTTTCAAGATATGGTTGACCGTCATGGTCCATGAACGGTGCGCCCTGCCCACAAAGGTCGCATAGCCCTTGGCACGACGTTTCGCGTGCTCTGCTACCCACGGACTGCGATCATGAGGGGTTGACGTAGTCTCGCGGCGTCCCGGCTTTGCGTGAGCCTGTTCTGCGCGACGTCCGAGTTCGTCGTCTGAAAGCCTTCGGGCCTTTCGTTGCTTGCGCTGAAAGGCTTCCGCGACCGCCTCACGCGGCGGCACGTAGTCGAATGTGTTGACCTGGAATGCGCATCGATAGAAACGCGCGCCCGAAGGCAACTCTTGAATCTTCGCCAGGTCCATCAGTGCCAATGTGATTACCCCACGTTCACGGGAACGAGCGTCATCGTGTCATTCCCAAAGATATCGATCACCTTGACGGCGACGGTGTAGCGACCGGGCCGGTCGTAGGTGTGCAGCGCGGTCGTCAGCTCCAGGTCGCGGTTCTGGCGTGTGCGGAAGCTCTGCCATTCGTTTTCGAAGATGTAGCCGCCCGTCCAGCGTTCCTCGAATTGCATGGCGAGTTCACCTTGCGGTGGCTCGAAACCCGGCAGCGACGTGACGCCGCCGAGGCTCGATCCCACCGGCACTTTGATGATTTCCTTGCGCTGAAAATAATCGAAGTCCACCGCCCAGTAATCGACCCAGTCGGTCCAGTGCTTGGTGAGCTTCTCTTTCTTGACGATGCCGTCCTTGTTCTTGCTGACCTTGTAGAGCTGGCCCTGCTCGCACATGACCTCGCTCTTGCCATCCTTCATGGCGGCGATCGCGGATTCGGCGGCGCCCTGCGTGTAGTAGACGGAAAAGTCGGCCAGTTCGATCTTGACCGCGCGTTTGTCCTTCTTGTCGTAGCGCGGTGTGGCTTCGACGAAGCTGATGTCGTGAAAGACCACCTGGCCCTTATCCACCGCGCGCTTGTCGAAGACTTCGGCGGGAATGTATTTCGGGGTAAGGTCGATGCCCTTTCCGCGCGCCTCTTCCAGCGCGGCGGGGAACAGGCCCATCTCGAACTCGAAGGCCAGCACGTCCACGCGGGAGGCGCCACGCTTGCGGCATTCGGTGATGACCTCTTCGACGAACAACCGCCCCACGGGCAGATTAATCGGGCCGATCACCACTAGCCGTCCATTGCGCGCACCGTGGAAAAACCCGTCCTGTGCCTGCGCGCCTTCGTTGCCGCCAAATCCGGAAGCCTTATAGGCACGCAGGATCAACTCGCGGAACTCGTTTTCTTTCTGGGCGAGTGCTTGCGCCTTCTGTGTGGCTGTCAAGCGCCCGCCGACGTTCAGGTAGGCCTGCCGTTCATAGCGGCCAAGGTTCAGCACCTCAAAGGCGCGGAAGTCTTGCTCGGCGGCTTTCTTCTCGCGCTGAACGCCGATCAACCGCTTCCGCGTCGTGTGGACCCCGAACTTTCCCAGGTCGGTTGCGATCCATTTGCGCCCGAGCTTTTCGGCGACTGCGGCAGTCGTGCCGGAGCCTACGAAGAAGTCGGCAACTAGGTCACCTCCATTGCTGGAAAGCGAGATGATTCTCTCAAGCAACTCCTCTGACTTCTGCGTTGGGTAGTACAGCTTCTCGGGATCTGTTGGGCTTGTAATTTTCTTTACGTCGGGCCACCAGTTGTTGATTGGTGTTCCCTCCGCACGTAGTTCTGCGTTCTCACCCTTGACGGCCGTGCGACCTCGTTGAACGGTTCCTTCGGAGTATTCACGAAAAATTGGGTTATAGGTCCAAGTCTGACCCTTCGTGTACCAGAAGATATCGTCGTGCTTCTTTGGCATCTCCGACCTAGGCACACCACCACCGCTATATAGCCAAAGAATGTGGTTGCGGAGTTGCTCTTTTCCGAAGACCTCGTCCAGCACGCCGCGCATGTAACTGCTCACGCGGTAGTCGCAGTGCACGTAAATGCTGCCGTCATCAGCCATCAAGTCCCGCATCAAAATCAGACGCTCATAGATCATCGAAATGAAGCTGTCAGCGCCGCGCCCCCAAGTGTCGCGATAGGCGATTTGCTCCAGCAGGTTCGCCTCCTTGTGGAAGGTCTCGCCGCCGATCTCGATATCCATGCTGAAATCCGCGCCTACGTCGAACGGCGGGTCGATGTAGATCAGCTTCAGCCCCCCCGCGTCCTCGATCTGCTGGCGCAGCGGTCCCGCCTTCAGCGACGACAAGATCAGCTTGTTGTCACCCCAGATTAGCTTGTTGGTCCAGCCTCTTTGTTGGCGGCCACGACTGTCGAAGAGGTCTTCCTGCGTCTTGGTCTCGGTGCGTGGCTCGTCAATGTGTTCAAGCGTTTGGAAGGGCAGCACCGTGGTGCAAACGTCCCGAGTCTTGCCGTTCCAGACCAATTCGACCTCGCGCTTGTCCTCGAACAGGATGAAGCGGAATTTCTCCGGCAGGACCTTGCCTTGCTGGATTAGCGTGACCAGGTCGCGCTGCTCGGCTTCGCTGAGGTCATAGGATTTCTTGTCTTGGCGTGCCATCGTCAGCCCTTGCGGTTTTCATTTTGGTATTCGCGGAAAGTGCTGGCTAGTCCCGCGAACGTTGACGGCTTGTGCTGCTCGAAACTCGCCTGATCGACATAGACGAAGTGGTAAGTCGGCCCTCCATCGTCCCTGGTCGCTTCGGTGGCGTCTTCGCACCATTGACGCAGCCGCGCCATTTTCTGCGGCAGGTCAAGTTCCTCGCGACCCTTGGTCTCGACGATCCAGACTTCGCCGCTCCCAGTTCTGACAATGAAGTCCGGCGTGTAGGTAGACAGTTCACCGTTGCCCTTGACGTACTCGATCTTGAAGCCAACCGCCATGTAGTTCTTGCCGAAGGCCTGTACATCGGGCGCGGTTTCGAGGAACGCGGCGAATGCCAGCTCCAGGCCATCGGCGCTGGCCTCACCGACAATGCGGTTGAACACCGACTTCTTCGCTTGCACGAAGCCGCGCGGCTCAGTGCGGAAGGGGCGGGTATCGCGCAACCGGATATGCCCGTCGATGCGCGAGCTACCACTCTCGTAGATCGTCAGCTTGTTGATCGCTGAGCGGAAATGGTCGAACAGCACCTTGCTGACCTCCGGCTCGGACAGGTTGCGCAGGATCACCGGATCTTCAAGATCGACGGGGTTGGTGAAGAGATGGTCACGGATGAACGTCTTGACCTTCGGATAGAGCAGGTCGTAACCGCCGACGAGGCGCAAGTCCTTGAGGAGCTGCCGGGCAAAGAACGCTACGACGGCGCGATAGTCGCCAGGACCGGTACCGTCTAGGAGCATTGTGTGATCGACCTCGGCGTCGAGCATGGTCTTGAAGACGATTTCGCGGGTCTCTTCCGGTGTGAAAGCCTTGACGGGTAGCTTCGGGTTGCCGAAGAACTCGGGCGCCAGCTCCGTCAGGTCTTTGAATTCCCGGTTGTAGCGCCGGGTCAGTCGCGGTACAGAGATGTCGAGTGCGTCGATGTCCTTGTCAGGCGATTCGGTCTCCACTTCAACGACCAGAGAGTCCTGCCGTTCCCGCCCTCCTGCGCCGCCCATCGGGACCCGGTCGAAGGTGACGCCTTCGTTCTGGATGGATTCCACGAATTCCATGAAGGCGGGCGTTCCCATGACCGAAACGGTCTCGCGCTGGTCAGTGCCGAAATACATGCGGCGCAGACCACGCCCTAGCGTTTGCTCAGGCAGGATGTTGCTCCTGGCAGCGTATGCGCGCAGACCGACGATGGTGGTGACGTTGCGAACGTCCCACCCTTCCTTGAGCATCAGCACGGAGACAATTGCCTTGAACGGCGACTTCCAAGTGTCGATCTCGTTCGACTGCTTGCGCAGAACCTCCAGCTCCTCCTTGTTCTTGCCAGAGGCTGCCTCGGAAATCTCGCCGTTGTTTTTGGTGTGGATCACCAGCACCGCATCCTGGAACTCGGGGCAAATCTTCTCAAGGTGCGCGCCCACCTCGTCGCAGTTTTTGGTGTCGTCGACCATCACGAACAGCACGGCCTTCTTGCCCAGCTTTTCGTGCTCAGCGTAGCTCTTGCGCCATTCCTCGACGCCGAGCTGTAGGTAGTCTGCGTACTTCTCGGTGATGAGCGGGCTCTTGTATTCGGCGAGCTTGGCGCGGCTGGCGGCATCCGGCAACACCGGGTGCTTGACCACGTTCTGGGCAATCGCTTCAACCAGTGGATAGTCGCTCACGGTCTGCACGAAGATCGCGCCGTTGTCGTGGCGCGGCGTGGCCGTTACGTCCACCTGTATCGCCAGCCGTAGGTCTTTCTGAAGAAGGCGGTGGTGAATGTCCTGGATGCATTGGAACCAGGCCATGCGGTTGTCGTGGATGTGGTGCGCTTCGTCATTGAACACTGCGAGTTCATCGATCTCGCGAACGATCTCGCCCAAGTCGGTGTTGTTGTCTGTGGTCTTGCCGACGGGCTTTGCGCCGAAGGGGGCGAGGAAGTAGTCGCGCATGTCATCATCGTCGAGCGAAGGTTCGGGCACATCGCTGAGATAGACGCGGTGAATGTTGGTCAGGAATATGTTGCCGGTCGGGCGGACGACGCGTACGTCGTCCTGAATGTGCAAGGCCACCTGGAAATCATCCCGCCAGTTCTGCCCGGCATAGCCGTTGTCGGGCAGGACTGGATCGTTGAAGAAAATGCGTAGCCCGTCGAAGTCGGCACGCAGGCGATCCAACACGATGATGTTGGGCGCGATCAGCAGGAAGTTGCGTGCCAGCGACGAATCCGCTTCGTAGAGCTTGTGGAAGTAGCACCAAGCAATCAGCAGCGACAGCACTTTGGTCTTGCCCGCGCCCGTGGCCATTTTGACCACGAAGCGCGGCCAGTCCTCGTCAAACATGTTGCTCGATACTGCACCGGAAGCATCGAAGCGCAGCAGGTCGAATTTGTCGCGTGCGCCGCGTACGTCGTAGAGCCAGATCACCGTTTCGACTGCTTCGCGCTGCGCGAAGTAGTAGCGGAACGCGCTTTGCGCGCCATCCGCTTGCTCCATCAGGTGGTCCGTATGGAACCACCAAGCGAGCAGCGCACGGGACGTTGCGGATGCTCCTGTATAACCCGATTCGCGCCAGGTCTTGACCTCTTCTCGAACCTTGGCCACCAGCGGCGGCAGCAGCTTCTCGTAGGCCGTATGACGCAGTTCCTCGGCAGCCGGAAACCAGCGAAGCGCCGGACTCAGAACCTCGTAGGGCGAGCGCGGAAACTCAGGGTGAAGGGCCATGACGAGGTGGTTCTCCCATTAACGATAATTACCTAATCTGGGAAAGACTATTGCATGTTACGCAGTCTGACTCCAGAGTGCCCTTTAGGTTGAGCCAATTGCAAGCCTCTCGCGCCGTATTCGGCCATTTGCAGAGGCTCCGCCTCTTCTGCGCGGTTACTACGACGCGTCCGGAGCGGTTAGCAATGAGCGCCCCTCCACGTCTAGTAACGGCGTCTCCGACTCAATATCCGCTTGAGTCCGCGGCAGTTGCGCCGCCACCGTCACCGGCGCCCTTGCCTCGATTGACGATGGGCCCGTAGAGTCGGCGTCCTTCGGAGACTCGTACCCCATCTCTTTGCCTACTCGGATCTTTGCGTCATGCAGTTCTGGCTTGACGTTCTTGTCTGGGACCCTTGTTGAGCGTCGCCCATGGAGTGGCGACGACATTCAATATGGAGGTACAAATGACAACAAAACGTAAGTCTTTGGCAACAAGGAACCCGTACGACATCATGGCGGAGTGCACGGCTGCGGAACGCGATGGCAACGTGGTCAAGTTTGTTACCGTGTCGACCCATGAGTTGAGGTGGATCTGGCGTTTAGCGGTGTCAGAGGGAAGCGAAAAGGCCATGCGCGTTGTGGACGCTACTCTCGACCTTGACGTGCGCTGGATTGAAACGCTGCGCAAATTGCTCATCGCGCGGGAGGACGCGTTCGACTGGCAGGTCTCGCTGCAGACGTCAAGCAGCTAGACAGTTGGCGCCCTCAGCAAAAGCCCCGGGGATCGAGAGATCCTCGGGGCTTCTTCTTTACGACCCCTAGATGAAAGAAAGCGTCGTGCAGTTCTGGCGCGTCGCTTTCGCGCGGCATCCTTACTTCGTCAGCTAACTTTCCCAGGAGTTCACAGTGAGCGATGAAAGTTTTCCGATCTTGTGGCGCAAGCCGCGTGTTTGCGAGGTGACGGGCCTCAGCCCGCGCGGTATCGACAATCGCGTCCGCGCAGGTACCTTTCCGGCGCCGGTCCTGCTCGACGCGCGACAAACCGCATGGATTGCGGGCGAGGTTTGTGAGTGGAACACGCAGCGTGTCGCCGAGCGTGACGCGGGGGTAGTGCCACCGCGGCGGAGGGAAGTATTGGAAGCGCGCGCCCGCGGCGGTCGTCGAACCCAAGCCGGGGGCGCCCGAAATGAACGCGACCGGTAGCTGGTGTGATGCTGGGGTCGGCGGCTTGCCTCGGTGCGGTAGCGAGTTCGATGCGGATCCGCACGAGTCGCGCGATTACAGACGGCTGGCCAATGATGAGCAATGAAACAAGTAGCGGCGACGCCGTTCGGGCGCGAGTTCAAGCCGAGATGGAGGAACTGGCGAAACTGTTGGCCCAACAGCGCCGCCAAGCGCGACCCGAGGACTACGTCTACGACAAGGCGCAGGAAGCCTACTGGGATCTCCGCGTCGGCAAGCTCTACGGACCGAAAGCGGTCGACGCGTCGATCCCGCGGACGTTGTGGCGGGTCGAGGTGGAGGAGGGCGATCCTGAGCCGCCTGAAGGGCAATCTCGACGCAGGGGGCGACCACGTAACCGGCGCGAGCGACTGATAGCGCCTTCGGCCGACATTTGTCGCGTTGAGAACGATCAGTTTGTCGAGGGGAGCACGTGGTGGCCCGGGAAGCCGCAGATTATTCGCGACGTGATCATGCGCGACTCCGGCCCTGAACCGTCGCTAGGAGCGCGCCTATTCAACACCTACCGTCCGCCCGAACCGCTTCCGCTCGATGCCGGACACGAGCCGCCGACGCTGTGGTTCGAGCTGGTGGAACACTTGTTTCCGGATGCCGAAAACCGGATGGTGTTCTTCGACTATTGCGCCCACGTTGTGCAGCGCCCCGGCGAAAAGGCGAATTTTGGCGTCGCCTTGATCGGCGAGCAGGGCATCGGCAAGGACGCTCTCTTGCTGCCGCTGATCAAGGCAGTTGGCGCCGCCAACAGCAAGGTCGTTGATCCAGACGTGCTTTTCGACCGATTCGGGAACTGCGGCGAGACTTTGGTGCTGATCGTCAATGAGGTTCGCCCTCAGCACCAAGATCATCGGTACCCGCTGCTGTACGAGGGCCTGAAGCCGTTGACGGCGACGCCTCCCGAGACCCTACGCGCCGACAGGAAGTTCCACGATCCGTACTACGTGATGAATCTGGTGCGGGTATTCCTGATCACGAACCATCGGGATGTGCTGTTCATGCCCGAGGACGATCGGCGACTGTTCATCCTCGAATCGCGTGCGCCGAAGAACTGGCACTGCGACATGGGCCGCCCCGATTTCTTCGAACGGTACTTCGCGTGGCTCCGCGAAGGCGGTGGTAATCAATCGGTTCGATGGTGGCTCATGACGCGGGACATCGGTGCGTTCAAACCGCATGGACACGCCCCGATCTCGCGCGCAAAGCAGCGCCTCCAGCAATCCTGGAACGCTCCTGAGGGACCTTTGGACGATGCCTTAGAGCGCCTCGGCCGCCCCGAAATTGTCTTCGCGGCGCAATTGCTAGCGCCGGCGTTTGACCACAAAGAGGAATTGGAGAAGATCCTCGGTACACGCCGCATCGATCATGTTGCTCGGCGTAGCGGCTACGAGGTGGTACGGCCACAGCCGCCCCTGACGGGCTTCCGATTCAAGCCAAAGGGTGGTCCTGAACTGCGCGCGCGGAATGCGCTCGTGCGGAAGGATCTGATGTCGATGCCGCCCGAAGCCCTGGAGGATCGCATTCTCGCTGCTCTCGCGGCGAGCGCGGTGGGCGGTGCCGCGGGACAGTTGAAGGAGGTCGGTCGGTGACGCCGCGCGCTTCGCCCGCTTCGCCCGGTTTCCTATTTCTTGGACGCGAGAGAAATATATTCGAATTTAATAACGAAGTAGCCGGAAAAGGGAAAACCGGGCGAAGCGGGCGGCGATCTCGGTTGGAGCCCTGCGGCTTGGGTCGGCGACGGGGTCGATAGCCATGATTCACGACCCGTTCGGCAGATCGCGGCTCCCCGACGGATTCACCCGCGAAGATCGCGTGCGGCTACTCGGAGAGGTAGCGCGAGATCTGCTCGCCGGTCGGACGCCGCCTCTACCGGCGCGGCTGTTCGTCGGCGGCGCGATAAATGCGTGGCTAGCGAACGGTGGCGGGTTAGAACACGACTACCTGAAAGTCAACGCTCGCCGTGGTTCGCATCGGACCCCAGCGACGATTTGGGCTTGTCATCGCGATGAAGGCGAGAGATTCGAAGATGGCGGAAACTCGACTTGTCCACAGCAAAACGAGGAATCTCGATGAGTACAAACATCACGCGGAAGGGACTGGCGGCGGCGCGCTACCTTCGCTCACTGGCGAATGCCGAAGGCGATCCAACCGCCGCAATGGCCTATGCCGAAGGCCAGGACTGGCGCAGTACGCCGAGTGTGATACGTGCGCTCAAAGCTGCTGTCGATGGCCTCGATGCTAGCAGCGCCGCGGCGCTAATTCGACCGGTTGCGATCGATTTTGCCGAGTACCTTAGACCCCTGACCCTTGTCTGGCGTGTTCCTGGTGTACTGCACGTCCCGTTCAACACGCGGATGGTCGGCATGACCGCCGGTGGTTCGGCGAGTTGGGTCGGGGAAGGTGCCCCTAAACCGCTCACTGCCGCAATCTTGGCCGAGCAAGCAACGTCGCTTGGTCCAGCGAAGGTCGTAGCGATCTCCATCGCGACGCAGGAGCTGCTACGGCTCTCGACACCGTCGGCCGAAGAGACCCTGCTCGCAGATTTGGGTCGGGCATGTGCGGAGGCGGTCGACTTGGCATTCATCGATCCAGCCAACGCGGGAACCGTTGACAAGCCGGCGTCCGTCACCTACGGTGCGCCGTCGTTCGCGAGTACTGGTGCGACGCTGGGTGCAATAGACGGCGATCTCGGCGGCTTGATCGGCAGCCTCAGCGACATGGGATCCGACCTCAGCGCGGCAGCGTGGATTATGCGGCCCACTACCGCAGCATATCTCGCTCGTCTTCGTGGTACTGGCGGTGGGCTCGCGTTCCCCACGGTCACTGCGCGAGGCGGCACGCTTTTCGGCCTTCCGGTTGTCACCAGTGGGAACGTTCCGCTGGTCGGCTCCCCCGCCGCTACATGCATCGTGCTACTGGACGCGGACGGCATAGCGCTGGCCGACGAAGGCGACGCGACCTTCGACGTTGCGCGGCACGCGGCGGCGCAGATGAGCGATGCGCCTTATGCAGGCGCACAGCAACTCGTCAGTCTTTGGCAACTGAACATGGTGGCACTTCGAGCCGAGCGGACGGTCAACTGGCGGCGTCGACGGACCGGGACGGCGGCCGTCTTGACCGGCGTCGGCTACTGAAACCACCGCAGCGAGGACTTCACGATGAGCAGCAATTCCAATGAGGCAAGAGGGACTGTCACATACGGTGACGGCAGGATGGAGAGGTTGGTCCTTGAGTCCAGTGTCGGCGCAAAGTTTGACGTCAAGCGAGTTGGAGACAACATAATTGCAGCGATAAGGACCTTCGTCGGCAAACACGTCGATGCACTCCGCGCCGAGAATGTGGCGCTCGCTGCGAGGGTCGAAATCCTCGAACGCGAACTCCGCGAATTGCGGAAAGTCCCATGACCGAGATCGAACTCGGTCTCGCCGGGTTACGGCTTATATTGAGTCTCGATGACTTACGCGTTATCTCGATCGATGCGGCGATCGATCCTGGCTTCGCGACGATCGACTTCGACGACGGTCAATGTCTCGGGTTCATTTGTGGCCACGAAACACCCGAGGTCGCGGAGGCCGCATTCTGGGCTCTCGCGGCATTAGACGGCGCTCTAGGGGTAGCGGTCCACTGAGCGCCAGAACAAGCCCCGGGGGGTGGTCTCAGCCGTACGGACCATGGGGGCTAAGACCGGCTGTACATCTTCGGCTCAACGCCTACCCGGAATTACAGCCGTGAAACGCCTACCAGCTACCTCCGTCGAAGCCGCCGTAGAAGCCTTTCGGACCGCCGCAAAAGGGCCTCCGAACGTGCCGTCTCACCTGCGGCTCCGGCCCGGCGACCTAGCGTTTTGGGATGCGATTATCCGGGTACGGCCGTACGAGTCGTGGAAACCGTTCGAGTTGCCGGTCGCGGCGCAATTGGCTCGTACGTTGGCTGACATCGAACGCGAAGCCGCATTGCTTGACGCCGAAGGACCGCTGATCTCGAACCATCTCGGTCGATCGATCCGGAACCCGCGTGGACCAATCGTTCATGGACTGCACAAGCGCCAGATGGCTTACTTTCGCGCACTTCGATTGCGCAGCGACCTTATCGGGACGGGCTGATCGGGCTCATTGCGTTCGACGTTACTCGCAACATTAATCAGTAAAGCGATCCCGGCAGCGAGTTGCCGTCCCACTCGTGGTTTGGATCGGGAACGAAGAAGCCACCGAACCCCCTCATGTCGTCCTTAATCACGATCCACCCGCCGGGGATTTTGGACCGATGAACGAACTTTTCGTGACCCTCCGGATAGGAACAGTCGACCTTTTCCATTTTGAGCTCGCGCGTCATCGTTTCCCCTCCAGTTGTCGACTGCGTCGCCTGTTGCAACAACCTGTGCGCGCAATCGTCAGAAGTTTCCCAATGGCTCATAGCGCCATCTTGCCGGATCAAGCCTTCGACCGCTATCGCACTGATGGACTATGCTCGCGCACCCACCAGTCTGGATTACTACGGTGATGCTTGGGCGCCTGATTCCTCCTTTCCCCAAACGCGTGCCGACGTCGCCCGGATCTTCCTCTCGAAGCGGCTGATTAGTTCACGACGTCGCGTTGCCGTTGCGACGCTGACTGGCCCATCGCAGGATACATTCGGCCGACCATCCTCCGGACTTCGCCAACTCCTCTGCTGCGGTTTCCTCGCTCTTTCCGGTCGCTACGCTCTCGTCGAACTGATCCAGCATGTCATTGCGCTTGCGCAGCCAGAGCCGAATCCTGTCGGCGTGAGCCTTGTTCCCCTGCGACAACTTTCCGGCACGGTCGCGCTTGGGGTCGTCCATGGCATCGTAGCGATCAAGAACCTTGTCCCTATCCGGTTGTGCCTTTGATCTTGGCTCGTCGCGGCGTGCTCGCCCCGCGCGAACCTTGTCACGCTTCTTGCGGACTGCCAACAACTCTTGCCGATCTAGTGAATTAATCCCTAAGTTGATCAGCACTAACGATCTAATCAATTCGTCGCGGTTCGCGGGCCGCCATTCGAAGCTGCGTGCCCGTTTGAGGAGAGATATTGCTTTGTCGATCTCGGCGGCGTGCTGGCGCCAGTTCTCGGTCAGCAATGCGTGGATGGTCATTAGGTCCAGCTGGGCTCGTTCAGGCGCCTCCAATTTTTTGGAGCGGGCTCGTTCCAACAGCGTGTCACGGTCCGCACTGTTGATCGGTTCGGCCTCGTCCGAACTACGCGGCAGAGCTTCCAACTCTTCCCACAGCAGGCACCAGAAGTCTTCATCGATCGTCTCGTAACTCAACCACCCGTCAATACTCTTCTCGACTATATCCAAGGCGTGTTCGATCCAACTCATGGCCTCGTCCCTCTGATAGCGAGATGCGCGGTCGCGGCGGCGGGCGCAAGTCGGTCGAGCTGCGCGCCGAGCTTTGCGAACGCCTCGGCTCGTTCCGGCAGCAACTCGGCTCGTTGGTACGTTCGTACGAGCGCGTCGCGTTCAACGTGATTCAGGCAACGCTCGATTACCTCGGAGGCGACGCCCAAGGATTGCATAATTGTCGCCCCGGTCCGCCGCAGGTCATGCGCCGTGAAGTCGCCGCCGGGAAGATGGAGGGCGGAGCGTTCGACAGATCGCCCCTTGCGCTGAGCAGTAGTTGCGGGTTGTTGCCGATCACGGAGTTGCTTGGTAATCGCCTGCACATCGAGATGACCGGAGCCGCGAGCGTTCGGCAAGACCCATTCGGCGTCCGCGCCAGCGTATTGCTGTAGGTGGCGCAAGTGTCGGATCGCAAACGGGCTCAGGTGCACCAGATGCGGCTTCTCGTTCTTCGAATTCGTCGCCGGAATAATCCACGTTCGTGCATCTAGATCGATATTGTCCCAACGCGCCCGCGACAATTCGCCGACTCGCGCGAGCGTCGCGAGCATGACCCAGACGGACGCTTGCGTAGCCAAAGGCAACACCGGAAACACGCGCTCTCGACCTTTCGGCCCGGCACGACGTGACGCCTGCAGGCGCGTCGCAAGTTCGCGCAACTCGTCTCCGCTCAGCACGCGGTCTCGGGAGACGGTCTTTCCCGCGTACTCTGACTTCTTCAGCGCGGCGGTCGGATCGGCGGCTACGAAATCCTGTCGTATGGCCCAGTTGAACATCTGACGCAGCATCGCTAGCGTCCCTGCGGCGGTGCGCCCCTTTCCCGCGGCGGTGAGGGCATTCACGATATGCAGGACATGCAGTTTGCGGACGTCGACGAGTCGGGTCGCACCGATCGCGGGCCCGATATGTCGCCGATAGGCCGCCTCTGACGCGGCGCCTCCGTCCTTGTGGTTGTGCGCGAGATAGTTCGCGCGCCATCGATTCATGAGATCGTCGACCGTGCGGGGAATTAGCGGTACATCGTTCGGCGTTAACGTTGGGATAGCTTTGGTGGGCGTGATCCCGGCGCGCAACAACTCGCGATAACGATCAGCCCTATCTCGCGCGTCCTTCAGTCCGATCTCGGGGTATGCACCGAGCCCGATCCGCTGGCGGCGGCCGTTCCGTGTGTACCAAAATTGCCATGCGCGTTGCGGGCTCTTCGCGTCGGCCGTCGCCCGAACGCGGAGGCACAATCCGTCGCCATCGTATATCGTCGTCTCCGTGGCCCCAGCGGGGCATCGGGCAGTGCGCACTTTGCGCTCGGTCAGGGTGTGCTTCGCCATCGTCGTCGCTCCTGGCTGCAGGTCCTCGGGGGTGCGGCCGGGGGTGCGGAGAGAAGCTCAATCGACTCGCGACCCCTAACCCACGATAACTCCCGCTAACGACTGATTATCCCGGAAAAACAAATGGTTAGGGCGAAGCAAGTGCGATGAGGGAAGTTAGCGGGGGTGCGAGGAATCCCAGAGTGCGGAAATGGGGTGCAAGGGGTCGAGTGTTCGAATCACTCCGTCCCGACCAACACGAGCGGGAAAATCGAGGGGTTGACTCCCGCAAGGGGTCAGCCCCTTGTCATGTGGCGCGCTTCTGTAAGCTTGCGTACGATACCTCGACATT
>JAGXFR010000018.1 GCA_024637155.1 Burkholderiaceae bacterium | reverse complement strand
CCCGACGAAGTTCGGGCACCGGACAAGACTCGCGTCGAAGTTGTGAAGCTCGATGACTACACCATCGGTCGCTTCAATTTCGAGCCCGGGTGGCGTTGGTCGGAATGCATCAAGCCGGTCGCCAAGACCGATCATTGTCAGGCTTCGCACGTGGGCTACGCCGTCTCGGGCCGTTTGACCGTGCAACTGACGGACGGCACCAAGAAGACCATCAAGCCGGGTGATTCGTACACGATCCCACCCGGACACGAAGCTTGGGTGGAAGGAGACCAGGCGTTCGTCGGTATCGAAGTGATGAGCGCCGCGAGCTACGCCAAGTCGTGAGTAGGCTCTTTCCATAAGCCGCGAATCAGCGCGCGGTGCGCGGACGAATCTTCACTTATTGGTTCATTCGCGCTCAAACCTGAGGAGGAGCGTCATGATGATCGCGCGCTGGAGCATCGATGCGAAGTTCGGCTGCAAACAGGATGCGATCGATGTGACGTGACCCCGGGTTTCGTAGCGTTGCGCTGTGAAGTCCCGACGTGCCGCCCGTGGCCGTACTCGTGGTTCGCATCTCGTCGGCCGGCCCCAAATCGGAAAAAGCCCCGCAAGCTGAACGCCTGCGAGGCTCCTCGACCTTCGTGTTCCTTGGCTCCCCGACCAGGGATCGAACCTGGGACCTGCGGATTAACAGTCAAGCTTAGTGGTGCGTCTTGCCTTGAGAAAGTGCAAGAATTCTAACGGCTTTTCTGGTTTGCCGATGTCGTGCCCGCTTAGGCCGAACCTATACCGAACCCGCACACTCGAAATGGGGCTTGGTTTTTGGAAAAGGGCAACAGAAACAATTAGTTAGGCGCCGTTTTGCCGAACGCTAGCCGAACGTCGCCGAGTAGCCGCTGAGGGGCGGTCGGGTGTGTCTGGTCAGTCGGGTGCGACAGCTCAACCGCCGGTGACTGCTCCCTGCGGCCGGCGACGCGCGATGGCCAGGATGAGACCAAGGCCGGACATCAGCAAGGCGAGAGTTTCGGGTTCGGGAATGGAGGCCGCTTCGAAACTTACTCGCTGCTGCGTGTAGGAACGGAAATGGTAGGTGTACGGAGTACTAGTTTCCTCTGTCTGGAAAAGATTATTTGCGATCAGGAAGATGCTGTAGCTGCGCCCGTCCACCAAGCCGTCGAACGGAATATCTAGTAAGTCCGCGACGTCCGTGACTTGTTGAGAGCTCGGATAGATCAGCGCGATTGGATCCCACAACCATAGGTCGTAGTAGTCGGCGTTGGGTACATTTGTCGTGTTGACCCGATAGCCCGTCGTCAGCGTTTGCACTGTCATGACAGGAAAATCCAATTCGGCCGCAGGATAGAACTGAAGCCCTTGAATGGTGGTTGTCTGCGAGTCGACGTCGGTCACCGAAACAGAGAGCGTCCCGTCGATTGGACCTGTGGCCAGGGGGACCCGCTGTGTTGACCAATTCCACCACTGCGACGCGGAAGTTTGTTGGAGCGGCCAGGAGTCCAAGGATCCGCTCGTGGTCGGGGTATGGGTTACGCTGACTTCAGCTATGTCCACACCTTGTCCATCGACATAAGCAGTTACTCCAACCGCATAGCTGCTGCTGTAGTCCGGTTTGTCGATGATTACGCTGACGCTTTGGATAATCGGTGCCGAGTGAGCGTAGCCGGCGACGAGCACCAGCGGGAGTGCACTGCACATTGCCAACTTCCGTAGCAGAGTTCGTATTCTTAGGTTGGGCATATATATATATCTCCGCATGACGTTCAAACATCAGGAGCAAGAAACGCGCCACGACCCGTTCGCGCTTTTCAATCAAGCGCTTAGAGCATTAGGGTAGGGCAAGACCCTACCGACATGTAAACAATGTCGACTCACCCAAAAGTCTTGGGTGCTGCCCCCGCGGCAGCGACTGAGTGTTCCCTTGTGTTGCTACTCCGGCTAGTTGCACCTCCAGTTCTGTAGGTAAGCGACATCGGATAGGCATGCGACACGACCTGGCAAATCGGTGAGTTGGGTTTCGCTGCCCCAGCGCGACAGCGCAGGGCACACGCACTCGCCACGAGGCGCACTAGGCGGGGCCGGCGAGGGGGACGCCATACCCGCCCCCCGACGCCGCCACCCGGGGACACTACGCTGCCACGGCGGACTCCTCCGCGTCCGGGACTGGGTCCGCCTGAGCCGCACCGTCGGCGGGGCGCCCGGCCAGTTCCGCCGCCAAAGTTGCCCCTTTGATGGCAGCCGATGCACTGTTCGCCGCTTCCTGCAATGACTTCGAACTGAGATGCGCGTACCGAGTTGTCACCGAGGGGTTCGAGTGGCCCAGGATTTGTTGAACTTCATACAAGGTGCGACCGGCATTGACCAAGAATGACGCGTACTGGTGGCGAAGATCATGTATCCGCAGATGGGGCAAACCGGCTTTCTTGCGTAGACGCTCCCACACCTTCGTGATCGTCGTGTACGGTTTACGGGTCCTCCTATTGATGAACAAGTGCTCAAACTCGCCACGCGTTTGCAGTTGACCCAGGACGTCAATCGCTGAGTCGTTCAACGGCACCGAACGGACCCGCTTTGACTTGGAGTTCAACGCGGGAATGCGCCAAACGCGGTTGGGAATATCAACCTGATCCCAGGTGGCGCAAAGTGCTTCGTTCAGACGACACCCGGTCGAAAGTAGGAACATTGCGATTTGGCAGACTGATCGTCGATGATCCGTACGCAAGACGGTCAGCAGCTGCTCGAGCTCAACATCATCCATGTAGTGCTCGACTTTGTTATCGGTATTGAACAGCGGCACACCCGCCGCGGGATTGACGTCCAACAAGTCCCAGTCGATCGCCAGGTTCAAGGCATGACGGAGCATCTTGATCTGATGGTCGCAGGTAGCCGGTGCCAGGCCACCCGTCAGTAGGTCACTATGAAAGCGCTGGATCTGCACCCGGCTCAGTTGGTTGAGGCGCAGGTGGCCGAACCGGTCCCGCAGGTGATTGCGATACATTTCGCCATCGGTTTTCCAGGATCGCTTGCGTTGCCGTACATAGGGCAAGTAATGATCCTCAAATAGCTGGGCGACAGTGACGACCGCCTTCTGGGCTTTCGCAGCGCCGCGTGGGTCCGCACCGAGCGAGATTTCTGCCTTCAACTGCTTGGCCTTCCTGCGGGCTTCGACTAACGTTATTTCGGTGGTCCGGCCGATTTTCTGGTGACAGGTCTTACCGGTGGCGTCCTTGTAGCGCCAGTAGTACGTGCCCTGGCCAGGGTTGTTGCTGCGAACTTCGACATACAGACCGGGTAATTCGGAGTCGCAGAATTCGACGCGCGACTTGCCCTCGGGACACTGCAACTGCGTGGCGACGAAGGCCGCCGTTAGGTTGATGATGGACATGACGGTTTCCTAGAGTTTTGGCGAAGGGGCAGAACGATCGACGGCGACGATGTGGTGAGCCGCCGACCGCTCTGGTGTTCAGATCAGTCGGTACAGAAGCGAGTACTCGTGCGGTCCCATAACGTGCGCGAGCGGCAGGATTCCGTTGGCCACCATGTAGGACAGGCAGTGCCCCGCACGATTGCGCTCACCCCTCTTTAGTTCCGACCAGAAGGTCTCGCCAGCGAGTTGTCTTGCCGTATAGGAAACTCCGGGGATCAAGGCAGGCAGCACCTCCTCGATCTGGAAGCGCACCGCGTCGTATAGCGTCTTGCGGACCGTTCCGAATTCGCCGCCCAAGACCATGTAGACGTCACAGCCGCCTTCCGCCGTCTGGTTCTTTGGGCTATTCATCGTGCATCCTCCACCTCTGGCCGATGATTTGTCTTTTGGGCGTGGCAAATGAATATTAAATCGGGCAGGTATTAAACGAGATATTGGCATTGAATAATTCTCCTAACTATTAAATTGCGGTTCAAAAATAATGGAAAATACAAACAAGATATACAAACCTCCACTAGGCCATCTGGTTTGACGGCGGGCGGAATTGGCCTGCTGGTGGAGGGAGGGGTGGCAGTTCGCACGCAATGGAGGTGCCGGGCGACACTCGTCGTCGGGCCCCAATAGACAGCAATCGGAAAATGCCACGAATTGCTACCCCCTCCCGCCCCCGGGAAGTAAGCGGAAGAAAAGTATCGAAATATTGATTTCTTCAGGGGGGGCAGGAGGTGGCGCGGATGACTCAGGAATTGATTATTGCAAATTGAAACGATAACAAGGTATCTCAGTACTTCTTATCGCGACCTAGAGATGAATGCACAGAGGAGCCTCCATTCCTCAACGGAATTCGCCACTTATTTTGCCCTCGAATCCGTTTTGGTTTCCCGAGAAGATCACGGAGAACAGCCACGCATTCCTTGCACTGTGGGTTGGTCGGTGATTCGATTCCGATTTCAATCAGCATTTCGGTCGCGCTCATCGGCTGTAGCCCAGGGTCTTCGTGACGATTCAAATCGAGTGCCTCGGTTACCCGCTCAGCTATGGCACTTACTGAACTGTGTTTCCTGTTCAGTTGGTCGAGAGTTGCCTCCTCTTCAGGGGATAACCACCACGGCACGCCGTTCCGGAGCTCGATAGCAATTTGCGCAAAGACTTGTTGCATGTCGATCTTATGTTCATAGTTGACCTTCGTGACGGGTATCGTCCACCAACGGGAATTGCCAGTTGAGTCAATCAAGAAATTCGACTCGTTTACAGATGCACAAAACACAGTCCGTCTCGGATACGAAGCGTCGGTTCGCCCGTAGGGTCGTCGAACTTTGTCCTGGTCAGAGGTCAGAAACCCTTTTAGTCGCGCGATGTCTCTGCGAAAGGAACTATCCAGTTCTCCTATTTCAACGATCCAATGACTGATCGCGGTCAAGACGGTGTCCTTGTTGCTCACATCCAGATGGTGGTCCAACTTGATCGCTGTCTCTGAAAGAATCGGGTCTGGCACAAGGGCCTTGACCCAAGCCGTCTTCCCGAGCGACTGAGGCCCCTGTATGGTCAGTACACCCCGACATCGGAAGCCCCCCGGCCACAGAGCGGCTGCCCCTGCGCTGAGAAGCCACCGGTGCATCAATAGCTTCTTCATGTGTTCGGGATAGTCCTCCTCGTGAACTAAGGTCCGATAGAGTGCCTCCAGACGATCGACCCCGTCCCACGTCTTTGACGAAATCCAATCTGCTACCGGGTTAAGTGGATTACTGTTCCCGATTGCATCCAAGTAAAGCATGAGTTGGCCTGTTGGCATTCCATTGAGACTTGCCAAACTTGTGATTGTGGCGAATGCTGCGTTATCTGCATTGTCGGGGGCCCCGGTCTGAGCCGGTATTGTGATCGCCAATTTCTTGTAAATGACGTTGTAGCGGACAATGATTCCGTATGAATCAAGAAGATATTTTAGATTCGGAATCGTTGCGATTACTTGGGTGCTCCCGTTTCTTGATGGATCCGGGAACGAAGTTGGCTCTAGCGCTCTAATACTGGTCCAGAGGGGCGGACTTCGCGATGTTGGTAAAGTACCTTTCGCTGTAGGAGCCTCCCCTTCCTTATTGACAGGGTCAGGTACGGTCTTGTTTGGCCCGTCTCGCGCGGACGTCTTGGTCGGTACCTTGATTGTTCTTGGATCAACGCCTCGGAAAGATGATGATTTCGATTCTTCTGATGCCATATGATATTCCCGTTGATATTTGTTCTTCTCCTCGTGAAGGACGAGTAGTCCGATGCCAGTTCTTTCCCTAGTAAAGAGATTTAGGGACAAGCTGGCCCCTGTACGCTGGGCACAATGTGTTTGTGCGAACGGCGCGAGCTTTAGCGACGAAGACGTTCAAAGATTGAACGAGATCGCTGTCGATAATGCCCTTTACAGGGCTAATTCAACGGGTTTCTAAGCTATTGATTATATGGAATAAACTGGAGCTGCTTGAAAAGAGATCTGGTAGTCGTAGGACCTCGATTCAGGCGGGAAATCTGCCCACTTCAGGAACGTGGTGAGGCGCACACTGAGGCGTGCACGGTCTTGTTGCCCGCGCTGGGCGAACTGCCGTGTGCATCGCCGGTGAAGGGGGAGGCGGACAATTTCTGCGAGAACCAGATTCGGATTGATAGATGATTCTGAACACAGATATAGAACGAGTGCCAATGTCGAAGCGTGTGATAGAGCAGATGATGTAGCTATTTGCTTGGACTGGATTCCTTGGTGCAAGAACATGGGAGGAGATTGATTCAATCATTGCTTGGGGAAGTTTGAATATTGATAAGACTTCAATTTGAAGAGCCAATCCTTGTGTAATCCACTGCATCGATCGGTATTAGTAATGCGTTGGCCGGATACCTTCAACCAGAATAATCGGAGGAATTATCATCAGTCCGCGAAGATGTGGCGAGATAGGCGGAATGTCTGGCCACCGGCAAACAAGTGGCTCCTTGGGGGTGGGGGGGTGGGGGAGTGATGAAAGCGCCTCGAAGCACTCCGGCCGGCGTTGACGCGACGGTCAAGCTCCCCAATTTCTTGGATCGCCAGTCTTCCCGCCCCCACCCCCCCACCACCCTTCTTCCTGTGATGGTTCGATTGAGAGAAGTCAGTCGATGGCCATCAGGATCGCCTCGACCTCGGCGTGGTCGAACATGAACTCCCGCAGCAGGTGGTACTGCTCGGCACAGACCTCGCTTATGCCTGTCCCGCTGAATGACAAGAGGCTATAGGCATAGAGACACGCGGTGATGCCGAGAGCGTCCGCGGACAACGTGCCCCGGAAACCGTTCTCGCACTCGACCTGGAAGGGTCCATCTTCGCTTGGTGCCATATAGAAGCCACCGTTGCTGAGCGCGTAGAAAATCCAGTAACCGCCGCTGTAGGCACGGGCAATCTTTCCGGCCATCGTGAAGATCATGGGCTCAACTGCAAGCGGAAAGCTGAGCCCGAAAAGCGCTGCCGGGTAGTGCACACGTTGGGCGTCATCAAGGGTGTGGCTCGCGATTGCGATTGTGTTCATGATCACTCCGGTGGATGAAACGGCGAAGACATTGGCGTGTTCCGGGCAAGCGGAAGCAGCCAGGCGAGAGCGACTGGAGATGCAGCGAGGTGGGGTGGACTGCGAGAACTGCGGGGTGAGGCGAGAGGAGGTGGAGCGGTGAGTAGTGAGGTGGTGCGTCTATGAATCAGTGGTAATCGAAACCGTCGGTTGGATCATCCTCAGGCGCGATCCCGGCCATCAATTTGGCTTGGTCGTTGACCGCGGCTGCAAAGTTATCGTCGGGAAGGTCCGAGGCCAGGACTGTGTCAATCGCGTGCATCAGGCAGGTTTGGAAGTTCATGGACAGATCTCCTGTTGTGGTGGTGGATGAGAAAGAAAATGACGCCTGCGACGACTAGTGCTGAGCCGACGACAAGCGGGTAGAGATAGAGCAACAGCACCAGGCCGAGAGCCCCGACCCATCGCGTGGACGCAAACGCGAGAAAGATCAGGGCGACAACGGCAAAGCTGGCGGTAAGGGTCAGCATTCAAACTCCTTGGAAGAGCGGCCCGATGCGCAGCCCAAAGGTGCCATTCGGACCAGATTCAGGGTCGGTTTTGGTTCGGCTTTCGAAACCCGCGCAATGCGAACTTCGAAAAGCCCTTACGTTTCTTGGGCTTACCGAGGCACTTCGGCAGAGGACTGCGGATAAGCACTCCGACGCTCAGGCCGTCCTAATTCGCGGTCGTTTCCGCAGCGAACTTGGGCATGCGTGCGGCCATAACTTTTGACTTGGTTGGGGGCGCGGATTTCTTCGCCGCCGGTGCCCGCCCGAGTTTCTTCGGCGTGGCATCAGCGCTGAGGTCGGCCCCGGAAGCGATCAGCGGCTTGACCCTGGCCAGAAACGCCGCCGGGTCAGCTCGCTCCCACCGCCGCCGCTTCGCCTTCGAGTGTTGCACCAGGCCTTCGCTCTTCAACGCCGCAAGCAGGAACCCTGGTGTGTTCAGCGATTGCCCGTTGATGACTTTGGTGAGGTGCTGCGACGTGAAGGGTGCAGCGGGGAGGGCCTCGAGGATCGTCTTCATGGCGACCCACTCCTTACTGAAAAACCCGGCGCCGGTGTTGCTGTGGATGCGCAGTTGGATGTCGGTATCAAACCCAACGTGGTACGTGAGTTTCGAATTGCCTGACAGGGAAGGGCAGGTTTCAATGAACAGGATCCGGACCGGTGCTTCTGTTGCGGCTGCTTTGGCTACTCGTTTGGACGTTGCCGATTTCATGGGTGGACTCCTTGGTTAGACTTAAGCCAGCCTTAACATATAAGGTGGAAGTTTCCTCTCGTTTTTCACCGCGTCATCTTGATAATCAGCGCCAATCCACCGCAGTCTTTCGCCACAACTTCCGCGAGGTCGACCACGGCGATGCCCGTTGCACCAAGTTCAGCCAGGTGGCGATAGGCGCCATCCAGATTTGTGGTCACGAGCCATTGCTTAGTGCCGTTCAACTCGCCGCGAAGTGCCGTCACGCCAAGCAGGGCATCGGGGTGGCGTTGAAGCAGGGAGAGCAGGGCGGAATACTCGGCCTCGGCTCGTGGCAGCTGGGCCTCGTACTCGATGATTGCGGCGCGCTCCTCGAAGGCCTCGCGCAGGTTGTCGTCGAGGTGTGCAACTACGGCTGCAACAAGCGGATCGATGGGATGTGTCATATCGGGCTCCAGAAATGGAAATGCCACCGGACCGTTTAGATCGGGTGGCGTCGGTGTAGGGGTTTGGTTGTGGCTACAGGTGGTGTTGCACTACCGGGGCAGGGGTGGCGTAGCGGGAACAGAACGACAGTAAGGCTGGATCAATGCCGGTGTACTTAGGGATGAAGATGACTACGCCGAAATCACCGCAATCGGGAACGAGCACCAGCTCGTAGAACCGGTCGTGTTCCTCCAGGACTTCGAAGGAGGGAGTGAAATCTGGATCACCGAATCGGGTGTCATCCCATGGATCGCCAAGAACAGGGCAGTCGGCTTCGCTTTCCAACTGCTCCACGGTGTCACCCGGTTCCACAACGATCATGAAGCCGTTGATGTCCGGGTCGTAGTCTTCGAAGTCGTCGTCGGGGCACATCTCAGTGAAGCGTTGGGTGATGTGTTCGCGCAGCCAGGGATCAGCGACGCGGTCAGCCATAGAGGGATCGCGGAGCGCAATCATGGATTACCTCCTTGGTGGGGATGGGGCCGGAATCAGCCCCAGGGAATGGACAAAAGAAAAGCGCCCGAGGATTTCTCCGGGGGCGCTCAGGTGGGGATGGTGACGGGTGGGGAACCCGTCAGGACACTGCTATTTCAACCCGCCGAAGTCGATCAGGCTACGGGCTGATGGTAGTGACGGCGCTAGCTGTGAAGCGATTATCGAGATGCGAAGGAAGCCAGCCGACTACGATGCCTTCCCTCGGACTGAACTTAGCGTTGCCTGAGCGCCTACTTTGAGCTCTTTTCAGGTCCAGCCGAACCACTGTGCTTATGAATAATCCTAGCGATCTCGGCATCGAGAGCCGCTTGCTCTTTCGCGACTTTGTTATCTTCCGCGAGCTTTTGAGCGCGTAAAGATTCAGCAAGCGCAGGATCAAAGCGATCGTTGACATAGTTTGCCGGGTTCTCTTCAGGGAAATCCTCAAAATATTCGGACCATTCTCCCATGTGAATCTCCTCTGCTTGTGCCACTACTGTGTGGCTGGAAGTGCCGACTGATTGTCCGCGAACGGCGATCCACACGCATCACCCAAAAGTGGCATTTCGCATGGAATGTGGGGGGCAGCTGATTGACGGCGCGGATCGGGGGACGAACGGGTATTAGTCTCCCGTCGTTAGGCGCTATGAGCCCAGTTGTGCCGACCGTACAACAGTAAAGGGCTGATCGCAGCGACTACTGCTTATTCACCTTGGAACAGGACCTTCACGCTGTAGCTCGGGTCGCGCGTCATAGCTTCTTCGTTGCGAAAAGGGTCTCCTTGTAGCTTTCCTTTGAACGCTGAATCTCATCCAAGATCTCGTTCTTAAACTCCTCTCGGCTGAAGAACTCGTCAACCGATAACAATGCGCTGTCGACGATCACTCCGCCGATCAAACCACCTATTGCGCCGCCGACAACGGTGCCTGCAACAGGAATAATGCTGCCAAGAAGAGCACCTATGGCAGCCCCGCCGGCAGTCCCGGCAGCTTTCGCGGCCACCGCCTTGGTCACCGCTGTGGCGGCAGCTTTGAAGAGTCCCTTGCTCGCGATCTTTGCTGCGATGGTAGCGCCGAGGCCAACTCCGACACCGGCTCCGACGACGCTTCCCGTAAGCCGCTCATCGAGCGATAAAGCCCCCTCAACCTCAGGAAGTCTGAGAATTTCATCGAGCGACGATCTGCGGCTTATCGTAGTTCGTGCTTCATCAATGTCCAGGCGATTCTCTTCCAGAATTATTGAAACGATCAATTGATATTGTCCGAGAAGTTGTTTGTTCCGATCTAGTGCAGCCTTGATCTCCGACGATAGTTCCTTGAAGGCCTCCTCCTCTCTCAAGTGTTCAACGAGTTTCGCCTCCATGTATCGTTCGAGATCGCCAGTCATCATCTTGGCGATTCGGATGTACTCGGCAGGAAGGCTGTAATACCAGTCCAGATAGCTGTCTACGTTGCCCTCAAGTTGAGCAAAGGCGCTGTCGATGGTTGGATCGAGAAGGGTGCGAACAGCCTTCACCTGTTGCAGGGCTGCTGCCTGCGTGACCAGGACTTTGCCGATAGTTCCAGGCTTGTACAAGAAGGTGTCGATCTTCTCGACGATCTCCCTATGAAGCGTCGGCACAGCTTCACTGATTTCCGGATTGCGCCGTAGCGCATCTTCCAAGTGTGCAAAGAGCCGCGGATAGATAAAGACAGCAACGACCGTGACGATCGCTGTTGCAACCGCGAGGCGAGTGCGGGTGAGCGGCGGCGGCAACTCATCCTGGGTGATGGGGCCAATGACGCGGCGGTAGTCAATTCGCTTCAATGTGAAGCATGAAAAAGTAGCCACCGTATTGAAAAAGACAACGAACGTACTGAGGAGCCAAAGGGCCAGCTCTAGGTGCCCGTTGAGTGCCGTCAAATACCCCGACAGCCGCGCTACAACGTCGTCAGAGAGAGAGGTCAGTTCCAAGCCAATTTGCACCACCACGCTGGCGTCTGGTCCTGGGATGACGGCCTTCGTGGCGGTGAGCTGGCCGAAAAAGGATTTGAATGAATCGGACTCAAAGGTCAGCCAGATGATCAGTGCGTAAAGCGCAAAGAGTAAGAACATACCGACCCTTCTGGTCGATAGAATCGCGAAATGGGTTGCGTGGAAGCGCATTCGCAGTTCGCCGGAAAGCCATCGATGAAGTCTGGAGTAGATGATCCAGAAAAATGGGATCAAGAGCAGGAGCGCGATCCAATCCCAATTGGAGTAGGTTGCGAACTGGATCAACATGAAGAGTGAACTAACCAGTGCCCAGGCGATCCAGAACAGTGAGCGAAGGATTCGTCCAGAGAGAATACGGAAAGCCCATCCGCGAGGGTGGAAGTAGGACGCACGCCGGGTCTGCACTGCGGCACTGCTATAAGCGCCTGAGATGGCGATGGGGACGGCGAAGAGAAAGTTCGCGATCAGTGCAAGGTAAGGCGGTGTGGTTGGCAGGTACCAGCCAACGAGGTACGCGCAAACCGTCCATAGCAACGCCAGGACTAGGAAGCGGCGAAAACGCGATGGGGTTGTCGTTCGGATAGTGTCGTCGTTCATAGCCTTGTCGGATGTTGGAGCCAGATGGGCGGCGATTTGTCGCCGGTTAGTGAAATTCTTGGGTCTAAGGCGCTCCAGTCCGACTTTCCACGGGAAAGGCTAGTTCATAGTTCCCTTAACGGCTATCGCCAATTTGGGTGAGGGAGTGGCGGACATACCGTAGGAAGCAGCCCTGATCAGCATTCTTGGGCGCACCGAAGACTTCCATGTTTGTGTCCCCCAGCTCACCGTGTCATTGCTGCGGTGTTAGGGCCGGCGCACAAGAATGGCCGGCGAAAGGGTAACAATCGATCTCAGCGTGATCCCCTGTACGTGACCACGCACAGTGATCTCGTCGTCCGTTACCGCCTTGCGTATGACTTCCTGATCGGCAGAGTCCTGCGGACGGACAAAGGCCACAGCTCGGATGAGATTGACGGCGTCCGGCGACTGAATTGGGTAGGGCTGTGAGGTGATCTTGTAGGCGCCATCGGTCGACTCGATTTCGTAAACCTTCAGGCGCCACTCAACGATGCTGCCGATTAGCTCTTTCTTCAGGAGGTCCCTTTGGAGGTCGGTGTGCTTGCTGCCCAACGCAAACGTCTCAGCGACTTGTTGGAAGGAGATCGCGCTGACGTTGCCTGAAAGAGCCGGTTCGTTGTTGTCCTCCTTCGGTGTGACAGGTGTGTCGGGCGGTCTGCTGTCGCATGCGGCGAGAACGGCCACCAACGCAAGCGCTGCCCAGTGTCCCCTAGACATAGTGACCTTGGACACTTTGCTGGTGGTCTCGGGGTTGCAAGAAACTACGGTATGTGACGGCGGAAAGTGCCGCCGAAAGGGATTTCGTTCTTGGCATGTTGGCGCCGACCGAAAACTGAGCCGCTTTTGAGGGTTGTGCCGACCTAAAACTGAGCCGGGTGTTCAGCCTACTCTGCTGCTTTTTTACGCAGCGGAGTTTGAGGGGTGATCACCATGGACATGATTGGCAGGATCAAGCGGCTGCACAGCCGTGGCAAGAAGTCTGGGCGCGAGATATCGCGCATAACGGGGCTGTCGCGCAACACGGTAGCCAAGTGGCTGCACGAGCCGGTGGTGGGGGAGCCGAAGTACCGGCGGGGCGAGCAGTGGTGCAAGCTGAGCGGGTTCCACGAGGCACTGGAGCAGGCGCTCAAGGTCGACGCGCACCGCCCGAAGCGCGAACGGCGCAGCGCGCGGGCGTTGTTCGGCGAGATCAAGGCAGCCGGCTACGACGGCGGCTACACGCGGGTTACGGACTTCATCCGTGCGTGGCGCCGGGACGCAGGCCAGGCGGTGTTGGCCAACGCGTTTGTGCCACTGGCGTTCGAACTTGGCGAGGCGTTCCAGTTTGACTGGAGCGAAGAGGGATTGGTGGTGGGCGGGATCTACCGCCGGGTGCAGGTGTCGCACCTGAAGCTGTGCGCGAGCCGGGCGTTCTGGCTGGTGGCCTACCCGAGCCAGGGTCACGAGATGCTGTTCGAAGCGCACACGCGCAGCTTCGCGGCGCTGGGCGGGGTCGCACGGCGCGGCATCTACGACAACATGAAGACGGCCGTGGACCGGGTCAAGAAGGGCAAGGGCCGCGTCGTCAACGCACGCTTCGCCGTGATGTGCGCACACTACCTGTTCGACGCGGAGTTCTGCAACGTTGCCGCGGGCTGGGAGAAGGGCATCGTCGAGAAGAATGTGCAGGACAGTCGGCGGCGCATCTGGATTGACGCCGCCCGGCAGCGCTTCGGCTCCTTCGTCGAACTCAACGCCTGGTTGGGGACACGGTGCCGCGCGTTGTGGGAGGAGATTCGCCACCCCGAGCACCGCCAGTTCAGCGTGGCCGAGATGCTCGAGCACGAGCGCACGGAGCTGATGCCGATGCCGGTGGCGTTTGACGGTTACGTCGAGAAGCCGGCGCGGGTGTCGAGCACGTGCCTGGTGGCGGTGGCGCGCAACCGCTACTCGGTGCCCTGCGAGTTGGTCGGGCAGATGGTGAGCACGCGGTTGTATCCGGGCAGCGTGGCGGTGGTCGCACACGACGCCGTGGTGGCGCGCCACGAGCGTCTGAGCGCCGATGGCCAGACGCGCTATGACTGGCAGCACTACATCCCGCTGTTGCAGAGAAAGCCCGGGGCGTTGCGCAACGGGGCGCCGTTTGCCGACCTGCCCGCGCCGCTGCAGCAGTTGCGCCGGGCGTTGTTGCGCAACCCGGGCGGTGAGCGCGTGATGGCGCAGGTGCTGGCGATCGTGCCCACGGCCGGGCTCGATGCGGTGTTGGTGGCGGTGGAACTCGCGCTCGAGAGCGGGCCACCCTCCGGGCGGGTGAGCGTGGAACACGTGGTCAATGTGCTGGGGCGGCTGAACGCGGCGCCGGCGCCCCAGAGTGTGGCCACGGCGTTGCAGGTGAGAACCCCGCCGCTGGCCAACACGGCGCGCTACGACAGTCTGCGTGGCCAAGACCGCATCGAGGAACTCGGCCATGAGTGACGTGACGCTGGAGTTCAAGCAACTGCGTCTGCACGGTATGGCCGGCGCCTGGGTCGATCTGATCGAGCAAGGCACCAGCACAGGCCTGGACGCCTCGCGCTGGCTGGTTGAGCATCTCCTGGAAGCCGAGGCCACGGATCGGGCGATGCGCTCGGTGAGCCACCAGATGCACGCGGCCAAGTTCCCGGCGCACCGCGATCTGGCCGGGTTCGACTTCGAGGTCTCGCCGGTGGATCGCAAGCTGATCCATAAACTCGCCGAGATGTCGTTCACCGAGGACGCGCACAACGTCGTGCTGGTCGGCGGACCGGGTACGGGCAAGAGCCATCTGGCGAGCGCCATCGGCATCTCGGGGGTTACGCGACACGGTAGCCGGGTGCGGTTCTACTCCGTCGTCGATCTGGTCAACGCACTCGAGCAGGAGAAGGCGCAGGGCAAGGCCGGGCGCATCGCCACGAGCCTGCTGCGCATGGATCTGGTCATCCTTGACGAGTTGGGCTACCTGCCCTTCAGCCAGGCCGGCGGGGCGTTGCTGTTCCACCTGCTCTCCCGGCTCTACGAACACACCAGCGTGATGATCACGACCAATCTGGACTTCGCCGAGTGGTCGAGCGTGTTCGGCGACGCGAAGATGACCACCGCGCTGCTGGATCGGCTCACGCACCACTGCCACATCGTGGAGACGGGCAACGAGAGTCACCGCTTCCTGCACAGCAGCGCCGTCGCGAAGAAACGCATCAAGGCGCGGGAGCAGGCCCGCAAGGTGCCCGAGCCTGACCCCTTCTGAACCGCGGCAGCGCGGGGGAATCCGCTCCGGGCTACGCCCTGCGCGGATTCCCCCGCGCACACTTCGCCGCATCGAGAAGGTCGATGAACCGGGCAAAAACGGTACACTTATCCACAGCCGACCCTCAAAAAGTCGGCATCAGCCCCGGCTCAATATTGAATCGGCACGGTGGCTCAGATTTGAACCGGCGCCGACAAGGGGGTCTATGAAGTCTTTGCGGGCTTCAGCTTCCTGATAGG
Source organism: Burkholderiaceae bacterium (assembly GCA_024637155.1). Taxonomy (GTDB): domain Bacteria; phylum Pseudomonadota; class Gammaproteobacteria; order Burkholderiales; family Burkholderiaceae_E; genus JAGXFR01. The sequence goes on along the minus strand of JAGXFR010000018.1, from coordinate 61,696 downwards.
AAGACTGCTGGTACTTGGTCTTGGCGTAGCTGCTGAATCGGTCTATAAGCTCACAGAGCTTGGCATGAGCTTCCGCGAACGCGGTGTGGGTACGCGCGTTAGGCATTATGGGTACCTTTCTCAAAGTCAAGGTAAAGCTTAACCAGCAATCAGTTTTGCTCGAGTGATTCGCTTGTCCTCGACCTTGCCGAGTAGCGCATCAATGTGAATCGCGCCGGCTTCTGCAGACACCTGGAAGCCTCGTTTTGAATCCTGCTTCTCGAAGTCTACGGGAGAGAGGCCGCTGTTGTGTCCATGCTGGCGGCGGGTGTTGTAAAGCATCTCGTTGTAGTGGAAGAAAGCGGGACTTCACTCCCACAAAGAGGCAAAAAGCCCCGCAAGCTGCAACGCCTGCGAGGCTTCTCGACCTTCGTGTTCTTGGCTCCCCGACCAGGGATCGAACCTGGGACCTGCGGATCGGCCGACACAGTCAGGTGATTGCAGGAAGCTGTTGATTGACCTTGCCCCCGTGTGGCGTCCCGTAGTGGATTGGAACCCCTGTTCGGCGCCCAGAAGAGGCACCAACTACCTAGCATTCATGCTGGTTTCCAGAGATTCGTGGAGGATTTCTTTCCCAATAATGGTCTCGATGGCCTCGAGGCCCCGGCGCGTCAGCCGCAACAGCTTGCGGCGTCGGTCATTCAGGTCGAGGTGAGTGTCGACGAGCTTGAGCCCCGCCCGGTCACCCCGACCAAACTCCCCGAGGCTGGCCACCGCGCGGCTCACGCCCGAGGTGCTCAGTCCGAGGTGGGCCGACACCTCGCGGCCATCTACTGGCATGTCCTGCGCGTCCGCCAGTGCGACGAAAAGAAGAACCTTTACTTGGTGAAGGCTGATGTCCTCATGTCCTGTCTCCTTGCCTATCCTGCTCATGAGTGTCAACAGTCCCGAAAGGGCACGGACTGTACCCGTGCGATTCTTGCTCGTTGTCATGTCACAGCAACTCCTCTTTGATGAGTTCGATGATTCGTTCCGGTGCCCTGGCATTTTGCACAGTTTCGCGTCGGTACACTTCGCTGAGCTGACCAGCTCTGCTGGGTGTTTCGGATACCATCAAGAAAGCAAAAAGCCCCGCAAGCATGACACCTGCGAGGCTTCCTGTGTTTCTTGTTCCTTGGCTCCCCAAGAGCGACGAAGATGCGAACTGGATTGTCGAACTCGGCCTTTGACGCCCGAGCCTAACGATTGAGTTAAGCGGCACGCCGTCGCAGGTTCGCTTGAGCGAAGGGTTTGGCCCCACGCTCATAGGCGGCGGGTCTCAGGCGACGCAATCTGGGTCGGTTCCGAGTTGTCCAGGAACTCTCGAAACCGTTTGCTGAAAGCGAACTTTCGATCCTTCCACCACTCCTGCATTCCTGGGCGATGAAAGAACCAGAGAATGTTGTCACGGTGGCCAATCCAGAAATCTTCGTCGATCATTCCCGATTGATACTGAAAGAAGACGTTCTCGAAGCGTCGAAAGAGACTGATTCCAAGATAGCCAAACTGCGTGAACTCGTCTTCGGTGAGTGCCTCCGGATTGACCAATCCAATACGGAAGATTCTGGCGAGTTGGCTGTCTTGACCAACGATGGCTGCCATTTCGGCCAGCGCAGAGGTTGCCATCTGATAGGTTTGCGATTGCGTGGCTTTGGTGCCGGCTCTGATTTGCAGGGCGAGGTAGACGACAGTGAGGCCAACAAAAGCAGCCGCCAGGAGTCCGGCAATTGCGGAAAGCGCAGTCCAGTCCATCTTCACCTCCATGAGTGAACCGCAGGAGATCCCTCTTGGTGAGGGCTAACGTCGCCCTTCAGCGGCGCGCCGCTTGAGGCGCGTCCGCTGCAAGGGCTGGTTCAGCGCGAAGCTCCATTGCTCGTCGCAATGCGCAGTCATGAGATCCGAACCCCTAAGCCAGATTGACAACAAACGGGGTTTCGGTCTGCCTATCCAGATCGAACTGCGACCGCCCCGTGAAGTTGACGTGCTTACCATAGATATGCAGAGACATCGTCCTCTTGTCGGTCTCGTTCCGAACGACGTGGACTCCGCCGCTCGGCATTGAGACGACCTCTCCGACGCCGAACACCTTCTCGCCGATTTTTTTCAACTCGGCGTGCCCCGAGCGCGTTCCGTCGTCTACGCGCTCAAAGAACGTGTTTATTTCCGGACCATCCACGCCAACCACCAGTGACCAGGTGCCGTGGTCGTGGGGTGGGGTGCCTCGATCGGGTAGCCAGCTGACAGCAAAAATTGCCAGCGTGTGGTCCGGCTCCTCGTGCAGCAGATGGACGCCGAAGCCCTGTTCCGGGTCGGCCTCATACATGTGCTGCTTGAGCCATGATTCTTTTGCCAATGCGGCACGACGGGCGAGTGGGCGAGCTCGGCTCAATATTTCCCGCTCCACTTTCGTTTGCGCGCATATCTCTCTGAGATCAGTGGCGAGCTGGGCGATTGAATAGGCGCTCGTGACCATAAGCTTTCCCCTCTTGCGCCGAACGTGTTACCGGCTGACAGTTCTCAGCCTAGCATCGACCCGTGCCGCATAACACCTCTCCAATAATGGTGACAGAAGGCGGAACAGCGCGGGTTGCCCCGTCCAAGTAACACGGGGGCCTACGTTTTCCGGCGGCAATGCAGCGCCAGTCGTCACGGTGTGATGGCTGTCTAGATTGCCAGGTTCCGCACGGCGGAAAAGGCGGTGAAGGCGGCTCGACATCAGCTCGGCCACACAATGACAAAAGCCCCGCAAGCATTGCACCTGCGAGGCTTCCTGTACTGCGCGTACTTCGTGTTCCTTGGCTCCCCAGCAGGGCCGAAGATGCGAACTGGATTGTCGAGCTCGGCCTTTAACGTGGTGTTCAGCCGCCGCCAGAGGCGGTCGGCTGCAACACATGGTTAGGCCTCATGCTCAGCCTTCCCCGTTTCGTAGAGCTTTAGAGCGTCTGAAATCTTGGCCGCTCGCCTAAGACAAAAGAACGCGAGAAACAGCAAGAGCGGGACTAGGATTACAAGTGGCAGCGTAAGGTTCAACGAACTGGCTTCGAGCTCCAATAGAAGCAATAACAGGATGCACAACACTGCTAAGGTAATACCAATGACCACAAGCCTCAGCTCCTGGATGGAGAGTAGGACCACGCCATCCTTTTGACGCTTTGCTGCCTCAAGCATGGTACTGATCTCGCGTTGCTCCCGTGCGGATTTGTCACGTTTGCGTTTAGAGAGGCGGCCCAGCGCACGGTCCAATGGCGCCTTCGCATAAGCGCTCGCGAGATTAATTGCGAACGACACGATCACGACGCCGATCCACCAAGAAGGTGATGAAAGATTGTTGAAAAGGTCGCTCATCGTCAGTGTTCGTTTTGGGGCCAACGTTTGAATTCACCGGCCTGCGCGGCTTTTCGCGCAGGTCCGGTGGAATGATGGGTTGGGCCACAAGTCATTTGCTTAAGAGCTCCAAGAACTCTTTCGTGCCCGAAAGACGGAGCAGCCTTTGACGAGCCAGCATTACGGGTTTTTTATAGGACGCTGGGTAGTCGGCAAATAGCTCAAGCCAATTTGCGCGCTGCAACTTCTGATGCCTGTGGTCTATGTAGTACTCGTGTGCAATGAGGTTTCTTGCCTGTTGAACTTGGCGGATGACAGGCAATGCGGAAATTGACTTGTACGGCTTTTTGTACGGTAGCTTCTCCAGCACACGGATACGCTCCTCTAAGTTGAGGCGCTCAACGATAAGCTCATGGAACTCTGTGAATCGCTCTTGTGTAGAGAAGTACATGCCGATTGCGACACCAATGAATGCATCGAAAAACGCCGCGTCTTTCATAACACGCGACCGTACTTCATCTCGGTTGAGAACTTCGGCGATGGCTACTAGCTTCATGGGGCCCAACGTTGATATCGGGCGACAGTTTTGCGCCCTAAATCGGGACCGTGCCGCATAACGACAGTGGCCTTAGTTCCAGTAAGTCGGGTCTCGACAACAAGTTGCGGCTGGCCATGCTGCATAACTCGTCAATAAATCGCCGACAAGAGCAGTTACGGACTTGGCACCCGTTGGAGTAACACGGGGGCCTACGGATACATAGGTCGAATGTAAGCCCAATCGTTCCGTGTGGCCACTAAACAGAAGTGTGATGGCCTTCCCTCCGGAAGCTGCAAGTCGAGAAAACTGCCCCGAGGTGGCCCCCGTTGGCCAGGCAATGGGGGAGGCCATGGTCAGCCCCCGATCGGGCCACCCTGGGCCACTGTGCAGCACCTGGTGGCCGTGCCGGCTTCGACCCCCAACACCGCCCCCAAAAAAAACAGGCCGGCAACTTTCGTCACCAGCCTGTCGATTTTCTTGGCTCCCCGACCAGGGATCGAACCTGGGACCTGCGGATTAACAGTCCGTCGCTCTACCGGCTGAGCTATCGGGGAACACAGCCTTTAATAATAACTTGGGACAGCGCCTGGCTGCAAATCAAAGGGGGCCGCACGGCCCCCTTTTTCGACACGCGGTACGGTGCTCAGCCAGCCATCACCGCGGCCATCGCGTCTGCCACGGCGTCGAGGTTCCCCTTGTTCAGCGAAGCGACGCAAATCCGGCCGGAACTCACCGCGTAGACGCCGAACTCGGCGCGCAGCCGCTCGACTTGCGCGGCGGTCAGTCCGGTGTACGAGAACATTCCGCGCTGGCGCTTGACGAAGTCGACGTCGCCTTTCACGCCGCGCGCCTTCAGGCGCTCCGCGAGACCCGCGCGCATCGCGCGAATCCGGTCGCGCATCTCGGCCAGTTCCTCTTCCCACATTTTGCGCAGCCGCGGGTCGGCGAGCACGGCCGCGACGACGGCCTCGCCGTGCGTCGGCGGGGTCGAGTAGTTGGTGCGGATCACGCGCTTGACCTGGCTGACCACGCGCGCCGCCTCGTCGCGATCGGTCGTGATGATCGACAGCGCGCCGACGCGCTCACCGTAGAGCGAGAAGGATTTGGAGAAGGAACTGGCCACGAAGAAGTTCATGCCGGAGGCGACGAAGGCGCGCACCGCGACGGCGTCGGCCTCGATGCCGTCTCCGAAGCCCTGATAGGCGATGTCGAGGAAGGGCACGGCGCCGGATTTCTGCATGGCGGCGACCACCTGCGGCCACTGGTCGGCCTGGATGTCGACGCCGGTGGGGTTGTGGCAGCACGCATGCAGCACGACGATCGAGCCGGCCGGCAACGCGCCGAGCGCAGCGATCATCGCCTCGAAACGCACCCCCTTGGTGGCGGGGTCGTAGTAGGGGTAGTTCTGTACGTCGAAACCGGCGGCCTCGAACAGCGCACGGTGGTTTTCCCAGCTCGGGTCGCTGATCCACAGACCGGCCTGGGGGTTCACCCGGCGCAGAAAGTCGGCGCCAACCTTCAGCGCGCCCGTGCCTCCGAGTGCGCCGAAGGTGGCGACGCGGCCGTCGCGCAGCAGCGCCGAGTCGGCTCCGAAGAGCATCTCCTGCACGGCGCGGTTGTACGCGGCGATGCCCTCGATGGGCAGGTAGCCGCGCGGCAGGGCCGCCTCGAGGCGGGCCTTTTCGGCTTCGCGCACTGCAGCGAGCAGCGGGATCTTTCCGGCTTCGTTGCTGTACACGCCGGCACCCAGGCTGACCTTGTTGGGCCGCGTGTCGGCGTTGAACGCCTCGGTGAGGCCGAGGATGGGATCGCGTGGCGCAAGTTCAACCGCCGAAAAGATGGAGGATGTCATCGGTTCGTCCAAGTGGTTGATATATGTGGGGAAAAATCGGATTCTTGAGGGAGTACTGCACAATATTTGTGCAAACGTCTAGCTTTTTGCCGGCGTCGAGGCGATAATGCGCGATTCGCCGGAACGCCGACAGGCCAACTGCCCCCGGCTTCGGGAGCACTGATTGTTGCGCCGCAGCGGGCGCGCCAAAAACCATACGATGTTAGCACGCGAGATCCCCTCGAAATGACCAACGCGGCACACGACGGCTCACTGCCCGTGAGCTTCGAAGGCAGCCCCTTCCAACTGGTCGCGCCCTTCGAACCGGCCGGCGACCAGCCGGAGGCAATCGCGCGCCTGTGCGAGGGCCTCGCCGACGGCTTGAGCTACCAGACGCTGCTCGGTGTGACGGGGTCGGGCAAGACCTACACGATGGCGCAGGTGATCGCGCGCACGGGGCGCCCGGCGCTGATCCTGGCGCCCAACAAGACGCTGGCGGCGCAACTCTACGCGGAGATGCGCGAGTTCTTTCCGAACAACGCGGTTGAGTACTTCGTCTCCTACTACGACTACTACCAGCCGGAAGCCTACGTTCCGCAGCGCGACCTCTACATCGAGAAAGATTCGTCGATCAACGAGCACATCGAACAGCTGCGGCTCTCGGCGACCAAGTCGCTGCTGGAGCGCCGTGACACGGTGATCGTGGCGAGCGTTTCGTGCATCTATGGCATCGGCAAGCCGCAGGACTATCACGCGATGGTGCTGATGCTGCGGGTGCGCGATCAGATTGAGCGACGCACGCTGCTCCAGCGCCTGGTGGCGATGCAGTATCAGCGCAACGACACGGAATTCACGCGCGGTGCGTTCCGGGTGCGCGGCGAGACGATCGACGTGTTCCCGGCCGAGCACGCGGAGCTGGCGCTGCGCATCGAACTGGTCGACGACGAGATCGAGAGCCTGCAGCTCTTCGACCCGCTCACGGGGCGAATTCGCCAGAAGATTCCGCGCTTCACGGTCTATCCCTCTTCGCACTATGTGACGCCGCGCGAGACCGTGCTGCGCGCGATCGAAGACATCAAGGTGGAGCTGCGCGAGCGGCTCGCGGTGTTTGCTGCCGAGGGCAAGCTCGTCGAGGCGCAACGGCTCGAGCAGCGCACACGCTTCGATCTGGAGATGCTCCAGGAGATCGGTTTCTGCAAGGGCATCGAGAACTACTCGCGCCACCTCTCGGGCGGCAAGCCGGGCGAACCGCCGGCAACGCTGATCGATTACCTGCCACCCGAAGCGCTGATCATCGTCGACGAGAGCCATGTGACGGTGGGGCAGCTGGGCGGCATGTACCGCGGCGATCGATCACGCAAACAGACGCTGGTCGACTACGGATTTCGGCTGCCCTCGGCGCTGGACAACCGGCCGCTGCGCTTTGAGGAATTCGAGGCGCGCGTGCGCCAGTGCGTCTTCGTCTCGGCGACCCCGGCGGCCTTCGAGCTCGAACGCGCGGGGCAGGTCGTCGAACAGCTGGTGCGCCCCACGGGCCTGATCGATCCCGCCCTGGAGGTGCGTCCCGCCTCGAACCAGGTCGATGACCTGCTCGGCGAGATTCACGACAGAGTGGGGCGCGGGGATCGGGTGCTGGTCACGACGCTCACCAAGCGCATGGCCGAGGATCTCACTGAATTCCTCGCGGAACACGGCGTGAAAGTACGTTACCTCCACGCCGACGTAGAAACCGTGGAGCGCGTTGAAATCATCCGCGACCTGCGCCTGGGGGTGTTCGACGTGCTCGTGGGCATCAACCTGCTGCGCGAAGGGCTCGACCTGCCGGAGGTCTCGCTGGTCGCGATTCTCGATGCGGACAAGGAAGGGTTTCTGCGCTCGACGCGCAGCCTGATCCAGACGATCGGGCGCGCCGCGCGCCACCTGAACGGCTGCGCCATCCTTTATGGCGATCGGGTGACGGACTCGATGCAGCGGGCGATCGACGAGACGGACCGTCGGCGTGCCCGCCAGGTCACGTTCAACGCGAAGCACGGCATCGTGCCGCGCGGCGTGCACAAGCTGGTCCGCGAGATGATCGACGGGGTCAGCGAGGATCGGGACGAGAGCAAGGCGCTGCGTGCGGCGGATGTGCAGTTGCAATATGCGGCGCTGGGCGAGAAGGGCCTCGCCCGCGAGATCAAGCGGCTCGAGAAGGAAATGCTCGAGTTCGCGCGCAATCTGGAATTCGAGCGCGCCGCACAGGCGCGGGATGAACTGGCGGTGCTGAAGGAAAGGGTTTTCGGGGCAAACGGGAGCGCCAACGTGCTTTCGTTCGCCACCGGTCGCGCCGCCTGAAGGCGGAATGCCCCCGGGGGGCTAGACAGAACTTGAAATGGATATTGAAATGGGAAAGAGAGAACCGATATCGTTTGCCATGAACACCAGAGTGCTTTTCGTCTGTACGGGGAACATCTGCCGCTCGCCGATGGCTGAGGGGGTGTTTCGCCACGCCGCGCGCCAGGCGGGGCTGGAGTCCGCCGTGCGGGTCGCCTCGGCCGGGACGCACGCGTTCCATGTCGGGGAGGCGCCGGATCCGCGGGCCCAGGCGGCGACGGCGCGTCGCGGCTACGACATCTCGGAATTGCGGGCCAGCCGCGTCAAGGAAAGCGACTTCGAGGAGTTCGACCTGATCCTCGCCATGGACTGGGACAACCTGGCGCTGCTCCAGCAGACGGCGCCGCGGCATTATCGGCACAAGCTTCAGCTGCTGATGCGCTTCGCCACCGATCATGAATCGGCGACAATCCCGGACCCGTACTATGGGAATGCGCAGGGTTTCGAGCAGTCGCTGGACTTCATCGAGGATGCCTGCAACGGGCTGATCGAGGTCGTCAAGCGGCGTTCGACCCAGTACGCGGCCGCCTGATTCGGTTCTTCACGGCCCCGAAGGGGCCGTGGCGGGCCGGGCGGACCCGGCTTTTCGAAATACCGCTCCACCATGCAAGAAACCACAACCTCCAAAAGGTTTCTGGAGTAAAATGGTCGGACTCTCTATACTTGAGCGAAATGGTTGGTTATTCGAGACGACCATCGGCCAAAAACCCTACGGGAGATACTGCCATGAGACTGACGACCAAAGGCCGTTTCGCGGTAACCGCCATGATCGACTTGGCGATGCGCGAGCATCTGGGTCCGGTGACGCTCGCTGGAATCGCCGAGCGCCAGGACATCTCGCTTTCCTACCTTGAGCAGCTGTTCGGCAAGTTGCGCCGCAACGCCATTGTGGACAGCACGCGGGGCCCGGGCGGCGGCTACACGCTGGCGCGCCGGATGAGCGAAATTTCGGCCGCCGACATCGTGTTCGCGGTCGATGAGCCGCTGGACGCGACGCGCTGCCGCGGCAAGGTCAACTGCGCCGACTCCGGCCCGTGCATGACCCACGACCTGTGGGCGACGCTCAACCAGAAGATGGTCGAGTACCTGCACTCGGTGAAGCTCTCGGCACTGGTCGACGCGCAGAAAGGCGAGGAGGTCAAGAAGACCCGCAAGATGTCGGTGCTCAAGGAGCATCGTGCGGCGCTTGAGTTTCCGACTTCGACCCTGCAGAAGATTCGCATCGACCGGGGCCAGTTGAGCACGGTATGAAGCTGCCGATCTATCTCGACAACGCGGCGACCACGCCGGTCGATCCGCGCGTGGTCGACAAGATGGTGACCTACCTGAACGCCGAGTTCGGCAATCCGGCTTCGCGCAGTCACGCCTACGGGTGGACCGCCGAGAAGGCGGTCGAAGAGGCGCGTGCTCAGGTCGCAGCGCTGCTGAACTGCGACCCGCGCGAGATCGTCTGGACGTCGGGAGCGACCGAGTCGACGAACCTCGCGATCAAGGGCGCGGCGCATTTCTACAAGGAACGCGGCAAGCACCTGATCACCCTCAAGACCGAGCACAAGGCCACGCTGGACACGATGCGTGAGCTCGAACGCGAGGGCTTCGAGGTGACCTACCTCGATGTTCTCGAGAACGGTCTGATCGACCCGGCCGTCTTCGAGGCGGCGCTGCGCGATGACACGATCCTGGTGTCGATCCTGCTGGTGAACAACGAGATCGGCGTGATCCAGGACGTGGCCCGCTTCGGCGAAATCCTGCGCAAGCGTGGCATTCTCTTTCACGTGGACGCGGCCCAGGCGACGGGCAAGATGCCGATCGACCTGCAGGCGCTCAAGATCGACCTGATGTCGCTTTCGGCGCACAAGACCTACGGCCCGAAGGGCGTCGGCGCGCTCTATGTGCGGCGCAAACCGCGGGTGCGCATCGAGGCACAGATGCACGGCGGCGGGCATGAACGCGGCATGCGTTCGGGGACGCTGCCCACCCACCAGATCGTCGGAATGGGTGAGGCGTACCGGATTGCGCGCGAGGAGATGCCCACCGACAACGAACGCATCCGGATGCTGCGTGACCGGCTGTGGCGAGGCTTGCAGGAGATGGACGAGGTCTACCTGAATGGCGATCTCGAACACCGTGTCCCGCACAGCCTGAACGCGAGCTTCAACTACGTCGAAGGCGAGTCGCTGATCATGGCGATCAAGGACATCGCGGTCTCGAGCGGCTCGGCGTGCACGTCGGCGAGCCTCGAGCCCTCGTATGTGCTGCGGGCGCTCGGACGCAATGACGAATTGGCACACAGTTCGATCCGCTTCTCGCTCGGTCGCTTCACGACCGAAGAAGAGATCGACTTCGCGATCGCGACCATTCGAGCGAAGGTGGCGAAGCTGCGCGAGATGTCGCCCTTGTGGGAGATGGCGCAGGAAGGAATCGACCTGGAAACCGTCCAGTGGGCGGCGCATTGAGCGCGCCCGGGGCAGTCAGGGAATCAGGAGGTACACATCATGGCCTATAGCGAAAAAGTGATCGATCATTACGAGAATCCCCGCAACGTCGGGGCGTTCGACAAGGCGGACCCGAAGGTGGGAACCGGAATGGTCGGCGCGCCCGCCTGTGGCGACGTGATGAAACTGCAGATTCGCGTGAACGAGGCGGGCATCATCGAGGACGCCAAATTCAAGACCTACGGCTGCGGCTCGGCGATCGCATCGTCGTCTTTGGTCACCGAGTGGGTGAAGGGACGATCCCTCGATGACGCGGCCGCGATCCGCAACACCGAAATCGCCGAGGAACTTGCGTTGCCGCCGGTGAAGATTCATTGTTCGATTCTGGCGGAGGATGCCATCAAGGCGGCGGTCGCGGACTATCGCAAGAAGCACGGCAGTCCTGCGGAATCGGATCAACAACAACAGGCGGCTTGAGCGTGGAGCGAACTCAAATGGCAGTCACTCTCACCGAAGCGGCGGCGCACCGGGTCAATCACTTCATGGCGAAGCGTGGATCCGGAATCGGCGTGCGCCTTGGCGTCAAGACCACGGGCTGTTCGGGACTCGCGTACAAGATCGAGTTCGTCGAAGGACCCAACGAAGATGACGTCGAGTTCGTCAGCCACGGCGTGCGCGTGCTCGTCGACCCGAAGAGCCTCGCCTACCTCGACGGCACCGAACTGGATTTCGTGCGCGAGGGCCTGAGCGAGGGATTCCGCTTCAATAACCCCAACGTCAAGAGCGAGTGTGGTTGCGGGGAATCCTTCAACATCTAGAATCGCTCTTGCGCCCGGGTGAGCGATACGGCTCGGGAGGCGGCGTCACGCCGCCTTTTTTGTTGCACAAGGGCCCATGAACGCGCTGAAGAAAAACCACTTCGAATTGTTCTCCCTGGCGCCGGCGTTCGCGCTGGACCAGCAGGAACTCGCCGAGGCGTATCGTCGCTTCCAGTCGGCCGTCCACCCGGATCGATTCGCCGGCGCAGGCGCGGCACAGCAACGGCTGGCACTGCAACTGGCCGCCCGGGCCAACGAAGCCTACGGCACGCTTTCCGATCCGGCGGCGCGCGCGCGTTACCTCTGCGAACTCCATGGCGTCGACCTCGAGATCGAGTCGAACACGGCGATGCCCGCCGACTTCCTGCTGCGCCAGCTCGACTGGCGTGAGCGGCTCGACGACGCCGAGCACGCGCGCGACGGGGCGGCCCTCTCGGCGCTGACGGTGGAACTCACGGCGCTGCGCGGCGAACTCGTCGCGACGCTTGCGCAACTGCTCGACGCGGAGCAGGACTACCCTCAGGCTGCCGGCGTTGTCCGGGAGCTGCTCTTCGTAGACCGTTTCGCCAGCGAGATGGAACGCGCCGAAGACTCCATCGCCGCCTAGGCGAGACCCCTCGAAAATGGCCCTGCTGCAGATCTCCGAACCCGGCCAGGCGCCGGATCCGCACCAGCACCGCCTGGCGGCAGGCATCGACCTGGGAACGACCAATTCGCTCGTCGCGACGGTTCGCTCCGGCGTGAGCGAAGTGATCGAGGACGAGAGCGGGCGGCCCTTGCTGCCCTCGGTGGTGCGCTACTGCCCCGGCGGCACGATCGCGGTCGGTGCCGATGCGCTGGCGCAGGCGAGCACCGATGCCGCCAATACCGTCGTATCGGTGAAGCGCCTGATGGGGCGCGGGCTGCAGGATCTGCACGTCGATCGCGGCAACTACAACTTCATCGAAGGCGAGGGGATGGTGCGCCTGCGCACGCGCGCCGGCGAGAAGAGCCCGGTCGAGGTGTCTGCCGAGATTCTGCGGGCGCTGCGCAAGCGCGCGGAAGCCACGCTGGGCGGAGAACTGAGCGGGGTGGTGATCACGGTTCCCGCCTACTTCGATGACGCGCAGCGTCAGGCAACCAAGGACGCCGGACGCCTCGCGGGCCTCGAGGTCTTGCGGCTCCTCAATGAGCCCACGGCCGCGGCGCTCGCCTACGGACTGGACAATGCCGCCGAGGGGGTCTACGCGATCTACGACCTGGGGGGCGGAACCTTCGACGTGTCCATTCTGCGGCTCACCAAGGGTGTGTTCGAGGTGATCGCGACGGGTGGCGACAGCGCGCTCGGTGGCGATGATTTTGACCGCGGCATCGCCGAGTGGGCGCTGCGCGAGACGGGTTCGCTGGACGCCTCGGCGCAGCCCGGCGACTGGCACGAGTCCGGCGACTGGCGGGCACTGCTCGCCGAAGCGCGGCGCGCCAAGGAGGCGCTCACGCGCGAACGCGTGACGACCTTCTCGGTGCAGCTCTCCAATGCGACGCGCGTGAAGCTGCCACTGAGTGTCGAGCGTTTCGAGGATCTCAGCAGCGAACTGCTGGCGCGCACGCTGAGCGCGACCCGCCAGGCGTTGCGCGATGCACGGCTGCGGGTCGACGAGATCAAGGGCGTGGTGCTGGTTGGCGGGGCGACCCGCATGCCGCAGGTGCGCCGCGCGGTGGCGGACTTCTTTGGACAGGAGCCGCTCGCCGACATCGACCCGGACACGGTCGTGGCGCTGGGGGCGGCGATGCAGGCGAATCTGCTGGCGGGCAATCGTTCGGCCGGCGACGACTGGCTGCTGCTGGATGTGATCCCGCTTTCGCTCGGCATCGAAACCATGGGCGGGCTGGTCGAGAAGATCGTGCATCGCAACGCGGCGATTCCGGTGGCGCGGGCGCAGGAGTTCACGACCTTCAAGGACGGGCAGGGCGCGATGGCGCTGCATGTGGTGCAGGGCGAGCGCGACCTCGTCGAGAACTGCCGTTCGCTCGCGCGCTTCGAGCTGCGCGGGATTCCGCAGATGGCGGCGGGCGCCGCGCGGATTCGCGTGACCTTCCAGGTCGACGCCGACGGGCTGCTCTCGGTATCTGCGAAGGAGTTGTCGAGCGGTGTCGAGGCACATGTCGCGGTGAAGCCCTCCTACGGGCTGAGCGACGAGGAGATCGGCGCGATGCTCCAGAGCGCGCACGAGGCCGCCGGCACCGACGCCCAGGCGCGCGCGCTGCGCGAGCAGCAGGTGGAGGCGGACCGGATGCTCGAGGCAACGCGCGCCGCGCTCACCGAGGACGGCGAGCTGCTCGGCGCCGCCGATCGCGCGCGCGTCGAAATCCTGCTCACCAAGCTCGGGCAGGCGCGCGAGGGCACCGATCACGCTGCGATCCGGCAGGCGATCAGCGCGCTGTCGATCGGAACCGAAGCGTTCGCCGCGCGCCGGATGGACCACGCCATTGCCCGTGCGCTCGCCGGGCGGCGACTCGACGAGATGGGGTCCTGACCATGCCGCACATCCGCGTATTGCCTCACGAGACCCTGTGCCCCGAGGGCGCCGAGTTCGACGTCGAGCCGGGCGCGGTGCTGTGCCGTGAGCTGCTCGGGCACGGCATCGAAATCGAGCACGCGTGCGAGCTCTCCTGCGCATGCACGACCTGTCACGTCGTTGTGCGCGAAGGTTTCGACACGCTGACCGAATCCAAAGAGGATGAGGACGACCTGCTCGATCGGGCCTGGGGCCTGACCATGCAGTCGCGCCTCTCGTGTCAGGTGCGCGTGGCCGACGCGGATCTCACCATCGAGATCCCGAAGTACACCATCAACCTCGCGCGCGAGTAGCCCCGGTTGGCCGGTGGCGCAGAAGAACGGAGGAGGACGAGATGAACTGGACCGATACGCTGGACATTGCCATCGCGCTGTCCGAGGCGCATCCGGAAGCGGATCCGACCAAGCTGCTGTTCACCGACCTGCACAACATGGTGCTCGATCTTCCCGGTTTCACCGGTGACCCGAAGCGCAGCGGCGAGCGCATCCTGGAAGCGATCCAGCAGGCGTGGATCGACGAAGTCGCCTGAACCGCGCCGGCTGATCCGGTCCGCCGCGCGGCGCACGGCCGTGTGCAGGCTGCAGCGCCTGCGCGTTCAGTCCTCGCGCTTGAGCGCGGGGAAGAGAATCACGTCGCGGATGTTCGCGCTGTCTGTGAGCAGCATCACCAGCCGGTCGATGCCCACGCCGCAGCCCCCGGTGGGCGGCATCCCGTACTCGAGCGCGCGGATGAAGTCGGCGTCGTAATACATCGCCTCCTCGTCTCCGGCCTCCTTGGCGGCCACCTGTGCGCGAAAGCGTGCCGCCTGATCCTCGGGGTCGTTCAATTCGGAGAAGCCGTTGGCCAGCTCGCGCCCGGTGATGAAGAGCTCGAAGCGCTCGGTGATGCCGGGTCGCGTATCGGATTCGCGCGCCAGCGGCGAAACCTCGATTGGATAGTCGATGATGAAGGTGGGCTGCACGAGCAGCGTCTCGACCGTCGCTTCGAAGAGCGCCAGCTGCAATGCGCCGAGCCCGGCGCCGCGCAGCTGCGGTGCGTCCAGGTTGACGCCGAGCCGCGTCAGCTCGGTGCGCAGGGCTGCGATGTCGTCGAGCCGCATGGCCTCGTATTCAGGCGCGTACTTGAGGATCGCCCCGGTGATCGTCAGCCGGTCGAAGGCCTTGCCCAGGTCGATCGCGGTGCCCTGATAGGGAACCAGCGTGTCGCCGGTGGTGGCGATGGCGGCGTCGCGAATCAGTTGCTCGGTGAAATTCATCAGCCACTGGTAGTCGGTGTACGCGGCGTAGAACTCCATCATCGTGAATTCGGGATTGTGCCGCTGGCTGATGCCCTCGTTGCGGAAGTTGCGGTTGACCTCGAACACGCGCTCGAAGCCGCCGACGATCAGCCGCTTGAGATAGAGCTCGGGCGCGATGCGCAGGAACATCTGCTGGTCGAGCGCGTTGTGGTGCGTCGCGAATGGACGCGCAATCGCGCCGCCCGGAATCATGTGCAGCATCGGCGTCTCGACCTCGAGGAAGCGGTGCGAGAGCATGAACGAGCGCATCGCGTGCAGGATCGCGCTGCGTGCGAGGAAGGTGTCGCGGGTGCTCGCGTTGACGGCCAGATCCACGTAGCGCTGGCGGTAGCGCAGCTCCTGGTCGACGAGCCCGTGGAACTTGTCGGGCAGCGGGCGCAGTGATTTCGCGAGCAGCCGCACGGCGGAGCAGCGCACCGAGAGCTCGCCCTTCATCGTCTTGAACAGCGTCCCCTCGGCGGAGACGATGTCACCCAGATCCCAGTGCTTGAACGCCTCGTGCGCGTCCGCGCCGATGCCTTCGTCGTTCAACCAGAGTTGGATGCGTCCGGTGCCGTCCTGGATCGTCGCGAAGCTGGCCTTGCCCTGCACGCGCTTGAGCATCATCCGTCCGGCGAGCGTGACGGCAACCGGCTCGCCGGCGAGTTCCTCGCGGGACTTGGCGCCGAAGTGCTCGGCGAGCGCACCCGCGCGATGCTCGGGCCGGTAGTCGTTGGGAAAGGCGATGCCGGCGGCGCGGATCTGCGCGAGCTTGGCGCGGCGCTCGGCGATGATCTGGTTCTCGTCGTCGGCGCTGGCCACGGCAGGGGCTGCGGGTTGGGCTTCTGGTTTCACTGGGTCACCGCTGGTTCTTGTGGGGCTGTTCGGGGCGAAGGCAGTCGGGGCGGGGGCCTCAGACTCCCTGCTTGAGGCTGGCCCCGATGAACACGTCGAGGTCGCCGTCGAGCACGGCCTTCGTGTTGCCGACTTCGACGTTGGTGCGCAGGTCCTTGATCCGCGAGTTGTCGAGCACGTAGGAGCGGATCTGATGCCCCCAGCCGATGTCGGTCTTGCCGGCCTCGACCTTGTCCTGTTCCGCCTGACGCTTGCGAACCTCGAGCTCGTAGAGCCGCGCCTTGAGCATCTTCATCGCCTCGTCGCGGTTGCGGTGCTGCGAGCGGTCGTTCTGGCACTGCACGACGGTATTGGTGGGCAGGTGCGTGATGCGCACCGCCGACTCGGTCTTGTTGACGTGCTGTCCGCCGGCGCCCGAGGCGCGGTAGACATCGATGCGCAGGTCAGCCGGGTTGATGTCGATCGAAATCGAGTCGTCGACCTCGGGGTAGACGAACACCGAGGCGAAGGACGTGTGCCGTCCGCCACTCGAGTCAAACGGGGACTTGCGCACCAGCCGGTGGACGCCCGTTTCGGTGCGCAGGTGGCCGTACGCGTACTCGCCGTCCACCCGGATCGTGGCGCCCTTAATGCCCGCGACATCGCCCTCGGATTCCTCGAGCACCTCGGCCTTGAAATTCTTGCGCTCGCAGTAGCGCAGGTACTGGCGCAGCAACATCGCCGCCCAGTCCTGTGCCTCGGTGCCCCCGGCGCCCGCCTGAATCTCGACGAAGCAGGGACTCGGATCGGCGGGGTTGGAGAACATCCGGCGGAATTCCAGCGCCTCGACATCCGTGGCCACGGCGTCCAGGTCGCCTTCGAGCGCGACGAGAGTCTCGTCGTCGTCTTCGGCGCTGGCCATCTCGAAGAGTTCCGCCGCGTCGCGCAGCGACGAATCCAGCCCCGAGAGATTCTCGACCACGCCTTCGAGGGATTTCTTCTCGCGACCCAGATCCTGCGCGCGCTGCGGCTCGTCCCAGACGTCGGGCGCTTCGAGCAGGCGATTTACGACTTCGAGGCGATTCTTCTTGGTCTCGAAGTCAAAGATACCCCCTGAGAGCTTCGACACGCTCTCGGAGGTCGTTGGTGCGGGATTCGATGAGGTTGAGGCGCTCGGCTTCCATGGTACGCACCGCTTTGGGGAAACCGACCATTATAGGCGAGCGTCTCGCGCGCTGACGCGCGGCGCAGGGGTTTGTGCCGCGCGCCAGAGTCGTTCAGCGTGCGCCCGCAACCGCTTCGACGATCCACTGCACGCGCGCGTGACCCTGATACTCGTTGCGCTCCAGGCGGTAGGCGACTTCCGCCAACGCGGGCAGCGGGTCGACCCGATTGAAGGCGATCGCGTCGTAACGTCGCTTGTCGATCTGCAGGGTGAGCTTCAGGTGCCCGACCCCGACCTCGCGCTGGCTCAGCACCCGGACCTGATCGCAGAACAGCGGTGCGGGGAAGCCCTGACCCCAGATCTGGCGCTCGAGCGAAGCGATGAGCGCGAGGTCGATGGTGGTGTCGGCGAGCGAACCGTCGGTGAGCAATTCGCGTTCGAAGGCGGCGCGCTCCGCGAGTTCGGCGACGGCCTCCTCGAAAGCCAGGGTGAAGCGCTCGCGGTCCGCCGCGCGGATCGTGAACCCGGCGGCCATCGCATGTCCGCCGAAGCGCACCAGCAGATCCGGGGCGCGCGTGCTGACGCGTTCGAGCACGTCGCGCAGGTGCACGCCGGGGATCGAGCGCCCCGAACCGCGCAGCATCGCGGCGTCGGCGGCCGCCGGTGCGAGTGCCACGGCCGGGCGGTGGAGCCGGTCCTTGAGCCGGCCGGCGATCAGGCCGACCAGCCCTTCGTGCCAGTCGGCGCGGTACGCGACCACGCACAGTCGTGCCGGATCGAAGTCCACGATGTCGTCGAGCGCCTGTTCGCGCATCGTCTGCTCGATGCCGCGACGCTCGCGATTGATCCGGTCGAGTTCGGCGGCGCTCCGTGCTGCCCGGTCCTCGTCGTCGGTGAGCAGGCACTCGACGCCGACGGCGATGTTCGCCAGGCGTCCGGCCGCGTTGATTCGCGGGCCCACGGCGAAACCCAGGTCGCTGCTGGCGGCCCGTTGCGCGTCGCGCCCGGCGACGCGCAACAGCGCACGGATTCCGGCGTTCGCGTGTCCGGCCCGGATCCGGCGCAGACCGGCGGCCACGAGCAGACGGTTGTTGCAATCGAGCCGCACGACGTCAGCCACGGTGCCGAGCGCGACCAGATCGAGCAGCGCGGCGAGTTGCGGTTCGCGCCCGGTGAACGCCCCGCGCGCGCGCAACTCGGCGCGCAGCGCGAGCAGTGTGTAGAACATCACCCCGACTCCGCACAGGTGCTTGCTCGGGAACGTGCAGCCGGGCTGATTCGGGTTGACGATTGCCGCCGCCTGCGGCAGCTGCGTGCCGGGCAGGTGATGGTCGGTGACGATGACCCGCAGGCCGGCCGCATTCGCGCGCGCGACGCCCTCGATGCTCGCGATCCCGTTGTCGACCGTGATCAACCAGTCGGGGCGCCCGAGACGCGGGTGGGTGAGGGCGAGTTCGACGATCGCCGGCGTCAGTCCGTAGCCGTGCTCGAAGCGGTTCGGCACCAGGTAGTCGACCTGTGCCCCCATCATGCGCAGGCCGCGCACCGCCAGTGCGCAGGCGGTGGCGCCGTCACAGTCGTAGTCGGCGACGACGCACAGCTTCTGCGCGCCGGCGATGGCGTCGGCGAGCAGGCCCGCCGCCTGTGACGCGCCGAGCAGCGACGCCGGCGGCAGCAACGCGGCGAGATCCTCGCTCAGTTCCGCAGGGGCCTCGATCCCGCGCGCGGCGAGCACGCGCGCGAGCACCGGATCGATGCCGGCTTCCAGGAGCCGGCGCCGCGCCGCTTCGGGGACTGGTCTGCTGCGGAACACGCGCTAGGCCTCGGCGGGGCGGGGAACGCCCAGGCGCGTCGGGTCGAGCCGGCGCCAGAACTTCCACCGGTCGGCGCCGCGCCAGCGCAAGGTCAGCACCTGTTCGCGCCCCGTCAGGACGACGTCCAGCATCGCGCTCCGGGGTGCGTCATGCAGCAACGGTTCGAGCATTCCGTACAGTTCTTGCCAGCCCAGCGCGGGCTGCTGCGGGTTCCAGTCCAGCGTGTCCTGCTGCCACGATCGGCACTCGAAGAGATGCTGCGTCGGGGCGGCAAGGGCGCGCGCCACTTCGGCCTGCACGGCGCCTTCGGACGCGGGCACGAGCCGCGGCGTCCCGGTCGCATCGCACAGCCCGGCGATCACCGTGCCCTGCGCCACGACCTGCGTGAAACGCGCACTGGGGGCCAGACGCAATGCGCGCCCCTCGATCCAGATTCCGTTCACCGTCAGTTCGCCGCGCGCCTCGCGTGCGCGGTTCACCGGGTGTTCGTGCCAGAGCAGCTGCACTTCGCTCTGCAGGCCGCGCCAGCGCCGGGCGTCGGCGCCTTCGGGCAGGAAATCAAAGACGTTGCGCCGGCTCGCCGCCGCGCTGCCCGTGGGACGCAACTGCAGCGGCTCCCGGCAGCGCATGCGCCAGCACCCGTGCGCGGCACGTGCCAGTTCGATGCCGTCTCCAGCGAGGTGCCCGTTGGCGGTGGCGAGCAGGGCGTCCGCCTCGGCACCGGCGAGTTCCAGCCCCCCGGGTGGAGAGAGAAGCACGTGATCGAGTGCAAGATGCAGGTGGACCGGGCGCACGATCCAGTCGTCGTCGGTTGCGCCGGCCATCCAGCCCGCATACGCGCCGACCGACGCGTCCGGAGCGACGCCGAAGGCCGTGCGCAGCCAGCTCTCGTGGGCGAGCTCGCGAATGTCATGGCCCGCAGGGGTGTGCGCGGGGCCGAACTGCGCGCGTACGAGCGGGCCGCCGAGCAGCGCGCGCGCCTCGGGGCCGAGCGGCGCGGGCCGGTCGTCCTCGCCCGCCAGGGCGCCTGGGCACAGCAGGATCGCGGTCACTGGCCGATTCTATGGCAAACTCCCCGGCGACCCCATGCAACTACCCTACGAATTCTTCATCGGCATGCGCTACACGCGCGCCGGACGGCGCGCCGGAAGGCGCAACGGCTTCATTTCGTTCATTTCCACGCTCTCGGTCGCCGGGATCGCACTGGGCGTGGCGGCGCTCATCGTCGTGCTCTCGGTGATGAACGGTTTCCAGAAGGAAGTGCGCGACCGGATGCTCTCGGTGCTCGCGCACGTCGAGGTATTTGCCGGGCGCGCGCCGCTGACCGACTGGCAGGCGCTGCTCGCCGAGGCGCGCCGCAACCCGCGCGTCGTGGCCGGCGCTCCCTACGTCGCGGGACAGGCGATGCTCACCCGCGACGACAGCGTGCGCGGGGTCATCGTGCGCGGCATCGACCCGCAGGCCGAACCCGGTGTCGCGGATTTCGCGAAGCACTTCGTCGATGGATCGGTGAACGCGCTCGCGCCCGGCGAGTTCGGCGTGGCGATCGGCATCGAGATGGCCAACCAGTTGCTGATCAGCGTCGGCGAGCGCATCACGCTGATCGTCCCGCAGGGCACGGCGACGCCGGCCGGGCTGATTCCGCGCCTGCGCCAGCTGACCGTGGTCGGAATCTTCCAGGCCGGGCACTACGAGTACGACAGCTCGCTCGTGCTGATGAACATCGAGGACGCAGCGCGGCTGTTCCGGGTCGAAGGCGTCACGGGCATCCGATTGCGCACGAGCGACATGATGGCCGCGCCCGCGATCGCGGGGGAACTCGCTCGTTCGCTCCCGGGCGATCTGCTGGTGCGCGACTGGTCGAAGGAGAATCGCAACTGGTTCGCCGCCGTGCAGATCGAGAAGCGGATGATGTTCATCATCCTGACGCTGATCGTCGCCGTCGCGGCGTTCAACCTCGTCTCGATGCTGGTGATGACGGTGACCGACAAGCAGTCGGACATCGCGATCCTGCGCACCCTCGGCGCGAGTCCGGCGAGCGTGATGAAGATCTTCGTGGTGCAGGGCGCATCCGTCGGGCTGCTGGGAACGCTGCTCGGCATGGCTTTGGGGGTGGTGCTCGCGCTCAACGTCGGCACGGTGATGGGCGCGATCGAATCCGCCTTCGGTTTTCAGGTGCTGCCCAAGGGGATCTACTTCATCAATAACCTGCCCAGCGATCTGCACGGGGACGATGTGACGCTGATCGGCTTGACCGCGTGCGTGCTCGCCTTCGCGGCGACGATCTACCCGAGCTGGCGCGCCTCGCGGGTGCGGCCGGCCGAGGCGCTGCGCTATGAGTGAGGGCGCGCCCGAAATCGTGCTGTCGTGTCGCGGGCTGCGCAAGACCTACGGCAGCGGAGACCTTGCGGTGGCGGTGCTGCACGGGGTCGACCTGGATGTGTCGGCGGGCGAACGGGTCGCGATTGTCGGCGCTTCCGGTTCCGGCAAGAGCACCCTGCTGCATCTGCTCGGCGGACTCGACGAGGCGAGCGCCGGATCGGTCGAGCTGCTCGGCCGGCGCCTGGACCAAATGGATGAACTCGAGCGGGGGCGGGCACGCAACGAGTTGCTCGGCTTCGTCTACCAGTTCCACCATCTGCTGCCCGAATTCAGCGCCCTCGAGAACGTGGCGATGCCCCTGTACATCCGGCGCGAGCTGCGCGCGCAGGCCGAAGTGCGCGCCCGGGCGATTCTGGCCCGGGTCGGGTTGGGCGCACGCGTGCTGCACCGGCCGGGACAGCTCTCCGGCGGTGAGCGGCAGCGGGTGGCGCTCGCGCGCGCGCTCGTCACCGGGCCGCGCTGCGTGCTCGCCGACGAACCCACCGGAAACCTGGACCGGACGACGGCACGGCAGGTCTTCGAACTGATGGACGAACTCGCGGCCGAGACGGGCACGGCTTTCGTGATCGTCACCCACGACCTCGAGCTGGCCGATCGACTCGACCGGGTGCACACGCTGCGCGACGGAATCATTCCGGACGAGGCGCACTGAAGGCCGGGCCGCGGTGCTGATCGACACTCACTGCCACCTCGACGCGCCGGAGTTCGACGCCGACCGCGCTGCCGTGCTCGCCGCGAGTCGCGCAGCCGGGGTCGCGATGATCGTCGTTCCCGCGGTTCAGGCTGCCGACTTCGACGCGGTGCGCGCCCTGGCGGGCGCCCATCGGGATGTCGGCTACGCACTGGGAATCCACCCGATGTTCGTCGATCGCGCCGCCGACGCAGATCTCGCGCGCCTGCGTGCCGCCCTCTCGGCAGCGCGCGGCGACCCGCGGCTCCAGGCCGTCGGCGAAATCGGTCTGGATTACTTCGTGCCCGGACTCGACCGCGAGCGCCAGCGCCAGTTCTATGTCGCGCAGCTGCGGCTCGCGGCGGAGTTCGACCTGCCGGTGCTGCTGCATGTGCGCCGCGCGGTCGACCATGTGCTGCGCGAATTGCGCCGGGTGCGGGTGCCGGGAGGAATCGCGCACGCATTCAACGGCAGCGAGCAGCAGGCCGGCATCTTTCTCGATCTCGGGCTCGCCCTGGGATTCGGCGGTGCGATGACGTTCGAGCGGGCGACGCGCATCCGCGGGCTCGCCGCACGGCTCCCTCCCGAGGCGCACGTCCTCGAGACCGATGCACCCTACATGGCGCCCGCCTGGCTCGGACGCGCGCGCAATACGCCGGCCGAACTGCCCCGGATCGCCGGGGTCTTCGCGGGCTTGCGCGGGGTGGAACGCGACGAGGCCGTGCGGGTGACGGGCGACAACGCGCGGCGCGTGCTGCCGCGCCTGGGTGCGCTGATCGCGGCCGGCGGAGGCTAATTCCGGTACTGGAACTGGACCTGGGAGGCAACGGCCGCGTTCGGCG
Organism: Burkholderiaceae bacterium; assembly: GCA_024637155.1. Taxonomy (GTDB): domain Bacteria; phylum Pseudomonadota; class Gammaproteobacteria; order Burkholderiales; family Burkholderiaceae_E; genus JAGXFR01. The sequence continues at coordinate 38,821 of JAGXFR010000018.1, read as the reverse complement.
GCCGCACCAGCACGGTGACGCGGTGTTCGGTGTTGCGCGCGAGCGGAACGTACGCGCCGTAGAAGGGCACGCCGCCGAGCGACTCGGCATTGAGGCGCTTGCGGACCTTGGCGGTCCCGTCGTCCTCGACGATCACCTCGACCTGCGCGTCGGCAATGCGCGAGCCGTCGGTCTGCTGGAGCACCGTGACGTTCAGGTGATGCTGGTCGCTGCCGGGCGGCACGCCGCCGTGCATCGTACGCTCCGGTGAACCCGGCGGGAAGTCGCGCAGCCGGGATGCGGAAACGACGCCCAGCAGGATATCCATGCCGGCGACCGTCTGGCGCATCCCTCCCGTTTCGACCTCGGCCGGGGGTTGCGGCTTCGTTCCGGTGGCTGCAGTGGCCGCGCTCGGATTGAACATATAGGTGATCGCGGCACGCAGTTCCGCGTCCGTCGCGTTTGCCACCCCGCCGCGCGGGGGCATGCCCCCGTGACCACGGATCGCGGACGTCGTCAGCTGGTTCAGACCGCGCGACGCGCGCCCCGCCCACGCCTTGGCGTCACCGATCTTCGGCGCTCCGCCTTCGCCTGTCGCGTGGCAGGTCGCGCATCGCGCCTGCACCACATTCTCGCCGCTGCGGGCGCTCGCCAGGCTCTGGGCGCTCGCCGGTTCGACCCAGCTGCCCCCCGACTGGTTGACCATGTAGGTCACGGCGCGGCCCAGTTCGAGTTGCGTGAGCGTCGGGTCGCTGCCGTGATCGGGCATCTGGCGCAGGCCCGTGAGCGCATGGGAAGTGAGTTCACTGAGGCCCTTGCCGGCCCGCTCGCGCCAGGCCGCGACGTCGTTGATCTTGGGTGCGCCCAGCAGCCCGGCGCGATGGCAGGAGAGGCACACGGATTCGACGACGGCCTTACCGCTGCGGCCATTGTCGGGCGTCGCGGCGGAGCCGGTGGCGGCCAGCGCGGAACCGGTCAGTGGGGGAGCGAGCGCGAGGAGGACGGAGGCTGCGATCCGAGCTGCCAGCCGCCAGCGCGAGGGTAGTGGGGCGTTGTGCTCTGTCTTCATGGCGCATTACCTCGAAACTTGACGATTTATGCAGTCGTTCCGATCAATATACCGCGTTCCGACTGCGCCCGGTGGCGACCCGCAGGCCACCGCGCCCAGCGCGGCGGGCGACCGAGACAGCAGGGATAGGCCAGCCGTTCGACCCGGACTCGGCTTCAGGCTGATTCGGTCGCGGTTGGGCACGCCTAGCATCGCGTGATGAGCACCCGGACGGCGCTATCGGCGGCACCTGCGCGGGCTGCCGCGACGCTGGCGCTCCTTCCCGTCGCGGCGGTGGTGCCGCTCACCGCGCTCGCCGTGCACACGCTGGCCGAGCTCCCCGGGATCCGGGTCGCGTGGACGCTGGTGCTCGGCGGATTGCTCGCGCTGGCGTGGCGCGCCGGTCCGCTGCGCGCCCGCCTCGCTGTGGCGTTGCTCACCGCCGGCATGGTCGTGCTGCGCGCCCACGGCGCGCTCGCCGAGCGCATCACCGAGACGCAGGAGGGCCGCGAACTGCGCGTGAGCGGCTTCGTCGAAGAGCTGCCGCAACCCCTCGAGCGCGGCGTGCGCTTCCGCTTTTTCATCGAGTCCTGCCTTGATCCGCTGCCCGATTGCCCGGACCGGCGTTCGGTGCGGCTGGGCTGGTACGAGGCATCCCGCGCCGCCGATCGTCAGCCGGTGGGGTCACCCGAGCCCGGCGAGCGCTGGCAGTTCACGGTGCGTCTCAAGCGCCCCCATGCGCCGGTGAACCCCGGGACCTTCGATGCGGAACTGCGCGCGCTCGAGGAGGGCATCGCGGCCACCGGGACCGTCGTCGGCCGGCCTGGCGCGGCACAGGGCAACGTGCGCCTCGAAGCACGGCGCTGGCGTGTCGGGACGGTGCTCGAGCGCATCCGCGTCGCCGCCCGCGCGGCGATCGTCGCCGCGCTCGCCGCAGAGGATCCGGCCGTGCGCGGCACCGTGGTTGCGCTGTCGATCGGCGATCAGGCGGCGATTCCCGGGCACTGGTGGGTCGTTTTCAACAAGACCGGGATCGGTCATCTGATGAGCATTTCGGGCCTGCACATCACGATGCTCGCCGCCCTCGTGGTGGGCCTCGTGCGGCGGGCGCTGCGCAGCCGGCGGGTGCCGCCCGGCGTGCTGCTGCGCCTGCCGGCGCCGACCATCGCATGGCTCGCGGGCGTCGCCACCGCCTTTCTCTACAGCGGGATCGCGGGATGGGGCATTCCGGCGCAGCGCACGTGCTGGATGCTCGCGGTGGCCGGCTGGGCGCTGGTGAGCGGCCGGACCCGATCGGTGGCGAGCGTGCTCGCGCTGGCCGCGGGCGTGGTCACGCTGCTCGATCCCTGGGCCGTGCTCTCGGCCGGGTTCTGGCTGTCGTTTTCCGCAGTGGCCGCCATCGTCCTGTTCGGTTCGGCACACCGCGTGCGGCGCCGCGGGTGGTTCGTCGAGGCCGTCGCGACGCAGTGGGCCGCGACCGTGGCGCTGCTGCCGCTGGGGGCGCTGTTCTTCTCCTCGGTGTCTCTGGTCGGGCCATTGGCGAACGCGGTGGCGATCCCGCTCGTCTCGATCGTGATCACGCCGCTCACGCTGGCAGCCACCGCGCTCGCGCTGGTGGTGCCGGCGCTCGGGAGCTTCCTGCTGCACCTCTCGGCCTGGTTCACCGGAGTGCTGCTCGCACTGCTGGACTGGGCCGCGGCACTGCCGCTGTCGATCTGGGGCGTGGTTCGCCCCGGCGCACTGACCCTGCTGCTCGCGGCAGCCGGGTGCGCGCTGCTGCTCGCGCCCGCACCGGTGATTCCCCGGCGCCATGGCGCGGCGATGCTTGCCCCGCTGCTGGCAGCCGGGCCGGCCGGGCCGGTCGAGGGAGAACTTTGGGTGACGGCACTCGACGTGGGGCAGGGCACGGCCGTGCTCGTCGAGACGCCCGGTCGGCGGCTCCTCTACGATGCGGGGCCGCAATACGGCGGCGAACTGGAGGCCGGCACCCGCGTGATTGCCCCGTACCTGCGCGCGCGCGGCATCCGCGCACTCGACGCAGTCGTGATCTCGCATGGCGACACGGATCACGTCGGCGGAGCGCCTGGCGTGCTGCGCAACTTCCCAGTCGCCTGGATTGCGAGCTCGCTGGCCGCCGAACACCCGGTCGTCCAGGGGGCGGCGCACCACGTCGCGTGCCGGCGGGGCGATGCGTGGCAGTGGGGCGAGGCGAACTTCGCGTTCCTGCATCCGGGCGACGAGCCGGCGGCGAACGCAAAGTCGTCGAGCAATGCCGGCAGTTGCGTGCTGCGGGTCCGCACGCCGGCGGCGACGGTGCTCCTGACCGGCGACATCGAGGCAGCCCAGGAGCGCTTGCTCCTGCGACGTGAAGAAGCCGAGGCGTTGCGCGCAGACCTCCTTGTCGTGCCCCACCACGGCAGCGCCACCTCATCGTCCCCGCGATTCCTGGACGCGGTGGCGCCCGCGCAAGCGGTGTTCCAACTGGGCTATCGCAACCGCTACCGGCACCCGCACCCGAAGGTGCTGGCCCGCTATCAGGATGCCGGGATCGGCGTCCTGCGCAGCGACTGGCACGGCGCGATCACGATCCGCTATCGTCGCGATCAGCCACCGCAGGTGCGGCGCGAGCGAGTCGACGCTCCGCCCTACTGGCGCATCCGCGTGGGCGACGAGCCCTGAGCCCACCGTGGTCCTGGCTGCCGCCCGGGCAGGGTGCTGCAGCCACTATTGCGCCGTCCAGCCCCCGTCGATCGGCAGGCTCGTGCCGCGAATCTGGTCGGCGCCCGGCGAGCAGAGAAAGACCGTCAGGGCGCCAATCTGCTCGGGCGTCGCGAAGTCCAGCGAGGGCTGCTTCTCCGCGAGCAGTGCGTCCTTGGCCTCGCGATCGCTGATCCCACCCTTTTGCGCGCGCGCGTCGATCTGCTTTTGCACGAGCGGGGTGAGCACCCAGCCCGGGCAGATCGCATTGCAGGTGATGCCGGTGCGTGCCGTCTCCAGTGCGACCACCTTGGTCAGCCCGATCAGGCCGTGCTTGGCGGCGATGTAGGCGACCTTCTCGGTCGAGGCCACCAGGCCGTGCACCGAGGAGATGTTGACGATCCGGCCCCAGTTGCGCTTCTTCATCGCCGGCAGCGCGCAGCGGATCGTGTGAAACGACGACGAGAGGTTGATCGCGATCACCGCGTCCCAGCGCTCGGTCGGAAAGGCGTCGATCGGCGCGACGTGCTGGATTCCGGCGTTGTTCACGAGGATGTCGATCGCGCCGTGGCGCTCTTCGGCCCGCGCGATCATCGCTTCGATCTCCGCCGGGCGCGTCATGTCCGCGGCGTCGTATTCAGCCACCACGCCGAACTCGGCGGCGATCCCCGCGCGAATCTGCTCGATCTCGCCCGCGTCGCCGAATCCGTTCAGAAGAACGTTCGCGCCCTGCGCGGCGAGCGTCCGGGCGATGCCGAGTCCGATTCCGCTGGTCGATCCGGTCACCAGCGCCAGTTTGCCCTTGATCATCAACCACCCCTGTTAAGATGCCCCGCAAGATTCGAAATCGGCCCGTGGCGGGCGCCGCACCCTGATCGCGCCGCGCCCCGCGCCCGATGTCCATTCTAACGATCCTTTGAGAAGCGACGCGATGGATGAACCCACCCTGCGCTCGGTGACCTGTGCGAGTCCAGCCGGGCTGCACCGCATGGCCTACTGGGAGTGGGCGCCGGCCTGCGCCCCGCGGGAAGAACTGGCCACGGTGGTCTGCGCACACTGCCTCACGCGCAACGGGCGCGACTTCGATGTGCTGGCGCGCCGCCTGCGCGCGCGGCGCCGGGTGATCTGCCCGGACATGCTCGGCCGGGGCGCCTCCGACCGCGCCGCCGACCCGTCGCTCTACAACGTCGCCCAGTACGTTGCCGATTCGGTCACGCTGATCGCCCGGCTCGACGTCACGCAGGTGGTCTGGGTGGGCACCTCGATGGGCGGGTTGATCGCGATGACCCTGGCGGCGCTGCCGCACACTCCGATCGCGCGGCTCATCCTCAACGACATCGGCCCGGAGCTGGACCCGCGTGGCGTGGCGCGCATCGGCACCTATGTGGGACAGGACCCGGTGTTCGCGACCCGCGAGGCGGGCGTGCGCGCGCTGCGCGAACTCACCGTAAGCTTCGGTCCGTTGAGTGACGAGCAGTTCGAGGTGCTCTCGCGCCACTACTTCGTTCGTGACGGCGATGCCTGGCGCTACCACTACGATCCGGCGATCGCGATTCCGCTGCGTGCCGCGGCCGGCCAGCCGCCGCCGAACATGTGGGCCTTCTACGACGCCATCCGCTGCCCGACGCTGGTGTTGCGCGGGGCCGAATCGGACCTGCTCGCTGCGCAGACGGCACAGCAAATGACCGAACGCGGGCCGCGCGCCGAGCGCGTCGATTTTCCCGGGATCGGGCACGCGCCTTCGCTGATCCCGGACGACCAGATTCAAACCATCACTGCATTTCTGGGGAGGAACACCTGATGACGATACAAAGGCTTCATGTCGGCCCGCGGATGTCCGCGATCGTGATTCACAACGGCACGATTTATCTCGCGGGGCAGGTCGCCGGCGACCCGAAGGCACCGGTGACCGAGCAGACGCAGGACGTGCTCGGCCAGATCGACCGGCTGCTCGCCGAGGCGGGCAGCGACAAGACGCACATCCTGCAGGCCACCATCTTCCTCACCGACATCCGCGACTTCGCCGCGATGAACGCGGTTTGGGACGCGTGGGTTCCCCCGGGCCACACTCCCGCCCGCGCAACGATCGAGGCGCGCCTCGCGGCCCCGGCGTACCGGGTCGAAATGCAGATCATCGCGGCGCAGCCTTGAGGGCGCCAGATACGGCGCAGGCGTGACCGCGCTCGGGCGGCGCCACGAGAGTCTCCACAGACCCGGAGACCGCGGCTACAATCTGCGTGCGCTCGGGAGCCCACCCGAGCGACGTCGCGCGCCACAGAGCGCGCCGCACAAACGGCGGCATTCCGGAGGCAGTCCGTGAGGTTTCTCTTGTCGGTATCCCGCGCGATCGATTCGCTCACTTTGCTGGTGGGTCGTGTCGTTTACTGGGGGATTCTCGTTGCGGTGATCATCAGCGCCGGCAATGCGGTCATGCGCTATAGCGTCAGTTACAGCTCGAACGCGTTGCTGGAGATGCAGTGGTACCTGATCTCGGCGGTATTTCTGCTTTGTGCGGGCTATACGCTGCTGCATCAGGCGCACGTGCGCATCGACCTCATTTCGGGAAGGCTGAGTTCGCGCGCGAACGCCTGGATCGACGTGTTCGGGATCGTGTTCATGATGCTGCCCGTGTGCGTGTTGATCATGGTTTTCGGCTGGGACTTGTTCGTCGCCTCGTACCGGATTGACGAGGTGTCGCTCGACGCGGGCGGGCTGCTGCGCTGGCCGGTGAAGCTGCTGATTCCCGTCGGGTTCGCCCTGTTGATCCTGCAGGGGGTCGCGGAGTTGATCAAGCGAGTGGCGTTTCTGCGCGGAATGATTCCGTGGTCCGGCGCGGGTAACGGGGATGACGCGGAAGAGTCGCCCACGCTCGAAGTTCACTAGTCGCGCCGCCGGCGCACCTCATTCTCCTCGATTGGCAGGAACATGGTACTCACGCACGAAATGATCGCACCGGTGATGTTCGCCGGACTCGCGATCATGCTGCTCTCCGGATTCCCGGTCGCGTTCGCGCTGGCCGCAAACGGGCTTCTTTTTGCGGGGATCGGCATTGAGGCCGGACTGCTCGAGCCCGCGTTGTTGCAGGCGTTGCCGGAGCGGCTCTTCGGGATCATGTCCAACCAGGTGCTGCTGGCGATTCCGTTCTTCACTTTCATGGGAATCATCCTAGAGCGTTCCGGGATGGCCGAGGATCTGCTCGACACGATCGGGCAGCTTTTCGGGACGATCCGGGGCGGAGTCGCCTACGCGGTGATCTTCGTCGGCGCTTTGCTCGCGGCGACGACGGGGGTACTTGCCGCGTCGGTGATTGCGATGGGCCTGATCTCTCTGCCCGTGATGATCCGCTATGGCTACGACATGCGTGTCGCCACGGGCGTGATCTGCGCGTCGGGAACGCTGGCGCAGGTGCTGCCGCCCTCGCTCGTGCTGATCGTGATGGCCGATGTGCTCGGTGTCTCGGTCGGCGACATGTACCTGGGCTCGGTGATTCCGGGGTTGATGCTGGTTGGGCTGCTGGTGCTCTTCATCTTCGTGGTGTCGGTGGTGAAACCGAAGATGCTGCCGGCGCTGCCGCCCGAGGCGCGCACGCTGCGCGGGACCGCGCTTTTCTCACACGTGATGCTCGTGATGGTGCCGCCGCTGGTGCTGATCTTTCTGGTGCTCGGCACGATCTTCATGGGCATCGCCACCCCAACCGAGGGCGGCGCGATGGGCTCAGCGGGAGCGCTCGTCCTCGCGGCACTCAAGGGCCGGATGAACGTCAAGCTGCTCAAGGAAGCGAGCCACTCGACAGCGTTGCTCACATCCTTCGTCATGTTCATCCTGATCGGCTCGACCGTATTCGCGCTGAGCTTCCGCGCACTCGACGGGGACCTTTGGGTCGAGCATCTGTTTCTGCAGATTCCGGGCGGCGTGATGGGATTCATCGTTGTCGTCAATCTGATCGTGTTCGCCCTTGGGTTCTTCATCGACTTTTTCGAGATCGCGTTCATCGTGCTGCCGTTGCTCGCGCCGGTGGCGGCGAAGCTCGGTATCGACCTCGTCTGGTTCGGTGTGATGATCGGGATGAACCTGCAGACTTCGTTCCTGACGCCACCGTTCGGATTTGCGCTCTTCTACCTGCGCAGCGTCGCGCCCAAGGAAGCGTCGACGGCGGCGATCTACCGGGGCGTGATTCCCTTCGTGCTCGTTCAGGTGTGCGCGTTGCTCATCGTCATCGCTTTCCCCCCCTTGGTCTATACGCTGATCGGGACCAAGAAGAATATCGACATCACGAACATCCGCATCGAGGCGCCGACCAATGATTACTCGTCGGGCAGCAGCGGGGGCGGCATCTACGGTGCGCCTGGCGGCGGCATCTACGGCTCGCCGGCTGCCCCCTCCGGGCAGGAAGCGCCAGCGAAGTAGGCGCGGGAGCGCGCGACGGTCCGCGGGGAAACTTGCCGGATCCGGAATGGAAAAGGCCGCGGGAACTCCGCGGCCTTTTCGTTGCTCACTTCGGCTGCATTAGCGCCGGATCGTCCCCATGTACGAGTCGTACGCGCCCTCGTTCAGACGCGTCCACTGCACCGAGTCAGCCTGGAACGCAGCCTGATGGTCGAGGATCTTCTTGAACAGGGCGTTCTTGGACGATACTTCCGCGAACATTTCCTGCGCTGCCTTGTAGGAGGCGTCCATCACCGATTTCGGGAACGACCTGAGTTGCGTTCCGCCCGCGATCAGGCGCTTGAGCGCAGGCGGATTCTCGAAGTCGTACTTGGCCATCATCGCCTGGTTGGCCTCGTAGCAGGAGGCTTCGAGAGCCGCCTTGTTCTCCTTGGACAGCGCATCCCAGGACTTGAGGTTGACGAACATCTGCAGCGCTGCGCCCGCCTCCCACCAGGCCGGGTAGTAGTAGAATTTCGCGACTTTCTGGAAGCCGAGCTTCTCGTCATCGTAGGGGCCGACGAACTCCAGCGCATCGATAGTGCCGCGCTCGAGTGCCTGGTACATCTCGCCCGCCGGGATCATCGAGGACACGACGCCGAGTTTCGTGAGGGTCTGGCCGGCCAGGCCGGCGATGCGGAACTTCAGACCCTTGAGGTCGTCGACCGACTTGATCTCTCGGTTGAACCAGCCGCCCATCTGGCCGCCCGTGTTGCCCGCCAGCAGAGCGTGAATGCCATGCTTGTGATACCACTCGTTATTGAGCAGTTCGTTGCCGCCGCCGTGAATCCACCAGGAGGTGAAGTGGCGATAGTTCATGCCGAAGGGGATCGTGGTCCCGAACGCCCAGACCGGATCCTTGCCGAGGTAATAATAGGATGCGGTATGGCCGCACTCGATCGTGCCGTTCATCACGGCGTCAGCCACCTGCAGGGGCGGAACGATTTCACCACCTGCGAATACGCGGATGTTGAACTTGCCACCCGAGAGTTCTGCGACGCGTCGCGCCGCGATCTCGGCCGTGCCGAATATCGTCGCGAGCGACTTGGGGAAGCTTGAGGCGCAGCGCCAGTTCAGCGTGGCTTGGGCACTTGCGATGGAGGGTGCAGCCAGTGCGCCGGTAGCGGCAGCGCCGGCGGCGACTTTCTTGAGCATTTCACGTCTTTGCATGTTGTTTCCTCGGTTGAAGATTCAAGTTCCCGCCCGTGCGATAGGCGAGGGAACCGGTCGCGACGAAGATTTCGACGCGACGAATTTCTCAAGTAAGCAATCAGGCGCAATCCTAACCGAAAATTCGCTGCCGCAAGCTAGCTGTGCCATGCCCGGCCTGGAGCCCGTGCGTGAGACTCTGCATCACGGCGCGGCTGCGAGCCGCTCACGCGCCCTTGCGATCGCGGCGCGCACCTGGACGGGAGCCGTGCCGCCGACGTGATCGCGCGCTGCGATCGATCCTTCCAGGCGCAGGGCCTCTGCCGCATCGTCCCCGATCACCGGTGCGAAGGCCTGCAGTTCGGCGGTCGATAGGTCGGCCAGATCGACACCGCGCTCGGCTGCCGCGCGCACCGCACGCGCCACGGCCTCGTGGGCGTCCCGAAAGGGCAGCCCCTTGCGCACCAGGTAATCGGCCAGATCGGTCGCCGTCGAGAATCCCTCGCTCGCTGCCGCGCGCATGCGCCCGGCATTCACCTCGAGCGCGGCGATCAGGTCGGCGAAGATGCGCAGGGTGTCGGTGAGCGTGTCGACCGTATCGAACAGCGGTTCCTTGTCTTCCTGATTGTCCTTGTTGTAGGCGAGCGGCTGCGCCTTCATCAGGGTGAGCAGCCCCACCAGGTGTCCGTAGACGCGCCCGGTCTTGCCGCGCGCGAGTTCGGGCACGTCGGGATTCTTCTTCTGGGGCATGATCGACGAACCCGTGCAGAAGCGGTCGGCGAGCGCGACGAAGCCGACGCGCGGCGACATCCAGAGCACCAGTTCCTCGGAGAGCCGCGAGACGTGCATCATCGCGATCGACGCAGCCGCGCAGAACTCGATGGCGAAGTCGCGGTCCGAAACCGCGTCCAGCGAGTTCTCGCAGAGCGCCTCGAAGCCCAGCGCGCGGGCGACATGCTCCCGGTCGATCGGATACGTGGTCCCGGCGAGCGCGGCCGCGCCCAGCGGCAGGCGGTTGACCCGGCGTCGGCAGTCGGCCATGCGTTCGGCGTCCCGCGCGAACATCTCGACGTAGGCCATCATGTGGTGGCCGAAGGTCACCGGCTGCGCAACCTGCAGGTGCGTGAAGCCGGGCATGATCGTCGCGGCTTCGCGCTCGGCAACGTCGACCAGCGCGCGCTGCAGCGCGGCGAGCAGCGCGACGATTCCGTCGATCGCCTCGCGCAGCCACAGCCGGATGTCGGTGGCCACCTGGTCGTTGCGCGAGCGCGCGGTGTGCAGCCGCTTGCCGGCGTCGCCCACCAGCTGCGTGAGGCGGCTCTCGATGTTCAGGTGCACGTCCTCGAGGTCGATCGACCAGGCGAACTCGCCGCGCGCGATCTCCTCGCGGATGGCCTCCAGCCCGCCCCGGATCGCCGTGAGATCCTCCTCGCCGAGCACACCCACTGCGCAGAGCATCTCCGCGTGGGCGAGCGAACCGTCGATGTCGCAGCGCGCGAGCCGCCGGTCGAAGTCGACCGAGGCCGTATAGCGCTTGACTAGGTCGGAAACCGGCTCGGAGAAGCGCCCCGACCAGGCTTGGGTTTTGTAGGCGAATTGATCTGTCATAATCGGCCGCAATTCAAAGGAATCGGTTGACCACGGCCGTGGCCCAGCGGCGACGGCCGAACCAGCGGATTATATCGGTCGGGGTCGGCGGCACGAGCGAACCGGTCGCTGAATCAGGCAGACAGAGGCTACCCGCGATGATCGAGGATGCGGTGGCGAGCGAGCGGAGGCGCGGTTCGTGACGGACGAGCGCCGGTCGGCGCGCCCGATACCCGAGATGGACCCGGTGCGGCGCGCCACGGATGGCGCCGAGGCTGCGCTGATCCCGGATTTCTGCAACATGCGGGTCGCCCTGCGCGCGTTCGTGCTGGTCAACTTCGGGTGCGTGCTGGGCGCGGCGCTGTTCGCCACGGGGCCGGTCGAGACCTGGTTGGTGCTGGGCAGGTCGGTCGCGATCGTCGAACCGACGCTGATCCTGAGCCTGATCGCCCTGTGTCCGCTGCGGCGCTGGTTCGCGGGAGAGCCGCGCCGTCTCCAATGGCTGGTCGGGGCTGGGGTGCCCGGGCTGATCGCCGGCGCCGTCGGCGCGGCGCTGGGTCCCGTCCTGCATCCGGCGATGTACCCGTTGGAACTGGCCTACTGGGTGCTCGTGCGCAGCCTGGCGGCGGCGGCGAGCGCGGTGGTGGTCATCGAATGGATGCGCCTGCGCACCGTCGCCCTGCAACCCTCGCAGGCCGAGGGCAGGCTGCAGGCCCTGCAGGCGCGCATCCGGCCGCATTTCCTCTTCAACAGCCTCAATACCGTGCTCGGGCTGATGCGCAGCGACGTGCGCTCGGCCGAGCGCATCCTGGAGAACCTCTCGGACCTGTTTCGCGTGTTCATGCGTGACAGCCGCGAGCTGATCCCGCTCGACGAGGAGGTGCTGCTGTGCAAGGAGTACCTGTCGATCGAGCAGGTTCGCATGGCCGAGCGCATGTCCGTGGACTGGAAAGTTGAAGACATGCCGGGCGATGCGCTGCTTCCGTCGCTGCTGCTGCAGCCGCTGATCGAGAATGCCGTTCACCACGGAATCGAGGGGCGCAGCACACCGGGCGAGATTGCGATTACCATCGGCAGGGCGGGGGATCGGGTGCGGGTGCACATCGTCAATCCGATCCCGGAGGCGCTGGCCACGCGCTCGGGCAACCAGATGGCGCTGTCGAATGTTCGTGAGCGCCTGAGCCTGACCTTCGACGCGGAGGGGCAGCTCTCCACTTCCGTGGAAGACGGCCAGTTTCGGGTCACGGTGTTGTTTCCATACCGTAAAGAGAGAAGGCGCAGAGATGGCAGAACTCACCTCAATCCTGATCGTTGACGACGAACCCGTTGCGAGGTCGCGGCTGCGCGAACTGCTTGCCGACCTGGCCCCGGAGTTCCCCCACCGAATCGTCGGTGAAGCGGGCAACGCCCCCGAGGCGCTTTCTCAGATCGAGATCGCACGCCCCCAGATCGCGTTGCTCGATATCCAGATGCCGGGCATGTCCGGGATCGAACTGGCGCGGCACGTTTCAGCGCGCGCGCGCGCCTCGGAAGACGCGCGCCAGATGCCGCAGATCATCTTCGTGACGGCGTTCGACGAGTTCGCGGTCGACGCGTTCGAAGTGCGCGCGATCGACTACCTGCTCAAGCCCGTGCGGGCACCGCGGCTGCACGAAGCGCTCAAGCGTGCCCTGGCCCGGATGCCGGGGGACAACCAGGATTCGATCGATCAACTCGCGCGCGCCACCAACACGCGCCGTCGCCACCTCTCGGTGCACGAGCGCGGTCGCGTGATCCTGGTGCCGCTCGAGCAGGTCATCTACCTGAAGGCGGAACTCAAGTACATCACGGTGCGCACCCGGGAACGCGAGTACCTGATCGAGGAATCGCTGACTTCCCTCGAAGAGGAGTTTGCCGATCGGATGGTGCGGGTGCATCGCAATGCGCTCGTCGCGCGTCCGTCGATCGCCGGTTTCGAGCGCGTCGCTCCCACGGGGGATGCAGACGGAGGCGACCCGTACTGGCAGGTGGTGCTGCGCGATATTCCCGAGCGGCTGCCGGTAAGCCGGCGGCAGTGGTCCACCGTCAAGAGTCTCGTCAGCTAGAATTCGCAGTCCGCGCCGTTCGGCCGGCACCGGGCGTCTCCGGTGTCGCGGCGGCGCTGCGCGCGCCGGTCCTGCCCGGCTCGTGCGCCCCTGCTTCCGGAACCTGCAATGACCGCCAACCCGCGCCCTGAACCGAATCGCTCGTTCCCCGCCACGGCCCCAACGCGCCTGGTGATCGCCTCGCGGGAGAGCCGGCTGGCGATGTGGCAGGCGGAGCACGTACGTGACCTTCTGCAGGGGCTGTATCCGAGCTGCCAAGTCGAGATTCTCGGGATGACCACGGTGGGGGATCAGGTCCTCGACCAGCCGCTGAACGAAATCGGCGGCAAGGGGCTGTTCATCAAGGAACTGGAGGTGGCGTTGCTCGAGGGGAAAGCCCACCTGGCCGTGCATTCGCTCAAGGACGTCCCGATGGAACTCCCCCCGGAGTTCACGCTGGCCGCCGTGCTGCGCCGCGAAGATCCGCGCGACGCCTTCGTATCCAATCATTTCGCCGATCTCGAGGGGATGCCCGCCGGAAGCCGGGTCGGCACGTCGAGTCTGCGCCGGGCGGCGCAGATCCGGGCGCGCTTGCCGCATCTCAAGATCCTTTCCCTGCGCGGCAACGTGAACACCCGGCTGGCCAAGCTCGATCGCGGCGACTACGACGCGATCATCCTGGCGGCCGCCGGACTCAAGCGCCTCGGCTTTGCCGAGCGAATCCGCTCGGTCATTCCGCCCACGCTCAGCTTGCCGGCCGCCGGGCAGGGAGCGCTGGGCATCGAGACGCGTGCCGACCAGCCCGACGTGGCGCGCTGGCTCGCCCCGCTCGTGGATGCCGCGAGCACCGCGCAGGTGGCCGCCGAACGCACGGTCTCGCGCATGCTCGGGGGCAGTTGCCGGGTTCCGCTGGCCGCCTATTGCGTGCCCGACGGCAACGGCGGGATTCACCTGACCGCGCGCGTCGCGGCCGAGGACGGCAGCGAGGTGCTCGAAGCCAGTGCCGCGAGCGCCGAGGACTCCGTCGCCGCCGCCGAGGCGATCGGCGTGCAGGTCGCGAACGCCCTGCTCGAGCAGGGCGCGGCGCGCTGGCTCGGGTCGGCGTGACGCCGTCGCGCTCGTCCGTGGCGCGGCCCGACTGAGCCGGACGAGGGCACGGCTTTGGTCACCGTCGTCCTCACCCAGCCGCTGCCGCGGGTCGTGGCCCTGGCGCGAAAGCTCGCGTCCGCCGGACACGAACCCCTGGTCTGTGCGTTCACCGAACTCCAGCCCCAGCCCGACGAAATCGGCCGGCTCGCGAATCTGCGCTGGGAGGACTATGAGCGCGTGCTGCTGGTGAGCCCCAGCGTAGTGCAGTTCCTGCTCGAAGCGCTCGGCGGGCACCTTCCCGAGGACGCGCGGATCGGCGTCGTCGGACCGGGCAGCCTGCAGGCGCTGCGCGGCGAAGGGCAGTCCGGGCGTGAGGTGGACATCGTGCATCCGGACGCGCCCCCCTACGACGCCGAGTCGCTGCTCGCGCATCCCGGGCTGGCTGATATCGCAGGGCGCAGACTGCTGGTGCTGCGCGGCGAACGCGGCCGGGTCGACTGGATCGCCACGTTGGCGTCCCGGGGTGCCCAGGTCGAGGAGCGCGTGCTCTATGCGTCGCACCCTGTCGAGCCCGACGAGCCGGTGCGCGGTGCCCTGGCCGGGCGCGCAGGGCGCGGGGAATCGGCCGTCTTCGTCGTGACGACGCGCGATGCGGCGCGGCGGCTTTCGCGATGGGCTGACACGCACGGGTTCGGAACCTGGGCCCGCGCGCAACGCGTCATCACGGTCCACCCGCGCATCGCGGCCGCGCTCACCGAGCACGGCTGGGGCCGCATCGCCTGCATCGAGCCGGGTGAACGATCTTTGCGCGTCGCGCTAGAATCATGCTGAGACGCGCCGCGTGGCGGTGGCGTTGGCATTCCTACCCGCAACCACACCCGCACGATTAGCGAGCATCGTTCATGGCCGAGAAGGAAACCGATCTGACGGCACCGACCGGGCACACGGATGCCGTGGGCGAGGCGGAGCAGGCCGAGCCTTCCTCGGCAGCGCCCCAAGGCGACCCGAGCGCGGCGGCGCCCCAGGGCGAGCCGACCCCGGCAACGTCCCAGAGCGACCCGACCCCGGCGGCGAAGCCGGTGCGGGCGTCCCGATCGGGTGCGGGCGGCCGCTGGGCCGGATGGGCCGCGCTCGTGCTCGTCGTGATCCTGGCCATTTACTTCTTTCGCTGGTCCGAGCGCACCGGCCGGGAGCTTGCGCGTCGGGTGCAGGAGGGCGAACTGAAGATGGCCCAGTCCGACGCGCAACAGCGCCAGTCGCAGGATCTCCTGCGCGACCTCCAGAACCGGGCGGCGGTCAGCGAGGCCAAGCTCGGCGAGGTGCTGGGTCAGCAGGCGCAACTCGAATTGCTCTACCGTGCGGTCACCGAGGACACCATCGATGCGATGCTGGCCGACGTGGAGAGTTCCATCGCGCTGGCCGCACAGCAGCTGGCCGCAGCGGGAAACCCGCAGGGACCGTTGATTGCGCTGCAGGGAGCCGAACATCGACTGGCGCGGGGCAATGACGCGCGGCTCGTGCCGTTGCGTGCCGCGATCGCGCGCGACATCGAACGCTTGCGCGCGGCGGCGGGAGGCGATTCGGTCGCGCTGGCCATGCGTCTGGATGGGTTGATCGGGAAGATCGAGGACCTGCCGTTGCTCGCGACGCAGGCGCGGCCCGCATTCGAGCCGGCGAAGGGCGGCATTGCGCCGGGCGACGAGCGCGCCGGGGAGACGCCGCCACCGGGCTGGTTGTCGCGGCTGCTCAGCATGGGGGCGCTGCGCGCCGAGTTGGCGCAGCTGGTGCGGGTGCGCCGCATCGATGCACCTGACGCGGCACTGGTCGCGCCCGAGCAGGCCTATTTCCTGCGCGAGAACCTGCGCCTGCAGTTGCTCAACGCGCGCCTGACGCTGCTCTCGCGCAACGACGCGCTGTTCCGCAACGATCTGGAGCGGGCAATCGGCTGGCTGGGCACCTACTACGACCGTACCGATAAACAGGTGGCGGCGACGATCGAGCAGCTTCGCCAACTTCGGGCGGCGCGGGCCAGCGGGGAAATTCCGACGGTCAGCGAAAGCCTCACCGCGGTGCGCGCCGCGCGCGGCGTGCGCGACGCGAAGCGCTAGGGGACGATGATGCGGCGCGCCGTGTGGCTGCTCCTGGTCGTCTCCGCCGCGGTGGGACTGGCATTGCTTCTGCGCTTCCAGCACGGGAACGTGTCGATCCTCTGGGCGCCGTATCGCATCGACCTGTCCGTCAACTTCGCGGTGCTGATCCTGCTGGGAACTTTCGCTCTGCTGTATCTGGTGATTCGCGCTGCAAGCCAGACGCTGGGTTTGCCGCGCCGGGTGAGCGCGTACCGGGAGCGGCGTCGGCACGAGCGGGCGATGGGCGCATTGCGCGAGGGCTTGACTGCGCTGTTCGAGGGCCGTTTCGGACGCGCCGAGCGTCTCGCGGACAAGGCGCGAGCCGACGAATCGGTGGCCGGCGTGGCTGCGCTCGTCGGAGCGCGGGCGGCGCACGCGGCGCAGGAGCCGGTGCGGCGCGACGTCTGGCTCGACGCGGCGCGCGAGAGTCCGTCCGGGGCGCTCGCCGCGAGCCTGCTCAGCGCCGAGCTCGCGCTCGACGATGGCCGTGCCGCCGAGGCGGCCAGCGAGCTCAGCGAATTGCACGCGCGCAAGTCGCGCCACATCCACGCGTTGCGCCTTGGCCTGCGCGCCTACGAGCAGGCGCAGGACTGGGAGCGCGTGCTACCGGTGCTCGCCCAGCTCGAAAAGCGCGAAGCGCTGCCGCCGGCGGTGATCCTGGGCAGCCGGATTCGCGCTTATCGGGCGCTGTTCAAGGCACGGTTCGGCGATGCCGG
Organism: Burkholderiaceae bacterium; assembly: GCA_024637155.1. Taxonomy (GTDB): domain Bacteria; phylum Pseudomonadota; class Gammaproteobacteria; order Burkholderiales; family Burkholderiaceae_E; genus JAGXFR01. The sequence goes on along the minus strand of JAGXFR010000018.1, from coordinate 21,939 downwards.
TGCGTTGTGGGAACTCTACAAGTCGATTCCGCGGCGGGACCGCCAGACTGTCGAGATCATCGACGCGGCCGCGCATGCGCTGGCCGATAGCGGCGAGGATGCGCGCGCCGCGCGGCTCGCCGAGGAGATTCTCGGTGCGCAGATCGCCCCGCGGCTCTTGCGCCTCTACACGCGGCTTGCCGGCGTGCCCGCGCGCGAGCGACTCGCGAAGGCGGAGAAGTGGCGTGAGACCCACGGCGACGACCCGGCACTGCTGGTGGCGCTGGGCGAGTTGTGCATGGCCGAGGGCCTCTGGGGCAAGGCGGAGGAATTTCTCGTGCGTGCCGATGCACTGGCCCCGACCCGTCGCTCGCAACGCCTGCTCGCTGAACTCTACGAACGCGTCGAGCGCCCCGCAGACGCGTTCCGCTACTACAAGCTGGCTGCCGCCGAAACCACGGCCGCGGAGTCCGAGCGCGCTCTGATCCCGCGCTAGCGCCGATCCGCTTTCGGCCCCGAATCAGCGGGGCCGCCCGCGCCTCACACGCAACGCCCGCCGTCGACCTCCAGGCATACGCCGGTGATGAAATCCGCTTCATCCGAGGCGAGGTAGAGCGCGGCGTTGGCGATGTCACGCGGCTGCGACAGTCGCCCGAGCGGGATCGACGCGATAAAGCGGGCCCGGATCTCCGGCGTGTCTTCCCCCATGAATCGCGCGAGCAGTGGCGTGTCCCCGGCCACCGGGTTGATGCAGTTGACGCGAATTCCGTGCGGCGCCAGCTCGACCGCCATCGTTTTGGAGATCGTGATCATCGCGCCCTTGGACCCGTTGTACCAGACGAGGCCCGGACGCGGGCGCACGCCGGCGGTCGAGGCGACATTGACGAAGACCCCGCTGCGCCGCTCGATCATGTGGGGGACGATGTGGCGCGCGCACCAGTAAAGACTCTTGACGTTCGTTGCGTAGATTCGGTCGAACTCCTCCTCGGAGACTTCGCCCATCGGCTGGTTGCGGTGGGTGAAGCCGGCGTTGTTGACGACGACGTCGAGTTGACCGTACTGCGCGATGGCTGCCTCGAGAAGCGCGCGAATGTCGTTGCCCTGCGAGACGTCGCCCTGGACGAAATGGGCCCGCCCCCCGGCCGCGCGGATCTCCCCGCTGACCCGCTCGCCGCCATCGGGCTGGAGGTCGTTGACGATCACCGCTGCGCCTTCCTGGGCGAAGCGCAGTGCGATGCCCGCGCCGAATCCCGAACCCGCGCCCGTCACGAGCGCAACCTTGCCTGCGAGTCTCACCTGCGTGTCTCCCTGTACGAAACTGCGATCAATCGAAGCGCTGGTCACGCCTATCCGTGGCGTACGGCGACGGTCTTGAGGGTGGTGAAACCGTAGAGCGCCTCGAAGCCCTTCTCGCGCCCGTAGCCGCTTGCCTTGACGCCGCCGAAGGGGAGTTCGACGCCGCCACCGGCACCATAGTTGTTGATGAACACCTGTCCGGCGCGCAGCACTCGGGCGAGCCGCATCTGGCGTGCCCCGTCGCCGGTCCAGACCCCGGCGATCAGCCCGTACGGGGTGCCGTTGGCGATGCGCACCGCGTCAACCTCGGATGTGAAGGGCGTGACCGCCAGCACCGGGCCGAAAATCTCCTCCTGCGCGAGCCGGTGCCCGGCCGGCACGTCGGCGAGCAGCACCGGCACCTGGTAGCAACCTCCGGCCGGCGCATCCGACGCGATCGACCCCTGCGCGAGGACGTGGATCTGCTGCGCCCGCGCTTCGTGCAGATAGGCGCCTACCCGCTGAAGTTGCCGGGGTGAGATCAGCGGCCCCAGATCCAGGTCAGCGCTCGCCGGCCCCGCCACGAGTGCGCGGAACTTCTCGGCGAGTCGTTCGAGCACCGCATCGTAGATCGGCCTTTCGACCAGCACACGGCTCCCCGCCGAGCAGGTCTGGCCGGCATTCTGGATGATCGCGTTGACGAGCACGGGGAGGGCGGTCTCGAGATCGGCGTCGGCGAAGACGATCTGCGGCGACTTGCCGCCGAGCTCGAGCGTGACCGGGCAGTGATGCTCCGCCGCCGCCTGCGCCACGCGCTTCCCGGTGACGGTCGATCCCGTGAACGAGATGTGATCGATGCCCGGGTGCTCGGCGAGTGCCTGCCCGGCCTCCGGGCCGAGTCCGGTGACGATGTTGAGTGCGCCCGCCGGCAGGCCACAGCCTGCCGCGAGTTCGGCCGCGCGCAGCAGCGACAGGCACGCGTCCTCGGCAGGTTTCACCACGCACGCGTTCCCTGCGGCCAGCGCCGCGCCGACCGAGCGACCGAAGATCTGCATCGGGTAGTTCCAGGGGATGATGTGCCCGGTGACGCCATGGGGCTCACGCACGGTGAATACCGTGTAGCCCGCCTGGTACGGGAGCGTCTGGCCGTGCAGCTTGTCGGCTGCGCCGCTGTAGAACTCGAAATAGCGCGCGAGCGCTGCGGCATCTGCGCGCGCCTGTCGCAGCGGCTTGCCAGTGTCACGCGACTCGAGCTGGGCCAGTTCCTCGGCGTGCGCGTCGACCGCATCGGCCCAGCGGCGCAGCACGCGGCCGCGCTCGAGCGCCGAAAACCGGCCCCAGGCGCCGTCGGCGACGGATGCGCCGTCATAAGCCAGCCGGGCGCTTGTCACCGCGCGGTTGATCTCGGCGGCGCTGCCGCGGGCGATCTCCGCGAAGATCTCGCCGGTCGATGGGTCCATCACGGGGATCGTGCCGCCGTCGCCGGCCTCGGCGGCGCGGTTGTCAATGAAATGCGCGTATCGCTTCGGGGTCGCCGTCATGGTTGCTGCACCTCGCTTTGTCTGCATTCCACGCCAGTGTACCGAAGCCCGCGCCGAGCGCGGCGCCACGCAGCGTGCATGCGATAATCGATTTCCTCTTCCGAACCCGGCGTCGTTCCCGGCGCGAGCTCCAGCCCATGCGAATCGCGGCCGCGCAGTTGAACCTGACCGTGGGAGACTTCGACGGCAATGTCGAGTGCATCGTCGCCGCGGTGCGCGATGCGGCCGGGCAGGGCGCTCGGGTGCTGATCACGCCCGAACTTGCAATCAGTGGCTACCCACCCGAGGACCTGCTGCTGCGGCGCGCCTTCTACGCCGCATCCGAGCAGGCACTTGCGCGACTGCTGGCCGCGACCGCCGAAGTGGATCTCTTCCTGGTCATCGGCGCGCCGCTCGAACGCGCGGGCGCGCGCTACAACGCGGCCATCGTCGCGCATCACGGGCGCGTCGTCGGCGAGTATCACAAGCAGGAACTGCCGAACTACGATGTTTTCGATGAGCGGCGCTACTTCGAGTCGGGCACGCAGGCGCTGGTCGTCGACGTCGACGGGGTCGCCTGTGGCGTATTGATCTGCGAGGACTACTGGTATCCGGCCCCGGTCGAGCAGGCGCGCGCCGCCGGGGCGCAAATTCTGCTGGTGTTGAACGCATCGCCGTACCACATCGACAAGCAGGACGGCCGCATCGACGTCGCCCAGGAGAACGTCAGCACAATCGGCCTGCCGATCGTCGCGGTCAATCTGGTCGGTGGACAGGACGAACTGGTCTTCGACGGGCAATCATTCGCGCTCAACGCGCGCGGGGACGTCGTGGCGCAGGCCCGCTCGTTCGCCCCGGACCTGCTGCTGGTCGACTGCGTCGCCCGCGGGGGCGGGGTCACGCTCGAGCGCGGCCGGATCGAAGCCGTTGGGCCGCTCGAAGAGCAGGCCTATGCGGCGCTGGTGCTGGGGGTGCGCGACTACCTCGGGAAGAACGGTTTTCCGGGCGTGATCATCGGGCTCTCGGGTGGCATCGACTCGGCGCTGACGCTCGCGATCGCCGTCGACGCGCTCGGCGCCGACCGGGTGCGCACGGTGATGATGCCTTCCCCCTACACGGCGGAGATCTCCTGGGTCGACGCGCGCGACATGGCGCAGCGCCTGGGAGTGCGCTACGACGAATTGCCGATCGGAGCGTGCATGGAGGCCTTCGACGCCACGCTGGCCGAGGAGTTCCGCGATCTCGCCCCCGACACGACCGAGGAAAACATCCAGGCACGCATCCGCGGCACGCTGCTGATGGCGCTTTCGAACAAGCACGGCTCGATCGTGCTCACCACCGGAAACAAGAGTGAGTTCGCGGTCGGTTACTGCACGCTCTACGGCGACATGGCGGGGGGCTTTGCGGTAATCAAGGACATCGCCAAGACGATGGTGGTTCGCCTGAGCCGCTGGCGCAACCGCGCTGGCGAGGTGATTCCCGAGCGCATCATCACGCGCCCGCCGAGCGCCGAACTGCGCCCCGACCAGACCGACCAGGACAGCTTGCCGCCCTACGAGGTGCTCGACCGGATCATGCAGATGTACATGGAGCAGAACCGCAGCGTCGCCGAGATCCTCGCCACGGGGCTCGATCCAGTGGTCGTCGCGCGCGTGCTGCGGCTGATCCGCCTCAACGAATACAAGCGGCGCCAGGCCCCGGTCGGCATCCGCGTGACGCATCGCGCCTTCGGGCGCGACTGGCGCTATCCGATCACCTCGAAATTCCGCGACGGGCGCGAGATCGCGTAACATCGCGCGGCGAAGGAGCCTGACATGAAACGAATCACCGCCATCATCAAGCCGTTCAAACTCGACGAAGTCCGCGAGTCGCTCGCCGAAGTGGGGATCACCGGGCTCACGGTGACCGAAGTGAAGGGCTTCGGCCGCCAGAAGGGACACACCGAGCTCTACCGGGGCGCCGAGTACGTGGTCGACTTCCTGCCCAAGGTGAAGATCGAGGTGATCGTTCCCGAGGCCGTGATGGAAGCGGCGATCGACGCCGTGATCCGCGCCGCGCGCACCGGAAAAATCGGCGACGGGAAGATCTTCGTGACCAACGTTGAAGCGGCCGTGCGAATTCGCACCGGCGAGACGGACGAAGCGGCGATCTGAGGATCCCCGCGCGCTTCAGCGCACCGACAGGAGCACCAGCAGCGCGCCCGAGCCGCCGTCGTCGGGGCGCGCCTGGCAATAGGCGAGCACCTCATTGCGCTGGACCAGCCAGCGCAGCACCTTGCCCTTGAGAATCGGCTGGCGCTGGAACGAGCCCAGCCCCTTGCCGTGGATCACGCGCACACAGCGCACCTCGCGACGACGGCACTCGTCGAGAAAGCTCGACAAGGCGGCGCGCGCCTCCGCGACGCGATGGCCGTGCAGGTCGATCTGATGTCCGACGCTCCAGTGTCCACGCCGCAACTGGCGGGGCACCTCCGGGCCGACGCCCGTGCGCCGGTAGGAAAGATCGCCGTCGGTCTCGAGAATCAGGTCCAGGTCGATCTCGTCGGAGAGCGACTGCGCGAGCGCGGCCTGCTCGTCGCGCTGATGCTGGCGCGGCTCGGGAGCGGGTGGGTCGCGGCGGGTCGTGGCGCGCGGGCTCGCGGCGATCGGCGCCACGTCGGCCACCGCCGCGCGAAACGCGTCGTGCTCGTGCTCGTGGCGCGCGCGCTCCGCGTCGCGCCGGGCGCGTTCGGCAACGGCGCGCGCCGCTTCACGTTCGGCCGTGCGCTGCATCTCGTCGCGCAGCTTGGCCAGTTCGGCAAGACTTGCGTACTTCCGCGTCATGGTCGCTGCTCCGGCCCCGGCTCCGCTCGGGGCGCAAATTCAGTTGGCGTCCGGCCCCTCGAGAAAGCGCTGTGCGTCCAGCGCCGCCATGCAGCCCGTGCCCGCGCTCGTGACCGCCTGGCGGTAGACATGATCCTGCACGTCGCCCGCGGCGAACACGCCCGCGACACTGGTGGCGGTGGCCATGCCCGCCTGCCCGCCGTGCGTGATGATGTAGCCCCCCTGCATTTCGAGCTGCCCTTCGAAGATCCCGGTGTTGGGCGCGTGCCCGATCGCGATGAAGACGCCGGTCAGGGGGATGTCCTCGGTGGTGCCGAGGCGCTTGTCGCGGATGCGGATCCCGGTCACGCCGCTGTCATCTCCGAGCACCTCGGCGAGTTCCTGCCACCAGCGAATCTTCACCTTGCCCTCGCGTTCGCGCGCCAGCAGCCGATCGATCAGGATCGGTTCCGCGCGAAATCGTTCACGCCGGTGGACCACCGTCACCTTGCTGGCGATATTCGCCAGGTAGAGCGCCTCTTCGACGGCCGTGTTGCCGCCGCCGATCACGGCCACTTCCTGCCCCTTGAAGAAGAAACCGTCGCAGGTCGCGCATGCGGACACGCCCTTGCCCATGAACTGCTGCTCGGAATCGAGTCCGAGGTAGCGTGCCGAGGCGCCCGTCGCAATGATCAGCGCATCGCAGGTGTACTCGCCCTCGTCGCCGATCAGCCGCAGCGGTTTCTCCTTGAGCGCGACCGTGTGGATCTGGTCCACTATGATTTCGGTGCCGAAGCGCTCGGCGTGCTTCTGGAAGCGGGCCATCAGCTCGGGGCCCTGCACGCCGTCGGCGTCGGCGGGCCAGTTGTCGACGTCGGTCGTGGTCATCAGCTGGCCGCCCAGGGCGACTCCGGTGATGAGCACGGGCGCCAGGTTGGCGCGGGCCGCGTAGACTGCCGCAGAGTAGCCGGCGGGGCCGGAGCCGAGGATCAGTACCCGGCAATGTCGTGAGGTTGCCATTTGAAGGATTCCAGTGTTGTAAAAACTCAATAAATCAGCAGCTTAGAATGCGATCTTCATGCTTTTGTTGCTTGTGTGAGAGCATCGCCCCCGATTATACTGACGCAGGTCCGGTCACGGCCCACGGGCCCCAACGCAAGAGGTGGACATGGCTCACGAAGACAGCCTGGCATTCCTGCAGCGGGTTCCGCTGCTGGCGAGCCTGAGCGAGGAACAGTTGCACACGCTCGCCGCCAGCACGGTACGACGCAATTTCTCCAAGGGAAAGACGATCGTCGCCGAGGGGGACCCCTCGCAGGCGATGTTCATCCTGTTGTCCGGACGCGCCAAGGTGCAGCGTTCCGACACCGAAGGCAAGGAGGTCATCCTTGCCGTCATCGGACCCGGGGAGTTCTTCGGTGAGATGAGCCTCGTCGATGACGAGCCGCGTTCGGCCAGCGTGATCACGCTCGAGTCGTGCGACTTCCTTGCGATATCCAAGGAGCCGTTCACCGAGATGATGGTTCGCAGCACCGACGTCTGCCTCGCGGTGATGCGCGGACTGGTCGGGCGGTTGCGCGAAGCGGACCGCAAGATCGAGACGCTCGCGCTGCTCGACGTCTACGGCAGGGTGGCGCGGGTGCTGCTCGATTTCTCCGAGGAGATCGACGGCGAGAAGATCGTGCGCACCAAACTGCCGCGCCAGGAAATCGCCAAGATGATCGGGGCATCGCGGGAAATGGTGTCCCGCGTCATGAAGGGGCTTGAAATCGACGGCTACATCGTGCCGCTCGACAAGGGACGGCTGGCGCTGCGCGACAAGATCCGGGGCTACCTGCACTGATGGCGAGAGCGGCTGCGTCACGCGGGCCCAACGGCCCGGCATCCCGGGGTGCGAAGCGCCCCACGGGAGAGGGGCCGTTCGGGCTTCCCGAGCGGGTCGTGCGCCTGTTGCGCGAACTCGGCTGGTTGGCGCTCGGGGCGCTCGCGATCTACCTGGCCCTGATCCTGCTGACCTATGATCCCGCCGATCCCGGCTGGTCGAACGCGGTGCCGGCAGCGTCAATACACAATGCCGGGGGCCGCGTCGGCGCGTGGTTTGCCGACATCTTCTTCTACCTGTTCGGGGTCAGTGCATACCTGCTGGTGGTGCTGCTCGTGGTGGCAGTGCTGCGGGGCGTGCGCGCGGCGCGCGACCTCACCGATCTGACCGGCCCGCGCTTTGCGTGGGAGCGTCTGGCCGGGTTCGCAGTGCTCTTTATCGGTTGCGTGACCCTCGAGGCATCGCGCCTGGCCAGCCTGCCGGTCAGCCTGCCGCTGGCCCCCGGCGGCATGCTCGGCGCGACCTTCGCCGATCCGCTCTTCGACGCGCTCGGGCCGATCGGCAGCACGATCGCGCTGCTGGTGATGATCGCCGCCGGCTTCAGTCTCTGGTCCGGCTGGTCGTGGCTGGCGATCGCGGAGAAGGCCGGGTACCTGCTCGAACGCGCCGTGCTCGGCGCGGTGCAGGTGGTTTCGGTGCGCAAGGACCGGCAGATCGGCGAGGCCGCCGCGGTGGCCCGCGACGAGCAGGTGCAGGAGCTGCGCAAGATTTTCGAGGACGACACCGAGCGGGTGCGCATCGAGCCGCCCGTGACGCGCGTGGCGGTTTCCGAGCGGGCCGAGGCCGAGCGCCAGAAGAAGCTGTTTACCGATCTGCCGGCGGACACGATGCTGCCGGCGCTGGCGCTGCTCGACCCACCCCCGCCGTCGCAGGCCGCGGTCTCGGAAGAAACGCTGCACTTCACCTCGCGCCTGATCGAGAAGAAGCTCGCCGACTTCAACGTCACCGCGCGGGTCGAGGCCGCCTATCCGGGGCCGGTGATCACTCGCTACGAGATCGACCCGGCTACCGGCGTGAAGGGTGTGCAGATCGTCAACCTTGCCAAGGACATCGCGCGGGCGCTCTCGCTCGTGTCGATCCGGGTCGTCGAGACCATTCCGGGCAAGAGTCTGATGGGCCTGGAACTGCCCAATCCGCGCCGCCAGACGGTGCGCCTCGCGGAGATTCTGGGCTCGCAGGTCTACGCCGACAGCGCCTCCATGGTCACGCTGGCGCTGGGCAAGGACATCGCCGGAAACCCGATGGTCGTCGACCTCGCGCGGATGCCGCACCTGCTGGTGGCGGGCACCACCGGGTCGGGCAAGTCGGTCGCGATCAACGCGATGCTGCTGTCGCTGCTCTACAAGGCCGACCCGGCGCAGGTGCGCATGATCATGATCGACCCGAAGATGCTCGAGATGAGCGTCTATGAGGGCATCCCGCACCTGCTGGCGCCCGTGGTCACCGACATGCGCCACGCCGGCAACGCGCTCAACTGGTGCGTCGGCGAGATGGAGCGACGCTATCGGCTGATGAGTCGGCTCGGCGTGCGCAACCTCTCCGGCTACAACCATCGGATCACCGAGGCGGCGCGCCGCGAGCAATTCGTTCCCAACCCGTTCTCGCTGACCCCCGACGCGCCCGAGCCGCTCACCAAGCTGCCGACGATCGTCGTGGTGATCGACGAACTCGCCGACCTGATGATGGTGGTCGGCAAGAAGGTTGAGGAACTGATCGCGCGGCTCGCGCAAAAGGCGCGCGCCGCCGGCATCCACCTGATTCTCGCCACCCAGCGGCCTTCGGTCGACGTGATCACGGGACTGATCAAGGCCAACATCCCGACACGCATCGCCTTCCAGGTGTCCTCCAAGATCGACTCGCGCACGATCCTCGACCAGATGGGCGCCGAGTCGCTGCTGGGTAACGGGGACATGCTCTACCTGCCGCCGGGCAGCGGCGTGCCGGTGCGGGTGCACGGCGCCTTCGTCTCCGACCAGGAAGTGCAGCGCGTGGTCGAGCACTGGAAGGGACTGGGCGAGCCCGACTACGTCGACGGAATTCTCGACGGCGGCATTCCCGACGAATCCGACACCGGCAGTGCGGTGGGTTTCGGCGGCTTGTCGCAGACCCTCGCGGAAGCGGGCGTCGACGGCGAGAGCGACCCGATGTACGACCAGGCCGTCGCCGTCGTGCTCAAGAACCGCCGCGCATCCATTTCGCTGGTGCAGCGCCACCTGCGCATCGGCTACAACCGCGCCGCTCGATTGCTCGAGCAGATGGAGAAGTCCGGGCTCGTCTCGGCGATGGCCACCAATGGAAACCGCGACATCCTCGTGCCGGCCACGGCGCAGGATTGAGGGGCGGCGCTTGCGATTCCCCATCCCCATGCTTCGCCGCGCGCTGCTGTCCTTCGCGTTCATCCTGCTCGCCGTGCCTGGCGTTGCACCGGACGCGCGGGCCGGCGCCATCGAGCAGTTGCGCTCGTTCATGACCGGAACGCCGAGCGCGCGTGGCGAGTTCGAGCAGCGCAGCCCGGCGCAGGGTTCGCGTGCGCCCGAGACCTCGACCGGTTCCTTCGCGTTCACCCGCCCCGGGAAGTTTCGCTGGGAAGTGCGCAAGCCCTTCGAGCAGTTGCTGGTCGCCGACGGGGAACAGCTTTACTTCTACGACCGCGATCTCAACCAGGTCACCGTCAAGCGGCTCGGCGAGGCGCTCGGGCAGACGCCAGCGGCCGTGCTCTTTGGCACGGGGGATCCGGAGCGCAGCTTCACGCTGCGCGAACTGCCGCCGCGCGACGGTCTCGCCTGGGTGGAACTGATCCCCCATTCGCGCGACGCGGGGGTGCACCGGATCGCGATCGGCTTTCGCGACGGGCTGCCGGCGCAGATGGAGGTGCTCGACGCCTTCTCGCGCACCTCCATCTTCACCTTTCGCGGGGTCATTCGGACGGCGGGCCATGCCCCCGAGACCTTCCGCTTCACAATTCCCCCCGGTGCCGACGTGCTTCGCCAGTAATCGCGCGGCAATGCGGTATCCTTGGTTGCGACGCAACATTACACGACGGGACGGGTTCCGGTGAGTCAAGAATCGACGCAGGCGCTCGGCGAAACCCGTGCGCAACGCACCGAGGTCAGGAAGGTGGTCTCGGTGGTGTCGTTCGCGCACGGCACGTCGCACTTCTTTCACCTGATTCTCGCGCCGCTTTTTCCCTGGCTCAAGATCGAGTTCGGTCTGAGCTACGCCGAGCTCGGGCTGCTGATGAGCGTCTTCTTCGTGGTCTCCGGGAGCGGTCAGGCGCTGTCGGGTTTCGTGGTCGATCGGGTCGGCGCGGTTCCGGTGCTGCTGAGCACGCTGGGGATCTTCCTGCTGGCCGCGCTGCTGCTGGCCGTCGCGCCCGGCTACCCGGTGCTGCTGCTCGGTGCGGCCCTGGCGGGTCTGGGCAACGCGCCCTTTCATCCCGTCGATTACTCGATCATCAATGCGCGCGTGCCCGTGGCACGGCTCGGGCGCGCGTACGCGATTCACGGCGTGGCCGGCAGCCTCGGTTGGGGCGCCGCGCCGGTGCTCCTGGTGGGGCTCACCACGCTCACCGGATCCTGGCGCTGGGCGATGGTGGGGGCCGCGTGCCTGGCCGCCACCGCCTTCATCACGGTGTGGGCGAACCGGACCCGCCTGGCCGCGCCGCCGGACGAACACATGCTCGCCGGACAGACGGGGCCGGTGCCCGGGACGGAGCCCGCGACTGCGTTTCTGCGTCTGCCGGCCGTGTGGCTGAGCTTCGCGTTCTTCCTCACCTTCTCGATCGCCCTGGGCGGAGTCCAGAGTTTCGCCGCCAAGGCCGCGAGCGACCTGCACGACGTGCCCCTCGAACTCGTCGGCGTGTGCCTGAGTGCCTACATGTTCGCCACCGCTGCGGGCATGTTCATCGGCGGCTATTTGCTCAACGACCCGATGCGCGCCGAGCGCATGATCGGGATCGGCTTCGGAACCGCGGGACTCATCGCGGTGTCGGTCGCGCTGCTGCCCTGGCCCGGTTTCATGGTGCCGGTGCTCTTCGCGCTGATGGGGTTGGCCGCGGGACTCGCCACGCCCTCGCGCGACATGCTCGTCAAGCGCGCGGCGCCGCCGGGCGCCACGGGGCGCGTCTACGGCGTCGTCTACTCGGGCCTCGACATCGGGATGGCCATTGCACCGGCGATCTTCGGGCTGATGATGGATGCCGGTCGGCCCAGCTACGTGTGGCTCGGCATTGCGCTGTTCCAGGGCCTGCTGATCGTCAACGCGTTTCGGGCCGGCGCGCGCAGTCGCACCCGATCCGGTGCTCCGACGCAGGGGGCCGCCGCGTGAGCGCGTCCGTCCTGGCGCATGCACGCGCCGGTTGCCCTTCGCGCGGGGCTGTCCGGCGCTAGGGCGTCATGACGACGAGCGGGGAGTTGCTGACTCCCGCGGACGCGCCCGACGATCCGGGCGCGCCCCTCGCGGAGCGCCTGCGCCCGCACACCATCGACGATGTCATCGGGCAGGCGCACCTGCTGGGTCCCGGCAGGCCGCTGCGCGTCGCATTCGCCTCCGGACGGCTGCATTCGATGATCTTCTGGGGTCCGCCGGGCGTCGGCAAGACGACGCTGGCGCGCCTGATGGCGGGGGCATTCGATGCGCGCTTCGTTTCGATGTCGGCGGTGCTCGGCGGCGTCAAGGAGATCCGCGAAGCGGTCGCGACCGCGGAGAACGAGCGCGCACATGGTCGGCGCACGATCGTCTTCGTCGACGAGGTGCATCGCTTCAACAAGGCGCAGCAGGATGCGTTCCTGCCGCACGTCGAGCGCGGGCTCTTCGTGTTCATCGGCGCCACCACGGAGAACCCGTCCTTCGAGGTCAACGGCGCGCTGCTCTCGCGGGCTCGCGTCTACGTGCTCGAGCCGCTGACCGCCGACGAACTCGGCGTGCTCTTCGAGCGCGCGCTCGCGCTTGTTCCCGATGTGGACTTCGATGCGCAGGCGCGCGAGCGCCTCGTGGGGGCGGCCGACGGCGACGCGCGGCGGCTGTTCAACGCGATCGAGATCACCGCTGCGGCCGCCGAGGCGGCCGGCGTGCGTCAGGTGGATGCGGTCTTTCTCGACGACGCGCTTTCCGAGAACCTGCGGCGCTTCGACAAGGGTGGAGACGCGTTTTTCGACCAGATCAGCGCGCTGCACAAGTCCGTGCGCGGCTCAGACCCCGATGCCTCGCTCTACTGGTTCGCCCGCATGCTCGACGGCGGCGTTGACCCGCGCTATCTGGCGCGCCGGATCGTGCGCATGGCCACCGAGGACATCGGGCTGGCCGACCCGCGGGCGCTGCGCATCGCGCTCGACGCGGCCGAAGTCTATGAGCGGCTGGGATCCCCGGAGGGCGAACTCGCCCTCGCCGAAGCGGTGGTGTTCATGGCGGTCGCCGCCAAGTCCAATGCCGTCTATGTGGCATACAACAAGGTGCGCGCTTTCGTCGCGGAACACGGCTCGGACCCGGTGCCGATGCACCTGCGCAACGCGCCGACGCGCCTGATGAAGGGACTCGGCTACGGGCGCGGCTACCGCTACGCGCACGACGAGCCCGACGCGTTCGCCGCCGGCGAAACCTACTTTCCGCCGGGCGTGTCCGAGGTCTTCTACGAGCCCACCGATCGGGGGCTCGAGATCCGGATCGCGGAAAAACTCGCTGCGCTGCGCCGTCGCGAATGCGACTGATGGGCCGCCGCGTGCCCGGCTGATAAAATCGCACGCTTTCCCCCTCCCGGCCCAGTCATGCTCGATTCCGCACTGCTTCGCAAGGACCTCGACGGCGTCGCCGCCCGCCTCGCCGAGCGCGGCTATGAACTCGACGTCGACACGTTCCGCGCGCTCGAAGCCGAGCGCAAGGCGATCCAGACACGCACCGAGGAACTGCAGGCGCAGCGCAACGCGTTGTCGCGCGGCATCGGGCAGGCCAAGGCGAAGAAGGAGGACGTTTCGGCGCTGATGGCCGAAGTGGCTGCGGTGGGCACGGAACTCGACGGCATTTCGAGCCGCAACGACGCGGTGCAGGCCGAACTCGCCGAGTGGCTGATGCAGGTGCCCAACGTGCCGCACGCCTCGGTGCCGGCCGGGCCCGACGCCGAGCAGAACGTCGAGGTGCGGCGCTGGGCGCCGGATGCGGCCGGTCCGCGCGAATTCGACTTCGCGGCGCGCGATCACGTCGATGTCGGCGCACCGCTCGGACTCGACTTCGAGGCGGGCGCGAAACTCTCCGGGTCGCGCTTCGCGGTGCTGCGCGGCACGATGGCGCGTCTGCACCGGGCGCTTGCGCAGTACATGCTCGACGTGCAGACCGCTGAGCACGGCTACACGGAGTGCTACACGCCGTACATCGTCACCGCGCAGACGCTGCGCGGCACGGGCCAACTGCCCAAGTTCGAGCAGGACCTGTTCGCGGCGCGCAAAGGCGGGCAGGGCAGCGACGCGCAAGGGGAAGGCGAAGAGCTCGAGTCGCTCTACCTGATCCCGACCTCCGAAGTTCCCCTGACCAATCTGGTGCGCGGCGAGATCGTCGCCGCCGACGCGCTGCCCCTGCGCTTCACCGCGCATACGCCGTGCTTTCGCTCCGAGGCCGGCTCTTACGGCAAGGACACGCGCGGCATGATCCGCCAGCACCAGTTCGACAAGGTCGAGATGGTGCAGATCGTCACGCCCGAGACCTCCTACGACACGCTCGAGGAAATGGTCGGACACGCCGAGCGCATCCTGCAGGGGCTCGGACTGCCGTACCGGGTGATGCTGCTGTGCACCGGAGACATGGGCTTCGGGGCCGCCAAAACCTACGACCTCGAGGTGTGGCTGCCCGGCCAGAGCGCGTATCGCGAGATCTCCTCGGTGTCCAATTGCGAGGCCTTCCAGGCGCGCCGGATGCAGGCGCGCTTTCGCAACGCACAGGGCCGCACCGAGTTTCTCCATACCCTGAACGGCTCCGGCCTGGCCGTGGGGCGCACCCTCGTCGCGGTGCTGGAGAACTACCAGAATGCCGACGGCAGCGTCACCGTGCCGAGCGCGCTGCGACCCTATCTCGGCGGCGGCGAGATGCTGCGCGCCGGACCGATCGGTCGTTGATCAGGCTGCTATAATCCGCGGCTTCGACTGCTGTTGCGGTACCGCGGAAAGGTGGCAGAGTGGTCGAATGCGCCGGACTCGAAATCCGGTTTACGGTTTCGCCGTAACGTGGGTTCGAATCCCACCCTTTCCGCCACTAAATCAAAGACTTAGACGATGTGAACAGGCCCGGGAAATCCGGGCTTTTTTACGTCCAGTCGGCGCCATGTGAGCACCATGTAAGCACTTTTGGTCAATCTGGCAGGGTGTCATCGGCCGCACGGCCTAACACTTCCGTCCAATTGCCCCGCGTCCACCGCAGTCGCATCCTTGCGGCACGACAAAAGGGGGCGAACGTGGGACACGACCAGATCACTGAAGCGCTCGCGCGCGAACTGGAAGCGGCGATTGCGCAACAGCACAGTGAGCGAGCCAACCAGGCGGCTCAGACGCCACCGGCCGATCAGAAGGACACTGAGCCGACGCCTTGCGCGCCAGCATGGCCGCCTGCTTGGCCGAACATCAGAAGGCCAGATAGCTGGTAACCGACAACCAAGCGGCTCGACTTTCCCGGATCTCTCCAGCGTAGCGACCACACTTTTGGGTGAGTCGGGATTGCTTACATGGCGGTGTGGTCTTATCCTACGGGGAAGTTACAACCCATTGTTTTGATTGCGCCGACCTGTCTTGGCGCGATTCTTGCATACCGGGTTACACCCTAGACGGAGGCAGCCATGGGCCACACGCGGATACGGACTCTGCTGAAAAAGGCGGCGCTGTTGGTCGCGTTCCCAGCACTGCTTGGAGCGAGCCACGCGAGCGCGATAACGCTGCTCGACACGTTTCCGCGATCGGGAGACCAACAAGGGTCAGTATCTGTTTTTTCGTTCCACGAATGGCAGGCAGTGGCGATCCCTTTTCATGTTCCGTCGGCCGGCTGGATTACGGGCATTGAGACCGGCATTCGATGGTGGGGGGGGGACTATCCACTGTACGTCGGCATTGCTTCCGGAAACTTGATCGGAAGACCTCCCTTGGACACCGTCTTTGGCAGAACATTCTGTAGTCCAGTGCCCGGTGACTTAATCCCCGGCGGCCATTGCGTGTTCGGGGGCTTGATGGGATTGTGGGAGTTTCCAACCGTAATTCTCCCATTGGGGGACCGCTTCGCGTGGACCGGACAGTTTGACATTGCCGCTGGTGATTACTGGTTGTACGCAGATATCGCGGGCGACTACGCGTTCGGAAGTTGGGACACCAACGAGTCGTTACCCACAGGCGACTGGGCAACGCGGGGCTGCAACGGCCAAAATATGGAAGTCGGGTGCAGCGAGTGGGCTTCCGTGTCGCAGCGCGGTCCCTATGGACTTCCTGGTGGAAGCTATGGAACCCCGATTGCTCGCATCTTCTTCGAACCAGTTCCGCTTCCTGGAACGCTCGCACTTCTCGGCCTCGGACTCGCCGGTTTGGGCCTCGCCCGTCGCCGCAAGCAGTAATCGGCAAGCACTTCACAGGAACCCCGCTTCGGCGGGGTTTCTTGTTTCTGGCCTGGAAGACGACCACGCGCCCATGAATAGGTGCCGGCCACCGAGGGCTGCTCCCCGCGCCGGCTCTCGCGCCTGCGTCCTGACGGCGAGGTGGGGCAATCAGTGCGGCGCAGACTCCGGCATCAGGCTAAACGGGATGCGGTGGACTTCGCCGGATTCCATAAAGAACACCAGCACGCAGGCGGCAGGATCGGTGCCTTCCCAGGTGACGCGATCCACGTCGTCATACCTGCCGGTTCGCCGAAAGTAGTCGCGCATGCGCTCGTTCAGCGCCGGCTTGATTTCGCACTCAATCGCGGCCGGCATGCGAGCGTCAATCAAGTCGAACGTGAGCAGTCGAGTGCCGGGTTCAACGCGTTGCCAATCGCTCATTTGGCAGACTCCAGCGCGGCCAGCCGACGCTCGACTTCCATCATTCTCATGTCCAGATCGGCAACGAGGTCAACCGTCGTGTCGGCACGCTGGCGCAGGTCGGCGAGCAATGGCCGGAAATGCTTGCCGATGGATCGCATCAGCACGCCAACTTCGGCTTCGGTGATCATCAGTAGTTCGCTCCATCGACGTAGACAACCGAACCCGGACGCGCACGCCAGCTCACCGGTACGACTGCCCGCGCCGCATAACTTTCGGTCGACCAAAGGGACACGAGCGCCGGTGCGCCGGTGCCGTCAGGGTCATCGTCAAACAGCAGAGTTCCCTCGGTGCCGACAGTCAGTTGCGCATCGTCGCCGCCGGCCAGTTCAATTCCCGTCGCGTCGACCAGTGCGATGATGCTGCCGCCAGTGTCACGCGGAACTGCCGATGAAGTAATCACCGGCAAGCCAGCTAACATCCCGTTCTCAGATGCGACGCGCGAGAGTATCAACTGCGCGTAGACAACCGGGTGCGTGATCCAGACCGCCTGCGAAACGTCACCGCCTTCGTCCGACATTGCCTCAACCGCATCGGTCAAGTCGGCCACCGCGCTAGTGCTGGCGCTGATGGCAGTCGCGTTATAGGTCACAGACTGCGGCTCGACTGCCGAACCCGAATTTGTCGGGTCTATAAAACTGGCGAACATCGCTTCACGGACCGCCTTAGACAGGTCGCGAATCAGTATGTTTTCCGAATCGGATGCGCGAGCAAGTTCCAAGGTCGAAACAGCGATTGCCGCAACCTTCAACGCGGGCAGCGGGTCGCCCTTCGCGAAGACTTGGCGCATCACCGGGATGGAATCGTGTTCGCCAACCCATGCGGCCGCCGGGCCGGTGGTCTGGCGTGCGATGCGCGTATGGAACGGCACCCGGCGCAGGCCGGCCAATCGCAAGAGCGCCGATTCCGCTCGCACGTAACTCATGAAGTCCATACCGACTTGATCGAGCAGCGCGCTTGCGTTGCCGGTCGACGAGGCGAGCGCCGCAGCCTTAAGAACGAAGCTGTCGGACCAGCCGCTTTTCTCGATGTATCCCTGGGCCGTCAACCCATCGCCACGACCAATTGCCAGCGCCTTTAGGAATCGGCCGGCGAGCCGGCCATCATGTGAGTGCATCATCATTCTCCAACAGTGGTTGACGATTGCATCTTCCGCATGTTCACGTCATCGCCGCGCTTCGATCACGTCGGCGTGCGCGCGAGATTGCGTGCGGTCCGGTTGGCACTTTCAGTGCTAACGCAGCGTCGCGCAGATCGCGGTGTTCGCCGGAACAATCGCCACCGCGCAGGATGCGCAGCGCTCGCCTGTCGCAGCCAACCGCAACCGCGAGGCGCAGTAGCGCTTGGTCCTGTCGCGCCTGTCGCAGTACCCCCGCAACTGTCCGATGCGAACCCCGTTCCGGTCGCACTTCGAGTGCATCATCGAAGCGACCGCCACGATGCAACCAGTCGAGCAGCGTCGCGCCGAGCCACTTCGAGCCGGGATCGCTAGCGGCCTGCAGGCGGCCTGCCACGCGGCGCAACTCGTCCACGCGGTCAGCACGCGCAAGGGTGCGCGGGTCGACGACTAGACCGCCGAAGGCATTGCGGTGGGATGGATCAGTCACGGTCAGGTGCGGGGGGCGTCAGCACGATGGGGTCGGCGTCAACCCTAGACCGGCTGCTCAAGTCTCTTTGCACCGTCGCGGAATTGGCTGCCGGGGGTCAAAACACAGCCTGCAGCTGCGCAGCGACCTAGATATGTCTGGACGGCTTCGTATCCGCCGCCGTCTGCGTGAATCTGCTCGATTGCCGCGTCGAGCGCCCGGCGCGTGTCGAGTTCATACCGGGTCGCGAACTGGTGAGCGAGTCTTCCTGCCGTGGTCATGTGGTGGTTCCTCCTGCGCGCGAGCGGGTGCGCGCCAACGATGTTGAATAGCTAGTTCTGTGTCAGGTCAGGCTTATGTGTTACCGGTACAGCGTGCCTGGGCGCGGGGTCATGCCTACCGGGCCCTCCGGATCGTTTTTCACCCCCCCCACGCACCAATGGCGGGGTAGCACCAATTGGCGCGTCCTGAGCCGTTCTGATGCGTCTGGGCGGGTGTGCCGCACTCAGTCTCGCGCGCGCGCGAAGGCTGTAGGTTGTCCCAAGGAAAGACTGTCGACCTTCTCGCTGGTGCGCCATTGGCAGCGCGCGCCATAGCGCGCCAATGCGCAGGGGGTTATAGGGGGAGTAACGTCATCCCCATCGGCCCGCAGGACCGCGCTCAGTGCTACGCGTGCGGCATCACCCTGCGCACCCCCACGCCTGAGAGTTTGTGCCAACAGTGCGCCGCGTGGCGCGTCTGGTACCACGCCCGCAGGGCTGCTTCTGCTGCGCTGGTCGCTGCATCGGTGGTGCTGCCATGAGCGCCCAGAAAACAGCCCGTCGCGGCCGGGGCATGTCGAAGAAGAGCATCGACATCATCACGGCGGCGCTTGTCATCTTGGAGGAGATTCAACCGGCGACGGTGCGAGCCGTCTGCTATCGGTTGTTTGTACAGAAGCTGATCCCGGATATGTCCAAGGCCAGCACCGACAAGGTAAGCAAGCTGCTCGTCCGTGTTCGCGAAAACGGGCTTCTCAACTGGGATTGGATCGTGGACGAAGGCCGCGCAGCCGAGCGCATCGCTTCGTGGGACGACCCCGAGGAGATCATCACCGCCGTCGTCGATCAGTATCGGAAAGACTACTGGGCCATGCAACCCAGGCGTGTCGAGGTCTGGTCGGAGAAGGGAACCGTTCGCGGCACGCTGGCACCCGTGCTGAAGAAGTACGGCGTCACGTTTCGGGTGATGCACGGCTACGGGTCCGCGACTTCGATCCACAACATCGCCACGGAGTCTGCGTCGAGCGAGAAGCCGCTGGTCGCGCTCTACGTCGGCGACTAGGACCCGTCCGGGCTGCATATGTCCGAGGTTGATCTGCCTGACAGACTTCAACGCTATGGCGGAACCGCGACGATCAGACGCGTAGCGCTCGATGCATCCGACGTGCGCGACGATACCAAGCTGCCGTACTTCGAGGCCGCGACCAAGGGCAGAGACCCGCGTTACCAGTGGTTCACCCGGCGGTTCGGGACACGCTGTTGGGAGGTTGACGCGCTCTCGCCGGTAGTCCTTCGCAAACGTGTCGAGGACGCGATCCTGGGGCTGCTGGACGAGGACGCATGGAACCACGCCGTGAAGATCGAGGCCGCCGAGGTCGAGTCGATGCAGAGCGTTCTCGGTGCCTGGCAGAGTATTTCTAGGCAAGCCGCAAATTGCTCTCAGGTGCAACCATGAGCGCCGACGTGAGGGCAAGGATCGACGCCGCGTTAGCTGTTGGTCAGTGGGTGTCGTCTGGGCCAGGGTTCGAACCCGACTCGATTGATTATCCGAAGTATGAGGCGAGCACCGAGTTCGCGGATATGTCCAACGTCGAGTTCGCCGATATGTGGCGAAGCATGACGCCCGAGGACAAGGCGAAGCTGCCCGCCGAAGTGCGCAAAGCCGCTGTCGAGCGATACAACGCGGATAACGTTCTCGGCAGTCGCAAGCCGCACAGCATTGATCGCGCTACGGCGACCGTGGACGCGCACAGACAAGCGACCGAGGATGCACCAGTACCGGCGCAGCCGTTTGCCTATGTCTCGCTGGCCGACTTGAGCGAGAACCCGCCACCAGAACGCGAATGGGTTTGGCGCCCTTGGTTTCCGCGCGGAACGCTGGTGGCCGGGTTCGGAGGCGCCGGGATCGGCAAGACGCTGTTCGCGCAACAGGTGGGAACGTGCGTCGGCAACGGTGTTCCGATCTTCGGTCAACCCGTCACGCAAGGGCCGGTTATCGGCCTTTTCGGCGAGGATGACCCGGAGGAACTTCGACGCAGGCAGGGCGACATTCTGGCGCACCTGGGCCGATCGCCGTCCTACTCATCCGAGGGCTTGCACTTCGAGGGTCGGGCTGGACTTGAGAACGTTCTGATGACCTTTGGCGCGGATCGTGTGCCGCTCTACACGCCGCTGATGCAACAAGTCCACGACGAGTGCGCGAGGCTGCGTCCGGCGCTGGTGATTCTCGACAACATCGCGCAGATGTTCGGCGGGTTGGAGAACGACCGCCATCAAGTAACCGTGTTCGCGAACGCGCTCACCGGCATTGCTCGCGAGTTCAACTGCTGCGTCTTGCTGCTAGGCCACGTCGCGAAGGCGGAAGGCTCCGAGTATTCCGGCTCTACGGCCTGGGAAGCGGCCGTGCGCACCCGCCTGTGGCTTGAACGGCGAGTAGATGGGCTGGTGGAACTACACCGGGCCAAGGCGAACTATGCGGCGCGGGATTCCGTGCTGCTCGAATACCAGCATGGTGCGTTCGTCCAGATTGACGCCACATCGGCCGCGACCGACTCGCTTGTGATGGCGCAGGCCGAGATCGACTTACTCGCCGCGCTCGACACGCTCACCGCGAGACAGGTGGCAACCAGCCAGGCCCCGACCGCAACGACGTTCCTGCCCAAACTCGCAGGCAAAGAAAACCTGTTGAACGGCACAACGGTTGAAGTCGCAGCGCGAGCGCTCGCAGGGCTAATCGACCGTGGCGAACTTCTCGTCGGACAACCACTCGGCTGGAAAAAGGCTGACAGGCACCCGGCTATCGGGATCGCTCGAAAGGTGGCGACATGAGTGCGGTTCGGCTGCGGTTTACCTGCGGTTTGGCTTCTGTCGAAAGTGTCAGGGTTGTGGCGGCAGCGTCCCCCTACGTAGTAGGGGACGCGCCGCACCACACAACCGCCGAGCCGAGCCGCACCGCAAAGGCACCGCTTGTGCCGGCGCACCTGGGGATGGCGCCGGAGAACTCCAAAGCCAAATACCTGGCAGGCGCGCTCTCCCCGCATTTTCTTTTACCGGCAAAACGAAATTTCAGGAGCAACCCCATGAGTGCAACGAAAACGCAAAACAGCCTGGCCGAGGAAGTGATGCTGGCGTCGGAACCGATAAGCCGGATTCTTGAAAGTTGGTATGGCGAGTTGGATGCCGAGCACAAGGAGAAGGCGCAGGACTGGTTGGCGAAGGGAATCACTTTTGCGGTGATGATCGCCATCCCGGCTGACGGTTGGCCGCTTCCGACTGTCGTCGCATCTGTGTCGATCGGACGAGGAGCGTGGCGCCAAGAATGCAAATCCGCGAGAAGCTGGCCTTTGGAGAAATTCGTCGAAGTCCATAAGCGCTGCTGCTCTGCTGTGCGCACGCCCGAGCATGTCAAGCTGAACCTGTTCGTCGCCGCGCTCGGTGTTCTGGCCGGATTGCCGCGCCTAGCTACCAAGGGAGGCCCCCCGGCTCTGCCGGGGAGGCAGTAGAAGTTTGACGTTTTCTGGAGTGTCCATCGTGGAAACTTCCAAACGTGAGCCGCCAAGCACACGAGAGGAAGAGACCAGATGGACAAGTTTGAAAGT